>NZ_JBEYUP010000017.1:0-145121 GCF_040643575.1 Streptomyces sp. NPDC047108
CTGCACAGCTACAACCATCACCGATGCCACACCGCACTCGGAGGCCAACCACCGATCACCCGTGTGAACAACGCTCCAGGTCAATACACCTAGGGCGCGTCTTCCGGATCAGCTCGGGTCCGCGACGCCTTGCACGGCTCCCCCAGAGCTTCGCCTGGGAGGTGCCCCCACCCAGCTAACGCTGGGAGGTGCCCCCAGCACCGGACGCCGCGGGCTGATCCGGGCTGATCCGGAAGACACGCCCTGGCAGCCCGTACCGGCGCCAGGGGCCTCACGGTCGCGTCTCGCCGTGTCGCCCGGAGCGGACGAGCGGAGTCACCTGGATGGGGCAGGGGCGCCGGGAATTCAGCCGGGCGACGGGTAGTTGAGAGCTATCGCCTCACCGCACCCGTTCCGCATCCGGAAGGACGACCCGTGGCACACGCGCTCTCCGACGACCTCAGGAACCTCCTCGACAAGCCGGTCTTCGTCACCCTGGCCTCGATCCAGCCCGACGGCAGTCCCCAGCTCTCCGTGGTGTGGGTGAAGCGTGACGGCGACGATCTGCTGATCTCCACCACGGTCGGCCGCCGCAAGGAGAAGAACCTGCGCCGCGACCCGCGGGTCTCCGTCGTGCTCAACCCCGCCGACGCCCCGTACACGTACGCCGAGATCCGCGGCAGCGTCACGCTCACCGACGACCCCCGGGGCGAGCTGATCGACGAGTTGTCGCTGAAGTACACCGGTAAGCCGTACGCCGAGTTCAACCCGGCCTCGTCCGAGGACGCCCCGCGCGTGATCGTGCGGGTCAGCCCGCGCAAGGTCGTCGGCAACATCTGAGGAGGGCGGCGGGCGGGGCCGCGCACGGGACCCCGCCCGCGTCACACGTCCGGGCACCGCTGCCCCGGCAGGGGCGGGGCACTGTCCGCGGCGCACTACCCTTGATGCGTGACTATTCGCCTGTACGACACCAGCGCCCGGCAGATCCGTGACTTCACCCCGCTCCGGCCGGGCTGCGTCTCGATCTACCTCTGCGGTGCGACCGTGCAGGCCGCCCCGCACATCGGGCACGTCCGGTCCTACCTCGACTTCGACATCCTGCGCCGCTGGCTCACCTACCGCGGCTACGACGTCACCTTCATCCGGAACGTCACGGACATCGACGACAAGATCCTCGTGAAGTCGGAGGAGACCGGCGAGCCGTGGTGGTCGATCGGCTACCGCAACGAGCGCGCGTTCAACTTCGGGTACGACGTGCTCGGCTGCCTCCGCCCGACCTATGAACCGCGCGCGACCGGCCACATCCCCGAGATGGTCGACATGATGCGCGTCCTCATCGAGCGGGGACACGCCTACGCCGCCGACGGCAACGTCTACTTCGACGTGAAGTCCTTCCCCGGGTACCTCCAGCTCTCCAACCAGGAGCTGGACAACCTCCGCCAGCCGGAAGGCGAGGGCGAGACCGGCAAGCGCGACCCGCGCGACTTCGCGATGTGGAAGGCCGCCAAGCCCGGTGAGCCGAGCTGGGAGACCCCGTGGGGCCCCGGCCGTCCCGGCTGGCACCTGGAGTGCTCGGCAATGGCGCACAAGTACCTCGGCACGGCCTTCGACATCCACGGCGGCGGCGTCGACCTCGTCTTCCCGCACCACGAGAACGAGATCGCCCAGGCCAAGGCGTACGGCGACGACTTCGCCGCGTACTGGGTGCACAACGGCTGGGTCACCATGAGCGGCGAGAAGATGAGCAAGTCGCTCGGCAACTCGGTGCTCGTCTCCGAGATGGTGAAGACGTGGCGCCCCATCGTGCTGCGCTACTACCTCGGCACCCCGCACTACCGCTCGATGATCGAGTACAGCGAGGAGGCGCTGCGCGAGGCCGAGTCCGCGTTCGCGCGGATCGAGGGCTTCATGCAGCGGGTCGTCGAGAAGGCGGGCGGTCCGGTGAACCCCGCGCCCGAGGTGCCGCCGGCCTTCGCCGAGGCGATGGACGACGATCTGGGCGTCCCGCAGGCGCTCGCCGTCGTGCACACGACGGTGCGCCAGGGGAACTCCGCGCTCACCGCCGACGACAAGGAGGCGGCCGTCGCCCGCCTCGCCGAGGTCCGTGCGATGCTCGGCGTGCTCGGCCTCGACCCGCTCGACGAGCAGTGGGCGGGCGGCGCCGACCGCGGCGAGGACCTCCACGGCGTGGTGGACTCGCTGGTCAGGCTGGTGCTCGACCAGCGTCAGGCCGCCAGGACCCGCAAGGACTACGCGACGGCGGACGGGATCCGTGACGAGCTGCAGCAGTCGGGGCTGGTCATCGAGGACACCCCGTCGGGACCGCGCTGGGAGCTCGGCCCGCGCTGAGCCGTCGTACCGTGCCCGGCCGGGATCACACCGGCCGCGGCTCCGGCCGCGCCCCGCGCGCGGCACACTGTCCGAGTACGTCGTTACGTCCGGCACGCGCCACGCGCGTGCCCGCAGGAAAGAGTTTGGTGACGCATGGCGGGGAACAGCCAGCGCAGGAACCGCCGCACGTCGTCCAAGAAGGGCGCGACGGTCGGCAGCGGCGGCAAGCGGCGCCGCGGTCTGGAGGGCAAGGGCCCGACGCCGCCCGCCGAGATGCGTAAGGGGCACGCCAAGCAGCGCGCCGCGAACGCCAAGACCAAGCAGGCCGCACGTCGCCCGGCCCCGCGCCGCGGCGGCCCCAAGGGCACGAGCGAGCTGGTCGTCGGGCGCAACCCGGTCTTCGAGGCACTGCGCGACGGCGTACCGGCGAACACGCTCTACGTCCAGCAGTTCATCGACAACGACGACCGGGTCCGCGAGGCGCTGAAGCTGGCCGCCGACCGCGGTGGGCAGGGCAGCGGCGGCATCGCGCTCATGGAGGCGCCGAAGGCCGAGCTGGACCGGATGACCAACGGCCTGAACCACCAGGGCCTGGTGCTCCAGGTCCCGCCGTACGAGTACGCGCACCCGGAGGACCTGGCCGCGGCCGCCTTCGACGCCGGGGAGGACCCGCTGATCGTCGCCCTCGACGGTGTCACCGACCCGCGCAACCTCGGTGCGGTCGTCCGCTCCGTCTCCGCGTTCGGCGGGCACGGTGTGGTCGTCCCGGAGCGGCGGGCCGCGGGGATGACGGCGGGCGCGTGGAAGACGTCGGCCGGCACCGCGGCGCGTACGCCGGTGGCGCGCGCGACGAACCTGACGCGCGCCCTGGAGGCGTACCGGAAGGCCGGGGTGACGATCGTCGGCCTGGCGGCGGACGGTGAGGTCGAGCTGCAGGATCTCGAGGTGCTGGACGGCCCGGTCGTGATCGTCATCGGCAGCGAGGGCAAGGGCCTGTCGCGGCTGGTCGGCGAGACCTGCGACCTGCGCGTCCGGATCCCCATGCCGGGCGGTGCGGAATCGCTGAACGCCGGTGTGGCGGCGGGAGTTGTGCTGTACGAGGCGTCGCGCCGCAGGGCGTAGCGTCGCCGTACGGGCAGCGGCCGGGGGCCGCGACGAAACCGAAGACCAGGGCGACGGGAGCGGCAGCGACCGTGCACGGAAGCCGGTGACCCGGTCGCACAGGACCGGTGTAAGGGGCTCTGTCCGTGGGGCAGGGCCCCTTACAGGGTGAACGGGCACCGGATGAACGGGGCACCGGCACACGGGTGTTGATGCCCCGGCGGGCCGTTGACCTGCACGTGGGAGCGACACCAGGGGCACGCGACCGGGAGCTTGACGGGCCTCGGACATTCGGCGCGGTCGCTGCGCCTGGTGATGGGCATGGTCGAGGCGGGCACGGCGCTGTGCGTGCCCGGAAACCACGAGAACAAGCTGGGCCGGTATCTGAAGGGCCGCAAGGTCCAGCACACCCACGGGCTGGCCGAGACCGTGGAGCAGCTGGAGAAGGAGGACGACGCGTTCCGGACGCGCGTACGGGAGTTCATCGACTCCCTGGTCAGCCACTACGTGCTGGACGAGGGCCGGCTCGTCGTCAGCCACGCCGGTCTGCCCGAGAAGTACCACGGCCGCACCTCCGGCCGCGTCCGTTCGCACGCCCTCTACGGCGACACCACCGGCGAGACGGACGAGTTCGGCCTGCCCGTGCGCTACCCGTGGGCCGAGGAGTACCGCGGCCGCGCCGCCGTGGTCTACGGCCATACGCCCGTCCCGAACACCTCGTGGATCAACAACACCATCTGCCTCGACACCGGTGCCGTCTTCGGCGGGCGGATGACCGCGCTGCGCTGGCCGGAGCGCGAGATCGTCGACACCCCCGCCGAGCAGGTCTGGTACGAGCCCGCGAAGCCGCTCGCCCCGCAGGCGCCCGGCGGCCACGACGGCCGTCCGCTGGATCTCGCCGACGTCCACGGGCGGCGGACGGTGGAGACCCGGCACGCGGGGCGGATCGCGGTGCGCGAGGAGAACGCGGCGGCGGCGCTGGAGGTCATGAGCCGCTTCGCCGTCGACCCGCGGCTGCTCGCCTATCTGCCGCCGACCATGGCGCCGACGGCGACGTCGCAGCGGGAGGGCTATCTGGAGCACCCGGAGGAGGCGTTCGCGTCCTACCGGGCGGACGGGGTCGAGCGGGTCGTGTGCGAGGAGAAGCACATGGGCTCGCGGGCGGTGGCGCTGGTGTGCCGTGACGCGGAGGCGGCCGCGCGGCACTTCGGCATCCCGGGCCCCGCCGGTGCGCCCGGCCCGACCGGAGCGCTGCACACCCGTACCGGACGGCCGTTCTTCGACGACGCGGACATGACCGAGGAGGTCCTGGGACGGCTGCGCGCCGCCGTGACCGCGGCCGGGTTGTGGGAGGAGCTCTCCACCGACTGGCTGCTGCTGGACGCGGAGCTGATGCCCTGGTCGCTGAAGGCGTCCGGTCTGCTGCGCACCCAGTACGCCGCGGTGGGTGCGGCCTCCGGCGCGGCCTTCCCGGGCGCGCTCGCCGCGCTGGAAGCGGCGGCGGCGCGCGGGGTGGACGTCGGCGGGCTGCTGGAGGTCCAGCGCGAACGGGCCGTGGACGCGGCGGCGTTCACCGCGGCCTACCGGCGCTACTGCTGGACGACCGACGGGCTGGAGGGCGTGCGGCTGGCACCGTTCCAGATACTGGCGGCCCAGGGCCGCAGCCTCGCCGGGCTCCCGCACGACGAGCAACTGGCCCTGATCGACCGGCTGATCGGCCACGACGCGTCGGGCCTGCTGCAGACCACCCGCCGGCTGACCGTCGACACCGGTGACGAGGAATCGGTCCGGGACGGCATCGACTGGTGGCTGGAGATGACGGCGGCCGGCGGCGAGGGCATGGTCGTCAAGCCGCTGCAGGCCCTCGTGCGCGGCGCCTCGGGGCGGTTGGTCCAGCCGGGCATCAAGTGCCGGGGCCGCGAGTACCTGCGGATCATCTACGGACCGGAGTACACGCGCCCGGAGCATCTGGAGCGGCTGCGCTCCCGGCACCTGGGCCACAAGCGGTCGCTGGCCCTGCGCGAGTACGCCCTCGGCCTGGAGGCCCTGGACCGTCTGGCGGACGGCGAGCCGCTGTGGCGGGTCCACGAGGCGGTCTTCGCGGTGCTGGCGCTGGAGTCGGAGCCGGTCGACCCGCGGCTGTGAAGGGGCGGGGCAGGACGGCGTACGAGGGGCCGGGACGGGCGAGATCCGCCCCGGCCCCGCCGCGTCGTCGTGTCCCACACCGCGCTCACCGGGGCCCGCGCCCGGACCGTCCGCGGCGCGGCCGCCCCTGGGCCCGGGCCCGCCCCGCGTGAGCCGTGTCTCACCGGGCGGGCCCGCTCTTGTCTATGCAACGAGTTGCATAGAAGACTGCGGGCATGGCCCTCGAGCACGCGATCCTCGTCTCCCTGCTGGAGCAGCCCGGCTCGGGATACGAGCTGGCCCGGCGGTTCGACCGGTCCATCGGCCACTTCTGGACGGCGACCCACCAGCAGATCTACCGCGTGCTCAAGCGTATGGAGAGCGACGGGTGGATCGACGTCCGCGACGTGCCGCAGGACGGCAGGCCGGACAAGAAGGTCTACTCCGTCGCCGATGAGGGCCGGGCCGCGCTCTCGGTCTGGCTGCACGAACGCGTGGAGCCCGAAAGCGTCCGCCACGACCTGGCGGTCAAGGTCCGCGGTGCCGCGTTCGACGACCCGTCGGCACTGATCGCCGAGGTCGAACGCCACCGGGCGGCCCATGCCGAGCGGCTCGCCCGCTATGTCTCAGGGGAACAGCGCGACTTCCCCGACCCCGGTGCCCTCGACACCGGCCAGGAACTCCAGCACGTCGTCCTGCGCGGCGGCATCGCCTACGAGCGCATGACCCTCGACTGGCTCGACGACGTGCTGGCCACCCTGCGCCGGATCGGTGACCGCACCTGACCGGCTCCGCCCATCCGCTCACGCACAGCTCGTCATCCGCTCACGTACGACCCGTGATCCGCTCCGTTCCAGCAACTTCAAGCAACGCCCCTCTCGACCTCGCCCAGGAAGGCGCTCGCAACCATGGCCGACGCCCTGCTGTTCAACCCCGCCACGTACGACCCCGCCCACTTCGACCCGGAGACGCGTCGCCTGCTGCGCGCCACCGTCGACTGGTTCGAGGAGCGCGGCAAGCGGCAGCTCATCGAGGACTACCGCAACCGCGTCTGGCTGGAGGACTTCCTCGCGTTCGCAGCCAAGGAGCGCCTGTTCGCCACCTTCCTCACCCCGGCATCCGACGGTGGCGGTTCTGAGGACAAGCGCTGGGACACCGCCCGGATAGCCGCCCTCAACGAGATCTTCGGCTTCTACGGGCTGGACTACTGGTACGCCTGGCAGGTCACCATCCTCGGCCTCGGCCCCGTCTGGCAGAGCGACAACGCCGACGCCCGCGCCCGTGCCGCCGAACTCCTCGACCAGGGCGAGGTGTTCGCGTTCGGTCTGTCGGAGAAGTCGCACGGCGCGGACATCTACAGCACCGACATGATCCTGACCCCGGACGCGGACGGCGGGTTCCACGCGACCGGCTCCAAGTACTACATCGGCAACGGCAACGCGGCCGGGATCGTCTCCGTCTTCGGCCGCCGCTCCGACGTCGAGGGCCCCGAGGGCTACGTCTTCTTCGCCGCGGACAGCCGCCACCCCGACTACCACCTGGTCAAGAACGTCGTCGACTCCGGCAAGTACGTGAGCGAGTTCCGGCTGGAGCGCTACCCCGTACGCACCGAGGACGTGCTGCACACCGGCCGCGCCGCCTTCGACGCCGCGCTCAACACCGTCAACGTCGGCAAGTTCAACCTCTGCACGGGCGCCGTCGGCATCTGCGAGCACGCGATGTACGAGGCCGTGACGCACGCCCACAACCGCATCCTCTACGGCCGCCGCGTCACCGACTTCGCCCACGTGCGCCGCGAGATGACCGACGCCTACGTCCGCCTCGTCGGCATGAAGCTCTTCAGCGACCGGGCCGTGGACTACTTCCGGAGTGCGAGCCCCGAGGACCGCCGCTACCTCCTCTTCAACCCGATGACGAAGATGAAGGTGACCACCGAGGGCGAGAAGGTCATCGACCTCCTGTGGGACGTCATCGCCGCCAAGGGCTTCGAGAAGGACACGTACTTCTCCCAGGCGGCCGTCGAGATCCGCGGCCTGCCCAAGCTGGAGGGCACGGTCCACGTCAACCTCGCCCTGATCCTGAAGTTCATGGGGAACTACCTCCTCAACCCGGCCGAGTACGCCCCGGTCCCCACCCGCCACGACGCGTCGGACGACGCGTTCCTCTTCCGCCAGGGCCCGGCCCGTGGCCTCGGGGCCATCCAGTTCCACGACTGGCGCGCCGCCTACGACGCCCACGCCGAGCTGCCCAACGTCGCCCGCCTCCGCGAGCAGGCCGACGCGCTGTGCACGCTCATCACCACCGCCGCCCCCGACGCCGAGCAGGCCAAGGACCTCGACCTGCTCCTGGCCCTCGGCCAGCTCTTCGCGCTCGTCGTCCACGGCCAGCTCATCCTGGAGCAGGCGGAGCTCACCGGCCTGGACCGGGACGTCCTGGACGAGCTGTTCTCCGTCCTCGTCCGCGACTTCTCCGCCCACGCCGTCGAGCTGCACGGCAAGGACTCGGCCACCGAGGCGCAGCAGGAGTGGGCGCTCGGCGCGGTCCGCCGCCCCGTCACGGACACCGAGCGCTCGGCGCGCGTGTGGGCCCGTGTCGAGGCGCTCTCGGGCGCGTACGAGATGAAGCCGTGAAGCGGGTGTACGAAAAGAAGGCCTGAGTAAAGCCGCGCAGGCCGCCCGCCTCGGCCAGGATGGGTGCATGGCATTCCATGTGGATTCCGAGGCCGGGCGGCTGCGCCGCGTCATCCTGCACCGCCCGGACCTGGAACTGAAGCGGCTCACTCCGTCCAACAAGGACGCACTGCTCTTCGACGACCTGCTGTGGGTGCGGAGGGCGCGGCAGGAGCACGACGGTTTCGCGGACGTGCTGCGCGAGCTCGGTGTCGAGGTCCACCTCTTCGGCGATCTGCTGGCCGAGAGCCTGGAGGTCCCCGAGGCGCGCCGGCTGGTGCTGGACCGGGTCTTCGACGAGAAGGAGTACGGCCCGCTGGCCACCGACCACCTCCGGGCCGCCTTCGAGCACCTGCCGATATCCGAACTGGTCGAGGCGCTGATCGGGGGCATGACCAAGCGGGAGTTCCTGGAGCGGCACCCCGAGCCGGTGTCCGTCCGGTTCCACGTGATGGAGATGGACGACTTCCTGCTCGCCCCGCTGCCCAACCACCTGTTCACCCGGGACACCTCCGCCTGGGTCTACGACGGTGTGTCGATCAACGCCATGCGCTGGCCCGCCCGGCAGCGGGAGACCGTGCACGCCGAGGCGATCTACCGCCACCACCCGCTGTTCACCCAGTCCGGGGCCTTCCACGTCTGGTCGGAGGGGCAGAGCGCCTATCCGTCGACGATCGAGGGCGGCGACGTCCTGGTGATCGGCAACGGAGCCGTGCTCATCGGCATGAGCGAGCGGACCGCGCCGCAGGCGGTGGAGATGCTGGCCCGCGGGCTCTTCGCGGCCGGTTCCGCGCGCACGATCGTGGCGCTCGACATGCCGAAGGCCCGGGCGTTCATGCATCTGGACACGGTCATGACGATGGTCGACGGCGACACCTTCACGCAGTACGCGGGGCTGGGCATGCTCCGCTCGTACACCATCGAGCCCGGCGCCGGTGACCAGGAGCTGAAGGTGACCGACCACCCGCCGGAGCACATGCACCGGGCTATCGCTGCCGCGCTCGGTCTCGACGGGATCAAGGTCCTCACCGCGACGCAGGACGTGCACTCGGCGGAACGGGAGCAGTGGGACGACGGCTGCAACGTGCTGGCCGTCGAGCCCGGCGTGGTCGTGGCCTACGACCGCAACGCGACCACCAACACCTTCCTGCGCAAGCACGGTATCGAGGTGATAGAGATTCCCGGCGGCGAGCTGGGGCGGGGCCGGGGCGGGCCGCGGTGCATGAGCTGCCCGGTGGAGCGCGATCCCGTCCTGTAGGGCGCCGCGGTGGGCGGCCCGGAGAGGGGTTCGTATAGAGATGCGAAGGGTCGTATATACTTCCATCGCATCTTCCGTAGTCGTGACCGAGGAGCCCTCCGATGGCGACAGACCTCACGGGCCGCCACTTCCTCAAGGAGCTGGACTTCACCGCCGGCGAGTTCCGTCATCTGATCGAGCTCGCGGCGGAGCTGAAGGCCGCCAAGCGGGCCGGCGCCGAGGTGCCGCGGCTGCGGGGCAGGAACATCGCCCTGGTCTTCGAGAAGACCTCCACCCGGACGCGCTGCGCCTTCGAGGTCGCGGCGGCCGACCAGGGTGCCTCGACCACGTATCTCGACCCCGCGGGCTCGCAGATCGGGCACAAGGAGTCGGTGAAGGACACCGCCCGCGTGCTGGGCCGGATGTTCGACGCCATCGAGTACCGGGGCCACGGACAGGACGTCGTGGAGGAGCTGGCGGAGCACGCCGGGGTCCCGGTCCTCAACGGTCTCACCGACACCTGGCACCCGACCCAGATGCTCGCCGACATGCTCACCGTCACCGAGCACAGCGAAGGCCCCCTGGAGTCGCTGGCCCTCGCCTATCTCGGCGACGCGCGCAACAACATGGGCAACTCCTACCTCGTCACCGGCGCGCTGCTGGGCATGGACGTACGGATCGTGGCGCCGCGCGGACTCTGGCCCGCGGACGCGGTCGTCGCCCGCGCCCGTGAACTGGCCGCCGCCTCCGGTGCCCGGGTCACCCTCACCGAGGACGTGGCCGAGGGCGTGCGGGGGGCGGATTTCATCGCCACCGATGTCTGGGTGTCGATGGGGGAGCCGAAGGAGGTCTGGGACGAGCGGATCGGACTGCTCGGTCCGTACGCGGTCACGATGGACGTGCTGCGGGCCACCGGCCGCCCGGACGTGAAGTTCCTGCACTGCCTGCCCGCCTTCCACGACCTCGGCACCGCGCTCGGCCGGGAGATCCACGCGCGCCACGGGCTGACCTCGCTCGAGGTCACCGACGAGGTCTTCGAGTCGGAGCACTCGGTGGTCTTCGACGAGGCCGAGAACCGGATGCACACGATCAAGGCGGTGCTGGTCGCCACCCTCGCGGCCTCGGCGGCCTGACCGCGGCGGCGAGAAGGCCCGACCGGCCGGTGGAAGGCCCGGTCACCCGGTCTCCCGCGCCCGTCTCCCGTATCCGCTCCCGTCCTGCGGAGCGGGCGCACCCGTGCCCGGGCGTATCGCGTACTCGTGACGACGGTCATGAAGAGGTGATAGCTTCGGTGGGCAGGCATCGGCAGACAGCAGCTGTCCGGCGAGGGAGGCCGTACCCCATGAGCCCGTTCACCGGTTCCGCCCGAGCGACCGAGGAGTGGCGGCACTTCAGCCTCACCCGGGACGAGGGCGTCGCGACCGTCACCCTCGACCGCCCCGACAAGCTCAACGCGCTGACCTTCGAGGCGTACGCCGATCTCCGCGACCTCATCGCCGAGTTGGCCCGCGACGGGTCCGTGCGCGCCCTGGTGCTCGGCGGCGAGGGCCGGGGCTTCTGCTCCGGCGGCGATGTCGACGAGATCATCGGCGCCACGCTCTCCATGGACACCTCGCAGCTGCTCGACTTCAACCGCATGACCGGGCAGGTGGTCCGGGCGTTGCGCGAGTGCCCCTTCCCCGTGATCGCCGCGGTGCACGGCGTCGCGGCCGGCGCCGGTGCCGTCCTCGCGCTCGCCGCCGACTTCCGGGTCGCCGACCCCTCGGCCCGCTTCGCTTTCCTCTTCACCAAGGTCGGGCTGTCCGGCGGCGACATGGGCGCGGCCTATCTGCTGCCGCGCGTCGTCGGGCTCGGGCACGCCACCCGGCTGCTGATGCTCGGCGAGCCGGTGCGCGCCCCCGAGGCCGAACGGATCGGCCTCATCAGCGTGCTGGCCGAGGAGGGGCAGGCCCACGCCGAGGCGAGCGCGCTGGCGCGGCGGCTCGCCGACGGACCGGCGCTGGCCCACGCCCAGACCAAGGCCCTGCTCACCGCCGAACTCGACATGCCGCTCGCCGCCTCCATCGAGATGGACGCATCCACGCAGGCGCTGCTGATGAACAGCGACGACTACGCCGAGTTCCACTCCGCGTTCACCGAGAAGCGGCAGCCCAAGTGGCAGGGCAGGTAGCGGTGTCAGGGCCGATGCGGGTCGCGGTCGTCGGGGGCGGGCCGGGCGGGCTGTACGCGGCCGCGCTGCTCAAGCGCCTCGACCCGGCGCGGGAGGTCACCGTCTGGGAGCGCAACGCCCCCGACGACACCTTCGGCTTCGGCGTCGTCCTCTCCGACGAGACCCTGGGCGGCATCGAGGAGGCCGATCCCGTCGTCCACCGCGCGCTCCAGGCCGAGTTCGTCCGCTGGGACGCGATCGACGTGGTCCACCGCGGGCACACCCTCTCCTCCGGCGGTCACGGCTTCGCCGCCCTCGGCCGCCGCCGCCTGCTGGAGATCCTCCACGACCGCTGCCGCGGCCTCGGTGTCGATCTGCGCTTCCGGGAGGAGGCGCCGCCCGCTGCCGAACTCGCCGCCCGCCACGACCTGGTGATCGCCGCCGACGGCGTGCACAGCGCGACACGGGACGCGGCCCGCGACGAACACCGGCCGCGGATCGAGACCCACCGCTGCCGCTACATCTGGCTCGCCGCCGACTTCGCCTTCGACGCCTTCCGCTTCGAGATCGCCGAGACCGAGCACGGTGTCATGCAGCTCCACGGCTACCCGTACGCCCGCCCCGGCACCAACGGGCACCCGGAGGGCGCGTCCACCGTCATCGTCGAGATGCGCGAGGAGGTCTGGCGCAGCGCCGGCCTCGACCGCTGTGACGAGACCGAGTCCACCGAACGGTGCGCGAAGATCTTCGCCGACGCCCTCGGCGGCCGCCCGCTCCGCGGCAACAACTCGAGCTGGATCGCCTTCCGTACGGTCGTCAACGAGCGCTGGTCGCACGGCAACACGGTGCTGCTCGGCGACGCGGCCCACACCGCCCACTTCTCCATCGGCTCCGGCACCAAGCTCGCCGTCGAGGACGCCCTCGCGCTCGCCGCCTGCCTGGAGGAACAGCCGGACCTGCCCGCGGCGCTTGCCGCGTACGAGACCGAGCGGCGCCCCGTCGTGGAGTCGACGCAGCGCGCCGCCCGCGCGAGCCTGGAGTGGTTCGAGGAGCTGGGCACGTATCTCGACCAGCCGCCACGGCAGTTCGCGTTCAACCTGCTGACCCGCAGCCGCCGCATCACCCATGACAATCTGCGGCTCCGCGACGCCGGGTTCGTCGCCGCCGTCGAGAGCGAGTCGGGCGTGGAGCCCGGCACGCCACCGATGTTCACGCCGCTCCGGCTGCGCGGTCTGACCCTGCGCAACCGGGTCGTCGTCTCGCCCATGGACATGTACTCCGCCGAGGACGGCACCCCGGGCGACTTCCACCTCGTCCACCTCGGCTCGCGCGCCCTCGGCGGCGCCGGCCTGGTCATGACCGAGATGGTGTGCGTGAGCCCGGAGGGGCGCATCACCCCGGGCTGCGCGGGGCTGTACGAGCCGGAGCACGGGACCGCGTGGCGGCGCGTCACCGACTTCGTGCACGCCCAGGCACCGGGCACCGCCATCGGCGTCCAGCTCGGCCACTCGGGTCGCAAGGGCTCGACCCGGCTGATGTGGGACGGCATCGACCAGCCGCTGCCGGAGGGCAACTGGCCGGTCGTGGCGCCCTCGCCGCTGCCGTACCGGGCCGGCGTCAACCAGGTGCCGCACGCGCTGGACACCTCCGAACTGGACGGCATCCGGGACCAGTTCACCGCCTCCGCCCGCCGTGCCGCGGACGCCGGGTTCGACCTCCTCGAACTCCACTGCGCCCACGGCTACCTGCTCTCCAGCTTCCTGTCGCCGCTGACGAACCGGCGCACCGACGCCTACGGCGGCGACCTCACCGCCCGGCTGCGCTTCCCCCTCGAAGTCTTCGACGCCGTACGGTCGGTCTGGCCGGAGGACCGGCCGATGACCGTCCGCATCTCGGCCACGGACTGGGCGGAGGGCGGCACGACGGGCGAGGACGCGGTCACGATCGCCCGCGCCTTCGCCGACCACGGTGCCGACGCCATCGACGTCTCCACCGGCCAGGTCGTGCCCGAGGAACGTCCGGAGTACGGGCGCTCGTACCAGACGCCGTACGCCGACCGGATCCGGAACACTCTCGGCGTCCCCGTCATCGCCGTCGGCGCCATCTCCTCCTGGGACGACGTCAATTCGCTGGTGCTCGCGGGCCGCGCCGACCTCTGCGCCCTCGCCCGCCCGCACCTCTACGACCCGCACTGGACCCTCCACGCCGCGGCCGAACAGGGTTACACCGGGCCCGGCGCCTCCTGGCCCCTCCCGTACCGGGCGGGCAGCCGCACCCCGCCGACGGGGCGTACGGACGGCCCGAAGCCGAGGCTGAGCCTGGGGGCGGGCGCGAAGGGCTGACGGAGTGGAGGATCAGGCGAAGACCGCGGTGTCGAGGGCGAAGGAGAACGGATCGGGGAGGTCCAGGGACTTCCCGAACGGCACGCGGGTGGACTGCTTGTAGTCGCCGTCATGAGGCTCGGCATGCAGCGTCACGGTGCCGTCCGAGCGGTCGACGAGCAGGTAGAAGGGAATGCCCGCGGCAGCGTAGCCGCGCCGCTTGGGACCGCGGTCCCTGTCGGGGCGGGTGGAGTTGACCTCCACCGTCATCACGACGCCGTTCGGTTCCGCCCAGGCATCCATGCCGCGGAACGTGCCGGTGGGCCCGATGGCGGCATCGGGGATGAACCGGCCGAGTGGCGTGATGAGCCCTTTGGTGCCCGCTGCGTAGAGGTCAGCAGCGGAATGTCGGCTGATCTGCCCGATCAGTCGGCCGACAACGTCCTCGTGGTCACCGTCGGGCGGCGGGGTCACGATGATCTCCCCCTCGATGAGCTCGGCGCGGTAGCCCTCGGGAACCGTGAGTTCGAGGAAGGCGGCAAGCACGGTGTCCCCCTCTGCCTGGCCGAAATGCTCCATAGCGGGCATCGCCATCGCTGCTCCCTCCTGGTCACCGAAGGTTCGCCCCGGCATGGTCAGAATAGTCCCCGCACGGGGAAGCGGTCGGATGAACCAACGATCAGAGGCAGCCGGGGTCACTCCGCCGACAGCACGCTCCGCGCGTAGGCCGCGGCCGGGGTGCGGAGTTTGGCGTGGAGCGCCGCGAAGACTTCCGCGCTGCGCGCGCCCGGCCAGCCGGCGGGGAGCAGTTCCGGCGGCAGGCCCGGGTCCGCGTACGGGAGATGGCGCCAGGAGTCCAGCATCAGCAGGTGGTCGCGGTAGGCCTCCGCGCGGTCCGTCGCCCGGCGCGACGTCCAGCGCGCGAGCATCGGCTCGTGCTCGTCCAGGAACTCCTGGTGCAGCTTCGCGATCGCGTCCAGGTCCCACCAGCGCGCCACCGCGCCGGGGGTCGGCTCGAAGCCGGTGTGCGCACCGGTGAACAGGTCCACGTACGGGCTGAGTTCGAGGCGCTGAAGGGTGTGGCGGGTCTCCTCCAGCAGATGGGCCGGGGCGATCCACACGCCGGGCGCGGCCGTGCCGAACCCGAGGCGGGACAGCCGGGAGCGCAGCAGGTGGCGCTTGTTCCGCTCGTGCTCGGGGACGGAGAAGACGGCCAGCGCCCAGCCGTCGGCCAGCCGCGGCGGGCGGCGGCCGAAGATGCGGCGGTCGCCGTCGTCCAGGAGCTGCCGGGCGCCCTCGGAGAGGACGTATCCGGCGGCGCCGCCGGCCGTACGGGCGGGGACCAGCAGTCCCCGCCGCTTCAGCCGGGAGACGGCGGAGCGCACCGACGGCGGGTCCACGTCCACCGCACCCAGGAGCCGGATCAGCGCAGCGATCGGCAGCGGCCCGTCCCCGGATGCGCGCCCGCGCCCGTACACGCCGTAGAGCGTGACGATCAGGGAACGCGGGGTGTGCTCGGCCACGTGATCACTTTAGAGGGTGAGCGGACGGTGCTGTTGTCCGGTCGGTGCCCGCCCCGGCCGGCCCGCTCCCCTCGCCCGCCCGCGCGGCTTCCGCGTCGCGGAGGCGGAAGCGCTGCAGCTTGCCCGTCGCCGTACGGGGGAGCGCGTCGAGGAAGACGATCTCGCGCGGGCACTTGTACGGCGCTATCCCCGCCTTGACGAACTCCCGCAGGGAGGCGACGGCCTGGTCGTCCCGGCGTGCGCCCTCGCGCAGGACCGCGTAGGCCACGACGACCTGGCCGCGTTCCTCGTCCGGGCGGCCGACGACCGCCGCCTCCAGGACGTCGGGGTGGCGCAGCAGGGCGTCCTCGACCTCGGGGCCCGCGATGTTGTAGCCCGCGGAAATGATCATGTCGTCGGCGCGGGCGACGTAGCGGAACCAGCCGTCGGGCTCCCGTACGTAGGTGTCGCCGGTCATGTTCCAGCCGTCCCGGACGTACTCCCGCTGGCGCTCGTCGGCCAGATAGCGGCAGCCCGTCGGGCCGCGCACGGCGAGCAGCCCCGGCTCGCCGTCGGGGACGGGCGTTCCGTCCAGGCCGACGACACGGGCCTGGAAGCCGGGCACCGGGACCCCGGTGGTGCCGGGGCGGATCGCCTCGTCGGCGGCGGAGATGAAGATGTGCAGCAGCTCGGTCGCCCCGATGCCGTTGATGATCCGGATCCCGGTCCGCTCGTGCCAGGCGCTCCAGACGGCCTCGGGCAGGTTCTCCCCGGCCGAGACGCAGCGGCGCAGCGAGGTCAGGTCGTGGGTGCCGATCCGGTCGAGCATCGCCCGGTACGCGGTGGGGGCGGTGAAGAGGACCGTCACCCGGTGGCGTTCGACGGCGTCCGGGAGCTGCCGCGGCCCGGCCTGTTCCAGGAGCAGCGCGGATGCCCCGGCCCGCATCGGGAAGATCACCAGGCCGCCGAGGCCGAAGGTGAAGCCGAGCGGCGGGCTGCCGGCGAACAGGTCGTCCGGCCGGGGCTTCAGGACGTGCTCGGAGAAGGTGTCGGCGATGGCGAGCACGTCGCGGTGGAAGTGCATGCACCCCTTGGGCCGTCCGGTGGTGCCGGAGGTGAAGGCGATCAGCGCCACGTCGTCCGCGGAGGTGGGGACGGCCTCGTAGACCTCGGGGTGGGACGCGCCGCGGGCGAGCAGGTCCTCGGGCCCGTCCCCGCCGAACGTGCAGATCCGCAGGTCGGGGACCTCGGCCTTCACCAGGTCGTCGACGGAGCGGATGTCGCACAGCGCGTGCCGGATGCGGGCCGTCTCGCAGATGCCCGCGAGCTCCAGCGGGCGCTGCGCGGCCAGCACGGTCACGGCGACCGCGCCGGCCTTCATCACCGCGAGCCAGCAGGCGGCGAGATCGGGCGTGGTGGGGCCGCGCAGCAGGACGCGGTTGCCGGGCGCCACGCCGAGTTCGGAGGTGAGGACGTGTGCGATCCGGTCGACCCGGGCGCGCAGCTCGCCGTACGACCAGACCTCGCCCGCGCCGTCGACGAACGCCGGGCGGTCGGGTCCGAACCGGGCCACCGTGGCGTCGAGCAGTTCGGCGCCGCAGTTGAGCCGGTCCGGGTACCGCAGGGCGGGCAGGTCGAAGGACAGCTCCGGCCACTGGTCGGGTGGCGGCAGATGATCGCGCGCGAAGGTGTCTCGGTGAGCGGACGGTTTGAGCTCCATGGCGGTTGTGCCCCCTCGTACGCGGTCCTTGAATGGGGTGGATTCAGGCCCGTGCGGTTGCCGACGAGCGTATCGTGATGGTGACGACAGTCAATAGTCCGCGATACGGGAAGAGGGTGCTGATGCCCGAGTTCGCGCTCGATCCGGAGCAAGAGGAGTGGTGCGCGCAGGTGCGCCGGCTCGCCGCGGAGCGGCTGCGGCCACTCGCGGAGAAGGGGGAGCCCGGGCGGGTCAACCGCCCCCTGGTGGCCGCGCTCGGTGAACTCGGCCTGCTGGAGCGGGTGTTCCCGGGCTGGGAGCCGGGTGCCCTGCCGGGCGTGCCCGCGGGAGGCCGGCGCGTCGCGGCGACGGACCTGTGCCTGCTGCGCGAGTCCCTGGCCCGGGAGTGCACGGAGGCGGAGACCGCGCTCGCGCTGCAGGGCCTGGGGACCTACCCGGTGGTGCAGGCGGGCAGCGACGAGCAGCGCGCACGCTGGATCCCCGAGGTGGTCGCCGGCCGGGCCGTCGCGGCCTTCGCGCTGAGCGAACCGGGCGCGGGCTCCGACGCTGCGGCGCTGGAACTCGCGGCGGAACCCGACGGGGACGGCGGCTGGCGGCTGACCGGCGAGAAGTGCTGGATCTCGAACGCCCCCGAGGCCGATTTCTACAGCGTCTTCGCCCGCACCGGTGAGGGCGCGGGTGCCCGGGGCGTCACGGCCTTCCTCGTCCCCGCGGACCGCCCCGGGCTGTCCGGCGAGGGGCTCGACATGCTCTCGCCGCACCCCATCGGCGCGGTGCGCTTCGACGGCGTACCGGTGACCCCGGCCGATGTGCTGGGCGAACCCGGCCAGGGGTTCGGCGTCGCCATGCGGACCCTCAACCTCTTCCGGCCGAGCGTCGGCGCGTTCGCCGTCGGTATGGCGCAGGCCGCACTGGACGCGTCCCTGGAGCACGCGGCGCGGCGCACCGCGTTCGGCGGGCCGCTGAAGGACCTGCAGTCCGTCTCCCACCAGCTCGCCGAGATGGCGACCCGTACGGAGGCGGCGCGGCTGCTCGTCCACGCCGCGGCCGCCGCGTACGACCGCGGGGCCCCGGACGTCGCCAAGCGCGCGGCTATGGCCAAGCTGCTCGCCACGGAGACGGCGCAGTACGTGGTCGACGCCGCCGTCCAGATCCACGGCGCCCGCGCGCTGCGGGCGGGGCATCTGCTGGAACACCTCTACCGCGAGGTCAGGGCCCCGCGGATCTACGAGGGCGCCACCGAGGTCCAGCGCACCATCATCGCGAAGGAGTTGTACCGATGAGCGAGCACGGGAACGGCGCACCGGACCGCGCACCGGCGGGCGCCGGGGACGCGGACGGCGGGCGTGGTGGGGGTGCGGGTGACGGGAGCGCGGGCCGTGAGGGTGGCGGGAGAGCGGGCCGTGAGGGTGGCGGGAGCGGTGTCGTCCGCGTCAACCCGCCCGAGCTCTCCCCGCCGACAGGCTTCAGCCACGCCGTGACCGCGACCGGCAGCCGGCTGGTCTTCCTCGCCGGGCAGACGGCGCTGGACGGGGACGGCGAGGTCGTGGGGGAGACGCTCCCGGAGCAGTTCACCACGGCGCTCACCAACCTCCTGGCCGCACTGCGCGCCGCGGGCGGCGGCCCGGAGCACCTCGCGCGCGTCACGGTGTACGCGACGGACGTCGCCGACTACCGGCGGCACGCGGCCGAACTGGGCCGCGTCTGGCGCCGGTTGGCGGGCCGTGACTACCCGGCGATGGCACTGATCGGCGTGGTCAGGCTCTGGGACGAGCAGGCGATGGTGGAGGTGGACGGCTTCGCGGTCCTGCCGTAGGGGTCTTCGGGGTGGCGCCGCGGCGGGGTGTCCCTGCCGCGGCGCTCGCGCTGCGGCCGCCGCGGCGCGAGCGGGCAGGCAAACCGGCCGTGGTCAGGTCGGCGCCATCGAGCCACGGTAGTGGTGAACCGCCACCGCAGGACCGTGCGGGGTTCGCGGTCCTGCGGCAGCGGATGGTGTGGTGGTGCCGCGGTCGGGTGTCCGCTTGTGCCACCGCCGCATGCGGAAGTGATCGAGGTGCCCGCAAGACCGCCCCACTGCCCGCACCGGCTCGGACCCTGCGCCCGACACGCCAGGGGGCACGTCGATGAGTGCACGGGCGATCCGAACGCCTGGTATCGACGGCTCACCCTGCTACGGGTAAGCGCTGGACATGGCGATGGGCTCGGGATGTTCGCCATGGCGATGGTCACCGACGAAGCCCGGCGGGCCCGCTGACCGCGCGCAGGCCCGTACGAAGACTGCGCCCCCGCCCGGGAGTCCGGTGCGGAGGCGCTGTTCGTGGTCGTCAGGCGCTGGCGCGCTCGTGGCTGCGAGACCGCTGGACGGGAACTAAGTCGCTGCCGCGGCCTGCCCTCTTCGTCGCTTCACGGCCGCTACCTCGCGCCTTTCTCGCCGCCGCCGCGGGCAGGGCCAGGAGCTGGGAGATGCGCTGGAAGGAGACTCCGAGGATGCGTCCGGCGTCCCGCTGGCTCATGTCATTGGTGAGGGCGACTGCGGCCGCGCGCATGGCCTGCCGCTCGACCTCTTCGGCCTCGGCCCGGGCGCGCTTCGCGCGGGCGACATCGGCCAGGGCGGACCGGGTGGCCCGGTCCAGTTCGGGGACGATGTCGACGTCGATGGTGCCGGCGTCGGCGTCGGTCATGACGGCGATGGCTTCGGCAGCCGCCCGTGCGGCGGAGTCGAGGCGCTTGGCCTGGCTGAACACTCCAGGGAGGTCGGGTACTTCGAGTGCCCACCAGTCGCCCGATCGGCGCGCGTTGACGCGGTACGCGGTCACCGCCACCACCTCTCTCCGAGTTCGGCTTCCAGGGTCTTCAGGATGTTCTGGGCGGTCAGTTCGTTGACTTCGGTGTGGCTCGGTATGACGACGGGGGTGCGGCCGCAGGTCCACATCTGATGGCTGCCCTTCTGGCGCTGCTGCTCGAAGGGAATGCCTTTGGCCTTCGCCGCTTTCCTGATCTTGCTGATCAGGTCCCTGTACTTCATGACTCTAAGTCTATTCCTGCTCGACTTCTAGTGTCCAACGTCACTAGACACCCCCATTCGCTCGCGCATACCAGCTCACGTCGCCTCAACAATCCCTGGGACAGCTGGAACGCCGGAGGGTACTGCCGGCAGTGCAAGGCTGTCCGTCACGTCTTCCGCGTCGGCTGTCGTGGTCGGCGCGCCGTGATCGGTCGGAAGGGGGCGTGGCCGCGCAGAGCTCGAAGTGGCCGACAGCGCCAGGGCGCGTCAGGCCTCGGCGAACGGCTGCACGCGGCCCCCGGCGGCCGGGCCGCCCGGCGCCGGGGCGCCGGTGTCAGGCCGTGGGGCCCGGGACCACCAGGCGGAGCTCGTACGCGAGGATCACCGCCTGCGCCCGGTCCCGGAGCTCCATCTTGCCGAACAGCCGGTTGATGTGCGTCTTGAGCGTGTTCTCGCTGATCATGAGCTGTTCGGCGATCTCACCGTTGGACAGCCCCTGGCCGATGAGGGTGAGCACCTCGACCTCGCGGGCCGTGAGGTCTCCCGGGGACGCCGCGCGAGGCCGGGGGGTCCGTCTTCGGACGAAGTCGGCGATCAGGCGCTCGGTCACCTCGGGGGCCAGCAGCGCGTTGCCGTCCGCCACCACCCGTACCGCGTGCAGCAGTTCGGCGAAGGTCGCGTCCTTCAGCAGGAAGCCGCTGGCTCCCGCGGACAGGGCGTCGTAGACGTACTCGTCCAGACCGAAGGTCGTGAGCATCAGGACCTTCGTCCCGTCACAGGGCGCCGGGGCCTCCGGCCCGCCGGAGGCCCCGGCGGGCGGGGCGAGGATCGCGCGGGCGGCCTCGATGCCGTTCATGCGCGGCATGCGGATGTCGAGCAGCGCGACGTCCGGCCGCTGCTCGGCCACGATCCGGACCGCTTCCTCCCCGTCCTCCGCCTCGCCGACGACCTCGATGTCGTCCTGCGTGGCCAGCAGGTTCACGAAGCCGCTGCGGACCATGCCCTGGTCGTCCGCGACGACCGCCCGTATCACCATGGCGCCGCACCATATCCCGCGCGCCGCCGTCCGGCTCCGTTCACGCCGCCGACCTCTCCGGGCTCCTCGGAGAGCGGGAGCAGCGGGAACCATGCCTCGATGAGGAAGCCGCCCCTCGCCCCCGGGCCCGTGGACAGTTCGCCGCCGAGCAGCGTGACCCGCTCCCGCATGCCGATCAGACCGTGCCCGCCGGCCGGGCACCCCTTGGGCGGTCCCGGGCCGTCGTCTGTGATCCGGAGCAGCAGGCGGTCCGGGCGGCGGGCGAGGACGACCACGGTGTGCGCTCCGGGCGCGTGGCGGCGGGCGTTGGTGAGGGCCTCCTGGACGACGCGGTAGACGGACATCTCCACGGACGGCAGCAGGACGGGGATGCCGTCCTCGGCCCGCAGTTCGGCGCTGCCGCCAACCGTCCGGTGCTGTTCGAGCAGGTCGTCCAGCCGTTCCAGCGTGGGTTGCGGGGCGCTCCCGCTCTTCTGCTCACCGTCCTTGCGCAGGACGTTGAGGAGATGGCGCAGTTCGTGCAGGGAGTCCCGCGCCGTGCCCGCGATGAGCTGCAACGCCTCGCGTCCCTCGGGCGGAAGGCCCGGCGTCGTGTACGTGGCGCTCTCGGCCTGCACCGCGATCATCGACACCGAGTGGGACACCACGTCGTGCAGTTCCCGTGCGATGGCCGCCCGTTCGGCGTCGGCGGCCCGCCGCCGCTCCACCGCGATGAGGAGGGCGCGGGCGTCGGCGCGCTCCTCCTGGCTGCCCACCGCGTCCCCGATGCTGACCGCGGTCACCATGCTCGCCGCGAGCACGAAGAACTCCGTGTAGTACGTGACCCAGTACGCCTGGTTCATGGACGGCATCTGGAAGCCGAACGCGAGAAGGTGGCTCGACTGCAGGACCCCCGCCGAGGCGAGCGCCGCGACGTGGAGCACGGAGGACGGCAGGACACGGTTCCGGGCGAGCGTGTAGAAGCCGATCAGACCCGCCACGGCCGAGGTCGCGAACACCTCGCGCCAGAACAGGATGCTCGCCAGCGCGGCCAGGACGGCGACGACGGCGACAGCCGGACGCGTACGCCGCCACATCAAGGCGGCCGTGGCGACGACCGCCATCGCCATGTCGAGGGGACTCGTGTCGGGCGTACGTTCCACGGAGACGTACGCGGCACAGGTCAGGGCCGCGCCGCTCACCCACGGGTAGGCGGGCGAGGCGGCCACGGCGCGCGGTGCCGCCCGCACGGCATCGAGGCTCGACCGGAGCGCGGTCCAGGTGCGGGACGTCATGCCGCCGATTCTCGAACACGGGGACGGCGGAGCGCGTCACCGCGGGGGGTGATGCTCGCTGCTGGGGATCCACCTCCAGGGTGACGCGGGGATTGGCCTCGTCCGGTGACGAAATGGCCGTTGTGTCCGGCCTAACCTCATGGCCCTGACGCGACGAGGCTTCCCGCTCCGGCACATCGGGCGGCGCGCAGCAGGGCGTACGGCCACCCCGGCGGCCGTCCCGCGGACGCGCTCCCGGCGGTGTCGTCGTGACGCTTCCGCGACGTCGAACCGCGGCGCTCCCGGCGACGTTCCGCCCGCGACCCGCGACGTCCCGGCTGCGCTCCGCGATGTCACGGCGGCGCCTCCCGCGAACAGGACTTCCCAGCCGCGCCCCCCACCGGGCCTGGTTCCGCCTGCCCGAAAGTGAGACCGTCCGTGTCCGGAACACCGCCCCTGCGCGCGCTCGCCCGCTCCGTCCTGGCCCCCTTGGCCGCGGTCTCCCTCGCCCTGGGGGCGCTGTCCGGGTGCTCCTCCGTCGAGACCGTCTCGCCGGAGATGGCGAGGGCGGACGCACCCGAGGCCGGGTCGCTCGGGAAGTCACGGCCGGGCGGATCGGGGGGTGTCGACTGCGAGAAGGCCAAGTGCATCGCCCTCACCTTCGACGCAGGACCTGCGCCCGCCACCCCGCGGCTGCTGGACACGCTGGCGAAGGAACGGGTGCCGGCCACCTTCTTCCTCCTCGGCAAGCGCCACATCGAGAAGTACCCCGAACTCGTCCGCCGGATCGCGGACGAGGGCCACGAGGTCGCCAACCACACCTGGTCGCACCCGCGCCTGACCGATGTCTCGGAGGACCGGATACGCGAGGAACTCGACCGTCCCCAGCGGGCGATCGAGAAGATCACCGGAGAGCGCCCGCGCCTGATGCGCCCTCCGCAGGGCCGCACCGACGAGACCGTGTCGAAGATCAGCAAGGAGCTCGGACTGGCTCAGGTCCTGTGGAGCGTCACCGCCAAGGACTACGCGACCGACGACTCGTCCCTCATCCAGGAGCGCACGCTGGAGGGGGCCGACCGCGACGGCATCATCCTGCTGCACGACATCTATCCGGGGACGGTGCCCGCGGTGCCCGGCATCATCAAGGAGCTGAAGGAGCGCGGGTTCACCTTCGTCACGGTGCCGCAGCTCCTCGCGCCGGGGACGCCGAAGCCGGGCGAGGTCTACCGGCCGTAGCGGGTCGGCTCCCGCGGCGGGGCGTACGCGGTCATGGTCCGCGTACGCCCCGCCGCTGCGCGGTGGTGTCGCACGATCGCGAACCACCCGCCGTACTACCGGTAGCCGCCCGGCCGCTGAGCCGCTGAGCCGCTGAGCCGTCCGGCCGCCCAGCCGCCGGAGTCCGGACGAAGCGATCCGATGCGCCAGGGCACCAAAACCGCCCACGAGACCGGGAGTTGTCCCCCCGGCAGCGGGGACGTCCCGGCGCGTCCAAGATCGCCGGTTTGGTGTGCGGCGCCCGGGGAAGACGCCCGCTGACGAAGACCGTACGAGGACCGCACGGGGACCCGTACGAGAACCCGTACGACCCGCGCCGTGACTCCGCTGCGCAGTCGCCGTGGGCGGAAGCGGTCATTCGGTATCTTTCTTCTTTCGGTCTCCTGTCATTCCTGCGCTGACGTGACACGGTCCTAGCCGAGACTTGGCACCGTTCATCTTGTTTCGTCCCGTGCGACCGAAGAGAGTTGTCGCCAGAGTCCGGTGCTTTGTCCTTCGGCGCCGGTTCCCGCCGTCGCGAGGGTGGGCGCTCCTCCGCAGCGCCACGGATTCCCCGACGGCCCGTTCGCGGCCACGTCCGCCCGTACCCCCGGCATCCGTCCCGGGACCGGCTTCCGGACGAGCACCCCGCGCCCCAGGCCCCCAGGGGCCTCGACGTCACCAGGCGCACCGAGCCGCCGAAGGGCACCCCAAGCGCTCATGGTCCCGCCTGCTCCCGCAACTCCCAGGGCGGGCAGAGGGGTTCACCGCTGCCGCTGCGCAGGAGGCGGACCCGAGGAGAGGAAGAGGAATGGATAGCGCGGTAATCGTCGTGGGCGCAGGCCCCACGGGGCTGATGCTCGCAGGTGAGCTGCGGCTGGCGGGCGTTCCCGTCGTGGTCCTGGAGCGGCTCGCCGAACCCACCGGACAGTCCCGCGCGCTGGGTCTGACCGTACGCACCATGGAGATCTTCGACCAGCGGGGGCTGCTCCCGCGGCTGGGCGACGTCCAGACCAACCCGATGGGCCACTTCGGCGGCCTGCTCGTGGACTTCACCATGCTGGACAGCCCGCACCGCACCGCCCACGGCATCCCGCAGGGCAGGACCGAGAGCATGCTCGGCGCGTGGGCGGTCGAGCTGGGCGCCGACATCCGGCGCGGCCACGAGGTCACCGGGATCACCCCGGACGCGTACGGGGTCGACGTCGACGTCCGCGGGCCCGACGGCCCCCGGCGGCTGCGCGCCTCCTACGTCGTGGGGTGCGACGGGGGCCGCAGCACCGTCCGCAAGCTGGCCGGGTTCGACTTCCCCGGCACCGCGGGCACCCTGGAGATGCTGCTGGCCGATGTGAAGGACTGCGAGATCGAGCCGAACCCCTTCGGCCGGCGCCTGCCGCGCGGTATCGCCATGTCGGCCCCGCTGGGCGACGGCGTGCACCGGGTCATCCTGCGCGAACACGGCGCCCCGGTGCGGTCCGAGCCCGCCGAGTTCGCGGACGTCGCGGCGGCCTGGCAGCGGATCACCGGGCAGGACATCAGCGACGCCACACCGGTGTGGGCGAGTTCGTTCAGTGACGCGGGACGTCTGGCCAGTACCTACCGGCGCGGCCGGGTGCTGCTGGCCGGCGACGCCGCGCACATCCACCTGCCCGCGGGCGGGCAGGGCATGAACGTCGGCATCCAGGACGCCGTCAACCTCGGCTGGAAGCTCGCCGCCGTGGCCGCCGGCTGGGCCCCGCCCGGCCTGCTCGACACCTACCACCGCGAACGCCACCCGGTCGGCGAGCGGCTGCTGATGAACACCCGGGCGCAGGGCCTGCTGTTCCTCGGCGGCGACGAGGTCCAGCCGCTGCGCGACGTCCTCGGCGAACTCATCGCCCAGCCCGACGTGGCGCGCCACCTCGCCCACATGGTCACCGGCCTGGAGATTCGCTACGAGACGGGGCCCGGCGACCACCCCTTGCTGGGCCGCCGCCTCCCGCACCAGGAACTCGTCGCGGAGGACGACCGCAAGACCAGCACGACCGAACTGCTGCGCCCGGCCCGCGGGTTGCTGCTCGACCTCGAAGGCGACCCCGCCGCCCGGCGGATCGCCTCCGGCTGGCACGGCCGGGTCGACGTCTTCACCGGACGGGCCCACGCACCCGCCGCCGACGGCCCGTTCGCGGACACCCGCGCCCTGCTGGTCCGGCCCGACGGCCATGTCGTCTGGGCCGCTCCCGCCGGCGGCGAGCTGCCGCGGGCGCTGCACCGCTGGTTCGGCGCACCCCGCTAGCGGACGGCGCCCGGCCGGGCCCCTCCCATCGGGAGGCCGGGGATGCCCCGCGGCCGGCCGTACCGCACTCGGACACGGAACGAGAGAAGGACACCACCCATGCACTCCACGCTGATCGTCGCCCGGATGGATCCGGGCTCCAGCGGCGACGTCGCCCGGCTCTTCGCCGACTTCGACGCCACCGAGATGCCCCACCGGATGGGGACGCGGCGCCGCCAGCTGTTCTCGTACCAGGGGCTCTACTTCCATCTGCAGGACTTCGACCACGACGGCGGCGGCGAGGCCATCGAGGACGCCAAGACCGACCCGCGTTTCCAGCGGATCAGCGCCGATCTGCGGCCTTTCATCGACCCGTACGACCCCGCGTGGAAGACGCCGTCCGACGCGATGGCCGAGCGGTTCTACGTGTGGGACCCGAAGGGGGATGGTTCCCGGTGACCCGGCGTGTGGTCATCACCGGCATCGGCGTTCTCGCGCCGGGCGGTACGAGCACCAAGGACTTCTGGGCGCTGCTGACCGACGGGCGCACCGCCACGCGGACGCTGTCGCTCTTCGACCCCTCGCCGTACCGTTCGAGGATCGCCGCCGAGGTCGACTTCTTCCCGGCCGAACACGGCCTGCTCCAGCAGGAGATACGCCGGATGGACCGGGCCGCGCAGTTCGCGGTCGTCACCGCCCGGGAGGCGGCGGCCGACAGCGGTCTGGAGCTGGAGCGGATCGACCCCGCGCGGATCGGCGTGACCATCGGCAGCGCCGTCGGCGCCACCATCAGCCTGGAGGACGAGTACCGGGTCGTCAGCGACGACGGCCGGCTCCACCTGGTGGACCACCACTACGCCGTGCCGCACCTCTACAGCCAGCTCGTCCCCAGCTCGTTCGCGGCCGAGGTCGCCTGGACCGTGGGGGCCGAGGGCCCGAGCGCCGTCGTCTCGACCGGCTGCACCTCCGGCATCGACGCGGTCGGCCACGCGGTCGAGCTGATCCGTGAGGGCTCGGCCGACGTCATGCTCACCGGCGCGACCGAGGCTCCCATCTCGCCGATCACCGTGGCGTGCTTCGACGCCATCAAGGCGACCAGCACGTACAACGACGACCCCGAGCACGCCTCGCGGCCGTACGACAAGACGCGCACCGGCTTCGTGCTGGGCGAGGGCGCCGCGGGCTTCGTGCTGGAGGAGCTGGAGAGCGCGCGGCGCCGCGGGGCGCACATCTACGCGGAGATCGGCGGCTACGCCTCGCGCTGCAACGCGTACCACATGACCGGACTGCGCTCCGACGGCGCGGAGATGGCGGAGGCCATCCGCGTCGCCCTCGACGAGGCCCGGCTCGACCCGACGGACATCGACTACGTCAACGCCCACGGGTCCGGAACCAAGCAGAACGACCGCCACGAGACGGCCGCGTTCAAGAGCAGCCTCGGCGAGCACGCCTACCGCGTGCCGGTCAGCTCCATCAAGTCGATGGTCGGCCACTCCCTCGGCGCCATCGGGTCGATCGAGATCGCCGCGTCGGCGCTGGCGATGGAGCATCACGTGGTCCCGCCGACGGCGAATCTGCACACCCCGGACCCGGAGCTCGACCTGGACTACGTCCCGCTGAACGCCCGCGAGCACCGCACCGACAGCGTCCTCACCGTGGGCAGCGGATTCGGCGGCTTCCAGAGCGCGATGGTCCTCACCCGGCCCGACAGGAGAGCAGCATGAGCACGTCCGTCGCCGTCACCGGAATCGGCGTCACCGCGCCCAACGGGCTCGGCACCGACGCCTACTGGCGGGCGACCCGTGAGGGCGTCAGCGGCATCGGACCGGTCACCCGGTTCGACGCCGAGCAGTATCCAGCCCGGCTGGCGGGCGAGGTGCCGGACTTCGAAGCCACCGACCACCTGCCCAGCCGGCTGATCCCGCAGACCGACCACATGACGCGTCTCGCCCTGGCGGCCGCGGACTGGGCCCTGGCCGACGCGGGGGTGACGCCGTCGGAGCTGGCCGACTACGAGGCCGGGGTCATCACGGCCGCGTCCTCCGGTGGTTTCGAGTTCGGCCAGAACGAGCTGGAGAACCTCTGGAGCAAGGGCAACAAGTACGTCAGCGCCTACCAGTCGTACGCCTGGTTCTACGCCGTCAACACCGGCCAGATCTCCATCCGCAACGGCATGCGCGGACCGAGCGGTGTCGTCGTCAGCGACCAGGCCGGCGGGCTCGACGCTCTTGCCCAGGCCCGCCGCCAGATCCGCAAGGGCACCGCCCTGATCGTCTCGGGCGGTATCGACGGGTCGATCTGCCCGTGGGGCTGGGTGGCGCAGATGGCCTCGGGCCGGATGTCCCGGGGCTCCGATCCGGAAGCGGGCTACCGGCCGTTCGACAGCGCCGCGCAGGGCCATGTGGCGGGCGAGGGCGGGGCGTTGGTGGTGTTGGAGGACGCCGAGCGCGCCCGCGAGCGCGGCGCCCGCGTCTACGGCGAGATCGCCGGGTACGGCGCCACCACCGACCCCCGGCCCGGCAGCGGCCGCCCGCCGGCGCTGCGCCGGGCGATCGACGCCGCGCTCGCCGACGCCGGCCTGGAACCGGGGGACATCGACGTGGTGTTCGCCGACGCCGCGGCAGTACCCGAGCTGGACCGGATCGAGGCCGAGGCGATCACGGAGGTGTTCGGTCCGGGCGGCGTCCCGGTCACCGCCCCCAAGACCATGACGGGACGCCTCTACTCGGGCGCCGCGTCCCTGGACGTGACCGCCGCGCTGCTGTCGATCCGCGACGGCCTGATCCCGCCCACGATCCACGTCACGCCCGACCCCGCGTACGGGCTGGACCTGGTCACCGGTACGGCGCGCTCCGCGACCGTGCGGGCCGCGCTGGTCGTCGCCCGCGGATACGGCGGATTCAACTCGGCCATGGTCGTCCGCGCCGCCGCCTGACGGCCGACGCCCGGACGGGCTCCGCGCATCCCGAGCGCCCGCACCCGTAACGCACCCACATCGACCGACTACCGAAGCAGAAGAGGACAACCACCCATGACCGCACAGGACTTCACCATCGACGACCTCCGCCGCATCCTCCGCGAGGGTGCGGGCGAGGAGGCCGACCTCGACGGCGACATCGCCGACGTCACCTTCGAGGAGCTGGGCTACGAGTCGCTGGCGCTGCTCGAGACCGGTGTCCGCATCGGCCGCGAGTACGGCATCGAGCTGGAGGACGCCACCCTGACCGACGTCGAGACGCCGCGTCAGCTCGTGGACGCCGTCAACGAGCAGCTCGCCGCGGCCCGCACCGCCGCCTGACGTCGCGCAGCGCACCACCCTCCGCAGACACCGCAACCGCACCGAGCACACCCCAGGGACGGGACCGCGGCGGAGGCCGGTACCGACACCGGCCGCCCGCCGCCGTCCCGTCCCGTGCGTGTGCCACACCTTCCGGGAGAGATCCGCATGTCCGCGCACCAGCAGCCCGTCGCCCTGGTCACCGGGGCCACCAGTGGAATCGGGCTGGCCGTCGTCAGAGCACTCGGGGCCCTGGGACACCGGGTGTTCCTCTGCGCCCGCACCGAGGAATCCGTCGTCACCGTCGTCAAGGAGCTGCGGGAGGAGGGGCTGGAGGTCGACGGCAGGGCCTGCGACGTCCGCTCGCCCGAGGACGTGACCGCCTTCGTCCGCGCCGCGGTCGACACCTTCGGCACGGTCGACGTCCTCGTCAACAACGCCGGACGCAGCGGAGGCGGGGTGACCGCCGACCTCACCGACGAGCTGTGGGCCGACGTCATCGACACCAACCTCAACAGCGTCTTCCGGATGACCCGCGAGGTGCTCACCACCGGCGGGATGCGCCACAAGAACCGCGGCCGCATCATCAACATCGCCTCCACCGCCGGGAAGCAGGGCGTCGTCCTGGCCGCCCCGTACTCGGCCTCCAAGCACGGTGTCGTGGGCTTCACCAAGTCCCTCGGCAACGAGCTGGCCCCCACCGGCATCACGGTCAACGCCGTCTGCCCCGGCTATGTCGAGACGCCCATGGCCGAGCGCGTGCGCCAGGGCTACGCGCAGGCCTTCGACACCACCGAGGCCGCGATCCTCGAGAAGTTCCAGGCCAAGATCCCGCTCGGCCGCTACTCGACCGCCGAGGAGGTCGCCGGCCTCGTCGGCTACCTGACCACGGACACCGCCGCCTCCATCACCGCCCAGGCCCTGAACGTCTGCGGCGGCCTCGGCAACTTCTGATCCCGGCCCGGCACCAGCGAGGAGAACCAGAACCATGTCAGCTCAGGACGGACTCCGCGAGGTCGAGCACGGGATCACCGTGCTCGCCCCGGCCACCGCGGTCCACCGGCTCATCGCCGAGGTGGAGAACTGGCCCCGTATCTTCCCCCCGACGGTCCACGCGGAGCAGGTCGAGCGCACCGGCGACGAGGAGCGCATCCGCATCTGGGCCACCGCCAACGGCGAGCCCAAGCACTGGACGTCGCGCCGCACCCTGCACTCCGACGCCCTGCGCATCGACTTCCGCCAGGAGGTCTCCGCGCCTCCGGTGGCGTCGATGGGCGGAAGCTGGATCATCGAGCCCGTCGACGCGACCACGGCGCGCGTCCGCCTCCTGCACGACTACCGCGCCGTCGACGACGACCCGGAGCAGCTCGCCTGGATCGACCGGGCCGTCGACCGCAACTCCACCGCCGAACTGGCCGCCCTCAAGGCGAACGTGGAGATGGTCACCGGCTCCGAGGGCCGCATGCTGTCCTTCGAGGACACCGTGCAGATGGGCGGCTCCGCCAAGGACGTCTACGACTTCCTGAACGAGGCGCAGCTCTGGTCGGAGCGGCTGCCGCACGTGGCCTCCGTACGCCTCGGCGAGCCCGCTCCCGGTCTGCAGACCCTGGAGATGGACACCCGGACCAAGGACGGTTCGACGCACACCACTTGTTCGGTCCGGGTCTGCTTCCCCCACCGGAAGATCGTCTACAAGCAGTCCGTCCTGCCGGCGCTGATGACCCTGCACACCGGCTACTGGCTGCTGGAGGAGAACGCCGACGGCGTGGCCGTCACCTCGCAGCACACGGTGGCGATCAACACCGACAACATCGCCGCCGTTCTGGGGCCCGACGCCGACCTGGCCCGCGCCCGCTCCTTCGTCCGGGACGCGCTCAGCGGTAACAGCCGCGCCACCCTCGGCCACGCCAAGGAGTTCGCGGAGAGCCGCCGCTGACGCGGTGTCACCCGCCGCGTCACGCAGCCCGAGCCGGTCACCACCAGGAGCACCCATGCCACCCCTCGACATCCCCCGTTCCGCCATCGACCCGTACACCGACGCGTCGATCCTCGACCCGTACGACGACTACCGGGCGCTGCGCGACCTCGGACCCGTCGTCCGCCTCGACCAGTACGACGTGTGGGCGGCCGCACGGTACGAGGAGGTCTACGACGCCCTCCACGACCACACGTCGTTCATCTCCGGCGAGGGCGTCGGCATCACCGAGCAGCTCAACAAGGCGCAGCACGGGTCCAGCCTCACCAGCGACCCGCCGTACCACGACCTCGTCCGCGGCCTCGTCGCACGGCACCTCACACCGAAGGCGCTGCGCGAGTTCCACACCTACATCCAGGAGTGGGCCGACAAGCTGGTGGACGAGCTGGTCGCCCGCGGGGAGTTCGACGCCGTCAAGGACTTCGGCCAGGCGTTCCCGCTGGCGCTCGTGCCCGACCTGCTCGGGTGGCCCGTCGAGGAGGGCCGGGAGCGGCTGCTGGACTGGGCCGCGGCCGGCTTCAACGCCTTCGGACCGCTCAACGAGCGCACCCGGGCGGGCTTTCCGCTGCTGCAGGAGATGGGGGAGTTCCTGCACCGGATGTCCGTCCCCGGCAATCTGCGCCCGGACAGCTGGGGCGCGCAGCTCGTCGCGGACGCGCAGGCCGGGAAGATCGCCGACGAGCTGCTGCCCGCCCTGCTCGGCGACTTCCTCGCGCCCTCGATGGACACCTCGGTCAGCGCGCTGTCCAGCATGCTGTGGCTGTTCGGGGCCCATCCGGGCCAGTGGGAGCTGCTGCGCTCGGACCCCGCGCTGATCCCCAACGCGTTCAACGAGATCGTCCGCCTGGAGTCGCCGCTCCGCGGCTTCACCCGGCTGCTGACCCGCGACCGGGCCCTGGGCGGCACCGAGTTGACGGCCGGTTCGCGCGTGCTGCTGCTCTACGGGTCGGCGAACCGGGACGAGCGGCACTGGACGTCGCCGGAGACGTTCGACATCACCCGCGCCGCCGCCTCCGAGCACCTGGGCTTCGGCCACGGCATCCACGGATGCGTCGGCCAGGCGCTGTCCCGGCTGGAGGGCCACTCGCTGATGACCGCTCTGGTCAGGCGCGTTCGCCGGATCGAGATAGGTGAACCGGTGTGGCGCCTGCACAACACCATCCGCGGCATCGAGCACCTCCCCGTCGTCCTGCGCGCCTGAGCCGCGCCCGGAAGCCAACGGAACCAAGGAGCCACGAGAAGACATGAAGGTATCCATCGACTTCGCCCGGTGCGAGGGGCACGGCCTCTGCGAGGAGGCCGCGCCGGATCTGTTCCGGCTGGACGACGAGGGCGATCTCCTCGCGCTGTTCGACCACGAGGCGGACCTGCCGGCGGACCGGCAGACCGCGGCGGAGCGTGCCGTACGGGTGTGCCCCATCGGCGCCCTGAAGGTCGCCGGCCGCTGAGCCACGACCTGGGCGGGCTCCGCGCGGTGCGGCAGGCGGCAACCAAGGGACCCCGTGCGACGTCACGGGACGGCCCGCGCCTGCCGCACCCGCACCACCCGCCGACCCAACTCACCACCCCCTCATGCCGAAAGGTGACCGCAACGATGGCGGAGTACCCATGCGATCACGCCGTGGTGCTGGGCGGGAGCATCGCGGGCCTGCTGGCGGCGCGCGTGCTCGCCGACTCCTGCGCCCGGGTGACCGTGGTGGACCGCGATGTGCTGACCGGGACGGAAGGGCCGCGGCGCAGCATCCCCCAGGGGCGCCAGATCCACGGCCTGCAGCCGCGGGGACGGGAGATCCTCGAGGACCTCTTCCCCGGGTTCACCGACGAGATGGCCGCGCACGGGGCGCAGATCCAGGACACCGTGAAGGACGGGCACTGGTATTTCCGCGGCCGGCTGCTGCGCAAGAGCCCGAGCGACCTGGTGACGGTGGCGGCCAGCCGGCCGCTGCTGGAGGCCCGTATCCGCGACCGGGTCCTGAAGCTGCCCGGGGTGTCGTTCCTCGAGGAGCACGACATCACCGGCCTCACCACCACGCCCGACCGCACACGGGTCACCGGCGTCCGGGTGCACGCCCGCGGGCCGGGCGGCACGGCCGGCGCCCTCCCCGCGGACCTCGTGGTGGACGCCACCGGGCGCGGCACGCGCACCCCGGTGTGGCTCGCCGAACTCGGCTACCCCGAAGTCCCGGAGGAACGGCTGGAGATCGGCGTCGGCTACGCCACCCGCCACTACCGGCTTCCGCCCGGGACCCGGCACGACGGCCGCGCCACCATCGTCATCGCCTCGCCGCAGGACCCGCGCGGCGCGATCTGCGCGGAGGTCGAGGGCGGCCGCATCCAGCTCGCTGTCAACGGCATCCTCGGTGACGTCCCGCCCACGGACCCCGAAGGGTTCGAGGCGTACGTCGAATCCCTGCCGGTGCCGGCTCTGCACGAGCTGATCCAGGACGCCGAACCGCTCGACGACCCCGTCGCGCACCGCTTCCCGGTGAGCCTGCGCCGCCGGTACGAGACGATGGACCGCTTCCCCGGCGGCCTGCTGGTGACCGGCGACAGCGTGTGCAGCTTCAACCCGGTCTACGCCCAGGGCATGACCGTGGCCGCGCTCGGCGCCCTCGTCCTGCGCCGCCATCTCCAGGCGGGCCGCCCACCGGAGCCCCTGCCGTATCTGCGCGATCTGGCGCGGGAGGCGGTCGGCCCGTCGTGGGAGGCGAACGCCGTCAACGACCTGCAGTTCGCGGGCGTTCGCGGCGAACGCACCCTGAAGACCCGCCTGATCCAGAGGTACGGCCGCCTGGTGCAGGCCGCCGCGGCGCAGGACCCGGTCGTGGCCCACGCCTTCGTCCGTGTGCTGTCCCTGGTCGACCCCGGCACCGCGCTGATGCGCCCTGCCGTGCTGCTGCGCGCGCTGCGCCACGGGGCGGCGGGGGTGGCCCGGTGACCCCGCGCCGGCTGGTCGTCGTCGGGGGATCGCTGGCCGGGCTGCGCGCCGTCGAGGCCGCCAGGGCCGGGGGGTTCACCGGCACGGTCACGCTCGTCGGTGCCGAGGAACACCTGCCGTACGACCGTACGGTGCTGTCCAAGGCGTTCCTGGAGCCCGGGGCCGAACCGGCTGTTCCGCACTACCGGGACCCGGCCTCCTACCGGGACGAACTCGGCGTGGATCTGCGGCTCGGCGCGCCCGCCACCGGTCTCGACACCGAGGGCCGCACGGTCACCGCGGGCGGCACCGCCATCCCGTACGACCGGCTGGTCGTGGCGACGGGGGTCCGCTCCCGGACGCTGCCCCGCCTCACCGGGCGCGCCGGTGTCCATACGCTGCGCACGCTGGACGAGGCGCGGGCGCTGCGCGGGGCGCTGGGTGCCGCGCGCCGCGTCGTGGTCGTGGGCGCCGGGTTCATCGGCGCCGAGGTGGCGTCCGCGGCACGCGCCCGCGGAGCCGAGGTCACGCTGCTCGAGGGCGGGCCGGCGCCGCTGGTCCGCTCCGTCGGGCCGCAACTCGGCGCGGTTCTGGCCCGGTTGCACGCGGCCCACGGCACCCGGCTGCGCTGCGGCGTCACCGTGGACCGTGTCGAGGGCGACGGCCGCGCCGAGCGCGTCGTGCTGTCCGACGGCAGCGCCCTGGCGACCGATCTGGTGGTCGTGGGCGTCGGCGCGGAACCGGCCGCCGACTGGTGCGCCGACTCGGGCGTGGCAACGGCCGAGGGTGTGCTCTGCGACCGGCATCTCGCCACCTCCGCCCCCGGCGTGTACGCGGCCGGCGACATCGCGCGCTGGCACAACCCGCTGTTCGGGCGGGAGATGCGGCTGGAGCACTGGACCAACGCCGCGGAGCAGGGCGCCCTGGCCGCACGCAACGCCCTCGGCCTCGGCGGCGCCCAGGAGGCGTGCGCCGCGGTGCCGTACTTCTGGTCCGACTGGTACGGCGTCCGCATCCAGTTCCTCGGTGTCCCCGACGCCGAGGTGACCGAGGTGTTCGGGGACACCGGCGGCCACCGGTTCGTCGCGCTGCACCGCCGGGGCGACCGCCTCACCGGCGTCCTGGCGGTCGACCGCCGCGGCGAGATCGCCAAGTACCGGCAGCTGCTGCGCCGGCGTACGAGCTGGCGCCAGGCGCTGGAATTCGCCGCCCGACGGGAGACCCGTTCCGACCCCCTGGCAGGAGTGACGTAAGTGGACACACAGGTGATCGTGGTGGGCGCGGGCCCGGTGGGGCTGATGCTCGCCGGGGAACTGCGGCTCGGCGGGGCCCGCGTGGTCGTCGTCGAGCGCGCCACCGCGCCGTCCACCGAGTCGCGGGCCTCGACGCTGCACGCCCGCACCATGGAACTCTTCGACCAGCGCGGGCTGCTGGAGCGCCTCGGGGAGCCGCCCAACGACCCGCGCGGCCACTTCGGCGGTCTGCCGCTGGACCTGGGCAGCACCGGCAGCCCGTACCCGGGCCAGTGGAAGGTGCCCCAGACCCGTACCCGGGAGGTCCTCCTGGAGTGGGCGGCCGAGCGGGGCGCCGACATCAGGCCGGGGCATGAACTCACCGGCCTGGAGCAGCGGGACGACCGGGTCGAGGCCGTGCTGCGCACGCCGGAGGGGGAGACGCTGCGGCTGAGCGCGGCGTATCTCGTCGGCTGCGACGGGGAGAACAGCGCGGTACGGCGGCTGGCGGGCTTCGCGTTCCCCGGCACCGACGCCACCCGGGAGCTGCTGCGCGCCGACGTCGCGGGCATCGAGATCCCCGACCGGCGCTTCCAGCGGTTCCCCGGCGGCCTGGCCATCGCGGGCCGCAGGCCGGACGGGGTCACGCGGGTGATGGTCCATCAGTTCGGCCGCCCGGCCGTCCGCCGCACAGAGGAGCCCGGCTTCGCGGAGGTCGCGGCTGCGTGGCGGGAGGTCACGGGCGAGGACATCTCCGGAGGCGAGCCGCTGTGGGTGAACGCCTTCGGCAACGCCCGCCGTCAGGCCGCGCGGTACCGGACGGGCCGCGTCCTGCTCGCCGGCGACGCGGCCCACGTCCAGATGCCCGTCGGGGGACAGGCCCTCAACCTGGGCCTGCAGGACGCGGTCAACCTGGGGTGGAAACTGGCCGCCGAGGCGGGTGGCTGGGCCCCGCCCGGACTGCTCGACAGCTATCACGACGAGCGGCACGCCGTCGGCCGCCGCGTCCTGGGCAACATCGAGGCGCAGTCGCTCGTCCTGCTCGGCGGCGAGGAGGCCGCGGACGTGCGGTCCGTCATCGGCGAACTGCTCGGGTACGACAGCGCCGCCCGCCACCTGGCCGGGATGATCACCGGCCTGGACGTACGCCACCCGGCTCCTGACGTACGCCACCCGGCTCCGGACGACGGTCCCGGACTCCTCGGCGCACGGCTGCCGTTCGCCGAACTCCGCACCGGGCCCGGCGCCTCCACCCGTACCGCCGGGACGCTGCGCTCCGGGCACGGCGTGCTGCTCGACCTCGCGCCCGATGCACCCGGCCACGCCCGGCTGCGCGCCGAGGCGGCGCTGTGGGCGGACCGCGTCCGCGTCGTCGCCGCGACCCTCACGGACACCGGCTCGGCGGGTGAACTCGCCGGCGTCGGCGCCGTCCTGGTGCGCCCGGACGGCCACGTCGTCTGGTGCGCAGATGTGGACACGGACGGGGTCGGCCCGCGGGGCGCCGGGGCGCTGCGCACCGCACTGCACCGCTGGTTCGGCGCCCCGTCCTCCGCCGGCACCCGTGCCTTCCGACCATCCGCAGACCACACCGTGAACAGGAGCACCACCATGGGCACTCTGGTGAACAAGACCGCGCTCGTCACCGGCTCGAGCCGGGGCATCGGCCGCGCCGTCGCCGAGCGGCTGGCGGCCGACGGCGCCCTCGTCGTCGTCCACTACGGCCGTGACAAGGAGGCGGCGCAGGACACCGTCGACGGCATCCGGGCTACCGGCGGACGGGCCTTCGCCGTACGGGCCCCGCTCGGGGTCCCTGGCGACGTGGACGCCCTCTTCGACGGGGTCGAGGAGGGGCTGAAGGAGCACACGGGCGGCACCGAGCTGGACATCGTCGTCAACAACGCCGGGATCATGGGCGGCGCGGGCCCTGAGGAGACGACGCCCGAACTCTTCGACAAGCTGATGGCCGTCAACGCCAAGGCGCCCTTCTTCATCGTCCAGCGCGCCGCGCGGAACCTGCGCGACGGCGGCCGCGTCATCAACATCTCCTCCGGCCTCACCCGGTTCGCCAACCCCGAGGAGATCGCGTACGCGATGACCAAGGGCGCGGTGGAGATGATCTCCCTGCACTGGGCCCGGCACCTGGCCGCGCGCGGCATCACCGTCAACAGCGTGGCGCCCGGCATCACGAACAACGGCGGGCCGATCTTCGACAACCCGCAGGCCGTCCAGGCCATGGCGCAGCTCTCCGCCTTCGGCCGCGTCGGCGAACCGTCCGACGTCGCCGATGTGGTGGCCTTCCTCGCCTCGGACCAGTCCCGCTGGATCACCGGCGCCTTCATCGACGCCACCGGCGGCACGCTCCTCGGCTGACGCGGCCCGCCCCCACCGTCACACCGTTCCCGGACCGAAAGGAGGGGCCGTCATGGGCAGGGTCGCCTTTGTGTTCCCCGGCCAGGGCTCGCAGCGGGTCGGCATGGGTGCCGACCTCACCAAGCACTGGCCCTACCTGATCGACACCTACTACGGGCCCGCCGACGAGATCCTCGGCTTCCCGCTCTCCCGCCAGTGCTGGGAAGGACCCGCCGAGGCCCTGCGCGACATGCGGATCACCCAGCCCGCGGTGCTGCTCACGAGCGTGGTCACGCTGGACCTGCTCCGCGGGCAGGGCGTCGTCCCGGACGCCGTGGCCGGACACAGCCTCGGCGAGTTCGGCGCGCTCGTCTGCGCGGGGGTCCTGGAGTGGCGGGACGCGCTCCGACTCGTCCGGGTGCGCGGCGAGTTGATGACCTCGGTCACCGAACAGGTACCGGGGAAGATGGCCGCCGTCGTCGGCCTGACCCTCGATCAGGTCGAGGAGTTGTGCGGACGGGCGGCGGCCGACACCGGTGAGGTCGTGGAGATCGCCAATCACAACGACGTCACCCAGGTCGTCATCTCCGGCCGCATCGGAGCCGTCGACCGCCTCGTGGACCTCGTACGCGACGCGGGTGCGGACCGGGTCGTCGTCCTGGAGATCGGGGGCCCCGCCCACTGCAGCCTCATGGGCGGTATCGAGGAGGAGTTCGCCGCGGCGCTGGACGACGTCGAGTTCCGCGACCCCGCCGTGCCCATGTACTCGGGCAGCGGCGGGGAACCCGTCACCAGCGCTGCCCGGGCCAGGGAGTTCCTGCGGCGGCAGCTCACCGGACGGGTGCTGTGGACGGACACCGTACGGCGGATGGCGGCGGACGGGGTCGACCGCTTCGTGGAGGTCGGGCCCGGCAAGGTGCTGAGCCGGCTCTGCGGCCGTCTCGCCCCGGGCGCCACCACGTACCGCACCAACGACGCGCACCAGGTGAAGCTCACCGTGGGCGCGGTCCTGCCGGGGGAAGGGACGGAAAGACATGAACGCGAGAGTCGCTGAGCTGCATGCGATCCGTGAGCAGGCTTTGCGCGGGCCGAGTGATCGTGCGACCGAGGCTCAGAAGGCCAAGGGGAAGCTGACGGTGCGTGAGCGGATCGAGGTGCTGCTGGATGAGGGCTCCTTTCATGAGGTGGAGCCGTTGCGGCGGCATCGTGCGACGGGGTTCGGTCTGGAGGCGAAGAAGCCGTACACCGATGGTGTGGTGACCGGTTGGGGGACGGTCGAGGGCCGGACGGTCTTCGTCTATGCGCACGATTTCCGGATCTTCGGCGGGGCGCTGGGTGAGGCTCATGCGACGAAGATCCACAAGATCATGGACATGGCCATCTCGGCGGGTGCTCCGCTGATCTCGCTGAACGACGGTGCGGGGGCGCGCATCCAGGAAGGCGTCTCCGCGCTGGCCGGGTACGGGGGGATCTTCCAGCGCAACACGCGTGCGTCCGGGGTGATCCCGCAGATCTCGGTGATGCTGGGCCCGTGCGCGGGCGGCGCCGCCTACTCGCCTGCCCTGACGGATTTTGTGTTCATGGTGCGGGAGACCTCGCAGATGTTCATCACCGGTCCGGATGTGGTGCGGGCGGTGACGGGTGAGGAGATCAGCCAGAACGGTCTGGGCGGTGCGGACGTGCACGCCGAGACCTCCGGTGTGTGTCATTTCGCCTACGACGACGAGGAGACCTGTCTGGCGGAGGTCCGCTATCTGGTGTCGATGCTGCCGTCGAACAACCGGGAGAACCCTCCGTCGGTGTCGTGTGAGGATCCGGTGGACCGGCGGTCGGAGGTGCTGCTGGATTTGGTGCCGGCGGATGGGAACCGGCCGTACGACATGCGGCAGGTGATCGAGGAGATCGTCGATGACGGTGATTACCTGGAGGTTCATGAGCGCTGGGCGCGGAACATCATCTGTGCGCTGACGCGGATGGACGGCCAGGTGGTGGGGATCATCGCCAATCAGCCGCAGACGCTGGCCGGGGTGCTGGACATCGAGGCGTCGGAGAAGGCGGCGCGGTTCGTGCAGATGTGTGATGCGTTCAACATTCCGATCGTCACGTTCCTGGATGTGCCGGGGTTCTTGCCGGGTGTGGATCAGGAGCACGGTGGGATCATCCGGCACGGGGCGAAGCTGCTGTATGCGTACTGCAATGCGACGGTGCCGCGGATCTCGTTGATCCTGCGGAAGGCGTACGGCGGTGCGTACATCGTGATGGATTCGCAGTCGATCGGTGCGGATCTGACGTATGCGTGGCCGACGAACGAGATCGCGGTGATGGGTGCGGAGGGTGCGGCGAATGTGATCTTCCGTCGTCAGATCGCGGATGCCGATGATCCGGAGGCGATGCGGGCGCGGATGGTCAAGGAGTACAAGGCCGAGTTGATGCATCCGTACTACGCGGCCGAGCGGGGTCTGGTCGACGACGTCATCGATCCCACCGAGACCCGCGCCGTCCTCATCAACTCCCTCGCCATGCTCCGCACCAAACACGCCGACCTGCCCCGGCGTAAGCACGGCAACCCCCCGCAGTGACCCCCTGCGGCGATCCCGCACCGACCCCGTGCGGCGATCCCGCAGCACCGACCCACGAGGAGATGTGAACCCCCATGAGCCTGACCGACATCGGCGCCCTCATCCGGGTGGAGAAGGGCCACGCCGGACCCGAGGAACTCGCCGTCATCACCGCCGTCCTGCTCGCCCGGGCGGGTGCCCACGCCGGAACCGGCGCCTGCGACGTCGCCCGGACCACGGCCGGCTGGCGCCGCCTGGAACGGGAATCGGGCTTCAACGCCCCGCACAGCTGGTGCAGTTGACGTGAAACAGCCCTACGAGGCACGGGAGATCTCCGCCATGGAACACCGCCGAGTCGCCCTGCTGCTCCCCGGGCAAGGGGCCCAGTACCCCGGCATGGCCGTGCCGCTCTACGAGCACGAGCCCGAATTCGCCGCGATCGCCGACGAGTTCTTCGGCCTGATGGGGGAGGAGGGCGACCGCGTCCGCGCCGACTGGCTCGGCTCCGCCCCCGCCCTCCCGGTCGACGACGGCCGCCGCGCCCAGCCGTTGCTGTTCGTCATCGGCTACGCCGTCGGCCGGATGCTGGAACGGCGCGGCGTACGCCCCGACGTCCTGCTCGGCCACAGTGTGGGCGAACTGGCCGCGGCCTGCCTGGCCGGGGTGTTCGACCTGGAGAGCGCCGCCCGCATCATGCTGGCCCGCTCCCGTGTCCTTGCCACCGCGCCGCCCGGCGGCATGCTCGCCGTCGCCGCCGCCCCCGAGCGGGTCGAGTCCGGGATCACCCCGGAGTGGGCGGAGCGCGGCGTCGTCGTCGGGGCCGTCAACGCCCCGGCGCAGACCGTGCTCGCCGGACCCGAGGCCGAACTCGCCCTCGCGGCGGTGGCGTTGGACGACGCGGGGCTGGTCGTACGGCGTGTACGGGCCCGGGAGCCGTTCCACTCCCCGGTCCTCGACGAGGCGGCGCAGGTCTTCGAGAAGGCCGTCGCGGCCGAGACGCTGCGCCCGCCCCGGGTGGAGATCCGCTCGGCGCGCACCGCCCGCACCGTGCGGCCGGAGGAGGCTGTCGACCCGGCGTTCTGGGCCCGCCAGATGGCCGAGCCCATCCTCTACTGGCCCGCGCTGAGCGGGCTCTTGGGGGACGGGGCGTACACGTTCGTCGAGGCGGGTCCGGGGCGTTCCCTGTCGGCACCGGCCCGCCGTCATCCCTCCGTACGGTCCGGCCGCAGCGGTGTGGTCTGCACACTCCCGGCCGAGGGCGGCGACTGCCTGCGGGTGTGGGAGAAGGCGGCGGAGCAGCTCGGCGCCCGGCCCGCCGCGGAGGTCGTGCCCTCCGGGTGAGGGACGGAGCTCACTCCGCGGGCCCGGCCTGCCCGGGGACGGTGTCCCGTCCGGGGGAGCCGCCGCCGGGGCAGCCACGGCAATCGCTGCTGGCGCCGGAGCCGTCCGTGGCGCCGCTCGTGCCGGAGCCTTCCGTAGTGCCGCTCGTGCCGGAGTCGTCCGTGGCGCCGCTCGTGCCGGAGGCGTCCGGGGAGCCGTCGCCCTCCGGGGCGATCAGGGCCCGGATGACGGGAGTTGCGACCCGGATCAGGTCCTCCAGGGACGGTTCGCTGACGTCGGGGACGCGCAGCAGATATCGTCCGCTGGCGATCCCCAGCATGATCACCGAGAACAGCCCGGCCCGGAGCCGGGCGTCGGGCAGGTCGATGTTCCGGGCGATGGCGTCGACCGACTGCGTGGTGACCTGATGGCGCAGCAGTTCGGCGGACTCCTCGCTGGTCATGCTGGTGCGCATCAGCACGGCCATGGGGCTGTCCGGTGTGGTCGCCCACCGCCCGAGCATGGTGCGCAGATAGTTCTCGGCCGTGGACTCCGGGTCCTGGGTGGTGAGTTCACCGATGGGGATGTCGAAGCGGACGGCCTCGCGGAACAGCTGCTCCTTGGTGCCGAAGTACTGCATGACCGACGACTTGTCCGCGTCGGCGGCCGACGCGATCATGCGGATGGTCGCGCGGTCGTAGCCGACGCGGCCGAAGGTCTCGCGGGCCGCCTGCAGGATGCGCTGCCGGGTGCGCTCCCCCTTCCCGTCGGGCCGGGGAACGACGACCGGCGCACCGCCCCGCTGCTTCCGGTCGGAGTCTTCTCTGGCGGTGCCGGCCACGGATTTCCTCTCCATCGGTGCGCGTCGATTCTACGGTCGGGCGGTCTCCGGACCCGGCTCGACCGGACCCGGAGACCCCCGGGTTGCGGGCTGTGGCCTGCGGCGGTGAACCGCGGCCACAGCCCGCGTCGTCAGTCCTTCGCCGGGGCGGTCGCGTACGCCGATCCGGGCGCCGCGTCGTCGGGGCCCGGCGCGTTGCCCAGGTTCCGCGATGCCGCGGTCTCCCCGGTGCCCTGCGCGTTCCCGGTGCCCTGCCCGTCCGCGGGCTGCCCGGCGGGCGCCTGCCGCGGGCTGCGGGTGGTGACGGCGAGCAGCAGGATCAGCATGGCGGCGGCGTACAGGGCGGCCACCGCGAGGTACGCCCGCCCGTAGCCGTGCGTCAGGGCGTCGGATGCCCGCGCCAGCAGCGTGCCGTCGTCCGCCGCGAGGGCCCGGAAGAAGGCGCCCGAGGCGTCGGGCAGCCGGTCGTTCGCCGCACCGGAGGCGAGCCCCGGCAGGAAGGCCAGGCCCAGCGCCCCGCCGACCTGCGTCGAGGTGTTGAGCACGGCCGACGCGATGCCCGCGTCCTGCTGCGACACACCGCTGACCGCGCCGAGCGTGAGCGGTACGAAGCTCATGCCGAGACCGAGGGAGGTGAGGAGCATCGCCGGGGCCAGGCGCGTCAGATAGTCGGCACCCGGGTCCAGGGTGCTGAACCACAGGACGCCGAGCGCGCTGACGGCCAGGCCGGGAGCGACGATCGCGCGCGGGGCGAACCGCCCGGCCAGCCGCGGCCCGAGGATGCCCGCGGAGACGAACATGCCGATGCTGAACGGGAGATAGGCCAGCCCGGTGCGCATCGCGGAAAAGCCGAGGATCTGCTGCATGTAGAGGGTGAGGAAGTAGTACATCGCGAACATGCCCGCGCCGATGAGCAGCATCGTGGCGTAGGCCCCGCCGCGGTTGCGGTCGCGCAGCAGCCGTAGCGGCATCATCGGGTGCCTGCTGCGGGCTTGCAGGATCAGGAAGACCGTCAGCAGGACCCCGGCCGAGATCAGCGCGGCGACGGCGGCGGCGTCGCCCCAGCCGTCCGAACCGCCGCGGGTCAGGCCGTACACCAGCGAGGTCAGGCCGAAGGTTCCGGTGAGGGCGCCGGGCACGTCGAGGCGGCCGGTGCCGCGCGAACCGTCCTTGAGGACGCGGGTCCCGAGCACGACGACCACGCCGATCGGGATGTTGACCAGCAGGACCCAGCGCCAGTTCAGGTACTCGGTCAGCAGGCCGCCGAGCAGCAGCCCGAGGGTCGATCCCAAGCCGTTCATCGCGCCGTAGACGCCCATGGCCCGGTTCCGCGCGGGGCCTTCGGAGAACGTCGTGGCGATCAGGGACAGGGCCGCCGGAGCGGTGATGGCGGCGCCGACGCCCTGGAGCGCCCGCGCCCCGATGAGGACGCCCTCGTTGGGGGCGAGCCCGCCCAGCAGGGAGGCGAGGGTGAACACGACGATGCCGATGCGGAAGACCCGCAGCCGGCCGAAGAGGTCGCCCGCGCGGCCGCCGAGCAGGAGCAGACCGCCGAAGACGAGCGCGTAGGCGGTGACGACCCAGGCCAGGTCGGCGCTGCTGACGCCTAAGTCGGTCTGGATGCTGGGCAGAGCGATGTTCATGATCGTTCCGTCCAGGATCAGCATGAGCTGAGCGGTGACGATCACGGCCAGGGCGAGCCCCAGCCGTTCACCGGGTGGTGTACCGGCCGCCTCGGGGGCGGGAACGGACCGGGCTTCGACGGACATGGCCTCTCCAGGGATGCGTGCGCTGACGCGCCATCAGTCAAATGTGTACGAGCGGTTAGAAGTGTACGCATGTTTTGTTTTGACGGAAGGGAACACCGATGACCACTGGGCTTCATGACGGACTGTCGGAGGACGGAACCCCGTCCGAGGCCACCGCTCCCCTGGGCGTCTGGACGGGGACGGTGACCCACGACGACCAGACCGACGAGTTCACCATCGCCTTCACCCCGGACGGAGTGGTCACCCACTTCACGCCCGTGAGCACGGGCCGGGGCAGCTGGACGAGGACCGGGGACGGCTTCCGCTACACGCTGAAGGAGACCTTCGATCCCGGCGGGATGCCCGGTCACGTGACCGTCGACGTCGATGCGCGGCGCTCCGGGCGTACGTACAGGGGATCGGGCGTGGCGACCGTCCACGCGCCCGACGGGACCGTCCTGCACTCCACGTCCGCCGAGATCACCGCCGCGCAGCAGAGCGCCACGGGCCGGGACCTGTTACGCGACCGCCGCGCCGTGAACTTACCGGCGCGGCACCCGCGGGCCGGTGACGGGCCGTCCGGGGCCTCCGCGGCAAAGGACGCCGGCGGCGCTCCGGCACCGCACCCGTCCGCCGGCGGCGCACCGGCGGAACATCCGCACGACCGTACCCACGCACCGGAGGCATCCGTCATGACCGCACCGTCCCGTACCGCCGACGCGCCGCTCGCCGCGGCCAAGGTCGCCGTCGTGGCCGGAGCACAGGCCGCGCAGGCCGACGCCGACCGCCGCGTCCAGCCCGGAGTGATCGAGGCACTGGACCGGGCCGGGTTCGCACGCTGGTTCGTCCCCGAGCGCTGGGGCGGACAGCCCCGGTCCTACGCCGAACTGACCAGCTCCGTGACGGAGTTGGGGCAGGCGTGCTCGGCGACCGCCTGGCTGGCCTCCCTGTTCGCCTTCGCCACCCGCTACGTCACCTGCCTGCCCGAACAGGCCCAGGCCGAGGTGTGGAAGGACGGGCCCGACGCCCGGGTCGCCGCCGTCGTCAAGCCTCTGGGCACGGCCGCTCCGGCCGACGGCGGCTGGCGGCTGTCGGGCGGGTGGACGTTCGTCTCCGGCGTCGAGTACGCGGACTGGGCCCTGCTGGCCGGTCCCGCCCCCTCCGGCCCGCCGTCCGCCGGCGGCACCCCGCCGCGGTTCTTCCTGGTGCCCCGCGAGGACTTCGCCTACGAGGACACCTGGAACGCCCTCGGCATGCGCGGCACCGGCAGCCACACCCTCGTCCTGGACGACGTCTTCGTCCCGGAACACCGCTCGTGCCTCCGCGAGGACGCCATGAAGGGCCGGACCGTGGGCGTGGAGGGTCCCCCCGTACCGACGCTCGCCGTCAACGGCCTGACGTTCGTCGCCCCCGCGCTCGGCGCCGCGTTCGGGGCGCTCAAGGCCGCCGAGGCCGCTGTCGCGATCGCCCCGACCGGCCCGCGGGCCGACGCGGGCCAGGCCTACCAGGTCGCGTACGCCCGCGCCGCGGGGGAGATCGACGCAGCGCAGTTCCTCATCGGGCGGATCGCGGAGACCGCCGACAGCGGCGCGCTCACCCCCGCCCTGATCCGGCGCAGCCGCCGCGACGCCGCCCTGGCCCTGGAGATGCTGACGGGCGCTGTGGACGGACTGCTGCGCACCGGCGGCACCCGCGCCCAGGAGGACGGGCAGCCGCTGCAGCGCTTCTGGCGCGACGTCCGTTCCGTGGCGAGCCACGCGGTCGTCCAGTTCGAGCCCGCCGCACTGGACTGGACGCGCGGCCTTGCCTCTTGACGCGCCGTCACGTCGAGCGCCCTCGCACTCCTGTGATCCGCAAGCCCCTGTGATCCGCAAGGTGATCCGCAAACCCCGAGGAGAGACATCGTGATTCTGGTGACCGGCGCGACGGGACACGTCGGCCGTCCGCTCGTCGACCTGCTGCTCGAGGCAGGTGTCGGCGTCAGGGCGCTGACCCGCGACCCCGCCCGGGCCCGGCTGCCGCAGGGTGTGGAAGTGGCCCGCACCCAGGACCTGCCGATGGAGGGGATCGACTCGGTCTTCTTCGTCCTGGCCGCGTTCCCCGAGGGCCCGGCCGAACTGATCGAACGGGCCAAGCAGCACGGCGTACGGCGCATCGTCGCGCTGTCCTCGTACACCGCGCGTGACGACGACCCGAAGAACTTCATCGCCGTACGCCACCGCGACCTGGAGCGCAGGATCGAGGAGTCGGGACTGGAGTGGACCTTCCTGCACCCGGCCGGCGGGCTGGCCGTGACCGCCCTGGAGTGGTGCGAGCAGATCAGGACCACCGGGGTCGCCCGCGGCCCGTTCGCCCGGGCGCACTCCGCGCCGCTGCACGAGCGCGACATCGCCGAGATCGGCGCCCGCGCCCTGCTGACCGATGAACTCCTGGGCACCAGGCCGCTGTTCAGCGGCCCGGAGTCGATCACCTACGCCGACCGGGCGCGCATCATCGGCGAGGCGATCGGCAAGCCGGTGCGCTTCGAGGAGATCACGCACGACGAGGCCCGCAAGGAGATGGGCGACGTCGGCATCCCGCCGGGGGCGATCGAGGCGCGGCTGACGATGTTCGCCCAGCTCGTCGACCGGCCCCATGAGATCTCGCCAGTGGAGCGGTACCTCGGCACACCGGGCCGGACCTTCGCCCGGTGGGCGGCCGACCACGCCGCCGACTTCCGCTGATCCTCAGCTACCGGGGCCGCCGGGCGCGGCCCCGGAGCAACCCACCCGAGAGAGGCTGATCATGACGCGGGATCACTTGTCGCTGGCGGTCGTCATCGGCAGCGGACGGAAGGGGAGGACCGGCGCGACCGTCGCGCAGTGGTTCGCGGGGCAGGCGCGCCGCCGGGCCGATCTGCGGACCGACGTCGTCGACCTGGCCGAGTTCCCCCTCCCCGGGGAGCCGGTCGCCCAGCCGTCGGCCGACGTGGACCGATTGCTCGCCCATCTGACCCCGCGTCTGGCGCGCGCCGACATGTTCGTGCTGGTCACCCCGGAGTACAACCGCTCCTTCCCCGCCTCGCTGAAGGCCGCCATCGACTGGCACGACGCGGAATGGCAGGCGAAGCCGGTCGGCTTCGTCTCGTACGGAGGACGGTCGGGAGGGCTGCGGGCCGTCGAGCAACTGCGCCAGGTCTTCCCGGAGTTGCACGCGGTGACGGTGCGGGAGACGGTCAGCTTCCACGACGTGTGGGACCGGTTCGACGGGGACGGCAACCCCAGGGACCCGGAGGGCTGCAACGCCGCCGCGACAGCGCTGCTCGACCAACTCACCTGGTGGGCACGGGTGTTACGGGAGGGGCGGGAGCGGTATCCGTACGGCGGGGCCGCGCGGCGAGCGGCGGCGCCCTGCCTGGTGCCGGCGGCTGCGGGAACGGCCTGACGGGCGCTCCGGGTTCGGTCCGGGGCGCGGCGGGATGGACGTACGCCTGTCTGTGCGCGGCGCGCGCCCGCGTCCGCCTCCGTCCCTGTTTCGCCCCGCGCCCGTCCGCCCTTCCGTACCTGTTCGTGTTCCTACGCCCGTCCGCTCGCCTCGCCCGGATGCCCCCGGCCCCCCCGCATCGTGGAGGAATCCCGCATGCCGACTACGACGACCCTCCCCGCCGCACGCGGCACGGCGCCACCCGCCGTGGCGGCGGAGCGGCCCGCCGTGCGCGACATCGTGCTCGACGCCGGGGGCGTCCGGCTGTCCGCTCTGCTCGCCGAGCCGCGGCGGCCTCCGCGCGCGACCGTTCTGGCCGTGCACGGTGGGGGCATGCGGGCCGGGTACTTCCACGGCCCGGCCCACCCCGACCTGTCGCTGCTCACCCTGGGCGCCGAGCTGGGCTTCACCGTGCTCGCCGTCGACCGGCCGGGCTACGGGCTCTCGTCCACCGACCTGCCCGAGGGACTGCCGCTGGGGGAGCAGACCGCGCTCCTGCGGCGCGGCTTCGACGACTTCGCCGACCATCACCCGCTGGGAGCGGGGGTGTTCGTACTCGCCCACTCCTACGGCGGCAAGACCGCTCTGACCCTGGCGGCGGACCACGCGGACCTGCCGCTGACCGGACTCGGTATCTCCGGCTGCGGCTACCGGTTCGCCCACGCCATCACCCCCTGCACCGCGGGTACGGGCGACGGACCGCCCGGACGGTCCGGACCGTCCGACCCCGGCGACGGGCCGACCGAGCAGCGGTGGCGTCGCGAGCTGGGGCGCAACAACTGGGGCCCCCTGCGGCTCTATCCGCCCGACACCTTCCGTCTGTGCGGGCCGCTGGTGGCGCCCATGCCGCCTCGCGAAGCGCGGGAAGTGCCGCGCTGGCAACGGACGTTCGAGTGTCTCGCCCCCCGGATACGGATCCCGGTCCGCTTCACCTTCGCCGAGCACGAACAGCGCTGGCGGCACGACCCGGAGGCACTCGCCGCCCTGCGCGGCCTGCTCCCCGGCGCGCCCGTCTCGGTGGACCGGCAGCCCGCCGCCGGGCACAACGTCAGCCTCGGCTGGGCCGCCCGCTCGTACCACCTGCGGATGCTGGGCTTTCTCGAGGAGTGTCTGCTCGCTCCGAGCGACTCAGGCGCCGGGGTCCGGGCCCTTGCTCCCCCAGCCGGTCCGAGGGATTGACGATGTGACAGCGTTCGATCGTCAGGCATCCGCAGCCGATGCAGTCGACCAGTCCGTCGCGCAGCATGGTCAGTTCGTCGATCCGCCGGGACAGCAGATCGTGCCAGCCGTCGGCCACCTCGGACCACTCCTCCCGCGTCGGGACCCGGTGCTGCGGGAGGCGTCCCAGGACGTCCCGGATGACCGGCAGGGGAATCCCGGCCCGCTTGGAGACCGCGATGACGGCGACGCGGCGCAGAGTGTCGCGGTGGTAACGCCGCTGGTTCCCCCCGGTTCTTCTGCTGCGTATCAACCCCTCGCTCTCGTAGAAACGGATTGCGGAACTAGCGACTCCGCTCCGCTCCGCCAGCTCGCCGACCGTTAATTCCTTTGCCTGCCACGGAATATTGGGCATGCGGGCCAGGATAGCCAGATTCTCTACTCTCTCCCACCTCGGTGCACACCGCACCGACCTCTCGTCCGCGACTAGTATGAACAGCCGCACGACTCATGTGTCGCACCATCCGGAAAGGGACCTGCCATGACGACGAATCGCACCGATGAGTTGCGAGCCGCGGTGGGCGGACCGACGTTATTCCCGGGCGACGAGGGCTTCGAAGACCAGCACAGTGGCTGGAATTTGACGGTCTCCCACGCCCCATCCGTCGTCGTCGTGGCCGAGTCGGCCGCCGATGTCGCGGCGGCGGTCCTGTACGCCTCGGACGCCGGCCTTCCGGTCGCCGTCCAGTCCACGGGGCACGGCGTCTCCGTACCCGCCGATGGCGCCGTGTTCATCAGCACACGGCGCCTGAATGACCTCTCGGTCGACGCGGACGCCCGTACCGCGCGCATCGGCGCGGGCCTGATCTGGGGCGACGTCGTCGCCGAGACCGCGAAGTCGGGGCTCGCCCCGCTCAACGGTTCGTCGCCCGACGTCGGCGTCATGGGCTATCTGACCGGCGGCGGACTGCCCGTCCTCGGGCGGGCGTTCGGCTTCGCGGCCGACCATGTGCGCTCCCTCGAGGTCGTCACCGCCGACGGGCGGGTGCGCACCGTGACGCCGGACTCCGACGCCGACCTGTTCTGGGCGATCCGCGGCGGCCGCAGCAACTTCGGCGTGGTCACCGCGGCCGAGATCGACCTGGTGCCCGTGGAACGGCTCTACGGTGGCGGCCTGTTCTTCCCCGGCGAGCGGTCGGAGGAAGTGCTGCGCACCTACTTCGCCTGGCTGGAGGGGCTGCCCGAGGCGATGTGCTCCTCCATCATCCTGCTCCGCTTCCCCGACCACCCGCTGGTTCCCGAGCACAACCGCGGCCGGTTCCTCGTCCATCTGCGCATCGCGTACACCGGGTCCGCCGAGGAGGGCAAGCGGCTGGTCGCGCCCCTGCGCGCGCTCGGCCCGGAGGACGACACCGTCGAGGAGATGCCGTACACCCGGGTCGGCGAGATCTACCGCGACCCGCCCCGCCCGACCCCCGCCTGGGCGCGTACGGCGGTGCTCCGGTCGTTCGGGGAGGACGCGGTGGACGCCCTGGTGGCCGCCGCCGGGCCCGGTGCGAACCTGCCGCCGGGCGGTGTCGAAGTCCGCCACCTGGGCGGCGCGCTGAGCAGGCCTGCGGCGGTGCCGAGCGCGGTCGCCCGGCCCGACGGTGACTTCCACCTGTTCATGAGCATGCCCGCGCCCGCCGAGTCCGCCGAGGTCTCGCGCAAGGCCGAGCAGGGCGTGCTGGACCAGCTGAGCGCCTGGGACACCGGGAGGATGCTGCCCGGCTTCATGTTCAGCAGCGACAACGCGCCCGACCGGGTGCGCTGCGGCTACCGCCCCGAGGACTACGCACGACTGGCCCGGCTCAAGGCCGCGTACGACCCCGGGAACGTCTTCCGGATCAACCACAACATCCCGCCGGCACCGGGGGCCTGACGGCCCTGGGGCAGGCGGACACGAGCGGGCCGTCCCCTCACGGGGGCGGCCCGCTCTTCGTGTTGGGGGGCGTGCTCCGCGCGGGTTCCGCGAATCTGTCCGGATCCCCCTGTACGGCCCCCCACGTCAGGGGCGACTTTCAGCCATGCCCCATCGAGAACTCGAGGAGCGTCGTGATCGAGGACATCGTTCCGCCGGTGGTCTCCGCGGCAGATCTGCGGGGAGAGGTGACGAACGCTTCGCTTTCCTCGCTCTTTCCCGAGGAGGCGGCTTACGTGGCCCGTTCCGTGGACCGCAGGAAAAGGGAATTCGCCGACGTACGACGCTGTGCCGGGCAGGCTCTGGAAAGGCTGGGGTATTCCCGGGTTCCGATTCTTCCGGACGCCTGGGGCGCACCGCGCTGGCCGTCCGGGATCACCGGCAGCATGACCCATTGCGCCGGATATCGCGCCGCCGCTCTCGCCCGCCGTTCCGACGTGTCCGCGGTCGGTATCGACGCCGAACCGGACGGGCCGCTCGGGGAGGGCACTCTTCGTGTGATCGCGCTCCCCGCCGAGGCCGGATCCGTCGCGCGGCTGGGTGCGGCACGCCCCGAACTGCATTGGGACCGGCTGCTGTTCAGCGCCAAAGAGGCCGTGTTCAAGGTCTGGTATCCGTGGACCGGGCAGCGGCTCACGTTCCGTGACGCGGAGATCGTCTTCGACCCGTGCACCGAGCGATTCGCCCTCGACCCGTGCACCGAGGGATTCACCTTCGACGCGTGCACCGGCGGATTCACCGCGTATCTGCGGGAGCCCGCGGCGGCCCGGAGGTTTCCGTCCGGGCTCCCCGGCCGCTGGCTGGCCCGCCACGGCCTTCTGGTCACCGCGATCACGGTTCCGTACGGCGCATAGCCCCCGCGGTCACGGTGCTGTTCCGCACGGCCCCGGGGCCGTGACGGCACCTGGCCGACGGCGCGGGGGACAGCCGTCGGCCAGGTGGTCCGGATGCGGGCGAGGCGTGGCCAGGGGGTGCGGCAGCCTCGGTGCCCGCGTTCGTACGCCGTTCCCGGAACGGTCGTGTCAGTGCGCCGCGGCCTCGAAGTCGGCGATGTGGTGGGTGACCCACTCGCGATAGGTGTGGGCCGGCCGCCCGGTGACCTGCTCCACGGTCGGGAGGACCTCGGCCGTCGTGCCCTGCCAGGAGGCGAGCTGGTCGAGAAGGAACGAGGCCGCCTCTTCGGGCATCTGCCCGACCAGGTGCTTCAGGGCCTCGTCCCGGCTCAGTTCCTCGAACTGCACGGGACGGCCGAGGGTTTCGGCGATGATCCGCACCCGGTCGATCTGCGTCAGGGACTCGGGGCCGGTGAGCGTGTGCACGCTGCCGGCCTGCGGAGCCAGCAGGGACCGAGCGGCGACCGCGGCGATGTCGCGCTCGTCGACGGGTGCGGCCGCTGCCGTGCCGTAGGCCGCGCGGACGACACCGCCGTTCGCGATCTGCCCCGCCCATCCGAGGTCGTTGCGCATGAACAGGCCCGCACGCACGAAGGTGTGCGGAATGCCCGACCTGACGACCGAGGCCTCGCAGCCGAGGTGGGCCTCACCGATGAACCCCGGCTCGGGGAACTCCACGGCGGACGACGACAGCAGGGCGACGTGCTCCACGCCCGCGGTCCTGGCGACGTCGAGAAAGCCGTCGAGAGCACCGAACACCGGGAAGAGGAAGACCCGGTCGACACCCTTCAGGACGTCGGTGAGCGATTCCGGGCGGGTGAGGTCGCCGGGCATGACCTCGACGTCCGCCGCCATTCCGGACGTTGCGGGTTCACGCGTGACCGCGCGGACCTTTTCCCCGGCGTCCAGAAGCCGGCCGACGATGTTGCGGCCGACGTTTCCGGTGGCTCCGGTGACCAGAATCATGAATGTCGCTCCCTCGGTAGGTGCTGAACCGACGCCGTCCCGGAGTGATCGATGGCCAGGTCAACGTTGGTGAGACCAACGTTAGCAGATTCGTGGGTGTGGCCAACAGATCTGCTAGAGTTCTGGCGTGGACGCGAAGGCTCTCTCCCAGGCCCCGGGCCGGCTGCACTCCCTTCCGAGCTGGCAGATCACGCAGATCGCCACCCATGCCGGGCGGGTCGTGTCCGACGCCCTCGCCGGCGTCGACTCGCGTCGCTACCACTTCGCCCTGCTGGCGGCCCTCGAGGAGTTCGGCCCGCTCAGTCAGGCCGAACTCGGGCGCCGCTGCGGGATCGACCGCAGCTACATCGTCGAAGCGGTCAATGAACTCGAGGCGGCGGGCCAGGTCGTCCGCGCAACCGACCCCTCCGACCGCCGCCGCAACACCATCACCGTCACCGAGGACGGAGTGGCTCAGCTCCGGCGCATCGACACGGCCCTGGCCGAGGCCCAGGACGCCGTGCTCGCGCCGCTCTCCGCCGCCGAACGCGACCGGCTGACCGCCCTGTTGGGGCGCGTCCTGGAGCACTGCGCCGACCTGCGCGGCTGACCTCCCCTCACCCCTCCCGCACTCTTCCTGTTTTCCCTCCCTGTTGTGTCAGCGGATCGTCATGTGACGGTCAGCCGTATGCGGGCATCGCACCTGGAATGTCGCGGAACGGTCTCCTCGAAGCCCCTGGCCGGGCTGCGCCGCAAGGCTTCGGAACAGTCTTCGTCAGGTGACGGACAATTCACCAGTTCCCGCCCCAAGTCGGTCCGATACTGAAGTGGTTCGAGAACAGTTCGTCGAGGGGGGAAACCGATGACGAAGCAGTACCAGGGTGTTGCGCACATGGCGGGGGCCAACAGCATGTGCGAGGGGGTGCACTGCCGGAAACCGTCCGCATCCGGAGCCGTACGCCGTGGGGAGCGTCCGCTGCTCGGCACCCGCCTGTGCTCGTCCTGCCTGGGCGCCATGGCGCGCACGCTGACGAGCCTTCCGGCGCTCCACGAGGAGTGCGGGCGCGTGCTCGGGGGATCGGGGCAGCGCCGGTTGGAGCGGTCGCCCGGCCGCACCACGCCGGGGTTGCCGCTCAACACCGCCGCCGTGGAGGCTCGTGAGGCGATGATGCGCGTCCTGGCCTCGTGGAGCGGCCTGGTCGTCGACGAGCGCGGTACGTCCGTTCCGCGCCGTGACGTCCGCGTCCTCGCCGCCTTCCTTCTGCGCCATGTGGACTGGCTGGCAGGGCACTCCGCCGTCGCCGAGCTGACCGCGGAACTGGAACGGCTCCTGGCGTTCGCCGGACGGGTCGTCGAACCGCCCCAGGTGCAGCGCATGGTCATCGGCGCATGCGCCCGCGAGGGGTGCGGCGGAACCCTCAGCACCTACGCCGGACCGCGCCGGAACGGCCCGGAGGACACCCGGATCGTGTGCACCGCCGAGCCGGACCACAACTGGGCCATGCACGAGTGGGTGAGCCTCGGGCGCCGGTCGCCCGCTGCGGGGAGCCCGAAGGCCACGGACGGCAGGCCCGCCGCCGGCCGCACGCTGTGGCTGCGGGCCGCGGACATCGCCGTGCTGTGGAAGGTCCCGCGCGGCACGGTCTACCGCCTGGCCAGCGAGCACGCGTGGCGGCGCGGCAGCCGGGCGGGGAAGACGTACTACCACGCCGAGGACGTGGAGCGTTCGCTCGCGGGCCGCGTCCGCGGCCCGCGAGCGAAGGCGGCGATGCGTTAGCCGAGGCCGATCCGGAAGCCGATCCCGCGCACGGTCACGATCCAGCTGCTCGAACGCAGCTTGGCGCGCAGGCTGTTGACATGGGTGTCGATGGTGCGGCCCATCGTCCAGCCGTCGTTCCACACCTGAGTCATCAGCTCCTTGCGGGTGAGGACGACACCGGGACGTGAGGCGAGGGCCACCAGGAGGTCGAACTCCTTGCGGGTCAACGTGATGTGGTCCTCGCCCAGTCTCACCTGCCGGGAAAGAACGTCGATATGCAGCGGACCGTGGGTGATGGTATTCGTCTCCTTCGGTCTGGACTGGGTGCGCCGCAATATCGCCTGTATTCGTGCGACGAGTTCCCGGACTCCGTACGGTTTGTCGAGGCAGTCGTCCGCCCCCGCCTGAAGTCCGAGTACGCGGTCGAGTTCGCTCCGGCCCTCCGTGGCGACAATGATGGGAGTATCGGTAACACTTCTGATGGCACGGCAGACCTCGAGACCGTCCATGTCCGGCAACCCCAGATCGAGAAAGATGAAATCCACTTCGTGGTGAATCGCCAGTGCTTCTTTCCCGGTGGTCGCCTGCTCGGTTTCGTACCCGTGGCGTTGGAGAGTGGAGACGACCAGGTTGGCGGTCGCGGGTTCGTCTTCCACAACGAGCATGCGCATTGCGCTTCTTATCCTTCGTGTGTCGTCGGTGTCCGCCACGGAGGACAGCGCAGAGCGCATGGCGGCGCCGAAGGGACAGAGGGGAACCGCCGAGGCCGGGTCGGCCCATGGCGGTCGGCGGCGCCGTGGGGCGACCACGAGGTACGGGGTGAGCGGGCAGCTGAACCGAAGCCGCCGCCCCGTACCGTCATCGCGCCTGATCCGGGGTACAGGCGCTGGCACATTTCTGCGGGCCGGGCACAACGGCCGGCCCACGTCCGTCAGAGCATCTGACAGGTCGTGACTACTGCTTCAGCATCGCCGGGATCCGTGATGCCGCCCGCCGGTACGACCGAGGGGAAGGCTTGCACGGACCGGCGAGTGCCGGTTCGGGACGCATTTCTTTCGAGTACCTCAACCACCCCGTCCCGCGGGGGGTATTCACATGAATCGGGGTGTGCCGGACCGTTCTGGAGAAGGGTCAAAGCATATGGGACAACCATCCGTGATCGCGACAAGAGAACCCCCGTGAGAAACGGTGCCGAGCGGTCGTCCGCCACGTGTGCACCGGCACTACCGATCTTGTGGACCGGGGGCCCAAAGTTCAAGCTCCCTTTAGAGTTTTGGCCAAAGGGGATCTGTGCGTTGCGGAGGGGCGTCGTCACCCGGTGGCATTTGCCCTGATCTGTGGCGCAGTGGGTGGCCGACACCCGATCCTTCCCACCTGCCTCAGCGTGGGCGGGCTGTTCTTAGGAGTCCGGAACAAGCCATTCGTATCGATAGCCCGGAGATGTTCGCCACATACTCAATTTTCCCGCTCAGGCCCCGATTGACGAGATGTTGTCACACACGGGACGCGCATGGTGCGGATTCGGCGATCCCGGCCGCGGGCCGTCCGGTACGTCCGCCGGCGCTGCCCCGGACGCCTCTGGGCGGCGGGGCCCACGGCGGCGATCTGTTGGCGGCTCTCCTCGCCCGACGACGCCTCCGAGGCCCATGTGTCCAGCAGGAACGCGGCGACCGGCACGGCCGGTCAGTGCGCTCGTGGCCGAATCCGTGGATCATCCCGCCACTGAGGTGCGAGGCTTTCGACGGCGCTCGCTCGACGACATCCGCCGCCGATGACCACCCAGAGACAAGGACGGACCATGGGGATCCAGGTCAACATGACCGATACCGTGCAGGACTACGTCACGCGCATGTCCCTGCGTGAACCCGATGTGCTCGCCGACCTCCGCGAACGCACCGCGGCCCTGCCGCAGCGCACCATGCAGATCTCACCGGAGCAGGGCCAGTTCCTCGCCCTCCTCCTCCACGCCGTCCAGGCCAAGAGGGCGCTGGAGGTCGGGGTGTTCACCGGGTACAGCCTGCTGCGCACCGCCCTCGCCCTGCCCGACGACGGCACCGTGACGGCGTGCGACATCAGCGAGGAGTGGACCGCCGTCGCGCGCGAGTACTGCGACCGCGCCGGCGTGCTCGGCAAGGTCGACCTGCGGATCGGTGACGCCCGGGAGACGCTGGCGAAGCTCGTCGCCGCCGAAGGCGAGCCCTACGACTTCGCCTTCATCGACGCCGACAAGCAGAGCTACGAGCAGTACTTCGAGTACGCGCTGCAGCTCGTGCGCACCGGCGGACTGATCGTCGTGGACAACGTGCTGTGGTCCGGGGACGTGGCCGACGAGACCGTCGACGATGCGGAGACCCGCGCCCTGCGCGCCTTCAACGCCAAGATCCGCGACGACGAGCGGGTCCACATCAGCATGCTCCCGATCGCCGACGGCCTCACCCTCGCCGTCAAGCGCTGACCCGGCCGGCGCTCCCCGTACCGCGTCCGCCGGTCGGACCACCGGACGCGGTACGGGGAGCGCCCTTTCCGGGGCGCGCGGCGCGGCCTTCGTGCGGTGCGGCCCGCGTACGGCCCGGGTCGCCTCAACGCCCCGCCCTGAGCCGTCGCCTGAGGATGGATTAGGTTTTTCCTCCGCCATGTCCCCCCATCGAGGAGAACCTCACATGACGCGCAGTCCCGTCGGCCTGGCCACGTCCGCCATGGTCGTGCTGTCCCTCGCCGCGCTCACCGGCTGCGGAGGCGGCGACGGAGACGGAAGCGCCACCGGGTCCGACGACTCGTCCTCCGTGACGAAGAAGCTCAGCCCCGCGGATGACGTCGCGCAGCGCATCGTCACCCAGGCCGAGGTCAAGGACTACTCCGTCCGCAAGCCGGACGCGAAGTACGTCATCGCCAAGAACCGGAAGGGGCTCGCTGTTGACAAGTCGACGTGCGTGCAGGCGGCGTACGCCATGAACGGAATGCCCATCGGGGATCCTCGGGCCTCGCTCACGCGCGATGTCGGCAAGAAGAACACCACCGGCATGTCCACCAAGATCACGCTTTCCACCTACGCGGACGGCAAGGCGGAGGCTGCGATGGCCGCACTCGCCCGGTCGGTGAAGTCCTGCGGCGGCCCCTTCATCGCCAAGGGGAGTGGCGGCAACAACCCGTACGGATCGGTCAAGGCCGAAGCTGATCCCGGGTACGGCGACAAGTCCCTCGCCTTCGCGGCAACTTATGACGCGAACGGCGCCGAGCAGAAGTTCCGTACCCAGGCCGCCCGCTTCGGTGACACCGTCGTCGTCTACTTCACGTTGAACAGCGATGCACTCCTGTCGTCCTTGCCCGGTGAGGCGAAGATCCCGATGTCCGTCGTCAAGGCCCAGAACGCCAAGCTCGGCTGACCGGCGAAGTGGACACCGAACCCGCCAGGGACCCCTGGCGGGTTCGTCGTTCTCCGGGCTGCCGACGATGTTCCGTCCCCCTTGTCCATCTCACCTTTCCCGCCGACCCCGACCCCGACCCCGACCCCGACACCGTCACCACCGCCGCCCTGGACGGGGGCGGGTGGAACCCGTACCCGCTCGGGGACGACGTCGTCTCCGGAGATCCGGACTGCCGGATCAAGGTGCTGCGGACGGTCGGAGTGCGCACTCCGGTCAAGGTCGTCGCCTTCTTCACCGCCGAGCCGTCCACCTTCGCCCGGCACTTCGTCAACGACGAGGCGTTCGTGCTCCTGGAGGGGCACATCGCCCTCACCCTGGACACCGGCGAGCGGTACGAGATGCGGGCCGGCGACGCGATGTCGCTGCCGGGCGGCCGGGAGGGTGTCTGTGAGGTCTTCGAGCCCAGCCGTAAGTTCACCGTCGTCACCAGCGCCTGAATTCCCCGTCCTCCGGCTGGGGGTGACGAACGGGGGCGAGGTCAGACCGTGTTGGCCGACCTGTCCTGCAGCGCCCTGAGGACGTCCTCGTCGAGGCGGGTCTTGATGGTGCCCAGCGTCGGGCCCGCCTTCGTGGTGAGGGATGCGGCGAGATCGATGCCGCGCTGCCGGACGGTGTCCTCGTCCGCGGTCTCGTCGACGATGCCTGCCGCCAGCGCCTCGGCGCCGCCGTAGCGATGTCCCGAGATCATCATGCGGCGAGCGATCGGCGGGGTGAGCCGGGAGCGGAGGAACGCCGTCAGCCCGGGGGTGAAGGGGATCTGGATGTCGACCTCGGGCAGGCAGATGAACCCGCGGTCCGCTCGCATCACCCGGTGGTCGTGGGCGAGGGCCAGGATCGCGCCCGCGGCGAACGCATGCCCCTGCACGGCGGCCACGGTCGGCACGGGGAGCGAGATGAGCCGTGCGACGAGATCGTGCAGGGTGTCGACGTAGTGACCCAGTTCCTCGGGGTGCGCGCCCACCCATGCGAGATCGAGCCCGTTGGACCAGAACTTCCCTGTCGCCACGGTGACCAGGGCCCGGGGCCCGGCGGCCGCCTCGACGTCCGCGAAGGCGGCGTCGAGCTCTCTCATCCAGTCCGGATGGAAGCGGTTCTCGTCCGCACCGAGGTCCAGTACGAAGACGTCCTCGAGGCGCGTCAGTTCAGGCATGTGGGCGGTCCCTTCCGGCCGTACGCATCCGATGGCCTCTTAAGTTACTGGCCGGTAGTGCGACGGTGATGAGCATGCTCTGCTCAATGCCACGGGAAACGTGCGGGGGAGAAGCGGGCTGCGCCCTCGTACCTGTGCGCGGGCCGGGCGACGCTGCGATGATGCGTCGATGGCCGAGATCTCCGCCGCAGTGCTCGCGCGGGCGCTCACGCGCGCGGGCAAGTCCTTCGCCCCCGACGAACTCGCCTACCTCTCCCTCACGTCCAAACCCGAGCACCCGGTCCGTGACCGCATGGCGTGGGTCCTGCACACGGAACTGCCGGGCTGCGTCGCTGCCCGCGAGTGGAGCCCCGAGGGCGGCCGTGCGCGCACCGACCTCGCCGTCCTGGACGCATCCACGTACGAACCACTGGCCCTGGTGGAGATGAAGGCCGCCTACACCTTCGACTTCGCGCGGGAGGGACAGCGGTCGACCGCACAGTACCTGCGGAGCATGGCCGAGGATCTGGACAAGGCGCGTGCGGTCGGTGGCAGCAGGACGCGCCTCTTCGCCGTCCTGCTGCTGACGCATCCGGCGACCGCTCCGCTCGGGCCGTCGCGGGTGGTCAAGTACGGGCCGGAGATGGCCCGTTCCTTGCGCGAGCGGAGCGCCGCCGACCTGGTGGCCGCGGCGCGGCGGAACGCGGGAAGCGGCCTGAGCGAGATGGGGTCCGTCAGGAACGGCACGCTCCCGGCGGGGACGGCCTTCGGCGTCGAGGTGGCCCTCGACTACTTCCTCGTCTCGGCGGAGTAGACGCCGGCTTCCTGCGTGCCGGGTTCCGTACGTGGGCGTGACACGCTCCCGGCCCGCGGCCGTGGGGCCGCGAGCCGGGAGTGGGAGCCGAGGGGGGGTGGGACTACCGGTTGACGGTTCCGATGTTGCGGGAGACGTCGACGGCCTGGCACTGGTTGGAGTTCCTTGCGCCGGAGAGCGTCACGACCAGGTTGTTGGGGTTGCCGCAGTTGTTGTTCTGCCGGCCGGACTGCGCGACGTTCTGCTGGAAGAGTTCGCCGCCGATGCTGGAGCCACCTTCGGCCTCGGCGCCTCCGCCGAAGTCCTGGGTGTGGGCGTTGAGGGAGTGGTCGGTGGTGCGGCAGTCGGTCCGGTCGCGGCCACCGGTGATGGTGACATCGCCGGCGTTGGGGTTGGCGCAGTTGTTGTTCTGCTTGCCCTCCTGGGCGATGTTCTGCTGGAAGGCAGTCCCGCCGGTGCTGGAACCGCCCGTGGCCCGGGCGCCGCCGCCCTTGACCAGGGTGTCGTGGTTGAGAGAGCCGTCCTTGTGGCCGCAGCGGCTGCTGGTTCGTCCACCGGTGATCTCGAGGTCGAGGCTGTTGCTGTTCGCGCAGTTGGTGTTCTGACGCCCCTCCTGGGCAACATTCTGCTGCTCCAGATCCGCGCCGCTGGCGCCACCGGTAGCCTCCGCACCTCCGCCGATCTCCGCGGTGCGGACGCTCTTGGAGTGGTCGGCGGTCCAGCAGTCGGCCTCGTCACGTCCCCCGGTCAGCTCGATGTCGGCGTCGTTGGGGTTGTGGCAGTTGGTGTTCTGCCGTCCGGACTGCGCGATGTTCTGCTCATCGATGTTCGCGCCCAGGCCGCCGCCTCCGGAGGCATTCGCGCCGCGCCCCGTGGACAAGGTGTGCCGGGAGAAGGAGGCGTCCTTGTTCCGGCAGTGCCCTGTGGAGCGGCCTCCGCTGATCACGACGTCCGGGTCGTTGGGGTTGGCGCAGTTGTTGTTCTGCCGGCCTTCCTGGGCGATGTTCTGCTGATTCAGACTGAACTCGGTGCCGCTGCCCCCGGTCGCGTTGGCGGGCCCTCCCTTGGTCTTCGTGTGGAGGTTGACGGAGCGGTCCTTGTCGGTGCAGAAGCCCTCGACTCTGCCTCCGGTGACGCTGATGAGCTCGATGGCGTTGGGGTTGGCGCAGTTGTTGTTCTGGCGCCCTGACTGGGCAGTGTTCTGCTGACCGAAACTGTCGACGCCGGAGCCGCCCTCGGCGTTCGCGCCGCCGCTGCGCACCTTCGCGGACTTGTTGAACGAGCCGTCGACGGTCTTGCACCGGCTGTCGAGCCGGCCCCCCGTCAGCGAGATGGTCTCGTCTTCCTCGGTCTCGGTGTTGGGGTTGCCGCAGTTGTTGTTCTGCCGACTGGACTGCGCGGTATTCTGCTGGAATTGGTCACCCGCGGTCGAGGACCCGCCCGTTGCCCGGGCGCCCGGGCCGTCCGCGGCGAACGCCGCCCCGGCGCCCACGGACGCCCACCCGCCTACGGCCAGGACCACCATGGCCGCGGTCGCCACCTTGTGTCCGCGCTTGTACATTCCGGCCTCCCACTGTGATTCATCAGCCTTTTGGGTAACCGGTCAACGACACATCTGCCAAAGGGGAATGGAATTCCGAGGGGAATCCGCTCGAACAGCCCATGCGTCACGACCTCGTGATGCGGAGGTGAATGGCCTCATATCTTGGGGCGCGCACGTCGTGGCGTACGGCGTCCACGTACGGCATCCGCTCACGGAGGCGGCCACCGCCGCGTGAGTCCTGCGGGAAACGCGGACAAGGGCTCCGGGGCACGCGCCATGGGAGGCGTGCCCCGGAGCCCATGCGGCCTGCAGAGGATCAAGTCCAGACCGCGCACTGCTCCCGCAGAAGGAACCGTGTTCTCAGTGCACCCTCCTCAACGCAGAGGGGTACGCGACGTTACGCATATCCGCAAGAATTCAATGAGTTGGCCGTCTCCGCCATCGCTCGAAGCCGTGGAATATGCTTCCCGAATATCTCGCCCCGTGAGTCTCGTTTGTCCGCCTGTCGCGGCAATGCGGTGACACAGGAATCATCATCTCTTCGGTCCCGCCAAGAATATCTCGTACACCTGTGGGCTGATATCTCTTCGCAGCCGGACAGGTGGAGGCCGCGAATGCCGCCGCGCTCTTTCCGGCCCGCTGTACCGCGGACCCGAAAGAGCGCGGCGGCTCCGGTCGTCGCTCAGATGTCGCGGAAGATCTCGATCTGCGCGCCCACCGAGTTCAGCCGCTCCGCCAGGTCCTCGTAACCCCGGTTGATCACGTACACGTTGCGCAGGACGGACGTGCCCTCCGCGGCCATCATCGCCAGGAGCACCACCACCGCGGGCCGCAGGGCCGGCGGGCACATCATCTCGGCGGCGCGCCAGCGCGTGGGGCCCTCGACCAGCAGGCGGTGCGGGTCGAGGAGTTTGACGTCCGCGCCGAGGCGGTTGAGGTCCGTCAGGTAGATGGCCCGGTTGTCGTAGACCCAGTCGTGGATCAGGGTCGAGCCCTGCGCCGTGGCCGCGATCGCCGCGAAGAACGGCACGTTGTCGATGTTGAGCCCAGGGAACGGCATCGGGTGGATCTTGTCGATCGGCGCCCGCAGCTTGGACGGCCGTACGGTGAGGTCGATCAGCCGTGTACGGCCGTTGTCCGCGGCGTACTCCGCCGTGCGCTCCGTGTCGAGCCCCATCTCCTCCAGGACGGCCAGCTCGATCTCCAGGAACTCCACCGGCACGCGGTGGATGGTCAGTTCCGACTCCGTGACCACCGCCGCGGCCAGCAGGCTCATCGCCTCCACCGGGTCTTCGGACGGCGCGTAGTCCACGTCGCGGTCGATGGACGGTGTGCCGTGCACGGTGAGGGTCGTCGTGCCGACGCCCTCGACCTTGACGCCCAGCTGCTCCAGGAAGAAACACAGGTCCTGGACCATGTAGTTGGAGCTGGCGTTGCGGATGACGGTGACACCGTCGTGGCGGGCCGCGGCCAGCAGCGCGTTCTCCGTCACCGTGTCACCGCGCTCGGTCAGCACGATGGGGCGGCCGGGCGCGACGGTGCGGTCGACCTGCGCGTGGTAGGTGCCATCGGTCGCGGTGACTTCGAGCCCGAAGTGGCGAAGGGCCGTCATATGGGGCTGGACGGTGCGCGTTCCGAGGTCGCAGCCGCCCGCGTACGGAAGGCGGAAGTGCTCGGTACGGTGCAGCAGCGGGCCCAGGAACATGATGACGCTCCGGGTCCTGCGGGCCGCCGTCGTGTCCATCGCGTCCAGGTCGAGCTGGGCGGGCGGGACGATCTCCAGGTCGCCGTCGTCGTTGAGCCACCGTGTGCGGACGCCGATGCTCCCCAGCACCTCGAGGATCCGGAAGACCTCCTCGATCCGCGCGACCCGACGGAGCGTGGTGCGGCCGGAGTTGAGCAGGGAGCCGCAGAGCAGCGCCACGCACGCGTTCTTGCTCGTCTTCACGTCGATACTGCCGGACAGGGGGCGTCCGCCGACGACGCGCAGATGCATCGGGCCCGCGTAGCCGAGGGAGACGATCTCGCTGTCGAGCGCCTCGCCGATGCGGGCGATCATCTCCAGGCTGATGTTCTGGTTCCCGCGTTCGATGCGATTGACGGCGCTCTGGCTGGTGCCCAGCGCCTCGGCGAGTTGGGTCTGCGTCCATCCCCGGTGCTGCCGGGCGTCACGGATGAGCCTGCCGATGCGTACGAGGTAGTCGTCTGCCATGACCCGAGGCTATCTCACATATGAGATGAAGCTGATGTTGAGGCGCCGTACATTTCGGCCGAAAAGGTGAAAAGTGCCCTCGGAGCTGGCTTTGTCAGGTCGGCACGATGCGTGTCACGATGCTTTCGATCAGTGCATCCAGGTGGCCCGGGGACTCCGGTGGTGCCGATGGCTCCGCCGCCGCGAGCACCGCCGGCAGCGTCAGGTGCTCGACGATCAGCCCGAGCATCGCGAAGAACAGCACCAGGACCGTCGTACGGTCGCCGGGCAGTCCCGCGTCCAGGTGGAAGCCGACGTTGGCGTCCAGGTCCTCGCGGATCGTGCGGGTGAGCGCGTCCCGCAACTCCGGCCGCCTGGTGGCCTCCAGGCGGAGTTCGAGCAGTGCCACATAGCCCGCCCGGTCCCGCGAGATCCGGTCCATCACGTCCCGCATCAGTGCGCCGACGAGCTCGCGTGACCGCGGCGCCTTCATGACCTCGGCCAGGGCGTCGGGATCGGGGGCGAGGCGCTGATGGATGTGACGCCCGGCCTGGTTGAAGAGGTCGTCGCGGTTGGCGAAGTAGTTCGAGGACGTGCCCGGGGGGACGCCCGCCGCGGTGTCGACGGCCCGGAAGGTCAGGCCCCTGGCCCCCTCGCTCGCCAGCACCTCGATCGCGGCATCGACGAGCGCCGCACGTCGTTCCGGGTTCCGCACCATGTCGCCTCCTCCTTGGCCCCGGGAAATCCGTCCCGCGAAATCCCCTTGCAGCAACCACTCCGCATGGAGCACTTTACATGGAGTGGTTGCGCTTCCGGTCGCCTCGGCCGGGTCGCTCCTCGCCTACTCGCTTCCGTTCCACCCGTTTCCGTTCCACTGGTTCCCGACCTCGAATGAGGGCCTCCGTATGCGCACGCTCACCTACTACGTCGGCGTCAGTCTCGACGGCTTCATCGCCGCTCCCGACGGCTCCTACGACTTCTATCCGCTGGGCGACGACCTCGTGGCCCACATGGCCGCCGAGTATCCGGACCTCCTGCCGACCCCCTTCCGCGCGGCGGCCGGTGTCGACACCCCCGTCACCCGCTTCGACACCGTCGTGATGGGCCGGGCCACCTACGACCCGGCCCTGAAAGAGGGGGTCGCCGACCCGTACGCGCATCTGCGGACCTACGTGGTGACGCGCTCCCTCGGCGAAAGCCCCGCCCCGAACGTGACGCTCATCGCTTCCGATCCGCTCGCGGCCGTGCGGGAGCTCAAGCGCCAGGAGGGGCTCGGTATCTACCTCGCGGGCGGGGCGCGGCTCGCGGGCGCGCTGCTCCCGGAGATCGACGAGCTGGTGATCAAGACGTATCCGATCGTCCTCGGCAGCGGAATCCCCATGTTCTCGGCGGAGTTCGGGGTCGAGTCGTTCCGTCGCACCTCCGGTCGCGCCTTCGGCGGCGGGGCCATGATCACGACCTACGTCCGCGAGCGCGAGTCCGGGTGACCGCCGCCGCGGCGCGGCGGGGCCCCGCGCCGCACCGCAGGGGTCGCGTACGAGGGGCCGGGTGTTCCGTGCCTGGCCAGAGGTCGGGGCATGACCGGGCAGCGGTGATGTACTAGAGTTATCTCGACATCGAGATATCTTGCGAGAGGCGCACCGCTGCCGCCCCTCGGTAAGGGTTACCTAACTAAGCCTTACCTTAGCGGACCGGCCACGAGCCGGGGCGGCAGGATCGCGTGAGAAACGCGCATTGAATGAAGGAGACTGTCGTGTCGGCGAACAGCTTCGACGCCCGCAGCACGCTGCGCGTGGGCGACGAGTCGTACGAGATTTTCCGGCTGGACAAGGTCGAGGGCTCCGCCCGACTGCCGTACAGCCTGAAGGTGCTGCTGGAGAACCTGCTCCGCACCGAGGACGGCGCGAACATCACCGCCGACCACATCCGCGCGCTGGGCAACTGGGACGCGAGCGCCCAGCCCAGCGAGGAGATCCAGTTCACCCCGGCCCGCGTGATCATGCAGGACTTCACCGGTGTGCCGTGCGTGGTCGACCTCGCCACCATGCGCGAGGCGGTCAAGGAGCTCGGCGGCGACCCGGCGAAGATCAACCCGCTGGCCCCGGCCGAGCTGGTCATCGACCACTCCGTCATCGCCGACCGCTTCGGCACGCCTGACGCCTTCGTCCAGAACGTGGAGCTGGAGTACGGCCGCAACAAGGAGCGCTACCAGTTCCTGCGCTGGGGCCAGACCGCCTTCGACGAGTTCAAGGTCGTACCTCCCGGCACCGGCATCGTCCACCAGGTCAACATCGAGCACCTGGCGCGCACCGTCATGGTCCGGAACGGCCAGGCCTACCCCGACACCCTCGTCGGCACCGACTCGCACACCACCATGGTCAACGGCCTCGGCGTCCTCGGCTGGGGCGTCGGCGGCATCGAGGCCGAGGCCGCGATGCTCGGCCAGCCCGTGTCGATGCTCATCCCGCGCGTCGTCGGCTTCAAGCTGACCGGTGAGCTGCCCACCGGCACCACCGCCACAGACCTCGTCCTCACGATCACCGAGATGCTGCGCAAGCACGGCGTCGTCGGCAAGTTCGTCGAGTTCTACGGCGAGGGCTGCGCGTCCGTGCCGCTGGCCAACCGCGCCACCATCGGCAACATGTCGCCGGAGTTCGGCTCCACCGCCGCGATGTTCCCGATCGACGGCGAGACCATCAACTACCTGAAGCTGACCGGCCGCAGCGAGCAGCAGCTCGCGCTCGTCGAGGCGTACGCCAAGGAGCAGGGCCTCTGGCTCGACCCGGCCGCCGAGCCCGACTTCTCCGAGAAGCTGGAGCTGGACCTCTCCACGGTCGTCCCCTCGATCGCCGGTCCGAAGCGCCCGCAGGACCGCATCGTCCTGGCCGAGGCCGCCGAGAAGTTCGCGCAGGACGTCCGCAACTACGTCCCCGTCGCCGACCTCGACGAGGCGGGTGTCGAGTCCTTCCCGGCCTCCGACGCCCCGGCCGTCACCAACGGTGTGCCGACCAAGCCCACCCCGGTGATCGCCCCCGACGGCAGCCAGTACGAGATCGACCACGGCGCCGTCACCGTCGCCGCGATCACCTCCTGCACCAACACCTCGAACCCGTACGTCATGGTCGCCGCCGCCCTGGTGGCCAAGAAGGCGGTCGAGAAGGGCCTCACCCGCAAGCCGTGGGTCAAGACCACCCTGGCCCCCGGGTCCAAGGTCGTCATGGACTACTACGACCGCGCCGGCCTCACCCCGTACCTCGACAAGCTGGGCTTCAACCTCGTCGGATACGGCTGCACCACCTGCATCGGCAACTCCGGCCCGCTGCCGGACGAGGTCTCCAAGGCCGTCAACGAGGCCGACCTCGCCGTCACTTCCGTGCTCTCCGGCAACCGCAACTTCGAGGGCCGGATCAACCCGGACGTCAAGATGAACTACCTGGCGTCCCCGCCGCTGGTCGTCGCGTACGCCATCGCGGGTTCCATGAAGGTGGACATCACCAAGGACGCGCTGGGCACCGACAAGGACGGCAACCCGGTCCACCTCGAGGACATCTGGCCCTCCGAGAAGGAGGTCGAGGAGGTCGTGGCCTCCGCGATCGGCCAGGAGATGTTCGCCACCAGCTACGCCGACGTCTTCGCCGGCGACGCCCAGTGGCAGGCGCTGCCCGTCCCGACCGGCAACACCTTCGAGTGGGACCCGCAGTCCACCTACGTCCGCAAGCCCCCGTACTTCGAGGGCCTGACGATGGAGACCACCCCGGTCGAGAACATCGCGGGCGCCCGTGTGCTGGCCAAGCTGGGCGACTCGGTCACCACCGACCACATCTCCCCGGCCGGTGCGATCAAGGCCGACACCCCCGCCGGCCAGTACCTCACCGAGCACGGTGTCGAGCGGCGTGACTTCAACTCCTACGGCTCCCGCCGCGGCAACCACGAGGTCATGATCCGCGGCACCTTCGCCAACATCCGCCTGCGCAACCAGATCGCGCCGGGCACCGAGGGCGGCTACACCCGCGACTTCACTCAGGACGGCGGACCGGTCTCCTTCATCTACGACGCCTCGCGCAACTACATCGCGCAGGGCACCCCGCTCGTCGTCCTCGCGGGCAAGGAGTACGGCTCCGGCTCCTCCCGCGACTGGGCCGCGAAGGGCACCGCGCTGCTCGGCGTCAAGGCCGTCATCGCCGAGTCGTACGAGCGCATCCACCGCTCGAACCTCATCGGCATGGGCGTCCTGCCGCTGCAGTTCCCCGAGGGTGCCTCGGCGCAGAGCCTCGGCCTGACCGGCGAGGAGACCTTCGACATCACCGGGATCACCGCCCTCAACGACGGCGGCATCCCGGAGACCGTCAAGGTCAAGGCCGGCGAGGTGGAGTTCGACGCCAAGGTGCGCATCGACACCCCGGGCGAGGCGGACTACTACCGCAACGGCGGCATCATGCAGTTCGTGCTGCGCTCGCTGATCCGCAAGTAGGCACAGCCTCGCGGAACGAGGGGCGGGCTCCTGGCCGGGAGCCCGCCCCTCGTCACGTGTACGGCGCCCTGCATACGGCAGGACCGCACCCCCTGCTCGGAAGAGGGGTGCGGCCCTGCCGCATGGGGTTCCGGTGACCCCTTTCGGGACCTGGATCCTAGGAGAGCAGCTCGATTTCGGCCAGGGTTGCGGCACCGCCGACCGCTTCGAGCCGGTAGTGCGCGTAGCGGTCCGGACCGGCCACCTTGAACGCCCTGGTCTGCCGGTTCCAGGCGAACGACTCCCCGGACCTGCGGTCGATCTCCTTCCACGTCTTTCCGTCGGCGGAGCCCTTGAGGACCCAGCCCTTCGGCGCCTCGGCCGCCTTCGCCGAGGTGAGCGTGTAATACGTGACGCGGGAGCCGGATGTCACCCGGGGCTCCGCCGAGGTGAAGGACTCCTCCGACTTCGAGGTGTCGTCGGTCAGCTTCGACCCGTCGTTCTCCGTCACGTCCTTCATCGGGGACGGCTTCGCGTCGCCCTGGGTGAGGGAGGTGGGCCCGGCGTTCGCGCCCGTACCCCACTTCGAGGGCTTCGGACCCATGGTGAACTCCAGCGTCCCGCCCTTGGCGATGGCCGAGTGCGGCAGCGCGGTGGAGTTCCACGCCTTGCCGTTCACCTTCAGGCCCTGGACGTAGACGTTGCGCGCGCTGTTCTGCGGTGCCTTGACGACCAGGTCGCGGCCTGGCAGATGCACGGTCGCCTTGGTGAACAGCGGGGAGCCGATGGCGTATTCGGGGCTGCCCATGACCAGCGGGTAGAAGCCGAGGGCGCTGAAGAGGTACCACGCCGACATCTCGCCGTTGTCCTCGTCGCCCGGGTAGCCCTGGCCGATCTCACTGCCGAGGTAGAGGCGGGAGAGCACGTCGCGGACCTTCTCCTGCGTCTTCCACGGCTTCCCGGCCGCGTCGTACATGTACGGGATGTGGTGCGAGACCTGGTTGCTGTGCCCGTACATGCCCATCCGGACGTCCCGCGCCTCGGTCATCTCATGGATGACACCGCCGTAGGAACCGGCCAGATCGGGGTCGGCCGTCTCGGGGGTGGAGAAGAAGGAGTCCAGCTTCTTGGCGAAGGCGGACCGGCCGCCGTAGAGGTTGGCCAGACCGCGGGTGTCCTGCGGGGCGGTGAAGGCGAAGTTCCAGCCGTTGGTCTCGGTGTAGTCGTGGCCCCAGACCCGCGGGTCGTAGTCGCCGGGCTTCACCCGCCAGTCGCCGTTCGGGCGCTTGCCCTGGAAGAAGCCGATGCCCTGGTCGAAGTGGTTCACGTAGGACTGGGCGCGGCTGGTGAAGTAGGCCGACTCCTCCTTGTAGCGGGCCTTCTTCGTCTTCGCGTAGAGCGCCTTGCCCATCTGCGCCAGGCCGAAGTCGTTGAGATAGCCCTCCAGCGCCCAGGACATGCCCTCCTTGGTGTCCGTGCTGGTGAAGCCGCGGAAGACCGAGGTCTCCATGCCCTTGCGGCCCACGCCGGGGGAGGGCGGGGCGACGGTCGCGTTCTTCAGCGCCGCCTCGTACGCCGCCTCCGCGTCCAGGCCCACGCCCTTGAGGTACGCGTCGGCGAAGGCCACGTCCGAACTGGTGCCGGTCATCAGGTCGGCGTAGCCGGGCGAGGACCAGCGGGAGATCCAGCCGCCGTCCTTGTACTGCTGGATGAAGCCGTCGGCCATGGTCGCGGCCCGGTCCGGGGTGAGCAGGGAGTACGCGGGCCAGGTCGTCCGATAGGTGTCCCAGAAGCCGTTGTTGACGAAGACCTTGCCGTCGACGATCTTCGCGCCGGTCCGGGTCGGGGAGTTCTCGCCGGTCGCCTCGGAGAACGGGCTGGCGTACCGGTACCGCGGCTTCTGCCGGCTGCCCGTGTTCTCGTAGCCGGAGTTCGGATACAGGTAGAGCCGGTAGAGGTTCGAGTAGAGCGTCGTGAGCTGGTCGCGGCTCGCGCCCTCCACCTCGACGCGGCCCAGGATGTCGTCCCACGCCTTCTGGGCGCGGGCCCTGACGGACTCCACGGTGTCGGACGCGGAGATCTCCTGCGCGAGGTTGGCCTTGGCCTGGTCGACGCCGATCAGGGAGGTGGCCAGGCGCAGGGTGACCGTACGGTCGGCGCCGGGGGTGAACCGCATGAAGCCGGTGACGTCCTTGCCGCCGCCTCCGGACAGCTTGCCGCTGTCGCTGACGGGCGTGTCGAAGACGCCGTAGACGAACATCCGGGTGGCGCCGGTGGACAGACCGGACTTCACATCCGAGTACCCGGTCACGACCCCGCTGTCGGGGTCGAGGCTCAACCCGCCGGAGTTGTTGACGTTGTCGAAGATCACGCTCGCGTCGGCGCCGGGGAAGGTGAAGCGCATCATCGCGGCGTGGTCGGTGGGCACGATCTCGGTCTTCAGCCCGTTCTCGAACGTCACGCCGTAGTAGTGCGGGCGGGCGGTCTCCTTCTCGTGCCGGAAGGGGAGCGCCCGCGCCTTGCGCCCGGCGTCGGGGGTGCCGGAGGCGGCCGACGGCATCACCTGGAAGGTCTGCCGGTCGCCCATCCAGGGGCTGGGTTCATGGGAGGCGCCGAAGGCCTGGAGAGTGGGGAGGTTGTCGGCGTTGTTGGCCTTGGCGTACTCGTACAGCCAGCTCGTCGAGCCGGCGTTGGTCATCGGCGTCCAGAAGTTGAAGCCGTTCGGCACGGCGGTGGCCGGGACGTTGTTGCCGCGCGAGAAGCTGCCGCTGGAGTGGGTGCCGCGCGTGGTGGACGCGTAGTCCGAGAGATGGGCGGGCGGCTTCCCGGCCGCTTCGGGCGCGATGGAGACGTCGTCCACCCAGCCGCGGAACTTCGCCGGGCCCTTGGGGGCGTCGTACGCGACCAGGACGCGGTCGACGGTCTTGCCCGCGGCGACCCGCCCGATCAGGGACTCCTTGTGGGTCCACTGGTTGACGGAGAGAGTCCTGGACTCGCCCTGACCCTGCGGGGTGAGGCGCGCGCCGTGCTGGTCGGTGGCGGCGAGGTCGCTCAGATACGTCCCGTCGGTGAAGGCCAGGTCGAGGGAGACACGGGTGGCCGGGTACTTCAGGTCGGTCTCGCCCATCGAGGGAAAGACGCGGTACGAGAGCTGGGTCCGGGCCGTCACCGGAGTGCTGACGTCGAAGACTTTGTTGTACGAGTACGCGCGGCCCTCGGGCTGGTGTGTGCCCGCGTAGCGCAGGGCCCGCAGGCCGGTGAAGCCCGCGTTCGCCTTGGCGGTCGGGCCGCCCGAAGGACCGCGGTCGGCGTGGGTGCGCATGTCGGAGGGGGCGGGCTCGCCGGTGTCCTCGACGGCGAGCTGGAGTTCGGCGAGCTGGGTGATGCCGTCGCCGTTGTTGGCGGTGATGTCGAGCCGGTAGTGCCGGTACGCGGTGGAGTTGCCGGCGTCGAACTCGCGGGTCTCCTGGCGCTTCTCGAAGACCTCGTCCTCGCGGGTGTCCAGGTCCTTCCAGCTCTCCCCGTCGTTCGAGCCCTGAAGGGTCCAGTTCCTGGGGTCGCGGCCCGCCTCGTCGTTGGCGGACGTCAGGGCGTAGCGGACGACCTCGACCGGCTCGTCGAGCTCGAACTCCAGCCACGCGGTCTTCTCGAAGGCCAGCCACTTGGTGGTGGCTTCGCCGTCGACGAGGTTCTCCTTGATCTCGCCGCCGTCGGTGTTCTCCGCGCCGGCACGGACGTCGGTGACCTTGCCTGTCACATTGCCCGGAATGCCCGAGGTGTCCCCTCCGTCGACACCTGAGGCCTTCTTCTTCCCGTCGGGTCCGGTTTCGACCGTATTGCTCCAACTCGGCTGGGGATCGCCTGACTCGAAGGAGGATGTAAACTCCTGCGAGGATCGCACCGGTTCGTGTGGAGAGCGCGTCACCGCTTCCTGCGAAGAGCGCGTCACCGCTTCCTGCGGGGAATGCCCCATCGCTTCGTGGGGAGAGAGCGCCACCGCCGAGCCCTGGGACGTCGCAGCCAGCGCAACGGCCGCCACCAGGGCGACCGTACGTCCGAGCGTGCGCCATCGTCTGCGCTGCATTCAGCCCCTCCGCGATCTTGACATCGTTGTCAACCGGGTTGCGCAGGATTAAGTAATGGTTGACGGGGGTGGTGGTGTCAAGGGCGTTCGTCACGCCACTCCGACGGGTTATCAAATGGCGCCCGTTGGGTGTCGTTCGGCCCTGTTTTATCCAGCGACCGTTCGTCCGTTTTTCCCTGAGGTCTCAACTCGGGAAAGACTGCCGGGCAAACTTGCATTCGATCTTGCCCGCCCCGGCGTAAGTGGACTATACCTGTCGGCGTCTGCCAGCTGTTGGCACCGGCTGCGGGCCCCGGAGGGAGCGGAGGGCGACGGCGGGGGAGGCGTTGATCGCGTCAACTGCCGGGCCCTGTCACCGTTCCCGCCGCACCCTGCACGACCCCAGCTTCAATATGACCGCGGTGGCGGGGCCCTTCGCCGGATGGCTGAATCCGTACGGGCGACCGGTACACCGCCTGAGTCCTGGAGAAGGCGAGGACTTGAGCATGGGATCCACCTCCGGCCACACCGACGAAGGCTTCGGCCGCCGCGATCTGATCAAGCGTTCCGCTGCCGTCGGCCTGATATCCGTCCCCACGATGAGCTTTCTCGCCTCGTGCGCCAGCAGCGACAGCGGCGCCGACAACAAGGTCGAGAAGGGCGAGAAGACCGCCAAGAATCCGCTGGGTGTCAATGACAGCGCGCCGCTCGAGGTCGTCATCTTCGACGGCGGTTTCGGCACCGAGTACGCGGAGGACGCCAAGGCCGTCTACGAGAAGACCTACACCAAGGTCACGGTCAAGTTCCGCGCCACCCAGAAGATCCAGTCCGAGCTGCAGCCGCGCTTCAACGGCGGCACCCCGCCGGACCTGATCGACAACTCCGGCGCCGAGCAGATGGACATGGGCGTCCTGGTCGGCAAGAAGCAGCTCACCGACCTCACCCCGCTGCTCGACGCCCCCTCAATCGACGACCCGAAGAAGAAGGTGCGCGACACGCTGCGCCCCGGCGTCGTCGAAATGGGCCAGTTCGACGGCGAGCCGGTCTGGATCATGTACTACGCGTACACCGTCTACGGCGTGTGGTACTCCCAGACCGCGCTGGAGAAGCTGGACGCGGAGTACCCGGAGACCTGGGACGACATGCTCGCGCTCTGCGCGAAGGCCAAGAAGAAGGGCATCGCGGGCTGGACGTACGCGGGCAAGCACCCGTACTACATCCCCTTCAGCCTGTACCCGTTCATCGGCAAGATCGGTGGCCGGGAGGTGCTCGACGCGATCGACAACCTCGAGCCCAATGCCTGGAAGCACCCGGCGGTCAAGGCGGCCTTCGAGGCGTACTACGAGCTGTTCAAGAAGGGCTACATCCTCAAGGGCACCCCGGGCCTGGACCACATCCAGTCCCAGACCGCCTGGAACGAGGGCAAGGCGCTCTTCATCCCCAACGGCTCCTGGGTGGAGAACGAGGCGAAGAAGACCACGCCGAAGAACTTCGAGATGCGGGTCTCCGCCCCGTCCAGCCTGGACAGCTCCGACAAGCTGCCCTTCGGCACGATGTGGGCCTCCGGCGGTGAGCCCTTCATCGTCCCGGCCAAGGCGAAGAACCCCGACGGCGGCATGGAGCAGCTGCGCATCATGCTCAGCGAGGCGTCGTCGAAGAACTTCACCCAGCAGGTCGCGTCGCTGACGTCGTACGACGGGGGCACCGACGGGCTGACCATGCCGCCGGGGCTGACCTCGGCGATCGCGGCCCTGGAGAAGGCCGGGGACAACGTCCTCAACCCGCGTATCCAGGACTGGTACGTGGCGCTGCAGAAGGAGAAGATCGGCGTCGCCGGTCTCGGGGAGATGATGGCCGGCCGCCTCACACCGGCCGAGGCCATCAAGAAGATCCAGGGGTTCGCCGACGAGGCGGCCAAGGACAGCTCCATCAAGCACTACAAGCACCAGTGAGGCCGGGGCCGGGGGGATCCTCCCGGGGCAGCGGGGCCGGGGGACGCCGGCCGGTGCTGCCCGCGGGGGGCCTCCGGCCCGGCACAGTGCCGGCGGCAGCACCCGCAGGGAGATCGGGGTCGGTCCATGCAGCACGGTAAGTACCGGTTCATCGTGGGGTTCCTGGCGGCCCCCCTGGCGATCTACGTCCTCTTCGTCATCTGGCCGTTCATCCAGTCCATCTACTACTCGTTCACGGACTGGAGCGGCCTGAGCCCGGACTTCGCGATGGTCGGCTTCGACAACTACAGCCGGATGCTGGAGGACGACGTCTTCTGGAAGTCGTTCCAGCACAGCGCGCTGTTCGTGCTGCTGCTGCCGCTGGTCACGATCGGCCTCGCGCTGTTCTTCGCCTTCATGCTGAACGTCGGCGGGCGGCGCGGGAAGGGCGCCGCGATCGCCGGTGTGCGGGGCAGCGCCTTCTACAAGATCGTGTACTTCTTCCCGCAGGTGCTGTCGATCGCGATCGTCGCCCTGCTGTTCCAGTTCGCCTACAACCCCAACAGCGGCGCGCTGAACTCCGCGCTGGACGCGGTGGGGCTGGACTCCGTGCAGCCGAACTGGCTGGGCGATCCGGATCTCGCGCTGTGGTGCGTGATGGCTGTCCTGGTCTGGAGCACCGTCGGCTTCTTCGTCGTGCTCTTCTCCGCCGGCATGTCGTCCATCCCCAACGACTTCTACGAGGCGGCGCTGCTCGACGGCGCCAACCGCTTCACCACGTTCTTCAGGATCACGTTGCCGCTGCTGTGGGACACCGTGCAGTCGGGATGGGTCTACATGGGCATCCTGGCGCTGGGGGCGGAGTCCTTCGCGGTCGTGCAGATCATGACCGTGGGCCCGAACGGGGGCGGCCCCGACTACTCCACGACGGTGCTCCCGCTGTACGTCTACCAAAAGGCATTCCGCGACGGCCAGGCGGCCTACGCGACGACGATCGGTGTCGCCCTGCTCGTCGTCACGCTGGCCTTCGCGGCCGTCGTGATGCGGCTGGGCCGGCGCGAGCGGCTGGAGTACTGATGAAGACGACCGACACCCCTCCCGCCGGCGTCACGGGGGACCGCCCGCCCGTCGTGAAGACCGGACCGGCCCCGGAGGAGACGGGGGAGAAGCGCGAGGGCCGCGTCCTCAACGTCTTCTCCCACGGGATGCTCGTCCTGTGGGCCTTCATGGTCGTCATGCCCCTGCTCTGGGCGGTGATGACGTCCTTCAAGACGGACCGGGAGATCTTCACCTCGCCGTGGTCGTTGCCGACGTCCCTGCAGTTCGGCAACTGGTCGCGCGCCTGGACGCAGGCGCACATGAGCGACTACTTCCTCAACACGGTGCTGGTGGTCGGCGGCTCGCTCGTCGGCACCATGCTGCTGGGATCCATGGCGGCCTACGTGCTGGCCCGGTTCAGCTTCCCGGGCAACCGCTTCATCTACTTCCTCTTCATCGGAGGGATGAGCTTCCCGATCATCCTGGCGCTGGTGCCGCTGTTCTACGTGATGAACAACATGGCCCTGCTCAACACGCTGCACGGCCTGGTCCTCGTCTACATCGCGTACTCCCTGCCGTTCACGGTCTTCTTCCTCACGGCCTTCTTCCGGACGCTGCCCACGTCGGTGGCGGAGGCGGCCTTCATGGACGGTGCCTCGCACACCCGGACGTTCTTCCAGGTGATGCTCCCGATGGCCAAGCCCGGTCTGATCAGCGTCGGGATCTTCAACTTCCTGGGGCAGTGGAACCAGTACATGCTGCCGACGGTGCTCAACTCCGAACCGGAGAAGAAGGTCCTGTCCCAGGGCCTGGTGCAGCTCGCCGTGAGCCAGGGCTACAAGGGCGACTGGTCGGGGCTCTTCGCGGGTCTGGTGATGGCGATGCTGCCGGTGCTCGCCGCGTACATCGTCTTCCAGCGGCAGGTCGTGGCCGGTCTGACGGCGGGCGCCCTGAAGTAGACAGGCGGCCGTTCGCCGACGTCGGCGGGCGCCGGTGCCCGTTCCCGTGACGCATGCGGGCGGCGCGCGGCATCCGGACAGCGCGGTACGGGCACGGCGCGTGCCCGTACCCCGGCATGTGCACGAGAGGGTGCACGGGCCCCGGAACGGGACGCCTACGGGGTTCGGCGTGTGATAGCGCTCATTCGACGCCTCCCCCGCTCAAGGTCTTGACGGGAGACAACCTCTGGGGCTCATCTTAGAGTTCACATGTTGTACACGACGGGGCCTCACCGTGGCGGCTCCGTCCTGCCCCTGGCTGGGAGTGATCAGACCGTGGTGGAGACTCCGGGATCGCAGTCGTCGCTGCACCGGGCCAATCTGGAACGGGTCGTCCGTGCGGTCCGGCTGGCCGGTTCCCTGACACAGGCGGAAATCGCCCGGAGCACCGGGCTGTCCGCCGCCACGGTCTCCAACATCGTCCGGGAGCTGAAGGACGGCGGCACGGTCGAGGTGACGCCCACCTCGGCGGGGGGCAGGCGGGCGCGCAGCGTCTCGCTCAGCGGCGACGCGGGCATCGTGGTCGGTGTGGACTTCGGCCACACCCATCTGCGCGTCGCGGTCGGCAATCTGGCCCACCAGGTGCTCGCCGAGGAAGCCGAGCCCCTGGACGTGGACGCGTCCGCAGCCCAGGGTTTCGACCGCGCGGAGAGTCTGGTGAGCCGGCTGGTCGCGGCGACCGGCATCGGCCAGGAGAAGGTCATCGGCGTGGGGCTCGGCGTACCGGGCCCGATCGACGTGGAGTCCGGGACGCTCGGCTCCAGCGCGATCCTGCCGGGCTGGGTCGGGACCAATCCGCGCGAGGAGCTGGCGGGACGGCTCGGCGTGCCCGTGCACGTCGACAACGACGCCAACCTCGGCGCGCTCGGCGAACTGGTCTGGGGCAGCGGCCGCGGCGTGAAGGACCTCGCGTACATCAAGGTCGCCAGCGGTGTCGGCGCCGGTCTGGTGATCAACGGGCAGATCTACCGCGGCCCGGGAGGTACGGCGGGGGAGATCGGGCACATCACACTCGACGAGTCCGGGCCGGTGTGCCGCTGCGGCAACCGCGGCTGCCTGGAGACCTTCACCGCCGCCCGCTACATCCTCGGACTGCTGCAGTCGAGCCACGGACCCGACCTCACGGTGGAGCGCATGGTGCAGCTCGCGCGCGAGGGCGACCCGGGTTGCCGGAGGGTCGTCGCGGACGTCGGCCGCCACATCGGCAGCGGCGTCGCGAACCTGTGCAATCTCCTCAACCCCAGCCGGGTGGTGCTGGGAGGCGATCTCGCGGAGGCGGGGGAGCTGGTGCTCGCCCCGATACGGGAATCGGTGGCGCGTTACGCCATCCCGAGCGCGGCGCGGCAGCTCTCGGTGGTGCCGGGCGCGCTCGGCAGCCGTGCGGAGGTGCTGGGCGCGCTGGCTCTCGTCCTCAATGAGATGGGCGATTCAACCCTTTTGGATGGATCCTTGGCGGCTCCCGCACCCGCCTTCACTTAGATAACGAATGGCACCGTTGCCATCTCGTTAAGGATTTACTTCTTGACGCTCACGTGGTGGCCGAGTTGACTTCCAGCCACCTCGGCCGCAACGACGCGGCCTCGTCAGGGAGGTTCCACGGATGAACGCAACGATGCGTCGCGTTGTGATCGGTACGGCCGCGGTGTCCATGGCTCTGTCCATGGCAGCGTGCGGCAAGGCCGGCAGCGACGGCGGTGACAGCGACAACAAGACGATCGGTCTTCTCCTGCCGGAGAACAAGACGACCCGGTACGAGACCTTCGACCGCCCGTTCATGGAGAAGAAGATCAAGTCGCTCTGCAGCGACTGCGACGTGGCGTACAACAACGCCAACCAGGACACCGAGACTCAGAAGAAGCAGTTCGACGCCCTGATCACCAAGGGCGTCAAGGTGATCATTCTGGACGCGGTCGACGCCACCGCGACCAAGTCCTGGGTCGACTCCGCCGCCAAGAAGGGCGTCAAGGTCGTGGCCTACGACCGCCTGGCCGAGGGTGACATCTCCGCGTACGTCTCCTACGACAACGAGAAGATCGGCCAGCTCCAGGGCCAGGGGGTTCTCAACGCGCTCGGCGACAAGGCCAAGGACAGCCGCGTCGTCATGATCAACGGCTCGCCGACCGACCCGAACGCCGCGCTCTTCAAGTCCGGCGCTCACAGCGTCCTCGACGGCAAGGTCAAGAAGGTCGTCTACGAGCAGGACATCCCGGACTGGTCGCCGGACGAGGCCAACAAGAAGATGGCGGCCGCCATCACCTCCCTGGGCAAGACCGGCTTCGACGCCGTCTACTCCGCGAACGACGGGATGGCGGGCGGCATCACCACCGCCCTGAAGTCCGCGGGCGTCAAGAACGTGCCGGTCGGCGGCCAGGACGCCGAACTCGCCGGTCTGCAGCGGATCCTCTCGGGCAGCCAGTCCTTCACCATCTACAAGGGCATCAAGCCCGAGGCGGAGACCACGGCGGAGATCGCGGTCAAGCTCCTCAAGGGTGAGGACATCGCCTCGATCGCCCCCGAGAAGATGGACAGCAAGAGCAAGAAGGGCATCCCCACCAAGCTCTACGACGCGACGATCGTGACCGACAAGAACATCCAGGACACGATCATCAAGGACAACGTCTACTCGGCCGACAAGATCTGCACCGCCGACTTCAAGGCGGCGTGCGACAAGGCCGGCATCAAGTAGCCACGGCCGCTCCGGCCGCAGGCCCCCGGGCTCCTGGCCTCCGGGCCACGGGCCGTACGGCGGAAGCCCGTCCGGCACCCGCCCCGCCATCACCCCGCCGGCGGGGCGGGTGCCGGACAATCCGCAGTAAATCCCCGCAAACCCCTCTTGCTCTCGCATCCTCCGCGCATCTCCGACTGCGCGGTGTCCCCGCCCGTGAAGGCGGTGAAGGAGATGATTCACGTGTCCGCTACGCCCGTGCTGGCGTTGCGCGGGGTCTCCAAGCGGTTCGGCGCCGTCCAGGCGCTCACCGACGTCGATCTGGAGATCCGCACAGGCGAGGTGGTCGCCCTCGTCGGCGACAACGGCGCCGGAAAGTCCACTCTGGTCAAGACGATCGCGGGCGTGCACCCGATCGACGAGGGCGGCATCGAGTGGGAAGGCCGGCGGGTCGCCATCAACCGGCCGCACGACGCCCAGGACCTCGGTATCGCGACCGTCTACCAGGACCTTGCCCTGTGCGACAACCTCGATGTGGTCGCCAACCTCTTCCTCGGCCGCGAACTGCGGCGCGCGAGCGTCATCGACGAGGTGGCGATGGAGAAGCGCGCCAAGGAGCTGCTGGAGACGCTGTCCATCCGCATCCCCAGCGTCCGCATCCCGATCGCGTCGCTCTCCGGTGGTCAGCGCCAGGTCGTCGCGATCGCCCGCGCCCTGATCGGCGAGCCCAAGGTCGTCATCCTCGACGAGCCCACCGCCGCACTCGGCGTCGAGCAGACCGCGCAGGTCCTCGACCTGGTCGAGCGGCTGCGCGAGCGCGGCCTCGCCGTCATCCTCATCAGCCACAACATGGAGGACGTCAAGGCCGTGGCCGACAAGGTCGCCGTGCTGCGGCTGGGGCGCAACAACGGTGTCTTCACGGTGAAGGACACCTCCCACGAAGAGATCATCGCCGCCATCACCGGCGCCACGGACAACGCCGTGACGCGCCGTCAGGCGCGCACCGCGGAGGTGGCCAAGTGAGCGACGTCAGGATCACCAAGAACTCCGAGCCCTCAGGGTCCTCCACGGTCGTCGACGACAGCGCGGCGCCGATCCCGGTCGTCGACCCCCGCCTGCTCGTCCGCGAGCAGGGCCTCAAGGGCTACGTCACCGAGTTCAAGCGCAAGGTCCGCGGTGGTGAGCTGGGTTCGATCCCGGTCGTCCTCGGCCTGATCGTCATCGGTGTCATCTTCCAGTCGCTGGACGCCAGCTTCCTGTCCGCCGACAGCCTCAGCAACATCAGCATCTACGTCGCGGGCCAGGGCATCATGGCCGTCGGCATCGTATTCGTGCTGCTGCTGGGCGAGATCGATCTGTCGGTGGGGTCCGTGGCCGGTGTGGGCGCGGCCATCTGGGCGGTGCTGAGCGTCACCCATGACATGGGCGACGGCCTCTCGGTGCTGATCGCCATCGCCGCGGGCGCGTTCATCGGTGCTCTGCACGGCTTCTTCTTCGCCAAGGTGGGCGTCCCGGCCTTCGTGGTCACCCTTGCCGGTTTCCTCGGCTGGAGCGGTCTGCAGATCTGGCTCATGGGCCAGGAAGGCAGCATCAACACGCCGAGCGGCAGCATCGTCGACCAGCTCACGAACTACTACTTCGAGGACATTTCGGCCGCCTACGGTCTGGCGGTCGTCGCGTCCGCGGCGTACCTCGGTTCGATGCTGCTCGACTCCCGCCGCCGCCGGTCCGCAGGGCTGCCCTCCCGCCCGGTGAGCGAGATCGCCCTGCGGACGGGCGTGGTGGCCGCACTGTCCTTCGTCGCGGCCTACGAACTGAACCAGTCGCGCGGTCTGCCGCTCGCGCTGGTGATCTTCCTGGTGGTGCTGGTCTTCACCGACTTCGTGGTCCGGCGCACCACATACGGCCGGCAGATCTTCGCCGTCGGCGGCAACGCCGAGGCCGCACGCCGCGCCGGTATCAATGTGGAGAAAATTCGCATCACGGTCTTCGCGATCGCCGGCACCCTGGCCGTCGTCGGCGGCCTGTTCATCGCGAGCCTGTCCGGTGGCGCCACCAAGAGCCTGGGCGCCGGCAACACGCTGATGAACGTGATCGCGGCGGCCGTCATCGGCGGCACCAGCCTCTTCGGCGGTCGCGGCAAGATCTGGTCGGCACTGCTGGGCATGCTCGTGATCCAGTCGATCCAGCAGGGCCTGAACCTGCTCGGCATGGCCAGCGAGATCCAGTACATGATCACCGGAGCGGTCCTGCTCGCCGCGGTCGTCATCGACTCGGTCTCCCGCAGGACTCAGAAGTCGGCCGGACGTACCTGACCAACCGGCCGCTTCACGGCGCGTGCCCGGCACCCTCGGGGGTGCCGGGCACCGCTGTGTTCTCGGCCATTCGCGTGACGGACATCGCACCTCCCGTCGAACGTCCCGGGAGGCGGAACATTAGACTCGACAGACCGGCAAGGTTCGACAGAGCAGCTCGACTGCAAGGAGGCACGGGTGGCGTTGCTGACCCGCATCAGGGGACCGCGCGATCTCGACCGGCTCGGCCCGAAGCAGCTCAACCAGCTCGCGGCGGAGATCCGGGACTTCCTCGTCGGCGCGGTGTCCAGGACGGGTGGTCACCTCGGCCCGAACCTGGGCGTCGTCGAGCTGACCATCGCCCTGCACCGCGTCTTCGACTCCCCGAAGGACCGGGTGCTCTTCGACACCGGTCACCAGAGCTACGTCCACAAGCTCCTCACGGGCCGTCAGGACTTCTCGAAGCTGAGGGCCAAGGGCGGCCTGTCCGGCTACCCGTCGCGCGCCGAGTCCGAGCACGACGTCATCGAGAACAGCCACGCCTCGACGGTGCTCGGCTGGGCCGACGGCCTGGCCAAGGCCAACCAGGTGCGGAAGAAGGACGACCACGTCGTCGCGGTCATCGGTGACGGCGCACTGACCGGTGGCATGGCGTGGGAGGCGCTCAACAACATCGCCGACGCCAAGGACCGTCCGCTGGTCATCGTCGTCAACGACAACGAGCGTTCGTACGCGCCCACCATCGGCGGCCTCGCCAACCACCTCGCCACCCTCCGCACCACCGACGGCTACGAGCGCTTCCTCGCCCGCGGCAAGGACCTCCTCGAGCGCACCCCCGTCCTCGGCCGCCCGCTCTACGAAACGCTGCACGGCGCGAAGAAGGGCCTGAAGGACTTCATCGCCCCGCAGGGCATGTTCGAGGACCTGGGCCTGAAGTACGTCGGCCCGATCGACGGACACGACATCGAGGCCCTGGAGTCGGCGCTGCAGCGCGCCAAGCGCTTCGGCGGCCCGGTCATCGTCCACTGCCTCACCGAGAAGGGCCGCGGCTACACCCCGGCGGTCGAGGACGAGGCCGACCGCTTCCACGCGGTGCCCGTCATCCACCCCGACACGGGCCTGCCGGTCTCGGCCGCGGGTGCCGACTGGACCTCGGTCTTCGGCGAGGAGATGGTCAAGCTCGGCACGGAGCGTGAGGACGTCGTCGCCATCACCGCGGCCATGCTCCAGCCCGTCGGCCTGCACAAGTTCGCGAAGGCCTTCCCCGACCGCGTCTACGACGTGGGCATCGCCGAGCAGCACGCCGCGGTCTCCGCGGCGGGCCTGGCCACCGGCGGTCTGCACCCCGTCGTCGCCATCTACGCCACCTTCCTCAACCGCGCCTTCGACCAGGTCCTCATGGACGTGGCCCTGCACAAGTGCGGTGTCACCTTCGTCCTGGACCGGGCGGGCGTCACCGGCTCCGACGGCGCCTCCCACAACGGCATGTGGGACATGTCGATCCTCCAGGTCGTCCCCACCCTGCGCATCGCGGCCCCGCGCGACGCCGACCAGCTCCGCGCCCAGCTCCGCGAAGCCGTCGAGGTCGACGACGCGCCCACCGTCGTCCGCTACTCCAAGGGCGCGGTCGGCCCGGCCGTACCGGCCGTGGGCCGGATCGGCGGCATGGACCTGCTCCGCGGTCCGGCGGACGAGACCGCCCGGCCCGACGTCCTGCTGGTCTCCGTCGGCGCGCTCGCCCCGATGTGCCTGGAGGTCGCCGACCTGCTCGACAAGCAGGGCATCTCGACGACCGTGGTCGACCCGCGCTGGGTCAAGCCCGTCGACGAGCAGCTGCCCGCGCTCGCCGAGCGTCACCGCGTCGTCGTCACCGTCGAGGACAACGGCCGTGCTGGCGGCGTCGGTTCGGCCGTGGCCCAGGCGCTGCGCGACGCGGGCGTGGACGTGCCGCTGCGCGACTTCGGTATCCCGCCGCGCTTCCTCGACCACGCCTCCCGCAAGGAGGTCCTGGCCGAGATCGGGCTCACCGCCCCGGACATCGCCCGTCAGGTCACCGGCCTGGTCGCCGAGCTCGACGGGCGGTACGAGGACGAGCCCTCCGGCGACGCGCCGGCCGAGGCCACCCGCGACTGACCCGCCGCACCCTCCAGCAGCAGGGCCGGTCGGAGTGCTCCGACCGGCCCAGTGCTTTTCCCACGCACCGTCACCATCGAGTGAATCCGGCGTTCCCTTCGCTGTAGTCCTGGCCACATCCGGCGGGTGCGAGAACGATGGCGCCGACGGGCGAGCGTGGAGGAGTGCCGGGTGAGTACCAGCGAACCGAAGAGCCGCAGTGCCGGAGGGGTCTTCCGGACCAAGAGCATCGAACAGTCCATCCAGGACACGGAGGAGCCGGACCACGCGCTGACCCGGTCCCTGTCCGCCCTCGACCTCACGGTCTTCGGTGTCGGTGTCATCATCGGCACCGGCATCTTCGTCCTCACCGGAGCCGCCGCCAAGGATCAGGCGGGCCCGGCCACCGCGCTGGCGTTCGTCGCCGCGGGCATCGTCTGCGCCCTGGCGGCCCTGTGCTACGCCGAGTTCGCCTCGACGGTGCCGGTGGCCGGATCCGCGTACACCTTCTCGTACGCCTCGATCGGTGAGCTGCCGGCCTGGATCATCGGCTGGGACCTGGTGCTCGAATTCGCCCTGGGGACGGCGGTGGTGGCGGTCGGCTGGTCCGGCTATGTGCGTTCGCTCATGGACAACGCCGGGTGGAACCTGCCCGACGAGCTGCAAGGACCCACCGTGGCCGAAGGCTTCGGCTTCGACCTGCTGGCCTTCCTGCTGGTGCTCGTGCTGACCGGGATCCTCGTCCTCGGGACGAAGCTCTCGGCGCGGTTCACCGCGATCGTGGTCGCGATCAAGGTGACGGTGGTGCTGATCGTCATCATCGCCGGCGCCTTCCTGATCGACTCCAAGAACTACGACCCGTTCCTCCCGCCGTCCCAGCCCAGTGCGGCGGGCTCGGGCCTGGACGCCCCGCTGGTCCAGATCATGTTCGGGTACGAGCCCACGGACTTCGGCGTCCAGGGCATCTTCACGGCCGCCGCTGTCGTGTTCTTCGCCTTCATCGGGTTCGACGTCGTGGCCACCACGGCGGAGGAGACCAGGAATCCGCAGCGTGACATGCCCCGCGGCATCCTCGGCTCGCTCGCCATCTGCACGGTGCTCTACGTCGCGGTCACCATCGTGGTGACCGGCATGCAGAAATACACCCAACTGTCCGTGGACGCCCCGCTCGCGGACGCGTTCAAGGCGGTCGGCCACCCGTGGTTCGCGGGCGCGATCAGCCTGGGTGCCGCGGTCGGCCTCACCACGGTCTGCATGATCCTGCTGCTAGGCCAGACCCGGGTGTTCTTCGCGATGAGCCGCGACGGACTGCTGCCCCGCTTCTTCTCCAAGACCCACCCGCAGTTCGCCACCCCGTACCGCTCGACGATCCTGCTCGGTGTGGTCATCGCGATCATCGCGGGCTTCACCAGCATCGAGGAGCTGGCGGAACTCGTGAACATCGGCACGCTCTTCGCCTTCGTCGTGGTCGCGATCGGCGTCATCATCCTGCGCCGTACGCGTCCCGATCTGCACCGGGCCTTCCGTACGCCGTGGGTCCCGGTGGTTCCGATCCTCTCGGTGGCCGCCTCGCTGTGGCTGATGCTGAATCTGCCGGCCGAGACGTGGGTGCGGTTCGGCGGCTGGATGATCGTCGGCGTCGTCGTCTACTTCCTCTACGGGCGCGCGCACAGCCGGATGAGTTCCACCACGAAGTTGTAGGGCCCGCGCACGACGAACGGCGCCCGCCTGCGAGTGAAGCAGGCGGGCGCCGTCGTGTCGTACGGGCGATGGCCCTGGATCAGGCGGGCACGCTCGCGACGCCCGGCTCCAGGAACCGCTTGCCGACTGCACGCTCCGAGACGCCCTCACGGTCCAGGTACGGCGTGATGCCGCCCAGGTGGAAGGGCCAGCCGGCGCCGGTGATCAGGCACAGGTCGATGTCCTGCGCCTCGGCCACCACGCCCTCGTCCAGCATGAGCCGGACCTCCTGCGCGATGGCGTCCAGCGCGCGGTCGCGGACCTGCTCCTCCGTCAGGACGGTGTCGCCGACCTGGAAGAGCGCGGCCACCTCGGGGTCGAGCTCGGGCTTGCCCGAGTCGTACGTGTACAGGCCGCGCTTGCCGGCCTCGACGACCCTGCCGAGGTTCTCCGAGACGGCGAAGCGGTCGGGGAAGGCCTGGTGCAGGGTGCCGGCGACGTGGTGGGCGACCGCCGGGCCGACCAGCTCGAGCAGCACGATCGGCGACATCGGCAGGCCGAGCGGGGCCAGCGCGCGGTCGGCGACCTCGACCGGCGTGCCCTCGTCGATCGAGCGCAGCACCTCGCCGAGGAAGCGGGTCAGCACGCGGTTGACGACGAACGCCGGGGCGTCCTTGACCAGAACGGCCGACTTCTTCAGCGTCTTGGCCACGGAGAACGCGGTGGCCAGCGACGCGTCGTCGGTCTTCTCGCCGCGGACGATCTCCAGCAGCGGAAGGACGGCGACCGGGTTGAAGAAGTGGAAGCCGACGACCCGCTCGGGGTGCCGCAGCTTCGAGGCCATCTCGGTCACCGACAGCGAGGAGGTGTTGGTGGCGAGGATGGCGTGCTCCGGCACGACGGCCTCGACCTCGGCGAACACCTTCTGCTTGACGCCCATCTCCTCGAAGACGGCCTCGATGACGAAGTCCGCGTCGCCGAAGGCGGCGGCCTTGTCCATCGAGCCGGACACCAGGGCCTTGAGGCGGTTGGCCTTGTCCTGGTTCACCCGGCCCTTGAGGAGCAGCTTGTCGATCTCCTCGTGGACGTAACCGACGCCCTTGTCGACGCGCGCCTGGTCGATGTCGGTCAGGACGACCGGCACCTCGAGGCGGCGGGCGAAGAGCAGCGCCAGCTGGGAGGCCATCAGACCGGCGCCGACGACGCCGACCTTGGTGACCGGCCGGGCCAGCTTCTTGTCCGGGGCGCCGGCGGGGCGCTTGGCCCGCTTCTGCACGAGGTTGAACGCGTAGATTCCGCTGCGCAGTTCGCCGCCCATGATGAGGTCGGCGAGCGCCTCGTCCTCGGCGTCGAAGCCCTGGCCCAGGTCGCCGTTCTTGGCGGCGGCGATGATGTCCAGCGCGCGGTACGCGGCCGGGGCCGCGCCGTGCACCTTGCCGTCGGCGACGGCCTTGCCGCGCGCCACGGCCTGGTCCCACGCCTCACCGCGGTCGATCTCGGGCCGTACGACCTCGAGTTCGCCCTTCAGCACGGCGGAGGTCCAGATCAGCGACTGCTCCAGGAAGTCCGCGCCCTCGAAGATCGCGTCGGCGATCCCGAGCTCGTGCACCTGCGCGCCCTTGAGCTGCTTGTTCTGGTTGAGGGAGTTCTCGATGATGACGCTCACCGCGCGGTCCGCACCGATGAGGTTCGGCAGGATCGCGCAGCCGCCCCAGCCGGGGACGAGGCCGAGGAAGACCTCGGGCAGCGAGAACGCCGGCAGCGCGGCGGAGACGGTGCGGTAGCTGCAGTGCAGACCGACCTCGACACCGCCGCCCATCGCGGCACCGTTGTAGTACGCGAAGGTCGGCACGGCCAGGCCCGACAGACGCCGGAAGACGTCGTGGCCGCCCTTGCCGATGGCCACCGCGTCCTCGCGGCGCTTCAGCAGCTCGACGCCCTTGAGGTCGGCGCCGACGGCGAAGATGAACGGCTTGCCGGTGAGACCGACGCCGACGATCTCGCCGTCTGCGGCCTCCTTCTCGACCTGGTCGATCGCCACGTTGAGGTTGGCGAGCGACTGCGGGCCGAAGGTGGTCGGCTTGCTGTGGTCCAGGCCGTTGTCCAGCGTGATGAGCGCGAAACGCCCTGCCCCCAGCGGGAGGTCGAGGTGGCGTACGTGAGCCTGTGTCACGACCTCGTCGGGGAAGAGCTCTGCGGCTCCCTTGAGAAGCTCTGCGGTGGTGGTCACTTGTTCCCCTCGAAGTGCGGGTTCTCCCAGATCACGGTGCCGCCCATGCCGAAGCCGACGCACATGGTGGTGATGCCGTAGCGGACCTCGGGCTGCTCCTCGAACTGGCGGGCGAGCTGCGTCATCAGCCGGACGCCGGAGGAGGCGAGCGGGTGGCCGTACGCGATGGCGCCGCCGTACTGGTTGACGCGCGGGTCGTCGTCGGCGATGCCGTAGTGGTCGAGCAGGGCCAGCACCTGGACGGCGAAGGCCTCGTTGATCTCGAACAGGCCGATGTCGCCGATCGAGAGGCCCGCCTTGGCGAGGGCCTTCTCGGTCGACGGGACCGGGCCGATGCCCATGACCTCGGGCTCGACACCCGCGAAGGCGTAGGAGACCAGGCGCATCTTGGCCGGCAGGCCGAGCTCCTGGGCCACGTCCTCGGCGGCGATGAGGGAGGCGGTGGCGCCGTCGTTGAGCCCGGCCGCGTTGCCGGCCGTGACCCGGCCGTGCGCGCGGAACGGGGTCTTGAGGCTCGCCAGGCTCTCCAGCGTGGTGCCCGGACGCATCGGCTCGTCGGCCGTGGCCAGACCCCAGCCGGTCTCACCGGCCTCGGCGTTGGTGCGGCGCACGGAGATCGGCACCAGGTCCTGCTGGATCTTGCCGTTGGCGTACGCCTTCGCGGCCTTCTCCTGGCTGCGCACCGCGTACTCGTCGACGCGCTGCTTGGTGATCTGCGGGAAGCGGTCGTGCAGGTTCTCCGCCGTCATGCCCATGAACAGGGCGGACTGGTCGACCAGCTTCTCCGAGACGAAGCGCGGGTTCGGGTCCACCGCCTCGCCCATCGGGTGGCGCCCCATGTGCTCGACACCGCCCGCGACGACCACGTCGTACGCACCGAAGGAGACGGAGCCGGCGGTGCTCGTGACGGCGGTCATCGCACCGGCGCACATGCGGTCGATGGAGTAGCCGGGGACCGACTGCGGGAGACCGGCGAGGATGCCGGCGGTACGGCCCAGGGTCAGGCCCTGGTCGCCGATCTGGGTCGTCGCGGCGATGGCGACCTCGTCGATGCGCTCCGGAGGCAGGCCGGGATTGCGGCGCAGCAGCTCGCGGATGCACTTGACGACCAGGTCGTCGGCCCGGGTCTCGTGGTAGATGCCCTTCGGGCCCGCCTTGCCGAACGGGGTACGGACGCCGTCGACGAAGACGACGTCCCTAGCGGTACGAGGCACTTGGCTCTCCTCCTGATGCGGAACGGGGCGCTGCAAGGCTGCCTGCGGCGGCGGCTCTGTCCGCCATGCTACTTGTGGGTAACCAGGCTGCCCACCCCTGCCGCCCGGAGCGTCGCAGATCACACCCGGTTGCGGGCAGCGACTGCCCGGACGCCGGGCCCGCAGGAGCGGACAAGCCCCTGCGTACGGCCTCGCGCGGCCCTCGTCCCCGGCGTCCCGGGGGCCTTGCGCCGCCGTCAGTCGTCGTGCCCGGCGTGTGCCGTCGTGCCCGGGCTGAGTCAGTCGTGCCCGCTGTCAGTCGTCGTGCCCGGCGTGTGCCGTCCCCGCCGCGAGGCCCCCTCCGCAAGGCCTCCGCAGGGTGCGGGACGGCGTCAGGCCGCCTCCGCCTTCAGGGCCTGGGTCAGCAGCGTCACCGTCTGCTCGATCTGCCACGGCCGCGCCCCGTGATCGCTCAGGAAGGCCGAGACGGCCTCCGGCGTCGCATCGGCCGGAGGCTCCCAGCACAGCCGCCGCACCGTGTCCGGGGTGATCAGGTTCTCCTGCGGGAGGTTCAGGTCCTCCGCGAGCTGCGTCACGGCCGCCCGGGCCGCCGAGAGCCGTGCCGCCGCGGCCGGGTCCTTGTCGGCCCACGCGCGGGGCGGCGGCGGCCCGGTCACCGGCTGGCCGGGCTGCGGCAGCTCCGTCTCCGGCAGCGCCCGGGCCCGGTCGACCGCCGTCTGCCACTGGTCGAGCTGCCTGCGCCCCATGCGGTGCCCGAAACCGGGCAGCATCGCGAGCGCCTGCGCGGCCGTGGGCATCGCGAGGGCGGCCTCCACGATGGCGGCGTCGCCGAGGACCTTGCCGGGGGAGATGTCGCGGCGCTGCGCGATCCGGTCGCGTACGGACCACATCTCCCGTACGACCGCCATCTGCCGGCGCCGCCGCACCTTGTGCATGCCGGAGGTGCGACGCCACGGGTCCTTGCGGGGCGGGGCCGGGGGTGCGGCGGCGATGGCCGCGAACTCCTGGCGGGCCCACTCCAGCTTCCCCTGCTGCTCCAGCTCCTGCTCCAGCGCGTTCCGCAGGTCGACGAGCAGCTCGACGTCCAGGGCCGCGTAGCGCAGCCAGGGTTCGGGCAGCGGGCGCGTGGACCAGTCGACGGCGGAGTGGCCCTTCTCCAGGGCGAAGCCGAGGACGCTCTCGACCATGGCGCCGAGCCCGACCCGGGCGAACCCGGCGAGCCGGCCGGCCAGCTCGGTGTCGAAGAGGCGCTGCGGTGTCATGCCTATCTCGCGCAGGCAGGGCAGGTCCTGGGTGGCGGCGTGCAGGACCCACTCGGCATCGCCGAGCGCCGCGTTCAGCGTGGAGAGGTCCGGACAACCGACCGGGTCGACGAGCGCGCTGCCCGCGCCGTCGCGGCGGAGCTGGACGAGATAGGCCCGCTGTCCGTAGCGGTAGCCGGACGCGCGTTCGGCGTCGACGGCCACGGGACCCGTCCCTGCGGCGAAGGCGGCCACGACCTCGGCCAGACCGTCGGCCGTGGCGACCACCGGGGGGATGCCCTCACGGGGCTCGAGCAAGGGGACCGGTGCCGGTTTGAGGTCGGGGCCCTCGGTGGCGTCCGCCGGTGAAGCAGTGCTCCTGGGGGTTCGCAGGGTGTGGTCATCTGCGGTCTCTTGGGCATCGGTCACCCGTCAAGGGTATCCGTGGATGCACCGCGCCCGCCGACGGAACGTTCCGTCGGCGGGCGCCGTCGTCGGTCGGGACCGATGACTCAGTGGATGATCCCGGTGCGCAGGGCCACCGCCACCATGCCTGCCCGGTCGCCCGTGCCGAGCTTCCGCGCGATGCGCGCGAGGTGGCTCTTGACGGTCAGCGCGGACAGCCCCATCGAGACGCCGATGGCCTTGTTGGACTGGCCCTCCGCAACCAGCCGCAGGACCTCGACCTCCCGGCCGGACAGCTCGCGGTAGCCGCCCGGGTGCCCGGGGGCGCCCGGCGGACGGCGGTGCATACGGGCCGCGGCCGCACCGATCGGCGCCGCGCCGGGCCGGCCCGGGATGCCGAGGTTGGTGCGGGTCCCGGTGACGACGTAGCCCTTGACGCCTCCGGCCAGAGCGTTCCGTACGGCGCCGATGTCATCGGCGGCGGACAGGGCGAGGCCGTTGGGCCAGCCCGCGGCGCGGGTCTCGGAGAGCAGGGTCAGGCCGGAGCCGTCGGGGAGGTGGACATCGGCGACGCAGATGTCGCGGGGGTTGCCGACGCGGGGGCGGGCCTCGGCGATGGACGACGCCTCGATGACGTCCCGTACACCGAGCGCCCACAGGTGGCGGGTGACGGTGGAGCGGACGCGTGGGTCGGCGACGACGACCATGGCCGTCGGCTTGTTGGGGCGATAGGCGACCAGGCTTGAGGGCTGCTCGAGGAGAACGGACACCAGGCCTCCTGGGGGAGTGCGGAATTGGTCCGACCTTGGGTCAAGTCGGGGCGATCCGTGCGGGAAGGGTCACAGGTTCCTTCGGCAGCAAACCCGGGCAGCTTTAGTAAATGATCACGATTTGGTGAGTAACAATTCGGGCAATTCGGATGCACGATCGATCAGCAATGATCCAGACCGCCCAGATCGTGCTCCGGAGCGTCGCGGGCGCGCGACGCGATGCGGGTGAGGCCCGTGGGGCGGGGCCCTGCCCCCGGTGCGTACGCCCGCTCAACGAGCGCCGGGGCGGACCGGTGGCGGGGGAGCGGGCGTGAAGAACCGGGAACGGGTGGACCCCGTACGGAGGTTCAGCGGGCCGTCCCCGTACGGGAGTTCAGCGATTCACGCGGTGTGCGGTTCCGGCGCTGTGCTGCCGCACGCGCGTCCGGAGCGTACGCGGGCCCGGTGGCGCGAAGGCCGGCCGCGGTCGCGGTGCGCACGCGGCCGCGTTCTCGGGGGCAGCTCCGCGCGGCCGCGCCCCCGGGGCCGGGGTGCCGCGGCCGCGCACTTCGTCAGCGGGACTGCGGGCCCCGGCGCTGGGGCAGCGTGACCACCGCGGCCTCCGGGCCGCCCGCCGGGGGCAGGCCGCCGGTCTGACACAGCAACTCGCACCACGCGACCAGATGGGCGCCCGCGTCGGGCAGCCCGCCCTTGTTCTCCAGCGGGGTCCAGGACGCGCGGATCTCGATCTGGGTGGCGGGCGCGCGGTTCGCGAGCCCCCCGAAGTAGTGCGAGCCCGCGAGGGTCACGGTCCCGCTCGGCTCCTTGTACGCGACCCCGCGCGCCTCGAACGCTCCGGTCAGCCAGGACCAGCACACCTCGGGGAACAGCGGGTCGGCCGCCATCTCCGGTTCCAGCTCGGCCCGTACGAGGGTCACCAGCCGGAAGGTACCTTTCCATGCGTCGTGCCCCGCCGGGTCGTGCAGCAGGACCAGCCGTCCGTCGGCCAGATCGTTGCCGTCCTGGACGACCGCGGCCTCCAGCGCGTACGCGTGCGGGGCGAGCCGTTGCGGCGGTCGGGCCTGATCGATCTCCATCTCCGGTCGGAGCCGCGCGGTGCGCAGCGCCTCGACCGCCTGTCGGAAGGCGAGTGGATTCCCGTCCTCTTCCGTGTTGCCGGTGCCGTCAGCACCATCCGAGAGTCGTCCCTGAGCCGCAGCCATGAGCATGAAGGGTAGGCGGAACCGCAGCCGGGGAGGGGCAGGACACCCGGGAGCGCACCGCCTGTTCCGCAGCATGCGAAGATTCTTCGCGTGAGTGGCAACGAACGCCCGACGGGCCAGCAGCAGACCAGCACCGCAGCCGCCGAGTCGGCGTTCCTCAAGGCCTGCCGGGGCGAGCCGGTGCCGCACACCCCGGTCTGGTTCATGCGGCAGGCCGGGCGCTCACTGCCCGAGTACCTGAAGGTGCGCGAGGGCATCCCCATGCTCGAGTCGTGCATGCGGCCGGAGCTGGTCACCGAGATCACTCTGCAGCCGGTGCGCCGCCACAAGGTCGACGCGGCCATCTACTTCAGCGACATCGTCGTCCCCCTCAAGGCCATCGGCCTGGACCTCGACATCAAGCCCGGCGTCGGGCCCGTCGTCGCCGAGCCGATCCGCACGCGCGCCGATCTGCAGCGGCTGCGGGCGCTGGAGCCTGACGACGTGGCGTACGTGACCGAGGCCATCGGCATGCTGACCGGCGAGCTGGGGTCCACCCCGCTCATCGGCTTCGCCGGTGCGCCCTTCACACTGGCCAGCTATCTCGTCGAGGGCGGTCCTTCCCGCAACCACGAGCACACCAAGGCCATGATGTACGGCGACCCGGAGCTGTGGGCCGACCTGCTCGACCGGCTCGCGGACATCACCTCCGCCTTCCTCACGGTGCAGATCGAGGCGGGCGCCTCGGCGGTGCAGCTCTTCGACTCCTGGGTGGGCGCGCTCGCCCCGGCCGAATACCGCCGCTCGGTCATGCCCGCCTCGTCCAAGGTCTTCGACGCGGTGGCCGGGTACGGCGTCCCGCGCATCCACTTCGGCGTCGGTACGGGCGAGTTGCTCGGGCTGATGGGCGAGGCCGGGGCCGACGTCGTCGGTGTCGACTGGCGGGTGCCGCTGGACGAGGCCGCGCGGCGCGTCGGTGCGGGCAGGACGCTGCAGGGCAACCTGGACCCGGCGGTGCTGTTCGCGCCGCGCTCCGCGGTGGAGTCGGCCGCGCGTGAGGTGCTGGCCTCCGCGCGGGACCTGCCGGGGCACATCTTCAACCTGGGGCACGGCGTGCTGCCGGCGACGGACCCGGACGCGCTCACCCGCCTCGTGGACTTCGTCCACTCGCAGACACAGGCCTGAGGGCGTACCGGTCAGGGCGTACCGGGTCAGGGCGGGCCAGGGCCCAGCAGCGTGAAGGCGCCGTACGCGGCGGAGGCCGCGGCCGCCGCCGCGAGGACCGCGGCGGCCCGGGCCCGCCACAGCCGGACCAGCGCCAGCGCCGCGGGCAGCAGCAGCGGGAAGGCCGGCATCATCAGACGCGGCCGGGACCCGAAGTAGCCCGCCCCGACGAGTGAGACGAAGACCATCGCCGCCGTGAACACCACGACCGGCAGCGGCTGCCGTTGCCGCACCAGCAGCCACAGCAGCCAGAGGACGAGGGCGAGCGCGGCGCAGAGCCCGAGCCCCGCGAAGACGTTCGTCGTGAGGTTCTGCCAGACGAAACCGGCGAGTGCCCGGCCGCCGTCGAAGCCGTTCCCCCACTGCCCCTGGACCTCGAAGTAGGCGAAGAGGCTGCCGTTGCGCACCGCGACGTAGAGCACGTACGCGAGCCAGCCCAGCGGGGCGAGCAGGACGCCGAGCAGCATCCGCCCGTGCTCGCGTACCAGCTCCCGCGGGCGGGAGCCGCCCCGGTACGCGCGGACGAGGGTGACCGCCGCCGGGATGGCGATCGCCGCGACGACCGCCACCGCCGACGGCCGGGTGAGCCCCGCGAACACCGCCAGGGTGCCCGCCGCGATCCAGCGCTCGGTCAGCACCGCGTACACCGCCCATGCGGCCAGGGCCGTGAACAGGGTCTCGGTGTACGCCATCGACTGCACGAAGGCCGTCGGGTACGCGCCCCACAGCGCGGCGAGCAGCACACCCGCGCGCCGTCCGTGGAGACGGGCGCCGACCGCGTAGATCCCCCAGGCCGCGACCAGTGAGGCCGTCCAGGAGACCAGGAGCCCGGCGTCCGGGACGCTCAGCGGCGTGATCTCGGAGATGCCCCGCTCCAGGGCGGGGAGGAGGGGGAAGAAGGCGAGGTTGGAGTGGACGGCGCCGTCGGGGGTGAGCGCTTCGTAGCCGTAGCCCTGGGTGGCGACCCGCGCGTACCAGAGGGAGTCCCAGCGCGCGCTGAGCAGCGTGTGCGGGTCCTTGCCCGCGACGCCGGCGGCCGCGGCCAGCACGAGCAGACCCAGCAGCCGCACGGCCGCGTACGCCTGGAGCGCGGGCGCGGCGGCCCGCAGGGCGGTGGTGACGCGTTCGCGGCGCGGCGCGCGGGGCGGTGCGGGGGCGGTGGGTACCGCCCGGGTGAGCTCGGGCATGGGGGCGATTATCGCCCGGACGGGCCGGTGGCGGCCCGCCGGGTCCGGGCCGGGGAGAAGGCCGGTGGTCACGGGCTCACGGGACGCCTGGTGGGCCCGGGGGCGGCGCGGTCGGTCCCCTTGGCCGTCGTCCTTCGCCTGCGGTTCGGCCGCCGTCCTTCGCCTGCGGTCGGTCCTCCCCGCGGGCGGTGCCGCGCCCGCGGTCACTCCCCCCGCAGGTCTCGCGCCACCGCCGCCTTCGCCTTGCGCGCGGCGACCAGCACCGGATCCCACACGGGCGAGAACGGCGGTGCGTAGCCCAGGTCGAGCATGACCATCCGGTCCACCGTCATCCCGGCGGTCAGGGCCACGGCCGCGATGTCCACGCGCTTGCCCGCGCCCTCGCGGCCGACGATCTGCGTGCCCAGCAGCCGTCCCGTGCCGCGTTCGGCGATCATCTTCACCGTCATCGGGCGGGCGTCGGGGTAGTACCCGGCCCGGCTCGTCGACTCGGCCGTCACCGTCACGTACTGCAGCCCGGCCTCCTTCGCCTGGGACTCCAGCAGGCCGGTCCTGGCGATCTCCAGGTCGCAGACCTTGCTGACGGCCGTGCCCACGACGCCCGGGAAGGTCGCGTAGCCGCCGCCCACGTTCGTCCCGATGACCTGGCCCTGCTTGTTGGCGTGGGTGCCGAGCGGGATGTGGCGGTGGCGGCCGGAGACCAGGTCCAGCACCTCGACGCAGTCGCCGCCCGCCCAGATGTTCTCGTGTCCGCGCACGCGCATCGCCTGGTCCGTGAGCAGGCCGCCCGCATCGCCGAGCGGCAGCCCGGCGCGGCGGGCGAGCCGGGTCTCGGGCCGTACGCCCAGGCCGAGGACGACGACGTCGGCCGGGTACTCGGTGTCCTTGGTCACGACCGCCGAGGCCCGCCCGTCCTCGTCCGTCCGGATCTCGGTGACCTCGGCGCCGGTCACCGTCTCGATGCCCAGCCCGCGCATCGCGTCGTGCACGAGCCGTCCCATGTCGGGGTCGAGCGTGGACATCGGCTGCGGTGCGCGTTCCAGGACGGTGACCCGGCAGCCGCGGTTCACCAGGGCCTCCGCCATCTCGACGCCGATGTAGCCCGCGCCGACGACGACCGTCCGCAGCCCCGAGCCGCGCTCCCGGAGCCCGCCGATCAGGGCCTGTCCGTCGTCGAGCGTCTGGATGCCGTACACGCCCGGCGCGTCGATGCCGGGGATGTCCGGGCGCAGCGGGCGGGCACCGGTGGCCACGACCAGATGGTCGTAGCCCTCCCAGTGCTCGCCGTCGCCGTTCTCCAGGTCCTGGACGCGTACGCGCTGGCGGGCGGTGTCGATCTCGGTGACCTCGGTGCGCAGCCGCAGCCCGATGCCGCGCCTGCGGTGCTCGATGGGTGTACGGGCGACCAGGCCGCCGGGCCCCGAGACCATGCCGCCGACCCAGTACGGGATGCCGCACGCGGAGTAGGAGGTGTAGTGCCCGCGCTCGAAGGCCAGGATCTCCAGCTCACCGGGGCCCTTCAGTCTGCGCGCCTGGGACGCGGCGGACATGCCCGTCGCGTCCCCGCCGATGACCACCAGCCGCTGCGCCCGCGCCGTCATCGCGTCGTCCCTCCTCAAGGGCGCGCGGTGTGCGCGCTCCGGTCCACGCTACGGGCGCGGGGCGGGTCAGTCCTCCCGGTTCTCCTCCGGGGAGCCCGCTCGGGGTCCTTCCGCGGCCGCGGCCGCCTCCGCCGGGGACCCGGACTCGGGCGCGGGCCCGGGGCGCGCGGGGCCGGGGACGGCCACCGCGGGCGCGGGAGTGACGCCCCGTCGGCCGTTCCGGGGCAGGCGTGCCCGCGCCACGCGCCAGACCAGGACCAGCAGCATCAGGGCGGCGGCGAACGGCAGGACGGCTCCGGCCGCGACCGCCAGCAGGCGCGCCGTCGTCACGAAGGCGTTCCAGCCGCCGCCGAGGGCGTCCGTGAAGCCGGTCCCGTCGTCCTCGCCGTCGTCCGGGCGGGGTGCGGTCTCGGTGAGCCGCAGCGTGATCGTCGCCATGGCCGTACGGTCCCTCAGCGACTTCTGCTGGGCCTTGAGCGCTTCCAACTCCGCCTGCCGGGTGCCCAGTTCGCCTTCCAGGGTGACGATGTCCGACAGGTTCCCGGCCCGGTCCATCAGCTCGCGCACCCGGGCGACGCTCGCCTGCTGCGACTTGATGCGGCTCTCGACGTCCACGACCCGGTCGGTCACGTCCCGCGCCTCGACCTGACGGGAGATCAGCTTCCCGGTCCCTGCGAGGTCGTCCAGGACGCGCTCGAACTCCGCCTGCGGCACGCGCAGCACGACGCTCGACCGCTCGTGGCCGTCCCGGTCGCGGTCGGTCGTCTCGTCCCCGACGTAGCCGCCCGCGTTCTCGGCGGCGGTACGGGCCTCGTCGGCCGCCCCGGGGACGGACCCGACCCGTACGGACAAGGTGGCGGTCCGGATGACGTGCGCCGGGCCGGGCTCGGGCGGTGCCTGCCGGGCCGGGGCCTTCGCGTCACCGGTACCGCCCGGCCGCTGCCCGGCGGCGTCGGCCGCTCCCTCCCGCGCCGCCCCCTCCGGCGGTGCGGCCTTCCGGTCCTGCGCCGCGCCCGGTGCGGCGGGCCCCGCCTCGCTGCGCGCCACCTCCTTCGCGGCTGTCCCGTCCGACGCGGAGTCGGAGGAACTCCCGCACGCGGCGAGGCCGAGCGAGGCGGTGAGCAGGACACCGGCGAGCACGACGCGCGAGCGGTGCCGTGCGCGCGGGCGGACGGGTGGCGGATCGTACGGAGGCCGGAGCGGTGTCGCACAGGGTGGCGCGGACGGCGGGCTGAGCAACGGACGCGGCATCGTGGTCCCCCCAAGGGCCGGTGACGTCAACTGCCCGTTGGACGGGGGCCGCCCGGGACGGGTTGCCGGTCCGCGGTCCCGAAGAGGTCACGGTCGGGACTCGTTACGGGGTCTGAGACAGTGGGGTCATGGAGCACGCCGAGCGTCGTACGGAACAGCGCGCGGGCAGCCGGATCGTGGTCGTCGGCGGCGGTATCGCCGGTCTCGCGGCAGCGCACCGGCTCACCGCGGCGGGACTGCGGGTCACGGTCCTGGAGGCGTCCGGACGCGTCGGCGGCAAGCTGCACGCGGGCGAGATCGCGGGCGTGCCCGTCGACCTCGGCGCCGAATCGATGCTCGCGCGGCGGCCGGAGGCCGTGGATCTGGCGCGCGAGACGGGCCTGGCCGACGCCTTGCGGACCACGGCGACCGCCTCCGCCTCGATCTGGACGCGGGGCGAGCTGCGGCCCATGCCGAAGGGGCACGTGATGGGCGTGCCCGGCGATCTCGCCCCGCTCGCCGCGTCCGGGGTGATCTCGCCGGAGGGCCTCGCCCGCATCGAGCAGGACGCCGAACTGCCGCGTACGGAGCCCGGCGAGGACGTCGCCGTCGGCGCGTACATCGCCGAGCGCCTGGGCCGCGAGGTCGTCGACCGGCTCGTCGAACCGCTCCTCGGCGGCGTGTACGCGGGCGACGCCTACCGGATCTCGATGCGCGCCGCCGTCCCCCAGCTCTTCGAGGCCGCCCGTACCCACACCTCCCTGACCGAGGGCGTCCGCGCGCTCCAGGCCCGCGCGGCGCAGGCCCCCGCCGGCCCGGTCTTCATGGGCATCGACGGCGGCGTGGGCCGGCTGCCGCTCGCCGTCGCGGACGCCGTACGGGCCGCGGGCGGCGAGATCCTCACCGGCACCGCCGTGCACCGCATGGTCCGTACGGGCGGGGGCTGGGAGATCGTCGCCGGCGACACGCTGATCGAGGCCGACGGGGTGGTCCTCGCCGTACCCGCCCCCGAGGCCGCGCGCCTGCTCGGCCCCGAGTCCCCGGCCGCGGCCGCAGAGCTGGACGCCGTCGAGTACGCCTCCATGGCCCTGGTCACCCTGGCCTTCCGCCGGGACGAGCTGGGCGCGCTGCCCGAGGGCAGCGGCTTCCTCGTCCCGCCCGTCGACGGCCGCACGATCAAGGCGTCCACCTTCTCCAGCCGTAAGTGGGGCTGGCTGGGCGATGCCGACCCCGGCCTCTTCGTGCTGCGCACCTCCGTCGGGCGCCATGGCGAGGAGGCGGTTCTCGAGCACGAGGACGCCGAGCTGGTCCGGTTCTCGCTGGACGACCTGCGCGAGGCCACGGGCGTGGCCGCCCGCCCCGTCGGGACCGCCGTCACCCGCTGGGACGGCGGGCTGCCGCAGTACCCGGTCGGCCACCTCGCCCGCGTGGCCCGGATCCGCGAGCACGTGGCGAAGGTGCCGGGCCTGCGGGTGTGCGGCGCGCTGTACGAGGGCGTCGGCATCCCGGCGTGCATCGCGAGCGCGCGGACCGCGGCCGACGAGCTGGTGGCGACCCTGGCGGAGGGCACGGGCGGGAGCGAGCGAGAATGAGGGCATGACTGCTGCTCCTGAGAACCCCGCGGCCGGTAGGGGCCCGAACGCCGGCAAGAAGGCCAAGGACCTCAACGAGGTCATCCGCTACACCCTCTGGTCGGTGTTCAGGCTGCGCGACGTCCTGCCCGAGGACCGCACCGGGTACGCCGCCGAGGTCGACGAGCTGTTCGCGCAGCTCGCCGCGAAGGACGTCACCGTGCGCGGCACGTACGACGTCTCGGGGCTGCGGGCGGACGCGGACGTCATGATCTGGTGGCACTCGGAGACCGCCGACGCGCTCCAGGAGGCGTACAACCTCTTCCGGCGCACGAAGCTCGGCCGCGCCCTGGAGCCGGTCTGGTCGAACATGGCGCTGCACCGCCCCGCCGAGTTCAACAAGTCGCACATCCCGGCCTTCCTCGCCGACGAGACCGCCCGCGACTACGTGTGCGTCTACCCCTTCGTGCGCTCCTACGACTGGTACCTGCTCCCCGACGAGGACCGGCGGCGGATGCTCGCCGACCACGGCAAGATGGCCCGCGGCTTCCCGGACGTCCGCGCCAACACCGTCGCCTCCTTCGCCCTCGGCGACTACGAGTGGCTGCTGGCCTTCGAGGCCGACGAACTGCACCGCATCGTCGACCTGATGCGCCACCTGCGGGCCTCCGAGGCGCGGCTGCACGTCCGCGAGGAGGTGCCCTTCTACACCGGGCGCCGCAAGCCGGTCGCCGAGCTGGTGGCCGGACTGGCCTGAGCGGCCCGCACACACGGCGACGGCCGGACCCCACGAGGGGTCCGGCCGTCGCCGTGTGCGGGCAGGTCTCGCGTCAGATCACCGGCCGGGGGATGGCGCGCCGGTCGCGCCGCTCCCTCTCCGCCTGCGTCTCCGGCTCGGGCTCGGCGTGCGGACCGCACGCCGCGTGCCGTCCCGGCGTCCGGCCGGTCAGCAGGTACGTCTCCCAGTGGCGGTTGATGCACGCGTTCTCGCCGCCGCCGATCCCGTGGGTGCCCGAGCGCCGCTCGGTGACCAGCGACGCTCCCGACAGCCTCCGCTGCAGCTCCAGCGCGCCCGTGTACGGCGTCGCCGCGTCCCGCTCGGCGGCGAGGATCAGGACCGGCGGCAGCGCGCCGGCGGCCGTCCGTACGTCGAGCGGCTTCTGCTGCTTCTCCGGCCAGAACGCGCAGGGCAGGTTCATCCAGGCGTTGTCCCAGGTCTCGAACGGGGCGGTGCGGGCGAGCCGGGTGTTGTCCTCGTCCCAGACGCGCCATTCGGTGGGCCAGGCCGCGTCGTTGCACTCGACGGCGGTGTAGACGGCGTTGCCGTTCTCCTCGGCCTCGGCGCCCACCGCCGCCGGACTCGCCTGCTCCACCAGCGGCTTGTCGTTGCCCCGCAGGTACTCCGACAGCGCGTACGCCCGCCGCGGCCAGAACGCGTCGTAGTAGCCGACCTTCAGGAACGCCGACTGGAGCTGCGCCGAGCCGACCTTCCCGCCCGCCGGGGTGCGCTCGGTCTTCGTCCGCGCCTTCTCGTAGGAGCTCAGCACCTCCTGCTGCGTCCGGCCGAGGTGGTAGACGTCGTCGTGCTTGGCGACCCAGCGGCGCCAGTCGGCCCAGCGGTTCTCGAAGGCCGCGGACTGGTCGAGGTTGTTGCGGTACCAGATCTGGCGGGGGTCGGGGTTGACCGCGCTGTCGAAGACCATGCGGCGCACGTGGCCGGGGAAGAGCGTCGCGTAGACGGCCCCGAAGTACGAGCCGTACGAGGCCCCGACGAAGTTGATCTTCTTCTCACCGAGAGCCGCCCGGACGACGTCGAGGTCGCGGGCGTTGTTGAGCGAGGTGTAGTGGCGCAGGACGGCGCCACCGCGGAGCGAGCAGCCCTGTGCGTACTCCTTGGCCCGGTTCTTGCGGACGGTCTTGTACGCCTCGTCCGGGTGGATGGGCGCGTTGGTCGGGGCCTTCATGAACTCGGCGGGGTTCTGGCAGGACAGCGGCGCGGAACGGCCGACACCGCGCGGTGCGTAGCCGACGAAGTCGTACGCCTTGGCCAGCGGCCGCCACTCCGCGAGTTCGCCGTAGAGCGGGAACTCCATGCCCGAGGCGCCGGGGCCGCCCGGGTTGAAGACCAGCGCGCCCTGGCGCTCCTTCTGCGGGCCGGTGGCGGCGACACGGCTGACGGTCAGGGAGATCTTCCTGCCGTCGGGCTGCGCGTAGTCCATCGGCACGGACACCGTGCCGCACTGCACCGGCTTCGGCAGGTTCTCGGTCTTGTGGCAGCGGCCCCAGGTGATGCCGGCCGCGGCGGCGCGGGCGGCCGCGGTGGCGGTGCCGCGGGCCTCCGGCGCGTCCTCGTCCGGAACGCTCCACGCGGCCTCGGCCGGGGGTTGGTCGCCCGGGGCGCGCGGGGGAGTGGCGCTGCCGGCGGGGGCGGTGGCGAGTGCGGTGAGGACCAGCGACCCGAGGGCGCCGTACAGCGCTACAGCTCTCACGCGTCATCCCTTCGTCTGGACGTGCCGCTTCTTCGGGAACGTCCGCTTCAACCGGATGTGATGGACGTGCCGCGCGGGCCTCGCCGGGCGGGACGCGGCGACGGGTGTCCGGCCCAGGTCGGCGACGGCTCGAGGGAGCGGGGAACTGGGCCGTTCATCATCTTGTCGGCGGAGATCGCCGGGGCCGGTCACTGACACGTGGCGGTCACTCGGTCGGCGCAGCGGCAGTTCGCCGGCCGTCGCGGGCCGGGCAGGGGGAAGGGACGGGGCGATGCGGAAGGGACGGTTCGCCGGCGCGGGGCACTGTGCCGAGGGCGCGACCCGGCGCACCTGCCTGCGGCGGTCAGCGCTCCGTGCGCGGGCGGACGTCGCCTCCGCCCTGGAGGGCGGCGCGCAGCTCGGGGTCCTTCAGGGCGGCGGGGCCGCGTACGGCGAACGCTGTCAGACCCCCGGATCCCTCCCCGCTCCGGCTGGCGGAGTCGGCGGCGATCCTCCCCAGCAGCCGCATGCCGGCCGGTGACGCCCACAGACTGCTCGTCCGCATCTCGAGCTGCGCTATGGCCAGGGCGCCCGTGACGAGCACGAGCGGCAGCGCGAACCAGGCGACGACGGGGGCCGCTCCGGTGTCCGGCGGCAGCATGAACACCGACACCGCGCCGGTGACGAGCACCAGCAGTCCGGCGAACTGCGCCTGCCGTACGGCCGTGGCGATGTTCGTGACGGCCGTGGACGGGACGGCGAGACCGGCCGCCACCAGCCGGTCGGCGAGCGCCCGTACGGCCTCCGCGGCCACAAGTGCCGTACGGACCGCGGACACCCGCGACTGGCCGTCCGGTCCGATCGCCGTGATCACCGATCGTTCGAGGTCGTCACCGCCGTCGGGGTCGACGACCGTGGCCCAGCCCGTGTGGGCGAGCAGCAGGCGGCGCTGCCGGGCCAGGGAGAGCAGTGTGAGGTCGGCGACCCGGCGTGGGCCTCCGGCCAGGAACGCGGCCTCGTAGACGGAGACGGCGGCGGGGCCGGGCAGTTCCGTGTCGCGGTCGGCGGCGCCGAACACCGCTCCCGCCGCCCGCCCCGGCACGCGCGATGCGGTGGCCGCCGCGTGGATCAGGCGCGCCGCCGAGGCGACGGCGGCGGCGCAGGCGACGAGAAGGAACAGAACCCACATACCCGTGTTTCTACTGAGGGGATGCTGTGAAGCGCCAGCCTTCTTCCAGGATGCGGACGCGGGAACTGCCGGGAGTCACGATGCGTGTCGCGCTGCGCTGTTCTCCGTACGGTCGCGACGCCTTTTCGATCGCTTATGTCTGTTATGGGGGAAAGCTTCGCTCTATGGGCTTCTGGGGTGTTGGCGACATCTCATGCTCGGGGCGTCGCCCGCCGCACCCGGTGGCGGCCGGGGTGCCGGGCCGCCCGTTCACGTCCGGGTGCCGGGCCGCCCGTACGCGCCCGGTGTCAGGCAGCCCGTACGCGTCCCCGCAGCGCCGTCACCAGCATCCGCGCGAAACGGCCGGTGGGCAGGGGTGTGGGACCGGAACGCTCCAGCCACCAGGCGTCGAGCCGCCGTCGTACCGCCGGGTCCGACACCGGGTTCCGGGCCGCGAGCCTCGCGGCCGCGCCGTTCCTCGCCGCGGTGCTCTTCGTCGTTGTGCCCTTCGCCGTCGCAAGCCTCGTCGGTGTGGTCTTCGCGGCCGTCGGCCGCGTGGGCAGCGACAGCAGGAACTCCGCGAAATCCAGCGCGTCCTGGCGGTATCCACCGGTCATCGGGTGCCCCTGGGCATAGCCGAGGAACGCGCTCCGGAAGCCCGCGCCCAGGATCTCCGGCAGCTCGGGCGCGACCTTCGCCACGACATCCGCCCGCTTGGCGGCCAGTGCGCGGCCCTGCACGCGCAGGCGCTGCCGGTCGAAGCCCTCCGGAGCCGGGGTTCCCGCCACGAGCGCGGACAGCAGCGACGCCTGGGCCAGCCCGACCCGCTGACGTGCACACCCCGCGGCCGGTTCGACCGGAGGCCGGTGCCCGCCGCTGCCCGCCCGCGCCACGCCTGCGCCGGGGGGCCCGGCGTCCAGCACCTCGCGGATCGCGGCCAGCTCGCCCGCCAGCTCCTCCGCCGCCGGGAAGTCCTCGTCCCGCTCCAGCAGCACGCCCGGCGGATCGACGCGCGACCGCAGCTCCGCGAGGACGTCCAGGACCGGCTGGGTCACCGCGTGTCCGTGGCTGTCGTGCCACACGCCGTCCTTCTCGACGCCCCCCGCCACGTGCACGTACGCGATGGCCTCGACCGGCAGCTCGTCCAGCGCCTTTGCCGGGTCCTCGCCGCGGTTGACGTGGTTGGTGTGGAGGTTGGCCACGTCGATGAGCAGCCGCACCCCCGTACGCTCCACCAGCTCGGCCAGGAACTGCCCCTCGGACATCTCCTCGCCGGGCCAGGAGATCAGCGCCGCGATGTTCTCCAGCGCCAGCGGGACCGGCAGGGCGTCCTGGGCGATCCGGACGTTCTCGCACAGGACGTCGAGCGCGTCGCGGGTCCGCGGCACCGGCAGCAGATGACCCGCCTCCAGCCGGGGCGACGCGGTCAGCGCCCCGCCCGCCCGTACGAACGCGATGTGCTCGGTGACCAGCGGTGCGCCCAGCGCATCGGCGCGCTCGGCGAGGGAGGCGAGGCGCTCGGGGTCGGGGCGTTCGGCGCCGCCGAGCCCCAGGGACACACCGTGCGGAATGATCGTGGTGCCGCGCTCGCGGAGCCGCCGCAGCGGCTCGGGGAGGTGACCCGGGCAGATGTTCTCCGCCACCACCTCGACCCAGTCGAGGCCGGGCAGCTCCGCCACCGTGTCGGCGATCTCGGGCCGCCATCCGATGCCGGTACCCAGTTTCTCCATGGTCGGCCTCCTCCCCTCGCGTGTTCGACGGTTGCCCGGGTGATGGCCCCGGCATGCCAGGTCGAATCCTGACGAGCTGTGATTCAGAGCTTGATTTGAGGTTCGACGGCGGTCGCGGGCGAGGGGTTCCCGGCTGTCCCGCCGTCCGCCGTCCTTGTGTTCCTGCGTACGGGCGCCGCGCGACGCCGTCCCCGCGCGCGGGCGGACGCGGTTCCGACGGGCGTCGGCCGCGGTGTCCCGTCGACGGGCCGCCGCAGGCCGTCCGTCCGGCGTGCGTCAGGAGGTCCCGTCAGTTCCCGTCGCCGGAGCCCGTGCCGTGGTCCGTGCCGCTCCCCGACCGCGAACCGAGCTGCGGCTTCGTCGTGGAGTCGGCCGTGGACTCGCCCGTCGGGCTCGCCGACGGCTTGGACGTCGTCTCGACTTCGTCGCCCGGCGCGATGGGGATCGGGGCGGGAACGATCGTCGAGGACGGCGGCGGCGGGCCGGTCGGGCGGGCCGGCGGGGCGGTCGCCGCGTCGTTCGCGATGGCGTCGAAATCCACCATCCCGGTCCGCTCGAGCATGGTGATGTGGTCCAGCACCGTGACGTTGGCGGCGTCGGCGAGCTGACGGACCAGGGTGTTGCGGGTGTTGTTGCGGACCGCGCCGATCTGTCCGAAGACCTTGCCGTGCGCGGAGCGCAGGAGCATCGCGAACTTCCGCTCGTACGTCACACCCTGTGCCTCGGTGAGCTCCCGCAGCCAGCCCTGCTGCTGATCGTTCGGCTCGTTCGGGAGCTCGACGCCGAGCTTGCCCGCCGCGAAGCGCACGCGTTCGTCGAGATCGGTGTGCCCGACGATCAGGTGGTCGCCGCAGTCGCGGATCGCCTTGGTGGGCGCACGCTCCATGGCCTGCTGCCCGGCGGGGAGCTCCCAGAGTCCGGCGAGTCGCACCTTGACCAGGAAGTCACGGTCCTGGGCGGAGAGCGGGCCCCACCGGGTGTTCACCGTTCCGGCGTCGAGTTCCGCCTTGCCGGTGCCGGAGCGGTCGGCGTAGGACCAGACCGGGAAGATCAGCGCGACGAGCGTCGCGACGAGCGCCGCGACGATGAGCTTCGTTCCGTTGATGTGTCGCAAGGTGTCTCGCATGCTCCTTTCGCGGCACGCGCGTCACGGGCCCGGTCGGCTGCCGGGGAGCCCGGGTTGCGTCAGCCAAGCGTGAACCGAGGGGTCGGTCAAGGCGTGTCACCGAAGCGCCCGGGCCGGCCGGGGGGCGCCGTTGAGAACCGAGCGGATATGCCCCGCGTTCAGCCGGATCCGGGCTATCGGCCCGGCATGGCCGTCTTGCCCGGCTCATTCGTTTTCCTCAGCGCCGGATGGTCGGCGACGACCGTGCACGAGCCCGGCGCGATCTCCGTGAACCCCGCGTCCCGTACGACCGGCAGGCCGCTGCGCGTGAGGTCCGCCCAGCGCGCGGGGTCCGCGGTGCGCACCGCGAGCGCGAAGCCCGACGCACGCCACATCTCGCGCTCCGCGTCCGGCAGTTCCCACCAGGCGAGCTGCGCCCCGTGCCCTGCCTGCGCCATGGCCTTCCCCGCCGACATGGAGATCTCCGGGCTGAGCCACAGCACCGGAAGGCCGGCCTCCGGGGCGGACGGCGGCTCCGGGTCGTCCAGTTCGGTGCCCGAGACCTGCAGTTTCGCCAGCTCCTTCGGCCACCCGTCGAGCGGCACCGGCGGGAAGACCCGTACCTCGGCCTCCGTGCCCGTGACCGTGATGCCCGGCAGGTCCGCGGTGCGCCGCCACTCGGCGCCGCGCGCCCGGCGGACGACCTTGCGGATCCTGGCGTCCTGCCAGTCTCGTACGGTCGTGAACCACGCGCCGTCCTCGCGCACCGACCGCTCGTCGGACAGCAGGACGAGGACCGCGCGCGCCGCCGCCTCCAGGGCGTCCGTACGGGGCGGGGGCGCGGCCTTCTCGATCCGGACCACCAGCGGCAGCACGAACTGCGGGGCGGCGTCGCGCGCGGCCACCTCGTGCTCGAAGGGGCTGGTGCCCGCGACGGCGGGCCTGGCGTCGTGGCCGCCGGCGGGGCGGGCGGGCGGATTCGGCCCGTCCGGTCCTGCGGGAGCGGCGGATCCTACTGGAGCCGCGGACCCTTCGGGGGCGGCCGGGCCCGCGGGAGCGGCAGGTCCACGGGGAGCGGGGCGTTCGGCAGGGCGTCCGGAGGCGTCGGCACTGGTCACGGGGCCAGTCTGCCAGCAGCGCTCACCACCGCGTCAGGCGCCCGTACTCACCATGTGAGTACCACGGCCCCTGGCCGGACCGGGTGGTTCCGGGGGACGATCGCCTCCATGCACAGTGATCTTTTCGCGTCCCACAACATGGCCCAGCCGTCCACCGAGCTGGGGATGACCCTGCAGAACCAGAAGTCCATCAAGTACACGCTCAACGGCGAGTGTTACGCACGGCAGGGCGCGATGATCGCCTTCCGCGGCGACCTCGGCTTCGAGAAGCACGGCCAGGGCGTCGGCTCGTTCCTCAAGCGCGCCGTCACCGGGGAGGGCCTGGCCCTCATGGCCGTTCGCGGCCAGGGCGAGGTGTGGTTCGCCCACGAGGCCGCCAACTGCTTCATCGTCGACCTCGCCCCGGGCGACAGCCTCACCGTCAACGGGCGCCATGTGCTGTGCTTCGACCCGACGATCTCGTACGAGGTCAAGACCGTGAAGGGTGCGGGCATGGCCGGGGGCGGCCTGTTCAACAGCGTCTTCACCGGCCACGGCAAGCTCGGCGTCACCTGTGAGGGCGCCCCCATCGTCATCCCGGTCTCTCCGTCCGCCCCCGTCTTCGTCGACACGGACGCGGTCGTCGGCTGGAGCTCGCAGCTCCAGACCTCCCTGAACCGCTCCCAGAGCTTCGGCTCGATGATCCGCGGTGGTTCGGGCGAGACGATGCAACTGAAGCTGGAGGGCGAAGGGTTCGTGATCGTCCGTCCCAGCGAGGTCACCGCGAGCTCGGCGGCGTCGTCGTCCTCCTCAGGGGAGTGACGGCGGACGAGGCACCGACCGCGACCCCGGCATCAGCGAGGGCCCGTCAGCACGAGCTGACGGGCCCTCGCCGCTGCCAGGGGGCGGGTGCTCAGAACGGGCCGTGGAGTGCGCCGAGACGATCGGTCAGGCGCAGGTTCTCCGCGTAGTCCACGGGACAGGCGATGACCGACACCCCGTCACCGTCCAGCGCCTCGCGCAGCACCGGCAGCAGCTCACCGGCCGAGGTGATCCGGTGGCCCCGTGCGCCGAAGCTCTCCGCGTACGCCACGAGGTCCGGGTTGGTGAAGCGGGTGTGGCTGTGGCGGCCCAGTTCCAGCTCCATCTTCCAGGTGATCAGGCCGTACTCCTCGTCGACCAGGACGAGGACGACCAGGGGGACACCCTCGCGCACGGCTGTCTCCAGCTCCTGGGAGTTCATCAGGAACGAGCCGTCGCCCATCATCGCCAGCACCCGCCGCTCCGGGCGGGCGAGCTTCGCGGCGATCGCGCCGGGCAGCGCGAACGCCATCGTGGAGAGGCCGTTGGAGAGCAGGCAGGTGTCGCGTGCGTACGCGGGGTACAGCCGCGCCATCCACATCTTCCCGGCGCCGGTGTCGGCGAGCACGATGTCCTCGCGGTCCAGCGCGGCGCGCACGTCGGCCACCACGCGCTGCGGCACGAGCGGGCAGGCGTCACTGCCCCGCCCGTACTCCAGCTCCTCGGAGAGCAGGGTCCGGACGCGCTCGCCCGACGCGTCGTACGGGAAAGGCTTGGCCACGGCGGCCGCCAGCGCGTCCAGGGCGTGCGAGGGGTCGCCCTGCACGCCGACCGTCACCGGGTAGTGGACGTCGACCTCGGCGGGGAAGCGGTGGAGGTGGAGGATGCGCTTGTCGCCGTCCGGATTGATCTTCACCGGGTCGAACTCCTGGAGTTCGTACCCCACGCAGATCAGGGTGTCGGCGGTGTCGAAGCCGAAGTTGGTGTAGTCGTGCCGCATGAAACCGACGGCGCCGAGGGCGAGCGGGTGGTCGTCGGGGAAGACGCCCTTGCCGTGGAAGGTCGTCGCCACCGGGACGTTCAGCCGCTCGGCGAAGCGGACCAGAGCCGCCGACGCCTCCGCCCTCGCGGCGCCGTGCCCGGCGAGGACGACCGGCCGGCGGGCGGACGCGAGCACGTCGGCCGCCCGCTCGATCTGCGAGGAGGAGGGCGCGTCGGCGTGCACCACGTCGATCTGGAGCGGGGACAGCGGTGATTTCGGCGTGGTGGCCTCGATGTCCTCGGGGACGGCCAGGAAGACCGCCCCCGGCCGCTCGCTCTGGGCCGTCTTGAACGCCCTGCGCACCATCTCGGGCACCGCGTCGGGGCATTGGATACGGGCCGACCACTGCGTGACGGGGGCGAACATCGCGACCAGGTCGATGACTTGGTGGGACTCCTTGTGCAGGCGCTCCAGAGATCCCTGCGCGGCCAGGGCCACCAGCGGCGAGCTGTTGGTCATGGCGTCCGCGGTGCCCAGCAGCAGATTGATCGCACCGGGACCGAGCGTGGCAGAGCACACCCCGGCCCGGCCGGTCAGCCGCCCGTGGATCTCGGCCATGAACGAGGCGGCCTGCTCGTGGCGTACGAGGACGTAGCGGATGCCGGAGCCGCTCAGCGCGTCGACGAACCGGATGTTCTCCTCGCCGGGGATCCCGAAGACGTACCGGACACCTTCGGCCTCCAGACAGCGCACCAGCAGGTGGGCCACGTCCTCGGTGACGGCCGGTGCGCCGTCGTCACGGGTGCCGGGGGGTGTCATGCCGCGAGCGTAGGCAGGCCGCCGGAAGGTCGGCCACGCACCGGCCGCCGGCCGGGTGAGGCCGGGGGGAGCCTCCGCGACATCCGTCAGTGACGGACCGCGGGGCTCCAGCCGGGGTCCCGGCCCGTCGCCGCGAGCAGCACCTCGATCGGCTCCGCGCCCTCCCGTACGGCGACGGGCTCGCCGAAGACCTTCATCGTCCGCGCCGTCGGGCCCATCTCCTCGATGAGCGTGCCGAGCGTACGGATGCTCTCCGTGTCGGGCGTGAACTCCTGGTCCGTGGCCCGCGCCAGATCCCAGCCGTGCACGGTCAGGTCGAGCAGGGCCATGCTGCCCAGGGTCCGCGCCGGGAGGTTCATGCTGCCCGCCACGCCCTCGTCGGCACCCGGCGCGCCCCAGGCGGTGACCAGCCGGGCGGTCTCGTCCGCGAAGCGGGAGCGCCAGTCCCCGTCGAGGTAGTCGGGGGTGGTGGTGAAGTCGGCGTCCTCGCGGGCGGCGATCGCCTGGAAGCCGATCACCACGTGGAAGAGGTGGTTGAGCAGGTCCCGCACGGTGTACTCGGCGCACGGCGTCGGGTCGCCGAGCCGGCCGTCGTCCACACCGCGGACCACCGGCACGGCCTGCCGGGCCGCCGCGTCGAGCCGTTCGCTGATCAGGGTCGTCATGGGTGCGACGGTAGGAGCGGCCCGCCGGTCCGGCTTGAACAAACGCGACACGTCCTGCCTCCGGCCCGCGGCATAGGATCGCGGGCATGGCGGCACCGCGGCGCGACACCCGGGGCATCATCGACGCCCCGGAACTCTTCACGCGCGTACGCTTCCGCCGCCGCGAGCCCGCCGAGCCGCTCCGCCCGTATCTGGAGCACTACTGGCTCATCGACTGGGACCTCACCGAGCCGTACGCCTCGCACGTCGTGCCGCACCCTTCCGTGAACGTCGTGTTCCAGCGCTTCTCCGGCCGGCCGGAGTTCGCGGAGGTCGCCGGTGTGGGACTGGAGCTGTTCACGCAGAAGCTGGAGGGCGCGGGGCGGGTGTGCGGGGTGCAGTTCCGGCCGGGAGGCTTCCGGCCGTTCGCGCCGGGCCGGCCCGTCTCCGGGTGGACCGGGCGGCGGCTGCCGCCGGCCGACGTCTTCGGCGGCTCAGCACCGGAGGCCGGCGGGACAGGACCGGAGAGCGGCGGCGCCGAGCTGTCCTCCGTCCTCGGCCCCGACACGGAGGACGACCGCGTCGCCGCGCTCGACGCCTTCCTCCTCGCGCTGGGCCCGGAGCCCGATCCGCACGCCGAGTCGGCCATGGCCGTCGTCCAGCGCATCCGGGACGACCGTTCCGTGCGCCGTGTCTCGGAGGTCGCCGAGGCGGAGGGGATGTCGGTGCGCGGTCTGCAGCGGCTCTTCGCCGGGTACGTGGGCGTCAGCCCCAAGTGGGTCATCCTCCGCTACCGCATCCACGAGGCCCTGGAGCGCGCCGCCACCGCCACGGCGGAGGTGGACTGGGCGGGGCTCGCCGCCGAGCTCGGCTACAGCGATCAGGCCCACCTCGTCCGCGACTTCACCGCGACGATCGGCGTCCCGCCGACGGCGTACGTGCGCTGATCACCGGGCGCCGCGGCCTGTGCCTCCGGTCCCGTGCGGACTGGAGGCACACTGGGAGGTGCGGCCGGCACCGCCACCGATCGCACGGCCGGCCGCGGCGCTCCGAGAGCCCCGATGAGGAGGCGGAACCCATGGACGCGGACGTGAACGACGCGGGCGCCCGCCCCGCCGACCGCGACACCCGGGTCGAGAGCGGCCCTCCGTACGCCGACTGCGTGCTGTGCGGCGAGCCGACCGAGTACGGGGCCGGGCACCCCGGCGCGACCCTCTGCCCCGTCTGCGAGTGGCAGGAGGCCGAGCGCACGTCCTGCGGCGGCTGACCCCGGCCCCTCCCGTCCCTGCTGTCTCCTACTCCCGTGCCCTGCCCGGGAGTTGGTCCTGTCCCCGGCCCGGTTCGCGCTCCTGCTGCTCGTTCCGCGCGACCTGAGCCTGCCCCTGCTCCTGGCCTGTCTGCTCCCGCGCCTGGTCCTGGGCGGCCTGCTCCCGGGAGTTCTGGTCCCGGTCCTCGCCTCGCGTACGGCTGATCAACTCCGAGACCCGTACGAAGCGGTAGCCCTGCGCCCGCAGCTCGGGGACGATCCGCCGCACCGCGGCCTCCGTCGCCGGCGCGTGGCTGAGCGTGGCGTGCATGACGACCACCGAGCCGGGCCTCACCTGCGAGAGCACCTGCTCCGCGACCCGGTCGGGGGAGTCTGTCGAGGCGTCCCCGCTCAGGACGTCCCCCTGCACGGCCGTCACGCGCGCCGGGGCGACCGCCTTCAGCGCTCCGTCGTCGAAGCAGCCGCCCGGGAAGCGGAAGTACGGCACGGGGGCCGGGACCCCGGCCCGGCGGATCGCCGTGTACGCGCGGTTCACGTCGTCGCGCATCGCCCCCCGGTCGACACGCGGCATGCCCGTGCGGCACGGGCCGGAGAAGGAGCGGAGGCCGTAGCTGTGGTTGCCGACCTCGAAGAGCGGGTCGCGGCCCAGGGACCGCGCCTGGTCCGGGTACTCGTCGGCCCACCGGCCCGTCATGAAGATCGTCGCCGGCACCTTCAGCTTCCGCAGAGAGGAGACGAGCCGGGGGTTGTCGAAGCGTTCGCCGCCCGCGGCGCGCGTCGCGTGCTCGGGTGCCATGTCCGCGTTGAACGTGAGGGCCACGACCTTGTCGCCGTCGCCCGCGCCCCGGGTGAAGACGGCCGCACGGCCGTCCGCGGCCGGGAGGGTGGGTGCCGCCGGGGCGCCCGCCGCGGGGCCCGGCTCCTCGACGCCATCGTGCGCGGCGGCCGGGTCGGACGCGCCGGGGGATATGGCCGCGTCCGCGGCCCGGTCTCCCCCGGAGTCCGGGCCGCCGCAGGCGGCGAGAGCGAGTGCGAGGAGCGGCATCAGGGCCGACGCGGCCCGTCGGCGCGCACGCGTGCCGGGCTGTTGCGCGAAGTGTTGGATCATGTACGGAGCGTAAAATCAAGCTCCCGGGTCGGCATGTTGTCCACATCCGATCGGGTCCGCTCCTCTGCCTCCGATCGGGTCGGCTGCTCGGCCTCCCATCGGGCCCGGCCCGCGGCCTCCCGCCGAGTGCGGCACCCGGGCCCGTACCGAAAGTCCCCGGTACGGGCCCGGGACCCGCCGCGGCGCACACCTCAGGGCGACCGCCGCGGCGGATCCGTCAGCGCCAGGGGCCGGTGACGGCGAACGTCGTGCCGGGGGTGTAGCAGTTGACGTACATCGAGCAGCCGTCGGCGGAGAACGTGACCCCCGCGAACTCGCCCCACTCCGGCTCCTCCGGCGTGCCGATGTTCTGCCGCCCGCGCGCCATCGCGTAGACCTTGCCGCGCTTGGTGAGCCCGAAGACGTGCTGGGCTCCCTCGCCGTCCTCGCAGACCATCAGGCCGCCGCCCGGGGCGAGCGTGATGTTGTCCGGCTCCTCGCCGGGCATCTGCAGATCCGTGTCGGGGCCGAAGACTACGACCAGGGTGAGCCGGCGGTGCTTCGGGTCGTACCGCCAGATCTGGCCGTAGTGGTCGGCGGCCGACCCCTCCGCGCTCTTCGCGAAGCTGGAGACGAAGTAGACACAGCGCCCGCCCCAGTAGCAGCCCTCCAGCTTCTGGGCGTGCGTGATGCCCTTCGGCCCGAAGTCCTGGAACCGGATCGCCGTCTCCTTGGCCAGCGGGTCCGGTACGTCCACCCACTCGATGCCGTCGAACGTCGTGCCCGTCTCCTGCACGGCGGACAGGTCCTTCACGCCCGGGACTCGCATCGCCTGAAGACGCCCGCCCGCGTGCAGCGAGCCTCTGCCGCCGAGCGGCTTCTTCGGCAGGAAGCGGTAGAAGAGTCCGAAGGGCTTCTCGAAGGCGTCCTCCGTCTCGTAGACCACGCCGTTGTTCGGGTCGACGGCGATCGCCTCGTGCTGGAAGCGGCCCATGGCGGTGAGCGGCTCGGGGGAGGTGTGGCGCGGGTCGTACGGGTCGACCTCGAAGATGAAGCCGTGGTCCTTGGTGTAGCCGTTGGTGCCGGCCCGGTCCTCGGTCTCCTCGCAGGTCAGCCAGGTGTGCCAGGGGGTGCTGCCGCCGGCGCAGTTCACGGCCGTACCGGCGATGGCGACCCGCTCGCCGAGGACGCGGTTGCCGCGGCCCAGCTCCAGGGCCGTACAGCCGCCCAGACCCTCCGGGTCGTAGGTGAGTCCCTTCACGGCCGGGACGCGGATCTTGGCATCCACCCGGTTCTCGTGGTTGCGCACCAGGTGGGTGCGCCCGTCACGGCCGGGGAAGGCGGCCATGCCGTCGTGGTTGCTGGGCACCTTGCCCTGGCCGGAGCGCAGCTCGTCGCCCTCGCGGGACAGGACCTTGTAGCGGAATCCCTCGGGAAGGTCGAGCAGGCCGTCCGGGTCCGGGAGGAGAGGGCCGTAGCCCGCCTCTCCGCCCCAGTCGTGGGCGGTGGCCGAAGTACCGGCGAAAATCTCCGAGATGGTCCCGGCGAAGGCGATTCCCGCCCCCAGCGCCCCGGAGCGGGCGAGGACCTGACGTCGTGTGGCAGACATGGGCAACTCCCTGTTGGCGGACAGAGATATGACCATGCCGTGTGTATCACGTGGTCACGCCCCACGGGAACCTTCAAGATGGGCGTCGCACCCGCGTCTTCGCGCCCCGTGCACGCCCCGGTCGTGCTCCGGTCGGCGATCCGGCGCGCCGCCCGGCCGCCGCGAGTGCGGCCGTACGCAGCGGGGCGGCTCGTCGTCCTCCGGGTCTATCCCTGGACCAGCGGCTCGGCGTCGCGCGCGAGGGCGGTGAGCCGCGAGATGGCGCGGAAGTACTTCTTCCGGTAGCCGCCCTTGAGCATGTCCTCGCCGAAGATCCGGTCGAAGGGCACGCCGGACGTCACGACCGGAACCTCCCGGTCGTACAGCCGGTCGGCCAGCACGACGAGCCGCAGCGCCGTCGACTGGTCGGGTACGGCCTGCACATCGGTCAGGCAGACGGCTCCGACGCCGTCGCAGAGCGCGCCGTAGCGGCTGGGGTGCACGCGCGAGAGATGGGCGAGCAGGGAGGGGAAGTCGTCGAGCGTGGCACCGGCGGTGCGGTACGCGACGCGGGTGACCTGGTCGTCTGAGTACGGGGCCGGGGCCTCCGGCAGCCCGCGGTGGCGGTAGTCCTCGCCGTCGATCCGCAGGGGCCGGAAGTGCGCGGACAGCCCCTGGATCTCGCGCAGGAAGTCGGCCGCCGCGAAGCGGCCCTCGCCGAGCTTGCCGGGCAGCGTGTTGGAGGTCGCGGCCAGTGCCACGCCCGCGTCGACGAGCTTGCCGAGGAGCGTGGAGACCAGCACCGTGTCGCCCGGGTCGTCCAGCTCGAACTCGTCGATGCAGAGCAGACGGTGGCCGCTGAGGGTCTGCACGGTCTGCTGGAAGCCGAGGGCGCCGACGAGGTTGGTCAGCTCCACGAACGTGCCGAACGCCTTCAGCTCGGGCGTCGCGGCGGTGGCGTGCCAGAGGGAGGCGAGGAGGTGCGTCTTGCCGACGCCGTAGCCGCCGTCGAGGTACACGCCGCGGGGGCCGGACGCTGCCGCGGGCTTCCTGGCGAACCAGCGCCGCTTGCCGCCCCGGGCCGCGCTCGCCCCGCCGATGCCGGCCGCGAAACCGCTGAGCACGGTGACGGCCTCGGTCTGGCTGGGCTGCGCCGGGTCGGGTACGTACGTGTCGAACCGCACCGAGTCGAACCGCGGCGGCGGGACCATCTCCGCCACGAGCCGCTCGGCGGGCACATGCGGCTCCCGGCCGCAGAGCGCGAGCGGGCTCCCGTCGGAGGAGGGGACGGGGGCGGGCTCGGAAGCGGAAACGGAGGAAGACACAGCTCCTCAGAGTAATCCCTCGGCCCACGCCCCCTGAAAATCCGCCCCTGAGGCTGCGAGCCCGCCCGGTGTCCGCAGCCCCGCCGGTGACCGGGGCCGCGCCCGCCCGGTGTCAGCCCGGCCGCCACCGCCGGACCCGCGGACCGGCCGTCGCCCCGCGGCCCAGAGGCACCCGGTCCGGTCCGTCCGCGCTCCGTGTCAGACTGCCCGCATGCGACGCCTGTTCCCGCCCGGTACCGCGGCCGATGCCGCCCCCGAGCCGTCCGCCGATCGTGAGTGGGACCTCGACGAGCTCGCCGACGCGTACGCCTACCCCGGGACGACCGGGGCCTCCGGGCGCCCCTGGCTGCGCGCCAACATGGTGTCGTCGCTCGACGGGGCCGCCCACCACGACGGGCGTTCCCAGCCGCTGTCCTCCGACGCCGACATGCGGATCTTCGGTGTGCTGCGGGCGCTCGCCGATGTCGTGGTCGTCGGCGCGGAGACCGTACGCCAGGAGGGCTACCGCCCCGCCCGCGCCCGCAAGGCCTTCGCCGAGCGCCGCGCGGCGCTCGGCCAGGCGCCCGCGCCGGTGATCGCGGTCGTCACGGCGAGCCTGGCGCTGGACTTCTCGAGCCCGCTGTTCACCGAGCCGCTGGTGCCCACCATCGTCCTCACCGGTGCCGCCCACCACGCCGCCCGTGCCGACGAGGCGCGCGCCGCCGGTGCCGATGTGATCGTCGCCGGGGACGGCGAGGGCATCGATGCGGCCCGCGCCGTCCGGGCGCTCGCCGAACGCGGGCACACCCGGCTGCTGACCGAGGGCGGACCGCGGCTGCTCGGCCAGTTCGCGTGCAGCGGGGTGCTCGACGAGCTGTGCCTGACGGTCGCCCCCGTCGTCACGGTGGGCGCCGCGCCGCGAATCATGGACGGTCATGCGATCGCCGATCCCGAGCGATTCGGCCTGGCGTCCGTGCTGGAGGAGTCCGGGTTCCTTTTCACCCGGTACCGTCGCATCTGACCAGGGGTCGCATCTCACCCGTGGTGCGGAAAAATGGTTTCCGCGGGGCCGTTCCGTAAAGCCGTGTCCGTAACGCCCGGGACGAGAGTCCGCGACCCACGAGGACGGAGGGTCCTGCCGTGTTCACGACCGTACTCATGATCGAGAAGCCACTGGTGCCGACCGATGTCGAGCTCGTCACCAGCCTGCACGGCGACGAGCCGATCTCCTTCGTCGTCCTCATGCAGCCGCAGGGCGACCAGGACCGGCTGCTGCGCGCCCTCGACGACGTGGCGCTCGGCGAACTCGACGAGGCTGTGCGCGAGGGGCAGGAGCCCGAGGGCCATGCCGCGCTCCAGCCCGCCGAGAGGGCGCTCCAGCACTCGCTCGAAGCGCTGCGGGCCGCCGGCGGCCAGGCCGTCGGCCAGATCACCGAGAAGCACCCGGTCGACACGCTGCGCTCGGTCGTCGAGGAGACCGGGGCCGACGAGGTCATCGTGCTCACGCGCCCGCATCTGGTGGAGGAGTTCTTCCACCGTGACTGGACCTCCCGCGCCCGCCACAAGGTCGGCGTCCCGGTGCTCAAGCTGTACGCCCACACCGAATAGGCTGACCCCGCACCAGCGAGCACCGCGCGCACCGGCCGTGAGGACCGCGGGCGGCGGCTTCCGGCGTCCCGCGCCACCGGCCCGTACGCGCTCGCACGGCCACACCGACCTGGAGACGCAACGATGGAATCCGGCATCCCCACCGCCATGGACCGACCGCACTTCATCGGCATCGGCGGCGCCGGGATGTCGGGCATCGCGAAGATCCTCGCCCAGCGCGGGGCCAAGGTCGCGGGCAGCGACGCCAAGGAGTCCGCGACCGCCGAGTCCCTGCGCGCGCTCGGCGTGACCGTGCACATCGGCCACGCCGCCGAGCACCTGGCCGACGACGCCACCAGCGTCGTCGTCTCCTCCGCGATCCGCGCCGACAACCCCGAGCTGGTCCGCGCCGCCGAACTGGGCGTCCCCGTCGTCCACCGCTCCGACGCCCTCGCGGCGCTGATGCACACCGAGCGGCCGATCGCCGTCGCCGGTACGCACGGCAAGACCACGACCACCTCCATGCTCGCCGTGGCGCTGACCGAACTGGACCTCGACCCCTCGTACGCCATCGGCGGCGACCTGGCCGGCCCCGGCACCAACGCCCGCCACGGCGATGGCGCGATCTTCGTCGCCGAGGCCGACGAGAGCGACCGCAGCTTCCAGAAGTACGACCCCGAGGTCGCCATCGTCCTCAACGTCGAGCTCGACCACCACGCCAACTACGCCTCGCTGGACGAGATCTACGAGTCCTTCGAGGCGTTCGTGGACCGCATCCGCCCCGGCGGCTGCCTGATCGTCGGCGAGCACTCCGGCGCCCGGGAGCTGGCGGGCCGCGTCGCGGGCCGCGAGGGCCTGACCATCGTGCGCGTCGGCGAGGACGTCGGCGCGGACGTCCGGATCCGGCAGATCACCCCGAAGGGCATGACGAGCGAGGTCACCGTCGTCCTCGGCGCCGAAGGGGACGGGTCCGGGGCGGGCGGGGAGGAACTGACCTTCACCGTCTCCGTTCCCGGGCGCCACTACGCCCACAACGCCGTCGCCGCGCTCGCCGCCGGGGTCCGCCTCGGAGTGGCCCCCGCCGACCTGGCGCACGCCCTCACCGCGTACACCGGCGTCGGCCGCCGCCTCCAGCTCAAGGGCGAGGCCCGCGGCGTCCAGGTCATCGACTCCTACGCCCACCACCCCACCGAGATGAACGCCGACCTGGACGCGCTGCGCGGCGCCGCGGGCGAGGACTCCCGCATCCTCGTCGTCTTCCAGCCGCACCTCTTCTCGCGCACCCAGGAGCTGGGCACGGAGATGGGCGCGGCGCTCGCCCTCGCCGACGCCTCCGTCGTCCTCGACATCTATCCGGCCCGCGAGGACCCGATCCCGGGCGTCACGAGCGCCCTGATCATCGACGCGGCCGCGGCCGGCGGCGCCGACGTACGGGCCGAGCACAGCATGGCCGCGGTCCCGGACGTCGTCGCAGGAATGGCCAGGCCCGGTGATCTCGTTCTCACCATGGGGGCGGGCGACGTCACCGACCTCGGTCCGAGGATCCTCGCCCGCCTGGAGAGCTGAGGAGAGAGCCGAGATGGCCTACGAAGTCCAGAAGACGGACGAGCAGTGGCGCGCCGAGCTGTCCCCCGAGGAGTACAAGGTGCTCCGGGAGGCCGGGACCGAGCCCGCGTTCACCGGTGAGTACACGGACACCAGGACCACCGGGGTCTACGCCTGCCGGGCCTGCGGCGCCGAGCTGTTCCGCTCCGACACCAAGTTCGCCTCGCACTGCGGCTGGCCGTCCTTCTACGACCCGAAGGACACCGACGCCGTCGAGCTGATCGAGGACCGGTCCTTCGGGATGGTCCGCACCGAGGTGCGCTGCGCCCGCTGCGGCTCCCACCTGGGCCACGTCTTCGAGGGCGAGGGCTATCCGGTGCCGACGGACCAGCGGTACTGCATCAACAGCGTCTCGCTCCGCCTGGCCCCGGACGGGGACTGAGCGGCAGCGGCTGCGAAAGGGGCCCCACCGCCCGGCCGGGCGGTGGGGCCCTCGCATGTCACGGCTGCGCTCAGGCCGTGATCGTCGCCGGGTCGCTGACGCCCGGGCGTCCGGTCTCGACATGGCCCGCGAAGCGGCGCAGGTAGCTGTCGTCGGCGTCGGACGTCACCGACACGTCGTACCAGTGCTTGCTGCGGCGCAGCTCGACCGTGTGCGTGACGGTCGCGCCGGCGCGGACCTTGAACGTCTCGGGCTGCCCGCCGTACGCGTTGTTCACGGTGAGGTTGACGTCCGAGCCGCCCTCGTTGGTCAGCTTCAGGTCGATGTCGCCGCTACGGGCGTCATGACGTGCCGTCACCTCGGGTCCGGTCGTCCTCCCCGGACCCTTGAAGGTGCGCAGGAAGCCGTTCGGGCCGAAGACCGAAAGGTCGTACGCGTCCCCTGAGTTGGCGGTGCTCCAGGTGTCGGAGATGGTCTTCCCGGCCCCGGCCGAGTACACCCACGGCCCGTCGGTGCGGTTCCCGGAGGTGACGGTGAAGGCCGCGCCCGCCTCCTCCCCGCCGCCGAAGTCCAAGGTGATCCCGGTCGACGCCGTCACCGAACCGTCCACCACCGGGACGTACTTCAGCGGACGCGTGGGCCGCGACCCGGACTCCTGCTTGGGCAGCGCCGGGTTGTCGGGCACCTTCGGGACGTAGTCGTCGTGCCGGTCGTGGTCCGGCGGCTCGTACGCGTCGGTGTCGGGCAGCGGGACGGAGGCGGGGTCCGCCTTCCCGAAGTCGAAGGCCGAGGTGAGGTCGCCGCAGATGGCGCGCCGCCACGGCGAGATGTGCGGCTCCTCCACGCCGAAGCGCCGCTCCATGAAGCGGAGGATCGAGGTGTGGTCGAACAGCTCGGAGCAGGTGTAGCCGCCCTTGCTCCAGGGCGAGACGACGATCATCGGCACGCGCGGGCCCATGCCGTAGGGCCCGGCCTCGTACTTCGCGCCGCCCTCGTAGAGGTCGCCGCTGACGTCGGCCGTGGACCGGCCCTGCGCGGCGGAGGCCGGCGGGTACGGCGGCATGACGTGGTCGAAGAAGCCGTCGTTCTCGTCGTACGTGATGAACAGGGCCGTCTTGCTCCACACCTCGGGATTGGAGGTGAGCGCGTCGAGGACCTGCGCGATGTACCAGGCGCCGTAGTTCACCGGCCAGTTGGGGTGCTCGGTGAACGCCTCGGGCGCCGCGATCCAGGAGATCTGCGGCAGCTTGCCCGCCTTCACATCGGCCTTGAGGCGGTCGAAGTAGCCCTCGCCCTCCTTGGCATCGGTGCCCGTGCGGGCCTTGTCGAAGAGGACGTCACCGGGCTTGGCATTGCGGTAGTTGTTGAAGAAGAGGAGGGAGTTGTCGCCGTAGTTGCCGCGGTAGGCGTCGTCGATCCAGCCCCATTTGCCGTCCGCGTCCAGGCCGTCGCCGATGTCCTGGTAGATCTTCCAGGAGACCCCGGCCTTCTCCAGGCGCTCGGGGTAGGTCGTCCAGCCGTACCCCAGCTCCTCGTTGCCGAGCACGGGTCCGCCGCCGGTTCCGTCGTTGCCCGCGTAGCCCGACCACATGTAGTAGCGGTTGGGGTCGGTCGCGCCGATCATCGAGCAGTGGTAGGCGTCGCACACGGTGAACGCGTCCGCGAGGGCGTAATGGAAGGGAATGTCCTCACGGGTGAGGTACGCCATCGTGGTCGGCGTCTTCGCGGGTATCCACTGGTCGTACTTGCCGTTGTTCCACGCCTGGTGCCCGCCGCCCCAGTCGTGATTCAGGCCCTGGAGGAACTGCATGCCGAGGTTCTCCACCTCCGGCCGGAACGGCAGCACCTCCTGGTCGCCGTCCGCCTGGTGCCACACCGACTTGCCGTTCGGCAGCGGTGCGGGCCGGGGGTCGCCGAAGCCGCGGACGCCGCGCAGCGCCCCGAAGTAGTGATCGAAGGACCGGTTTTCCTGCATCAGCACGACGATGTGCTCGATGTCGTCGATGGTGCCGGAGCGACGGGCCGCGGGGATCGCGGTCGCCCGATCGATGCTGAGGGACAGCATGCTGAGCGCGGCAGTGCCGCCGGCGAGTTGCATGAAGCGCCGGCGATTGAGTTCCGACATGGGGGGCTGACCTCCGTGGCCGCTCGGAAAGAGTCGATCGCAGGGCAGCCTACGGGGGGCGATGCTGAGGAAAACACCATGTCGGCACCGCTATTCTGCCCGGCTCTCCGCGCGGGGGAATGAGGGGTGCACACGAGGTGTCATCGGGGGGCGGACGGGGACGACGGGGTCGGCGGTCGCGGTGCGGGGCCGGGTCGCCGGGTACTGGGCCTGGCGCGCGTCTCCCGTGCGGTTCAGACGCCGGGCAGGGTCCCGCGGAGCTCGGCCCGGAAGGTCGGGCAGTCCAGAAGAGACGGGGCGCGGCAGGACAGGGCGTGGCCGAGCCGGTCCCGGGCCTCCTGCATGGCGGCGATGCGGCGGTCGATCTCCTGCGTCTTCTCCGTGAGCCGGGAGCGCAGGACGCCAGGCGCACAGCTCAGCAGGTCGCCCAGCTCGTGGAGGGAGAAACCCGCGGCACGGGCGTTGAGGATCAGCGCGACGCGGTCGAGGGCGTCCGGACGGTAGGTACGGCGCAGTCCGTTGCGGCCCGCCGGCTCCAGCAGGCCCAGCCGCTCGTAGTAGCGGAGGGCGGAAGCCGCGACGCCGGTGCGTGCCGCGACCTCGCCGATGTCCAGCAGGCGCTCGTCCATGTCTCTCCCCGCTACGCCCCGATGCGGTGCTTCGATCCGGAAGCCCAGCCCGAGCGCAAGATGCCGCTTTGACTTGAAGCAAGCTTCAAGTGCCAGGGTAGTCCCGCCGGTGACCTGGTGCGACGAGCACCCGGTCCCTCACCACCGCGCCCCTCGCCCTCCGCCGAACGAAAGCGGGACCGGACCGTGGACATCAGCCCCATACGCGACCTCGCCCGGCAGCACCTGCCCGCGACCATGGCCGAGCGCTGGCTCGAACTGCTGCGGCCCGGCATCGTCCTCTCCCTGGCGGGACCGGACGAGGAGCCGGCGGCCTGGATCGGCGGGACGCCCCGGCTCCCGCCGGGGACCGACTGGCCCGAGTGGAAGCCCTACGGTCCTCTGACCTTCCTCGCCTCGCTGGACTGCGGCGCACTGCCGGTAGCCTCGCTCGACGTCCCCCTGCCCCGGAACGGCACCCTGCTCTTCTTCTTCCACGACTACGGCACCGACCGGGCGGACGCGCCTCCGCCGGACCCGGGCGACGCCACGACCTGGCCCCAGGCGCGGGTCCTCCACCTGCCCCACGGCACCGAGGCCGCCGAGCGGGCGGCACCCGGGGAAGTGGTGACGGCTCCGGCGGTCCCGCTGTCGGCCCGCCTCGTGCCGACGTCACCGGTCAGCGATCACTGGAGCGTTCTCGAGACCTTCGGCGCCCGGCACATCCCCTGGGACTTCGAGGACAGCATCGGGGAGGACGCGACCCTGTGGACGGGCAACCACATCGGCGGGCACACCCCATCGATCCAGGGGTCGGTCGAAGCCGAGATGCCCGGGGACCCCCGGGACTGGACGCTCCTGGCCTCGTTCCACGATCCCAGCCGCGGCCAGCTCCTGTACTTCATGATCCGCCACCAGGACCTGGCCGAAGGCCGTCTCGGCCGCGCCTGGCTCCACCGCCAGAACTGACCGCGCTACGGGGAGGGTTCAGCCCTCGGCCGCGACGTGCGCGACGAAGTCCGACCAGGCGGCCGGGGAGAACGCGAGCTGAGGGCCGTCCTTGTCCTTGGAGTCCCGTACGTGCACGGCGTCGAGGCAGGTGGCGACCTCGACGCACTCGTCGCCGTCGCTTCCGCTGTAGCTCGACTTGTGCCAGGAGAGCGCGACTTCGACGCACTCGTCGCCGTCGCCTCCGCTGTAGCTGCTCTTGAACCAGGCCAGCTCGCTGGTGCTCATAGCGCTCCTCGCATCTGCGTCAGCAGGCTCGCCGAATCCTCGGGAGTGAGAGCCTGTGAACGCAGTTTCGCATAACGCATCTGGAGCACACTGACGTCTTTCCGGTCAGAGATCAGCTGGCCGCTGCGCTGACCTTCGGAGTAGCCGAGCCACTGGTGCTCCGGGGTTTCCAGCAACCGGATGGGGCCTTCGAGTCCAGCGTGTTCGTCTCGCTCAAGGGGCACGATCTGGAGTCCGACATTGCGGAGGTCCGCGAACTTCAGCAGGTGATCGATGAGCTGTGCGGTAACGCCCGTGCCGCCTGTGCGTCGCATGATGAGGGCCTGTTCGATGATGAAGCTGAAGGCCGTGTTCGGCCTGGCATGGAGCAGGCGCTGCCGTTCTTGACGTGCGGCCATCTGGCTGTCGATCTGTTCGTCGGTCAGTGGGGGCACCCGGCTGTTGAACACAGCTCGCGCATACGCCTCCGTCTGCAACAGGCCGGGAATCGCCCGGCATTCGTACATGCACAGACTGACGGCCTCTTCCTCCAGGCTGGCCCACTGCCGGAACCAGGACGCCAGGCCCGGGCGCCTCGCCAGGTGGCGGGCGGCCGCCCGTAGGGCGCCGAACGCGTCCAGCGCCTCCTCCGCCCGTTCGATGAACTCCGGCTGCGGGAAGCGGCGGCCCTGCTCGATGGAGGCGACCGTCTCGGGGGAGTAGCGGACGAGGGGGGCCAGTTCCTCCTGGGTGAGCCGCGCTCGTTCGCGGAAGACCTTCGCCACCGCCCCGAACGCCTTGAGGCTGTCCACCGGCTCCGGCTCGTTGTTGCTCGACATGTCCGTCCCTCCATGAGCCCAACTCGCCCATGGTCACCGTCCGTTACGGCCGTTGTCCACTCAGGGTGCCCGTACGCTGACCCTGCGTACGGGAGCTGCGGTGGCTGAGTCATCCGATAATTGACTGGCCAGACGGCGGCGTCCCGGCCACGATGGCCTGATGCTGAGCACCCTTGTCGCCTTCCTCGGCGCCTGCACGCTGATCGCCGCCACGCCCGGTCCGAGCACGGTCCTGATCATCCGGCAGTCGCTGCAGAGCAGGCGTGCCGGTTTCTTCGCCGTGCTCGGCAACGAGTCCGGGGTCTTCATCTGGGGCATCGTCGCGGCCTTCGGGCTCACCGCGCTGCTGGCCGCCTCGCAGCTCGCGTACGACGTGATGCGGATCGTCGGCGCGGTCGTGCTGGTCTGGTTCGGGATCCAGGCGATCCGGTCGGCCCGGCAGCACGGTAAGGACGGCGAGGCGGGGCTCCCGGCGCGCGAGGTCGTGACGTCGTCCTGGCGCTCGTACCGGGCCGGGCTGCTGATGAATCTGGCCAATCCGAAGTGCGCGATCTTCGCGATGTCCTTCCTGCCGCAGTTCGTGCCGGACGGAGCGCCGCAGCTGCCCACGATGGTCGGACTCGCGGCCCTGTGGGCGGTCTACGAGATCGGCTACTACAGCGTCTACGTGTGGTGCGTCGGCCGGATGAAGAAGCTCTTCGACCGGGCCGTGGTGCGGCGCCGGATGGAGCAGATCTCCGGCGGTGTGCTGGTGGCCCTCGGTATCCGGATGGCCCTGGAGAACTGAGCGCCGCGCCCCGCTGCCTGGCCCCTCCGGTCACGACTGGAGCAAGCGCCGGGCCGGGGAGGGCACGGGCTGCGATGCTGGGAGGGGAGCCGCCTGCGGCCCCTTCCGCGCAGTCCGGGTTCCCCGCGCAGTGCCGGGGGTCCCCGAGTGCCGGGCCGCGTGCGGCGCCGGAGCCGACCGCGAGGAGGAGGACGTATGGACACGGCGCCTGCCCCGTTCACCGGCGAGGTCTACGCCGCCCGGATGGAGAACGCCGCGCGTGCGGCCGCCGAGGCCGGGCTCGCGGGTCTGCTGGTGTCACCCGGGCCGGACCTCGTCCATCTCACCGGCTACCAGCCGGCCGCCACCGAGCGGCTCACCCTGCTCGTCCTGGCGCCGGGCCGCGAGCCGGTGCTCGTGGTGCCCACGCTGGAGCGCGGCGACGCGGAGCACGCGGCGGGAGCGCATGCCTTCGCCCTCACGGACTGGCCCGACGGCAAGGACCCGTACGGGATCGCCGCGCCGCTCCTTGACCCCTCGGGCCGGTACGGCGTCAGCGACAACACCTGGGCCCTGCATCTCCTCGGACTGCGGAGCGCTCTCCCCGCCACCTCCTACAGCGCCCTCACCGACTGCCTGCCGATGCTGCGGGCCGTCAAGGACACCGCCGAGCTGGAGCGGCTGGCCGCGGCGGGGCGGCGGCGGACGCCGTGTACGAGGAGATCCTGCGGGTCCGCTTCACCGGCCGCCGCGAGAGCGACATCGCCACCGAACTCGCCCATCTGCTGACCCAACTCGGCCATTCCCAGGTCGATTTCACGGTGGTCGGCTCGGGGCCCAACGGCGCGGACCCGCACCACGAGGCGGGCGACCGGGTCATCGCGCAGGGCGACATGGTCGTGCTGGACTTCGGCGGGCTCAAGCACGGCTACGGCTCCGACACCTCCCGTACGGTCCACGTCGGCGAACCGACCGCGGAGGAGCAGGAGGTGCACGACATCGTGCGCGAGGCCCAGCAGGCTGCCTGCGACGAGGTGCGTCCCGGGATCGCCTGCCAGGAGGTGGACCGGGTGGCGCGGGCGGTCATCGCCGGGGCGGGCTACGGGGAGCGGTTCATCCACCGCACCGGGCACGGCATCGGCGTGACGACCCACGAACCGCCGTACATGGTGGAGGGCGAGGAGCAGCCGCTCGTCCCCGGCATGTGCTTCTCGGTCGAGCCGGGAATCTATCTGCCGGGCCGGTTCGGCGTACGGATCGAGGACATCGTCACGGTCACGGAGGACGGCGGGCGGCGTCTGAACAACACGGCGCGGGAGCTGGCCGTCGTCGAGTGACGGTGCCTCGAAGAGCGAGTTGTGGCCGGGTGATCGGTCCCCGGTGAAACATTGGTGAAGGGCTGGCTGAGTGGCTGAACCACTCACGCCCTGCTGCTGTCCCTACGTCATGTGGCCATGTCTCAACGGGCCCTCGGGCAAAGGGAGATCCCCGGGTGGCGTGGCCGGACACGACGCGACCGAGACGGAGGACCACCCCTCATGCGCATGCGCGCCCTCACCGCCGCTGCCGCTGTTTCCATGCTGTCCACGCTGACGCTGACGGCCTGCGGTTCCGAGGACTCCGGTACGGCCTCGGGACCCAAGGACACCGCATCACGCGCCTCGTCCGACGCGCCTTCCTCGTCGGACGAGGCGGGCTCGTCGGAGGCGGGCTCGCTGGAGGCGACGGTCGGGGACGGCAAGGGCTTTGCCTCCGGCGGGGGTTCGGCCGGCGGCACCGACACGAGCACCGGCGGCACCCGGGGCAACGACGGGGACGGCACGGGGGGCGCGCTGGTCTCCTGCACCACCAAGACCACCGAGGTGACGTTCCTGGCGTCCGCGCAACACGCGACCGACCGCAGACCCGCGAAGGCCACCGTCCGGGTCCGCAACACATCCTCCTCCCCCTGCACCCTGACCGGCGCGGCGACCCTGACCGCCAAGGACGACCGGCACAAGGACGGTTCGGTCCAGGTCGACAACTCGGACGCCTGGCCCGACGCCGTCGACATCCCCGCGCGCGGGCACGTCTCCGCCGCCGTGGAGTACATCGACTCGCCCTCCGACGGCAACGGCAAGGGCAAGGGCAAGGGCCGGGACTCCTGCCCGATCACGGCGTCCGAGGTGGAGATCGCGCTGCCCCAGGACGAGGCCCGCGGTGTGCAGGTGCGGACGGAGGGCGGCGAGCCCGCCCGGTTCACCGTGTGCGCGCCCGAGAAGGCGACGCTCGGCGCCTTCGAGCGCTGACCGGCGCCGAGCCTGCCCACCCTCCCGTTGTCCGCCGACGGCCGTTCGTCACACGCCACGTGACGTCATCCCCCTTGCACGGCAACCGACGGGCCGTCATATCGGTTCCACGCCACGGCCCGTCACCTCATCGACCCGTCACCTCACGAGGAAACCCATGTTCACAACGCATGCGGACCACCCCTGGACCGCGGAGCTGACCGCTGACGACCTCGGCCGGCTCGGTGCCGAGGAGTTACGGAGAACGGATCCGGTCGCGATCGGCCCGTACCTGGTCCTCGCCCGGCTGGGCGGCGGCGGCATGGGCCGCCTCCTCCTCGCGCGGGAACCGGACGACGCGGAACGCGGCGAGTACGGCGCCCGCTCCCTGGTGGCCGTCAAGGTGATCCGGCCCGAGTACGCCGAGGACGCCGGATTCCGCACCCGCTTCGCACGCGAGGTCGAGGCCGTACGGCGGGTGCACGGCACCTACACCGCGGAACTCGTCGGCTCGGGCTACGACGAGGACGAACACCTCTGGATGGCGACCGCGTACGTCCCCGGGCCGGGCCTCGACGTCGCGGTGCGCCGTCACGGTCCGATGCCCACCCCCGTGGTGTGGCGGCTGGCGTGCGAGGTCGGGGAGGCGCTGTCGACGATCGCCAACGCCGGGATCGTCCACCGCGATCTGAAGCCCTCCAATGTCCTGCTGGGCCATGACGGGGCGCGGGTCATCGACTTCGGCATCGCGCACAGCACGGACGCCACGATGCTCACGATGGCCGGACAGCAGGTGGGCACACCTGCGTTCATGTCCCCCGAGCAGGCCGAGGGACGGGAGGTGAGCCCGTTCTCGGACGTCTTCTCCCTCGGCTCGGTCCTGGCCTACGCGGCGACCGGCATGTCGCCGTTCGGCGAGGGGGCGACCGGCGACGTCATCCACCGCGTGATCCACGCCGAGCCGAGCGCGGAGGTCCTCGGGGAGGTGGCCCGAACCGACCCGGAACTGGCCGAGTTCATCGCCCGGTGCCTCAGCAAGAGCGTCAAGGGACGGCCGCGGCCGCGCGAGGTCGTCGACATCGCCCGCCGGCACGCGCCCGCCCACGACTGGCCCGGCCCGGTCGCCGATGTGGTCGCCGCTCGGAGCGGATGGAGCGGCCGGGTGGCCACTCCCGCACGCGTGCGGGCGAAGGTGAAGGCGGAGGCCAAGGCGCGTACCGCCGAGGTGCCGGGGGCGTCCGACCTGACGCTCGTCCAGGGAACCCCGCCGCCGAGGCGCCGCCGCCGTGCCCTGCTGGCCGGTGGGGTGGCGACGGCGGCCGTGGTCGCGGTGGCCGCGGGCGCGGTCGTGCTGCTGTCGCCCGGAGGGGGCTCGTCGGAGGAGGACCGGGCGTCACGGGTCCGGCCCGTCCAGCCGGACGCCCGGATCAGCGAGTCCGGGCCCACGGCGTCGAAGTCAGCGAAGCACCGCGACAAGCGGTCGCCGAAGCCGGAGAAGAGCGCGAACCCGTCCGCGTCGCCGAGGACCGAGGTGAAGGCCGAGCCCACCCCGGACTCCATGACGTCGGGTCCGGCCGAGGGGCCGTGGAGTTCGTGTCCGCCGTCCACCAGGGACCGGCTCACGCAGAAGGGCGACAAAGGCCGCAGCGTCGTCGCCCTGCAGTGCATCCTCCAGGCCCGCGGCTACGACCTTGGATCCGGCGGGGCGGACGGGGTGTTCGGGCGGGACACCGAGGCCGCGGTCAAGCAGTTCCAGCGCAGCCGCGCACTGGAGGCCGACGGCAAGGTGGGCGACAACACCTGGACCGCGCTGCGGGGTTGAGGGACGGGTGGTGGTTCGTACGCAGCGGACGACGGCGTGAGCGGCCCCGGTCCTGGACGGCGGTAAGCGGAGCGCCGCCCGCAGCCACCGTCGGCCGTGGCGTCAGACCGTGACCGCCACCACCGCACCACACTCCGGGGGGAGACGGAGCAGTCCGTCTCCCCCCGGAGGCGCACACGGATCCCACGCCGCCAGGACTTCCGCCCGGCCCGGCCCGACCGGGACCTTCACCTCGCCGTCCGCGGACAGGTTCACCGCGGTCCGCACCGCCCCGCGCGTCACCACCAGCCATCGTTCCCGCGCGTCGTACGCGACATGGACCACAGACAGGTCCGGGTCCGTCAGTTCGGGGCGTGCCCGGCGCAGCGCGATCAGCTCGCGGTGCCAGGCCAGCAGCCGGGCGTGCGGGTCACGGTCCGGCTCGGACCAGTCCAGGCACGACCGGTCCCGGGTGGCCGGATCCTGCGGGTCGGGGATGTCGCCGGCGGCCCAGCCGTGCGCGGCGAACTCCCGTCGGCGCCCGGCCCGTACGGCCGCCGCGAGCTCCGGATCCGTGTGGTCGGTGAAGAACTGCCAGGGCGTCAGCGCGCCCCACTCCTCGCCCATGAAGAGCATGGGGGTGAACGGCGAGGTGAGGACGAGCGCGGCGGCGCAGGCCAGCAGCCCGGGCGACAGATGCGCGGAGAGCCGGTCGCCCAGAGCGCGGTTGCCGATCTGGTCGTGCGTCTGCGCATAGGCCAGCAGCCGGTGCGCGGGCGTCGTCCGCGGGTCCAGCGGCTGCCCGTGGGTCCTGCCGCGGAAGCTGGAGTACGTGCCGTTGTGGAAGAAGCCGCTGGTGAGGGTCTTGGCGAGGGCGGCGGGGGCCCGGTGCGCGAAGTCGGCGTAGTAGCCCTGGGCCTCACCGGTGAGCGCGCAGTGCAGGGCGTGATGGAAGTCGTCGTTCCACTGGGCGTGCAGACCGAGCCCGCCGGCCTCGCGGGCCGCAGTCGTGCGCGGGTCGTTGAGGTCGGACTCGGCGACGAGGAACAGCGGCCGTCCGGTCTCGGCCGCCAGAGTGTCCACGGCGGCGGACAGCTCGGCCAGGAAGGGGTGCGCGCGGGTGTCGCGGAGGGCGTGCACGGCATCCAGGCGGAGGCCGTCGAGCCGGTAGTCGCGCAGCCAGGCCAGCGCGCTGCCGATGAGATACGCGCGCACCTCGTCGGAGCCGGGCGCGTCCAGGTTCACGGCGGCGCCCCACGGCGTGTGGTGGGTCCCGGTGAAGTACGGGCCGAAGGCGGGCAGGTGGTTGCCGGACGGGCCGAGGTGGTTGTGCACCACGTCCAGCACCACGCCGAGGCCGTGGGCGTGGGCGGCGTCGACGAAGCGCTTCAGCCCGTCCGGGCCGCCGTACGGCTCGTGGACCGCCCACAGCGAGACGCCCTCGTAGCCCCACCCGTGCGTGCCGGGGAACGGGCACACCGGCATCAGCTCGATGTGCGTGACCCCCAACTCGGCCAGATGGCCCAGCCGTCGGGCCGCCGCGTCGAACGTGCCCTCGCGGGTGTACGTGCCGACGTGCAGTTCGTAGAGCACCGCGCCGGGCAGTGGTCTGCCGTGCCACGGGTGCCGCCAGGCGAAGCGGGTGTGGTCGACGACCGCTCCGGGCCCGTCCGGGCCGTCCGGCTGGCGGCGGGACCGCGGGTCGGGCAGGACGGGGCCGCCGTCGAGCGCGAAGCCGTAGCGGGTGCCCTCGCCGGCCTCCGCCTCGGCCCGCCACCAGCCGTCCCGCCGCGGGTCCGCCTCCATGGGATGTGCCGCACCGTCCAGATGCAGCTCGACCCGTCCGGCCTCCGGCGCCCACACCTCGAACAGCATTGACGGCTCCTCGGTCGCTCGTCGGACACCCGTCCTCACCGCGTACCCCACGAACCCGCGTACCCGCGTGCCCCGCGAACCCCGCCTACCCGGAAGGGTTGCGTGCGGTCAGCCGAAGTCCTTCTCGCTCAGCGGGGTGCCCGAGCTGGCCGAGACGTCGAGGGTGCGGACCCTGCCGTTCGGCTCTATCTCGATCACCGGCACCGCCTTGCGCTCCGGCGACCCGTCGTTGCTCAGGGAGATGAGCCCGCTGGCGCCCTTCACCGACTCGACGCCGTGCAGCGACTTCCAGATCTGGATGGTCTGCGAGCCGGTCACCCGGCCGTTGGACTCCGAGGCCCGGGCCGCGAGCCGTACGCCGGACACCGCGGTGATCACGGCGTCATGGCCCATGATGGCCTGGCCGTCGTCCAGTGTCTCCTCGGGGAACGCCGAACGGTACCGGCCCCCGTCCCCGAAGGACCCCACGCCCCACCCCGGGTAGACGGCGGCCTTCTTCTCCCACGCGCCGGGGTGGGCCAGCCCGGTGTAGAGCAGCCGCACGTTCCCGCTGCGCAGCGTCTCCTTGATCTGGTCGAACCCCTCGGCCTGCGCGGACTGCGAGACGTCGTCCCCGGAGAGGACCATCAGCTCGCGGTCGCTGCACGGGCGGTCCTTCAGCGGGGCGAGGAAGCGCGGCAGGTCGATGCCGCGGCCCGCGAAGTAGACGATGTCCGGCTTCTCGGCGCAGAGCTGGGACATCCGTGTCTTGAACGCCGTGGCCACGCCCTCCCGCGACGAGTCGTACTCCTCGACCTTCCCGGCCAGCCGGTCTTTCGGGAAGGTGCGCAGGAAGGCCGCGCCGAGGGTGGCCGTGTACTGGTCGTCGGGGCGGGAGTCCTGTATCACCAGCACCCGCTTGCCCGCGTACGGCTTGCGCTTCAGCAGGGCCGCGGCGGCCGCCGCCTCGTCGGCGTTGGTCGGCGCCACCCGCACCAGGCCCTTGACCTTGCTGAGGGTGTCGGCGGTGAGGACCGAGCCGGTGGCGGCGAGTTCGAGGCCGCCGTCCTCCTGGTCCGCGGTGATCTTGCGGATCATCGCCACGGTGGCGTCCGTGCTGGTGCCGAGGCCCGCGACGGCGACGATGTGGTCGCGCTCAACGCGCTCCCCGATCTGCCGGACCGCGGCGGTGCGCTGCTCCTCGCTGATGCCGCTGTTGGCGAGCAGCAGCTTGACCTTGGGGGTGTCGCCGTACTTGTCCTTGTGGTTGGCCTCGTACTGCGCGGTGTAGGCGCCCTGCAGCTCATGGCGGACCGAGTCCGGGGTGTTGGTGTCCCCGGGCCGCGGGATCATCGGCATCAGATAGACGATGCCGACGTAGCTCGGCCCGCCCGGCTTCGCGCTCTCGCGCGCGACCCGCTCGTTCTCCTCGCGGATCAGCCGGGTGACCTGGGCGAGGTTCTTCCCCGTCCCCTGCGTGCCGTCGCTGAAGAGGTACGAGCCGTCGGTGATGCCGACGCAACTGGCCGGGGTGCCGACGCGCTCGACGCCCGTCGCGCACGAGGTGTCCTCCGGGCGCAGCAGCCAGAACGACGCACCCGCGAGGAGCGCGAGCAGCGCGACGGCCGATACGGCGTTCCACGGCCAGCGGGCCCACAGCGGGCGATTGCGTACCCAGGATCCGGTCGGCGGCATGGGCGTTCCTTCCGTCCGTCAGTCGGAGAAGCGGGCGGCCTCGTCCAGCAGCGTGTCGGCGTCCGCGTCCGCCTCCATGGCCAGCTGCCGGAACATCGCGCCGATCTTGTAGTTGAGTTCGGGGCGGCCCGGAGGGAGCCGGTTACGGGGATCACCGGCCAGCCACAGGGCGGCGCACAGCTCGGCCAGCGGACGCCCGAGCGACCGGTCCGCGTACGCCTCCGGTGCGTGCTCGCGCGCCAGTTCACCGGAGCGGCGGGTCGGCGGGGCGTCCGAGAGCTGCGCGCGGTACACCGGCGCCGCCGTCACGTGGTACAGCTCCCGCAGCCAGGGCCGCAGGTCGGGGGCGGTGAGTCCGGTGGAGAAGTACCGGACGACCTCGTCGAGGCGGTTGACCGCCAGCCGGTGGTAGAGGGAGTCCAGCGGCTGCCCGTGGCGGTGGTGCCAGTCCGCGAGCGTGGTGTGGATGGACCGCCACTCCTCCTCGGTGCCCGCCGGGGGGCCGGTCAGCTCGTCGAGCAGCAGCAGCCGCAGCCACGGGTGCAGGACGGGGCGCCCGTCGTAGGTCGTGTCGGGCGCGTCCGCGCTGCCCGGGTGGCCGGACCAGGTGCGCAGATACCCCGAAGGGCCCCTTCCGCCACGGGTGTTGGCGTCCTCGGGCACCGGGGCGGACAGCCACAGCCGGGTGCGCAGCTCCCGCATCACGGTGTCCCTGGCGTGCTCCGGCCGCCCGTTGAGCAGGCCCGCGTTGACGGCCGCCTTCGGTGTGCGGGCGGCGGCTATGCGGGTCGCGGCGTCGCGCTGACCGGCCGTCAGCCCGGCCAGCAGATGGTCGCGGACGGCGGCGGCGAGCTGCGGTCCGCGCGCGGCGCCGGGGCCGGCCGCGCCCGGTTCCTCGACGGGCGTGTCCAGCAGGCCGTGCAGGTCGTCCTCCGGGCTGTGCTCCAGCAGCCGGTCGATGGCGCCGTGCAGCCGGGAGACGCTCCAGGGGTGCCCGTACGTGAGCCGGTGCACGAGCGGGGTGCTGCGGGGCAGCACCCCCGTCTCCGGGCGGCCCGAGCGCCGCGCGGCCTCCGACTCGAACCGCGAGGCCTCCAGGGCCACTTCGACCTCGTCGAGATCGCGCAGCCGCAGCGGATACCACCAGTCGTACAGCGGCGTCCCTGCCCCGGCGCGCCAGGCGTCGTACGAGGCGTCGGCGGGGTGGACGGTGTGCGGGTCGTCCGGGCCGCCGTCGCAAGGGCCGGGCACCGCCTGGGTGGTGGCGCTGGTCGCGACGACGAGCAGCGGGTCGTAGACCTCCGCCCTGGCCCGCTCGGTGCGCAGGGCCAGCAGCAGATCGAGGAAGCGGGTGGCGCCCTCGTTGTGGTCGAGGTCGTCCAGCAGCGCGAGGGAGTTCTGGGCGCGCCGGCTGCGGTGGTAGGCGGCGGCCAGGTCGTCGAGGAAGGCCAGGCACAGCCGGCGGTCCACGAAGTCCCGGTCGGCGTCGATGCCGGTGCGGTTGCGCCGGTTGAGCTCGACCAGCTCCTCCAGCGCGCTGGCGGGACCCGAGGAACCGTACGAGGCCAGCGCCCGGTTGAGGAACGTGCTCGCCGGCATGTACTCGAAGCCGCGCAGCAGCACGCCCAGGATCAGGTCGATCCCGGGCACGGGGGAGAGGCCGAGGGTCTCCACCAGCCCGGCGATGCCCTCGCCCGCGTCGGCCGCCGTCCCGCGGTTGCGCGCCTGCCGCAGCGCGCGCCGTAACTCGCGCGTGGCCTGGGTGCGGTCGGTCAGCGAGAGCTGCGGCTGCACGGCGAGCAGGCCGAGCAGCAGCCGCGGGAAGCGCAGCGGCTTGCTGCCGCGGTGCTTGCGGGCGAGCAGGAACGCCAGGTGCAGCGCGACCTCGTGCGGGCGCTGCTCGGCGGCCGCGGCCAGGTCGATCCGCGCGACCGGCGCACCTTCGGTGACGGCCTCGAAGTGGTCCAGCGCACAGGTCTTTCCGCTTCCGGGGCGGCCCAGCAGGACGATCACGGGAAGCGGGCGGTCCTGCCCGGACGGGAGGCGCGCCCAGCACGCGTGGACGAGGCCGGCCACCTCGGCCAGCCCTGCGGGCGGCGCGTGGCCCGCCTGCGCGGTGGCAGCCTGCAGCATGAAATCCCCCTTCCGGTTACGCGGGCGCCGTCGGCTCGGATTCGGACACGGACGGCACACACGCGGTCACGGTCCCAACATCGTTTCATGAAGTGACCCAGGAGACACAGGAATTGACACAGCGTTTCCCGTCGTACCACGTGGTGGACGGGCGGACGACGGCGGACGCGGCCCGGTTTCCGCGGGTGGTGCCCGGCACCGTCCTGCCGGCAGGCGGCCGGACGGTGCCGGAGGGCACGCGGCCCTCCGGCACACGCACCGCCCGCGGCGGTGTCACGGGACATCCCCGAAGTCCCGTGGCATCAGACGAGGTTGATGCGCTCCTGCGTGATGGGGTAGCCCGCCTTCGCGAAGGCGGCGGCCATCGGGAAGTTCCCCTGGTCCGTGGCCGCCGCGATCCACTCGGCGCCCTCCGCGACCAGCTGGTGCGTACAGTCCACCAGCAGTTCGTACGCGTAGCCGTGCCCGCGCTGCTCCGGCAGGACGCCGATGAAGCCGACGCAGGGGCCGGCCGGGTTCCGCGCCGGGACGTGGACGCCCACCGGCGCGCCGTCCCCGTCGTGGGCCAGCCGCCACCAGTCGCGCGGGGACGGCAGCCACTTCAGGAGTTCCAGCTCCTCGCGCGCCGCCGCCTCCGCGCCGTCCCGTCCCGCGGTGTGACGGGCGTGGGCGTCGAGGCTGCCTTCGCCGACGCGGCGCAGCACGTCGAGGATCACGGCGTCGTCCGGCTCGGGCCGGAACGTGAGTCTGCCGGGCCGTTCCGGAAGGCCGCACTCCGGCGTCCATACGTAGCGGTACCGCTCGACGAGCGGTCTGAGTCCCGCGGCGGTGGCCGCGTCGATCCGGGCCTGTGCCTCGGCCCGTACGTCCGGCTGCTCGCGCCACCCCGGGGGCAGCAGCAGGTCGTACTCCGCGTGCAGCGGTGCCGCGCGCAGCAGCTGCTCGGCGGCCTCGGCCTCGCCTTCGGCGAAGTCGAACCAGTCCAGGATCATCGGCTTGTCGTCGTCGGGTGCGCCCCACCACGCGGCGCGGGCGACCACGCGGTTCTCGCGCAGCGCGACCCAGGTCCAGTCGGGGCGGTACTGGCCGCCCTCGTGCACGGGGCTGTAGCGGTGGCCCACCAGCGAGCGGCCGAGCAGCGTCGTCGCGGGGAGGGTGGTGAAGAGGTGGGTGTCGCTCTCGGTGAGAGCGCGGATGACCAGATCGGTCACGGACGTTCCTTCCGGAAGGGCGGACGGGCGCGCTCCCGGCGGATGATGCCGAACGGCTGCTTCAGCCGTGATACGCCCGGGAGTCGGGGCGGGAGCGCACGAACGGGATGCGGTGCATTTCTCTCGCCTCCTTTCCTCGGCCTGGGGCGTCGCGCAGACCGTACCCCGTCGCCGGAGGGCCGTCCAGCGGTTTACGGCCGGGGTGTTGGCGGCCGGGTGTCTGCAGGCAGCTTTCGAGGTGTTCCGGACGGCCGCTGAGTACACGGTCCACTGGACACCCTGTGCCTCCGCGCCGGACAATCAGGGCCGTGACGCACCACGACCTCCCGAAGCCCGCGCCCACCACGCTGTCCGCGCGGTTGTCGGACGCCGACCGGGACCGCGTCATCGACCTCCTGCGGGAAGGGGCCGCCCAGGGGCGGCTGTCCCAGGACACCTTCGTCCGCCGGATGGAACTGGCCTTCGCCGCGCGCGGCCGGGAGGATCTGGACGCGCTCACCGCGGACCTGCCGCAGGAGAGCGGGCTGTCCCGGGTCGTGCTGGGGACGGTCGCCCGGCTGTCGTCGTTCTCGGCGCGGGTGCGCCGGGCGTGGTTCCTCGAGCGGCTGCCGAAGCTGCAGTTCCCCGAGCCGGGGCCGTACCCGCTGCGGATCGGCCGCGACCCGGCGAACGGCCTGCGCCTGAACGACGACACGGTCTCCCGCGTCCACGCCGAACTCTCCCGGGACGGCGTGCTCTGGGTGCTGCGCGACCTGGGCTCCACGAACGGCACATGGGTCAACAGCCGCCGTGTGACGGGCCGTACGGTCGTCCGCCCCGGTGACCAGGTGACGTTCGGCCGTGTCGCCTTCCGCCTCGCCGCGCGCTGACGTCCTGCGCCGCCGGCCGTCGGATCGGCGCCCTGCCACGCACCCGCCGTCTGCACACCGGACCGACGGCTGCCCGACGGACGGCTGACGGGAGACCGACGCCGGACCGGCGCCCGGCCGACCGGCCCGGGCCTGACGGGGCCCGGCGGTGGAGGGCCCGGGGATCCGCGGCGCTTCTTGGCGCATGGTCCGGTGCGGAGAGACCATGGAGACATGGCAAGGAAAGGTTCCGTCGGCAGCAGGGCCCAGCGGGCCGCGCTGACGGCCGTCCGGGAGGCCCTGGAGCGGGGCGAGGTGCCGGTCGAGGCGCCCGAGCTGGTCCAGCGACGCTCCGGCGACTTCTGGGTGGCTCCCGACGGCAGGGTGTACGTACGGCCGGTGGGGGTGCGCTCCTCCGGAGCCGCACGTGCACAGCGGGTACCGGACGTCCAGCTCGTCGTCGTCCCCGGCGGCCGTATGGCCGGCGAAAGGCCCATGGGCCCGGAGTGGCGCGGACGCGCCCCGTGGACGGACGACATGTCGCGGCTCTGCCACTGGCAGCCCGCCGACAGCAGCCGGCTGGTCATCGACGAGATCTGAGCGACGGGACGGTGCGTAGCGCTCCGCACTGGTCGGAGCGCGGGACGAACGTGTGCCCGCGGGACGGACGTGTGCCCGCGGGACGGACGTGTGCCACCGGACCGCCCCCTCGGAGACCTCACCCGTCGCGCTCAGCCGCGCACCAGGAGTGCCACCGGGCTCCCGGCGAACAGGTCCGCGACTCCTACCCGGTCCGCCCGGACCGCCGGCCCGGACGACAGAAGGTCCGTCCAGGGCCCGTCGTCCGGCAGCGTCAGCGTCGTGTCACGCCAGCCGCCCGCCTCCTCCAGGCGGCGGGAGAGACGCGTGACCACGGTGACCGCGCCGCCCCCGCGCGCGAACGCCACGCAGTGCGCCGCCGCGGGTCCGGTCACGGCCAGCGGCTCGTACGTCCCCGACTCCCCGTACCACTGCGGGTGTCGGCGGCGCAGGCGCAGGGCCGTCGCGGTGAGGCGGAGCTTCTCCTCGGAGAGTCCGTCCGGTGCCCGGCCCGCGTCGAGTGCGGCCAGCCGGTGCGGTACGAAGCGGGCCGGATGCCGGTTGTCCGGGTCGACGAGAGCCGTGTACTCCCGCTCCGTGCCCTGGTAGACGTCCGGTACGCCCGGCATGGTCAGGTGGGTCAGGGCCGTGCCCAGGACGTTCGCGCGGGCGGCGGCCGCGAGCGAGCGGCCGAACGCGGCCAGGGTGTCGCGCGCCGGACCGCACGGGCCGGCCCGAAGGAACGCCTCGACCGCCGCCTCGTACTCCGGGTCGCCCTCGGTCCACGAGGTGTGCAGCCCGGCCTCCCGTACCGCCTTCACCACCGCCGGAACGAGCCGTTCCGCCATTGCTTCCCCCGGCCGCTCCTCCGTGTCCGGGTAGCCCAGCCCGAACGCGGTCTGCCAGGCGGTCCAGGCGATGTGCGGGTCGGGAGCGCGTGCCCCCTCGCCGCGCGCGCCCTCCCCCCGCGCCGTCTCCTTGGTCACCCGTTCCAGCAGGTCCGCCCATGCGTCGGGTGCCTCGGTGAGCAGGGCGATCCGGGCGCGGACGTCGGCGCTGCGCTTGGTGTCGTGCGTGGAGACCACCGTTCCGGTCAGCGGCCAGTCGCGCCGGAGCCGGGCGCAGAAGGCGTGGAAGGCGTCCGCGGAGACGGCAGGGCCGCCCGGCTCGCCGCCGACCTCCCCGGCCGACAGCAGCGGCACATAGCGGTAGAACGCCGTGTCCTCCACGGACTTGGCACGCAGTGCGGACGAGGTCTGGGCGAAGCGCGCGCAGAAGGCGGCGTGGTCGGGGCCCGCGCCGAGCAGCCCGAGCGCCAGATCCCGTACGAGGTCCACGGTGTCCGCCTCCTCGGGCACGGTGAACACCTCCCGCGCCCGGCGGGCCGCACGTCGCAGCATCTCGCCGTCCGCCTCGGGGACGCGCTCCCCCGGGATCGCGTACGGCCGGTACACCGGCAGCCGGACCAGGACCTCGCGCAGCGCCGTGCGCAGCGCCCACGGGGCGTGGTCGCGCAGTTCGGGGCTCGCCTCGCAGATCCGGGCGGCGATCCGGGCCAGCCAGGAGATCTCGGACGCCAGCTCGTGGGTGACCACCTTGTACGCGGCCCGGCGCGCGGTCGCCGACCACTCGCCGCCCCGGTCCGGCGGCTGGGCGGTGAAACCCCGGTAGACGCCGAGCAGCTCGGTCGCGCCGGACGGGTCGACGAAGAGCCCGTCCACGCGGCGCAGCGCGTCGTACCCGGTGGTGCCGGCGACCGGCCAGTCCGCGGGCAGCCGTTCGCCGCCGGTGAGGATCTTCTCCACGACCGTCCAGCGGCCGCCGGTCGCCCGGTCCAGCCGCCGCAGATACGCCCCGGGGTCCGCGAGCCCGTCCGGGTGGTCGACGCGCAGCCCGTCCACGACGCCGTCGCGCAGCAGCTCCAGCACCTTGGCGTGCGTCGCGTCGAACACCTCCGGGTCCTCCACGCGGACGCCGATCAGCGTCGAGATGGTGAAGAACCGCCGGTGGTTCAGTTCGGTGCGGGCCAGCCGCCACCAGGCGAGCCGGTACCACTGGGCGTCCAGCAGCTCCGGCAGCGGCAGATGCCCGGTGCCGGGCCGCACCGGGAAGGCGTGGTCGTGGTAGCGCAGGACGTCGCCGTCCAGCCGGATGTGGTCCAGCTCGTCGCCGAGCCGCCCGCCGAGCACGGGCATCAGCACCCGGCCGCCGTGCAGGTCCCGGTCGATGTCGAACCAGCGGGCGTACGCGGAGCCGGGCCCGTCCCGCAGCACCTCCCACAGCGGCCGGTTCAGATGCTCGGGCGCCGGCACCGCCATGTGGTTCGGCACGATGTCGATCACGAGGCCGAGCCCGTGCTCCCGTGCGGTACGGGACAGCGCGCGCAGCCCGTCTTCGCCGCCGAGCTCGGCCCGTACGGCGGAGTGGTCCACGACGTCGTAGCCGTGCGTCGAGCCCGGCACCGCCTCCAGCACCGGCGACAGATGGAGGTGGGAGACGCCGAGCGAGGCGAGGTGGGGCACGGCCCCCGCAACTGCGGCGAACGGGAACTCCGGCTGGAGCTGGAGCCGGTAGGTGGCGGTGGGCGGCGCGACGGGCCGCGGGGTCTCGGGCACAGGCGTCATGCAGCAGAGGTACCCGTCAGGCCGCGCCTTGCAGCACGGCCGTCCCCGGCTCGGCCGGATGCCGTCGCCCCCGCCGTCCTCGACGCCGCCCCCGCCGTCCTCGCCGCAGGTCCTCTCACGCCCGGCGTTGCAGCACCGTCAGGCTCCGGTCCAGCAGCATCAGCCGGTCGCCCGCCTTCACCTTGCGGCCGGTGCCCGGCTCCACGCCCTCCGACCGGGCCGTGTCCACCACGATCTGCCACTGCTTCCCGTGGTCGACCGGCACCACGAACCCCAGCGTCTCCTCGCTCGCGTTGACCATGAGCAGGAACGAGTCGTCCCTGATCCGCTCACCGCGCGGCCCCGGCTCGGAGATCGCGTTGCCGTTGAGGAAGACCGTCAGGGACCGCGCCCACGACGCCTGCCAGTCGCGCTGCCGCATCTTCTCGCCCTCGGGCGTGAACCACGCGATGTCCGACAGCTCGTCGTGCGTGCCCTCCACCGGCCTGCCGTGGAAGAAGCGGCGGCGCCGGAAGACCGGGTGGTCGCGGCGCAGCCACACCATCGCGCGGGTGAACTCCAGCAGCGACCTGTCGTCGTCCTGGCCGGGCCAGTGCACCCAGGACAGCTCGTTGTCCTGGCAGTACGCGTTGTTGTTGCCGCCCTGGGTGCGCCCGAACTCGTCGCCGTGGCCGAGCATCGGCACGCCCTGCGACATCAGGAGGGTGGCGACGAAATTCCGCTGCTGGCGGGCGCGCAGGGTCAGCACGCCCGGGTCGTCGGTCTCGCCCTCGGCGCCGCAGTTCCAGGAGCGGTTGTGGCTCTCCCCGTCCCGGTTGCCCTCGCCGTTGGCCTCGTTGTGCTTGGTGTCGTAGGACACCAGGTCGCGGAGGGTGAAGCCGTCGTGGCAGGTGACGAAGTTGACCGAGGCGATCGGCCGGCGCCCGTCGTTCTGGTAGAGGTCGGAGGAGCCGGTCAGCCGGGACGCGAACTCCGCCAGGGTCCGCGGCTCACCGCGCCACATGTCGCGCACCGTGTCCCGGTACATCCCGTTCCACTCCGACCACAGGGGCGGGAAGTTGCCGACCTGGTAGCCGCCCTCGCCGACGTCCCACGGCTCGGCGATCAGCTTCACTTGGCTGACCACGGGGTCCTGCTGCACCAGGTCGAAGAACGAGGACAGCCGGTCCACCTCGTGGAACTGGCGGGCCAGGGTCGCCGCCAGGTCGAAGCGGAAGCCGTCCACATGCATCTCGGTGACCCAGTAGCGCAGCGAGTCCATGATGAGCTGCAGGACGTGCGGGCTGCGCATGAGCAGGGAGTTCCCGGTGCCCGTGGTGTCCATGTAGTACCGCTGGTCCTCCGCCAGCCGGTAGTACGAGGCGTTGTCGAGGCCGCGGAAGGACAGCGTCGGCCCCAGGTGGTTGCCCTCGGCCGTGTGGTTGTAGACCACGTCGAGGATGACCTCGATGCCCGCCTGGTGCAGGGCGCGGACCGCCGACTTGAACTCCAGGACCTGCTGGCCGCGGTCGCCCCAGGAGGCGTAGGCGTTGTGCGGGGCGAAGAAGCCGATGGTGTTGTAGCCCCAGTAGTTCGCCAGACCGGCGTCCACCAGCCGGTTGTCGTGCACGAACTGGTGCACGGGCATCAGCTCCAGCGCCGTCACTCCCAGCTCCGTGAGGTGCTCGATGACCGCGGGGTGGGCGAGCGCCGCGTAGGTGCCGCGCAGCTCCTCCGGCAGGGCCGGGTGGAGCATGGTCAGCCCCTTCACATGCGCCTCGTACAGCACCGTGCGGTGGTAGTCGGTGCGTGGCCGCCGGTCGTCACCCCAGTCGAAGTACGGGTTGACGACGACGGAGGCCATGCTGTGCGGCGCCGAGTCCAGGTCGTTGCGGTCGCCCTGCCGGCCGAAGTGGTAGCCGTAGACCGCCTCGTCCCAGTCGATCGCCCCGCTCATGGCGCGCGCGTACGGGTCGAGCAGCAGCTTGGCGGAGTTGCAGCGGTGTCCCTGCGACGGCTCGTACGGCCCGTGGACGCGGAAGCCGTACCGCTGGCCCGGCATGATGCCGGGCAGATAGGCGTGCCGGACGAACGCGTCGGACTCGCGCAGCTCGACCGCGGTCTCGGAGCCGTCGTCATGGAGCAGGCACAGCTCGACCCTGTGGGCGGCTTCGGAGAACACCGCGAAGTTGGTTCCCGCGCCGTCGTACGTGGCGCCGAGGGGGTACGCCTGTCCCGGCCAGACCTGCATGATGTCGACTCTTCCACTTCTGATCCGGGCCGCGCGAGACGGCGTATTCCTGCTGCCATGGGCCGAAAAGGAGTGCTTGCCCAACCATCGGGCCTGCGGGGCGCTTTCGTTGAGATCTTCCCGAAAAGCCGAGCAACCTCCTACGACAACGGCTCGTCCTACCGGGTGACCGCCGTATCCACGCGAGCGGTCTCAGCCGGGGGGCTGGATTCCTGAGGGGGAACATGTGCGCACGTTGATGCACCGCCACCTGGGCAAGGGGGTGGCGGGTGCGGCCATCGCGGTCACAGCGACCGCGGTGATGGTCGGGGTGACGCTGCCGGGAAGCGCCGGCGCGGAGGACGGGCAGGGCTCGTCCGGCACCTCGGCCCAGGGCCGGGACGGGGGAGGGCAGCAGCTCCAGCCGGGTGTGGTCGAGGAGCAGGTGGCCACCGGGGAGAAGGGCACGGGACGGGACGCCCTCACCGACGACGAGCTGAAGCGGGCCGAGGGCCTCGCGCTCGGACAGGGGCAGCTGCGCGAGCGCAGCGAGAACGCCCGGGGGAGCCGCGGACCGCAGTGGCTCAGCACGGATCTCGCCGAGCAGCAGCCGTCGGAGGCCGGCGACGCCTCGCCGGACCGCCGCGCGGAGATCGCGTACTACGACTACAAGAAGGACGCACTCGTCACGAAGACGGTCAACCTCACCACCGGCAAGGTCGAGGACACCGAGACCCAGCAGGGTGAGCAGCCGCCGCCGACCCGCGCGGAAGCCGCCGAGGCGGCCCGGCTGCTGATCGCCGATCCGCTGAGCGCCGGGCTGAAGAAGGACTACCGGGACGCCACCGGCAAGGCTCTCACCGAGCCCGACCAGCTCGTGGTCACCGGCATGATCTACCGGGTCGACGAGGAGAACAGCGGTCCGGCCGCGCTGCGCGCGTGCGGCGACCACCGGTGCATGCGGCTGTTCACCAAGGTCAGGAACGGGCCCTGGATCGACACCCGGCATCTCGTCGTCGACCTGAGCGAACGCAAGGTCGGCCGCATCACCTAGAACGGCCGGACCACCGGCCCCGGGCCCCGGGGCTTACGGGCATCCGGCTTCCAGGCCGGCGGGATCCGCACCTTCGGGAAACGGGCTCTTCGGCAACCGGGCTCTCGGGATCCGCACCTTCGGGATCCGCACCTTCGGGATCCGCGTCTTCGGGATCCCCGCCTCACCAGCTGAACACCGAGTCGGCCGTGCAGGCCGCGCCTCACCTTCGTCACCTTCGCCGCCGGACCGACTCCCGGCGCCCTCACCTCGTCGGCCGCGCGAGCGCCGACCCCACCGTCCCGACCGCGGTGCGTCGACCCGCACCCCGGTGACCGCGAGAAAGCGGAGCCATCCAGCCATGCGTGAGACCAGAGACAGCAGCGGCAGCCGCCGCACCCCGAGCAGCCGCGCCCGGACGCGGATACCGGCGGTCGCGGCCGCGGCCGTCCTCGCGGGCACGGCCTTCGCCGCCGCCCCCGCCCAGGCCGCCGCCCCGAAGGCCCCCCAGGCGCCCAAGGCCCCGGCCGCCGCCGCCGACTGCAGCGCCGCCTCCCGCATCGAGCAGAAGCTCAGCGGCGGCACGACCTGGCGCATGTGCTGGCACTACGAGTCCAAGGCCGGTCTGGTGCTGGACAAGGTGACCTACCAGCCCAAGGGCGAGGCCCGGCCGATACCCGTGCTGACCACCGCCAAGCTCGGCCAGATCCATGTCCCGTACGACAACGGCGCGAACGAGTTCGACGACCTCACCAGCTACGGCTTCGGCGAGGGCGTCCAGGACCTCGGCACGGCCGAGTGCCCCGGCGGCACCCTGAAGAAGGTCAAGCTTCCGCACGGCGCGGCCGTCAACGGCCTGTGCGCCACCACCCGCGCCCGCGGGCACGCCTACCGCGTGGCGTCCGACGAGAACCCCGGCAAGGTGTGGAGCGCCCAGGGCAAGGACTTCCTCGTCTACACCGTCAACAAGGTCGGCTGGTACGAGTACATCACCGAGTGGCGCTTCTCCGACGACGGCACCATCTCCACCCAGGTGGGCGCCACCGGCAACCTCTCGCCGATGGACTACGACGCCTCCGACGGCCGGGGCTGGCCGGTCGGCAAGGGCGCCAAGGACTACGCGGTCAGCCACAGCCACAACATCTTCTGGCGGCTGAACTTCGGGCTCGACGGCTCGCCGAAGTCCAAGGTCCAGCAGTTCGACGCGACCACCACGCCGCGCTCGGGCGGCACGCCCACCACGAAGACCAAGCGCACCGACATCACCAAGGAGCTGTCCGGCAAGAGCGGCGAGCAGCGCTGGTGGCGCGTGGTCAGCACGGCGGGCAAGAACAAGGACAACCACCCGCGCTCGTACGAGATCGTCCTCGGGCACACCAACAAGTACCCGGGCCGCCCCTACACGCGGAACGACGTCTACTTCACCGAGTACGACAAGTGCCAGCAGTTCGCCAGCCACAACCGCCGCTGCTCGCCCGCGGTCGGCACCGGCAAGAGCATCGACACCTTCGTCAACGGGCAGTCGCTCAAGCACCCGATCACCTGGGTGAACATCGGCTTCCACCACGTGGCGCGCGACGAGGACCAGACCCCCATGCCCGTCCACTGGCAGGGATTCCAGCTCGCACCCCGTGACGTGACCGCCATGAACCCCCTCACACCGTCCGATCTCGCCAACCAGAACGGCCAACCGCCCCAGGGCTGAGGTGAGTTGACGGACCAGTCCACGGATGAGGGTGCACCGCCCTCCGCCCAGGCAGTACCCTTCCTTGATCGTGGAACGGGGGGCGGAAGGCGGTGCACTGGTGAGCTCGGGCGGCGGTCTGGAGCTGCCACCTGGCGACAGGGGCCGGCAGGACGACCCGGGTAGGGTTCCCCCGGGTGCGGTGTCCGTGGCACGCCCGATGGAGATCGGAGCGGAACTGGAGTGGGGCGCGGACGCCTGGACCGAGGTCCGCACCCGGGCCCGCAGGGCCGGACGCGCCTACATCTGGCTGAACATCGTCGAGCAGCGCCTGCGCGCCGTCGTCGCCGCCGTGCTGCGCCCCATCTACGAACCGGTGCACGGCGACGAGTGGGTCGTCGCGGCCGCCGGTCCCGCCGGGCACGAGTGGGTGCAGCGGGCCGTCGCCGTCCGTGAGGTGAGCCGGAGGAAGGGCTATCTGCTCGACCCCGCCGACGACAACGTTCTCAGCTTCCTCACCCTGCCGCAGCTGCGCGAGCTGATGGTGCAGCACTGGCCCTGCTTCGAGCCGTACCTCGACGACCGCCGGGACGTGGAGCTCGCCCTCGACGAGCTGGAGGTCGCGCGCAACGTCGTCTCCCGCAACCGTGCGCTGTCCGAGACCGTGCTGGCCCAGGCCGAACGCGCCTCGGGGCGGCTGCTGGAGATCCTGGGCAGCGGCACCGGCACGCCCTCGGCGGACCGGCTTCCCGTCGACGCGGTGGAGGACCTGGTCGGCGACCGGTACGCGGATGTGGTGGGCGTCCACGCCGACCGGGTGCGGCTGCAGCGGCAGTTGCCCGCGGAAGACCTCTTCTCCGGGGCGCGGCGGCTGGACGCGATCGGGATAGGTCTCAATCTGCTCGTGCAGAACTACTCGGGCCGGCGGCTGGTGCGGCTGGCCGAATCCGGCTGCCGCGCCCGGCTGCTGTTCCTTAACCCGGCGAGCAGCGCAGTGCGGCGCCGCGAACGCGAACTCGGCCTGAAGAAGGGCGAACTGAGCCGCTCGGTCGAGATGAACATCATGCACATGCGCCGGGTGCGCGCCCGGCTCCGGGACACCGGCGGCTTCGAGGTCAGGGTCTTCGACGAGACACCGCGCTTCACGGCGTACCTGGTCAACGGCGACGGACCGGACGGGCTCGCCGTCGTCCAGTCGTATCTGCGCAGGACGCGAGGCATGGAGGCCCCGGTGTTCGTGCTGCGGGGGAGCGGCCGGGACGTGGTGCACCGGAGCGGCGGCGGGGGCGATGAGGCGGGGCTCTTCCCGACGTACCGCGAGGAGTTCGAGTCCGTCTGGACGGACTCGCGCCCGGTGTCCTGAGGCCGGGGGCCGGTGTCCCGAGGCGGGGGGGTGCCTCTATGTCTTTCGTCAAGCGAGGCGTGGGGTTCTGGGTTCGTAGAAGGTGCCGTCGCGGAGCATTGCGAACAGCACGTTGATC
>NZ_JBEYUP010000018.1:0-140086 GCF_040643575.1 Streptomyces sp. NPDC047108
GCCGCTCGGCGCCCCCGCGTGAGGTCACCATGAGCACTGGCCTGGCGACCGTCCAGACCGGCGGACATCGCGGAGCAAGACCCGATCGCAGCTCGCAACATGACGCGGATGCCGGTCCACCGCCGAGCCCCACCAGGCCCTACGATCTGCGCCGCACCCTGAGAGTGCCGCAACACGGCCGCCGCGACCCCGCCTTCCCCCGGGACCGCGGCACGCTCCGGCGCGCTACCCGAACCCCGCAAGGGGCCGGTCACCCTACGGGCCGGACCAGATGCCGACGCGCTGAAAGGTGAAGCCCGGGGGCCGGGAACCAAAAGGCCCTGGAAACGTCGCCCACGCTGCTCGACACCGACGATGACCCAACCGCGCCCCGGCCACAACACCAGATCGTCACACACACGTCGCACCACCACCCTGGGCTGCTCCCGCCACGCCTCCGTCCGCTCCCTGGAACGGTACGCACGGCCGGGCGTGGACGCCGTCGCCCGGCAAGTCGCCAGCCAGGACCCCGCTGCGCGGCACCGAAACTGACGCTTGTCGTGCAGAAGCCCATCTCGGATCAGACGGGTCGTCAAAAGACTTGACAGCAAAACCCCGCTTTTCGTTCCGTTCCTACCGGGACCCCAATGCCTCCCCTACGGCACCCAGGTCGCCCGTCGACCCCAGGGCCGGGCCAGGTGTTCCAAGAGCCGGTCCATCGCTGCATGCACCGGTATCCGCCCGGCACTGGCGGGATCCACCGCAGGAGTACGAGAAAGACGACTCTGCAAGCTTATGCGCACGCGCAACGATCAGCGTCCCGCCGAGCACCACGAGTGCTAAGCCACCCGCAGCGCGTCTCAGCCGACGAGTGGCCCCCTGGGGAGGCGTTCGGCACACCAACTACTCATCGCGCGTTCCTTTCCAAGGCCGTCGAATATGACGGCATGATCCAACGCTCACTGTGTGTCACTGCTGCGCCGATGGCGGAGCTGAGCGATTCCGAATGCTGGATGTCCGGCGAGCAGGATGAGTGGGGCGGCATAGGTGCCGACGACATCCCCTGTGACGCCGAGATGCTCGTGTTCCCGGTGATCAGTTACAGCGAAGTAGAGCATGGCAGTTGCATGGAGAAGATTCGAAACGATGGTGTAGTCGATCAGTGGCCGGTATCGAATGGGGTTTCGCGCACCCCAGATAAGAAAGACACCCAACGTTCCGTATATTGCGTACAGCATGTACTCGAACGAGGTCAGACGGTGAGGCTCTCCCCACACCCAACCGCCGGCCCCCAAAAGCACCAAGGCCGGGTAGACAACGCAGTAGCCAGCTCCCACGACGGCCATAGCCACGGACGATCCCGTTGTCCTGCCGCCTGCCGGCGCAGCCTCCTTACCCACTCGCACTCCCCCTCAACTCCCGATGCCGACTACGCGGCCGCCGCGCCTGTCGCCCGACTTCCCTGCGGACCGCTCATGGTCACGAATCGGGTCGGAACGCGCAGGCCCGGCCGCTGTGAGGGCTCCATGGACGATTCCGTAGCTTACCCAGGCTGGGAATCGAGGTAGCTCTCCAACGGCAGTCTTGAGTAGCTCAGCTCGTTGGCAGCGCCCGTAAAGGCGATGGCGGTGTCGCGGCGATCGACGCGATCTGTGGCGCGCTTCTGGAAGAGAGGAGCCTGGGAACGTGCCCCGTCACGGCGAGCGTCAACTCCTGATCCACCGGCGTCGTGACCACCCGCGCGTTGCTCTCTGGAAGGCCACATCGAGCGTCGGCGACGGAGGAGATGACCGCCCGTCAGACGTCAAGGGTGCACCTGGTCGGTGAAGGTGGGGGCACGTAGCCGGCGTGTCGCTCTCCGCCGAGGTCTGCGCCCGCATCAGGCCCCGCGCCCTGCCTTTCGAACCAGCGCGCACCTCCTTCGTCATTCCTTCGGGTGGGATCCGACGGCTGTCGCAGTCGATGTTCGGCAGGATGCCCTGTGGGATGCCCCGGGGCAGGAGCCCTTGTGGCAGGCGAGGGATCAGCCTGCTTCGGAGACCGGGCCGGGCTCTGCCGCGCGCAGGTAGGTGCTTCTGTGTTCTGCACGTGCTGCTTCGAGGAGTTGCCGAGCAGGCGGGATACGACGACGCACTGCTCCTGGACTTCCGCGGCCGGCTCGCAGAGCCACCGGAGCCAACCTCTTCCTGCTGATCGACGACGAACTCCATACCCCGGTCCCCGACTGCTTCCTGAACGGCATCACCCGGCAGACAGTGATCGGCCTCGCCCGCGATCTCGGCATCACCGTGCGAGAACGCCACCTGGAACCCACCGAACTCGACAGCGCCCAGGAAGTGTTCCTCACCGGGACCGCCTATGAAGTCCAGCCCGTCCGCGCAATCGACGACCGAACCTACCCCGTGGGAAAGGTCACCCGCTCACTCGCCGAGGCCTACACACATCTCGTCCGCGCCCCCAAGTGACAAACCCACCCGGGTGTCGCCCGCGCTGCTCGGCGCCGAGGACGAGCCAGGCACCTCCCGGCCGCGGCACCGGATCCTCGCGCAGGCAGTGCCCCGACGCCGGTGCGACCCCGGGGGGAGAGAGAACGCCCCAGACGTCACGGGACCAGACCGGCCAGGAACCGGCCCATCCCGACTGCTGCAGCCCCGAGGACTTCCTCCAGCAGACGGCCGAAATCGCTCTGCCCCATCCCCGTTGTCCTCCCAGCCCGATCGCGCCCGGGAGTACGGACGACACTTCCCCGGTGAACAGAGGCGAAGAGAACCCACGGCAGAGGACCCACCTGTCTCATGCGGTGATCGCGGACTGGGGCTGCGGGAGTGACACCTGAGGGCCGTACAACCCCGCGGCCGACCGCCGGGAGTTCACGGCGCCCGCCGTGTCCCTCACAGCGCGGTCCCGGGTCAGGCGGGTTCGCGCCGGGTGTACCAGGAGGCGATCTGGGCGCGTGAAGTGAAGCCCAGCTTGATCAGGATGTGTTCGACGTGCGCCTCCGCGGTGCGCTGGGACACGACCAGATGGTGGGCGATCTGTTTGTTCGACATACCCTGAGCCACCAGTTCAGCGACCTGTTCCTCGCGCCTGGTCAGTGGACTCGGCACTGCTCCGCCCTTGGCAGTGACCGGCCCCTCGCCAAGACCGAGCGCATACCCGACGGTCTGCTCGAGGTCGAACTCCAGACCACGGGCAATAGCCCGCTGGAAAGCATCCTCGCCCAGACCCTGCTGCGCCCGGACGGCGAGTTGATCGGTTTGCGCATCCCAAGGCAGGAAGCCTCCGGAGAGATCGTAGGACTTACGCAGGCGGGTGTGTGCTCCCAGGAGCACACACCCGCGCTCGAGATCTCCGGAGCCAAGCGCGGTCCAGGCCAGCACCATGACGGCCTGGCCTATCCCCACGGTGTCACCGAACTGCCTCTTGATCTCCATGGCTTCGCGTGCATGCGCGGCAGCGGTAGCCTGGTCGCCTTTGCCGAAGTCCGCCACCGCACGCGCCACCAGAGCCCACGAGCGGTAGGAGATCTCCCCGCATGCGGCGCTGCGGCGGAGTATCGCCTCGCTGGCCGCTATCGCCCCCTCGTACTCCCCGCGCATCGACCGGACCATGACCAGCGCAAGCCATGCATCGCACGCCTGGGGGTCCTGAGCGTACTCCGGGTACGTCAGTGCCTCCTCGGCGAGCGCACCCGCCTCCTCGGGGTCTTCCCGCGTGGCGGCCAGGGCGAGGTTGCCGCGAGCGAAGCCCTCCAAGAAGGGGTCACCGACCTGCCGGGCCAGGTCCCGGCACTCTTCGAGAGCCGCGTGACCGGTAGCCGTGTCTCCCTGGATGGCACAGATGATCCCGTGGGCCCGCAACGCGCGGGCCCGGGCGGGTGTGGGGCGGGAATCCAGCGCCAAAGCCCGGTCCAGCCACAGCCGAGCCTCGGTGAAAATCCCGGACATGTTCCAGGGGACCATGGCCGCGGTCATGCGCAACGCGGCCTGACCTTCTGTCGGGGCGGTCAGGCAATTCGCGAGGGCCACCTGCAGGTTGGCGTGATCGCGATGCATACGCCGCGACCAGTCGAGCTGCTTCGGGCCGTACCACTCGCCCTCCATCCGCTCGACCAACTCCAGATACCAGTCCCGGTGCCGGCGGGTCATCTCCCCCTCCTCACCGGCTTCGTGCAGCCGCTGCCGACCGTACTGCGCCAACGAGTCGGGCAACCGGAACCGGACACTCCCCGCCAACTCCTCCCGCGTCAGGACCGACTTGTCCACCAACCCCGCCACCGCATCAAGGACCTTCCCGGTCGGCAAACGGCCGTCGGAACAGATACCTTCGGCCGCCTCGAGTTCGAAAGGGCCGGCGAAGATCGTCGCGCGGGCCCACAGCAGCCGTTCCTCCGGCGAGCACAACTCGTAGCTGTCGGAGACGGTGGCCAGAAGCGTGCGATGACGCGAAGGGGTGGCCTGGTCGATCGACTCCAGGAGCCCGAACTGGTCATCGAGCCGCCGCAGGATCTCGGCGGCCGACATCGTCCGGGTGCGGACTGCCGCCAGCTCGATCGCCAGCGGCAGTCCTTCCAGCCGGCGGCACAGACGTACCACGGTCGGCCAGTTCTCCTCGGTGAGGGAGAAATCGGTGACTGCTGCCGCCCGCTCGGCGAACAACGCAACGGCGGAAAACTCCGCCAGGGCGGTGGGCGCAAAGCGACTGGGGCCCTCATCGTTCACTGCGGGGACGGGCAGCGTAGAGACCGGCTGCACATGCTCACCCGTGACACCGAGACGTTGCCGACTCGTCGCCAGGACCCGCACGCCCGGATCGGCTCGCAGCACACTGTTGACCAACTGCGCACAGGCGTCCACGACGTGCTCGCAATTGTCCAGGATCAAAAGCAACTGCCGGCCACGCAGAGAGCGGCAGAGGGCCTTCGTCACGTCCCCACCGGACTGCTCCTGGACCTCCAGCGCCTCACCCACCAGAAAGGGAAGCAGGTCGCCCTCGCGGAGCTGGGCAAGATCCACGAAACGGACCCCGTCCGGGAACGCTCTACGCATCTCGGCAGCCATCCGCAGAGCCAAGCGCGTCTTCCCGACACCACCAGGCCCGACAAGCGTCACCGCCCGGGCCCGCGACAGGAGAGCCTTTCCCTCGGCCACCTCGCGCTTCCGCCCCACGAAGCTCGTCAGCTCGAGCGGCAGATCACCAGGGCACTCCTGCTTCGCAGCACCCACATATTCACGCTACGCACCTTTTGAGCACTACGCCAACGCGGAGCACACGGCCTGACAACGACCTCGCGCAGCCCGGGCCGGCACGCCAAACGCCCCGAGGAATGACGATCGGCCACCACGCAGGAGCGAAGTCACCAACGTAACGACGGACATCCACGGACCGCCCATCAGCGGCCCCCCAACCCACACACCGCACAAGACCGCCAGGCCGGGCCGGTGACAGTCCGACTCGGCCATGTACCTCCCGAACACCAGAAGCCAAGCGCGACGAACCCCCGAGAAGCAGCCGCACACGCCAAGGAACACGGCACGGAATACCCACCAGGCCGCACGGACCCGGACCCGCCGGCAACTCGCCATGGAGGGCGTGGTCTTCCGTACTGTTTCATTGGGACTTGGCAGGTCCGCCGCCTCGCTCAGATCGCTTCTATCGGCAAGGCGGCGTCGAAAGCGACAGGGCGATTGCGCAGCGGTTTCAGGGGCTGCTCAGTCCAGATGATCTTGCCGTGGGCGCCGTAGCGGGTGCCCCAGCGCTGCACGAGCTGAGCGACCAGGTAGAGGCCGCGACCGCCCTCGTCAGTGGTGTGGGCACGGCGCAGATGGGGGGAGGTACTGCTGCCGTCGGAGACCTCGCAGATCAGTGTGCGGTCGCGCACGAGACGCAGTGTGATGGGCTCTCCGCCGTAGCGGATGGCGTTGGTGACCAGCTCGCTGGTTGTGAGCGCGGTGGTGTACGCCAGCTCTTCCAGGCCCCACCGGGTCAGTTGTGAGATCACCTCGCTGCGGATCCGGGAGACTACGGCGGGCTCGGCGGGCACGTCCCAGGTGGCGACGTGATCGGCGTCCAGGGCCCTGGTGCGGGCCACGAGAACGGCGACGTCGTCGTCGGGGTGCGTGGTCATCAGTGCGTCCAGTGCCAGGCAGGTCTGCTCCGGAGTCCGGGCCGGGTGGGCGAGCAGCCTGCGCAGCTGATCGAGCCCCAGCGCGACGTCCCGATCGCCGATGTGCTCGAGCAGCCCGTCCGTGTAGAGGACCAGCAGGCTGCCTTCGGGCACATCGACCTCAGCGGTCTCGAAGGGGTGGCCGCCCAGGCCGAGAGGGGGTCCCGCGGGCAACTCCAGGTACTCCACGGTGCCGTCGGGCAGGACCAGGGCCGGCGGCGGGTGGCCGGCGCGGGCCAACGTGCAGCGCCGCGTGGTCGGGTCGTAGACGGCGTACAGGCAGCTCCCGCCGATGATCTCTTGGCCTGCGGTTTCCCCCTGGCTGCCCTTTTCCGCCTCCTGCTGGTCGAGCTGGAGCCGCGCGACCAGGTCGTCGAGGTGGGCAAGGACCTCGTCGACGGCGAGATCGAGAGAGGAGAAGTTGTGGACCGCGGTGCGCAGCCGGCCCATGGTGGCGGCGGCATGCAGGCCGTGACCGACGACGTCGCCGACGACCAGCGCGACCCGCGCGCCGGACAGCGGGATGACGTCGAACCAGTCGCCACCGACCCCGGACCGGGCAGGTAGGTAGCGGTGGGCTGCCTCCACAGCGCGTTGTGCGGGTAGCCCACGCGGCAGCAGGCTGCGCTGCAGGGCCAGGGCCACGGCGTGCTCGCGGGTGAAGCGGCGGGCATTGTCGATGCACAGCGCTGCCCGGCCGACGAATTCCTCGGCCAGTGAGAGGTCGTCGTCATCGAAGGGCTCCTGGAGGCGGGAGCGGTAGAAGCTGACCACGCCGAGGACCGTTCCGCGGGCCCGCATGGGCACGGTGATGAGTGAGTGGACTCCGGCGTCCAGGACCTTCTCGCCGCCGCTTCGGTCGTGAGCGAGCCACCCCGCGGCCTTGACCAGCTCCGGCTCCAGGACGGGATCCTCGCTCGTGAGGGACCTGGCCTGCGGTGTGGACGCGGCGAAGGTGACCAGGTCGCCCGCGGCGTAGAGCGGGGAATCCTCATGGATGCCGGTGATCGCTGCCCGGCGCAGCGGGCCGTCCACGCGGATCGGCTCCTCGCCGAGCAGGACCGCCGGCGGCAGGTCGACGGCGGCGAAGTCGGCGAACCGGGGGGCGACCAGTTCGGTCAGCTCCTCGGCGGTCCGGGTCACGTCCAGTGTGGTGCCGACACAGGCACTGGCGTCGTAGAGGAGTCCCAGACGCTCGCGGGCCCGTGCGGCGAGCCGCACGATGCCGGGCTCGCCCACCGCGAGCAGCCACGGATCGGTGCGAGTGGACGGCTCGGCAGGTGGGCCGGTCGCGGGGAAGGCCGCCATCTCAGGTGATTCCACGACAACGGGCCTGCCGCGGGGCGAGGGGAACCGCGGGGTGGTGTCTGGTGGTGCGGCCTCGTGCTCCGTCGGGGTGAGGCGATGCATGACACCGGGAGGGATGACGGCCTCGACGGCGAAGCCCGTGACGCCGGAGGGGCTGGTGACCGGTCGGCAGTGGAGGACAGCGGTACGCCCGCGCGGGAGCTGCACTTCGGCGAGACCGGCCCGCCCCAAAGAGATCAGCCCATCCGCGCTTTCCTCCAGAATCCGCTGGTCGTGGCTGTCGAGCATGTCGGCCGCCGGAGTCCCTGGCCTGACCGGTCCGCCGGTCGTCGTCCGGCGGCGGGCGGCGTGTACCGCCTGGAGCAGGGCGCGTTCGCGGGACGTGGCGCGTCGCAGCAGCTGCGTTTCGATGTCGTGGGCTGCATCCAGGGCCATGGCCAGCATGGAGGACTGGGAGTGAACGCGCAGACACGTCAGGTCGAGCACCCCGATGACATGTCCGCTCAAGGGGTCGCGCACGGGCGCGCCCGCACAGGCGATGTCTCGCCAGTGGTCCGAGTAGTGCTCTCGACCGCATACGAAGGCCGGCCGCCGCGTTGCCAGGGCTGTGCCGATCCCGTTGGTACCGATGACCTCCTCGGGGATGGCGAATCCCGGTGCGAGCTGAATGGAGTCGAGATACCGATTGAGCGGTGGCTCGCCTACCCGGCGCTGGAGCACCCGGGCGTGTTCGTCGCTGAGGAGGACGGTCATCCGGATGCCCGAAAGGCGGGACTCCAGGTCTTCGAGCACGGGGCGGGCGGCGTCGGCGAGAGTGAAGACGTCGTCCGGATCCTGCTGGTAGGGGAGGTTGCCGCGGTGGTCCGGCTCGAGGCCCAGGGACCGGCACCGCCGCCAGGAGGCCTGGATGGGGTCGCGCACCACCGACCCGACCGGCATACCGGCTAGGAGCCGCTCGTGGGCTTCGGAGAGGGCGGTGACGTCGTGCCAACTGACGGTCACTTGGTCCACTCCTTCCTTTCACGTACCAGAGACCGGGCCGGTTGCGTCTCTCGAGACGCCTTGACCAGTCAGTACTGAACGGCATCCTGGGACCGCCTCGGCACGTACCCGCGAGCGGGCGACCGCGTGCGGCCGACGGAGCTGCCCCGTCCCAGGTCACGGCCTCACGGATCGGCGCCATGCGGCGGGGTCACCGTCGCCTGGCCTACGGGGACGGCATTCTCAAGAAGTGCACATCGCAGGCCGGTCATGCGCCGCCAAGAGAGAGCCACGGCACGTCTTCCCGGAAGCGGTGCGCGCTCCCTGCTTATTGGACTGCGCATATCTCCGTGCTTCTTGAGACTGCGCATATCTCCGTTCAGACTATATCCGCCATATGGCCGTATTTGCCCGCCGTCCCACCGCTTTGCCTCCGGAGCTGCAGCGCCCTGTAGACGGCCATGGGCCAGCAGGTCACGGCCCGTCTCGCCCTCGCGGCAGGCGCCCGCCCCCCCGTCAAGCGCGGCGAGGGCCTGCGGGCAGCCCCCTGGCGTGATCGCATGCGCGCGGATATGGCGTACGCATCTCGGAAGAACCGCACTTACCTGCGCAAAGGCCTGCGATCGTCTGCGCCACGCGTCGAGTACGGCATCAACCGCTACAGAGGCACCGGGCCTGGCCACCAGATACGCGAACCCGCGGTCCGCTACGAGACGACGGTTCTCGTCGCGGCCATCGGCGGGTGGCTGTGACCGGCGATTCGCGAAACACCCTGGCTGCTATGGTTCGGGCCATGGAGTGCTTTGCCGCCTGGCGTACCCGTCACTGAGGGCCCTGCTCACCGCCGAATCCATCGGCCAGGAGCGGGCCGACCGATGCCCTTCTTCTCCCCGGGTATCAAGCCCTCAGCCCGAAAGGCGCACTTCCATGCTCATTCGCGCGTTCGTTCAGCACGACGTGGCTCCACTCACCGAACTGACCATCGAAACGTTCCGGCCGTTCTACGAGGACTCCTTCCGACCCTTGGTAGGCGAGGTCGTCTTCACCAACCAGCACGGCAACTGGCGCGACGACTACCGCAAACAGGTCGCCGAGCTCCATGCACCCGAACAGCACGCGTACGTCGCGGTCGCCGAAGCCGAAGACGGCATCGCGGGCTACGTGGCGTGGAGCGTCGACCCCGCCCGCAGGAACGGCAGTGTCACGATCCTCGCTGTCTCGGCCAAGCACCGCCGACACCACGTGGGCACCGCCCTGTGCGAGCACGCCTTCGAACACATGCGAACCATCGGAGCCGAAGTAGTCGAGATCGGCACCGGAGGAGACCTCTTCCACGCACCCGCCAGGGCCCTGTACGAGAGGCTCGGGTGCACCCAGCTCCCGGTCGCTGTCTACTACCGGCAGCTCTGAGCCGACGCCGCTCCGGGACGGGTGCCCTCACGCGCCCGTCCCGGACTCGGCGAGTGCCATCCAGTTCCACTTCCGATACACGTCATGGTGCGGCTCGCAGCATGCCGGTCCGCCATGGGACGAGACGGGGGCAGGGCGGTAGAGGGTGACCGGGTAGGTGTCCCGCCGGGGTCTGGCCGACCGGAAGCCTCAATAGCTTAGCCGCTAAGTCACCTTGGTGGGCGAGCCCGCACAGCGGAGGCGGGGCCAGGAGGACGCTGCGCACCGGCCCGCCTGCCGGCCGTCGTGCATCCCTGTCCAGCCTGAGCAGTGAATTTTCATGATCAGTGCCGAGTTCGGCCCGCGAGAGGCCGGTGCCGACCGCCGTCGTCGAGCGCCTCACCCTTGCCGCGGCTGGTACGCCGCACGCCGCACACGTCCCGGCCACCGAACACCTCACTGGCTGGGGCTATGTGAAGGACCTCGCCGACCGCACCGGCGGCACCCCCGCGACCACCCGCTGGGACGTCGGCGCCGTCCTCACCATCGTCGCCGAACTCGCCGGACACGCAGCCCTCACCCGCATCCTCACCCAACTCCCCAGCGGCTACGCCCTGCTCCTCGGCCGAGCCCAACTGATCCAGGCCGCCTGACACACACGGAACAGGGGCGGGCCCCGCCGCGCGGGAGCGGCGGCCGGAACAACACCGCCAGCCAGGTGTGCTCGGTCCATCGCATATGGCTGATGAGCCCGGCCATCGTCATCGACGGTGAGGTCGGGTTGACGGAGAGGTGCGCGTCCACCTCGCTCGGGCGGTCACACTTCCACCTCAGGATCTGCCGGTGCAGATCCGACCCAGCGGATGAGCGCGGTGCGCTCAGCGGCCTGCAGGGGAAATGCTCGTGCCACCCCGGTACGTTCGTGGCAGGAGCATGACTGCGAGGTGTTCACCCGAGGAGTCACTGGGGCCAGTGGTCGGTCAGCTCTCTTCCTGATCGTCTCGAGCGCCCCACGCGGGGGTGAGGGCATCGGCGGGTGCGCTGCCCGGCGGCAGCCCGGCCAGCGCTTCGACGTCCGCCACTGGGTAGGGGGTCGGTCCGTTCCACTCCACCAGCAAGACCGTGGCGTCGTCGTCCAGCTGACCGTGGTGGTAGTCGAGGTGGCTCCGGATCAGTCGTCGCAGGGTCTCCGGGACCGGCAAGCCGTCGTGGTGGTGGCGGATGAGGAAGTCGGTGAATCGAGTCAGGCCGAACTCCTCTCCCCCGGGGCTGCGGGCCTCGGTGATTCCGTCGGTGTAGAGGACCAGACGGTCGCCCGGTTCGAGCTGGTCGTGGCAGAGCGTTGCTCCGGCATCGATTCCTGTGCCCATCGGAGGTGCGGGCGGGCAGGCCAGGGTGACAACAGTGCGGCCGCCACGGATCACGACCGGCGGGTGGTGTCCGCGGTTGACCCAGGACAGGGAACCGGTCGCGAGATCCAGGGTCGCGATGATGCCGGTGGCGTATCGGCTGCCGTGGAACTCCGCGGTGAGGACCTGGTCGACGGCTTCGGCAGTCTCCAGAAGCCCACCGTTCTGTCGCCGGTGATTGCGGCAGGCGGCCACGGCGAGGTTCGCGGTGAGACCGGCCGCGATGTCGTGGCCCATGGCGTCGAAGACGCAAAGGTTGACCTTTTCCCCGGCAATGCCGTAGTCGAAAACGTCTCCGCTCACCTCGTAGGCGGGCTCCATCACGGCGCTGATGAGCGCGCGGTCGGTGGCAAACGTGCGCGGGGGCGTCAGCCGCCACTCCATCTCAGCAGCCACACCCATGCGCCGGCGGCGCACCAGGGTGGCGTACGAGTCGCTGGTGCCACGTTTGCTGACCATCAACAGGGCGATCAGCCCGGCGAGTTTGCGCAGGTCCTGCGCGTCCTCCGGGTGGGCATCGGTGCCTGCACGGACCCGGAGGACGCCCAGGCGTTCCGTGCCGTCGAGGAGCGGGACCCACCACTGCCCAGATGAGGCGGGTGTGGCCGCGAGGACGTGGCCCGTCTGGAAGGCGCGGCCTGCGAGCGTGCCTTCCACGCGGAGTGCGGCCGGCCTGTCGTCGGAGCCGCCAGCCCGTCCCTTTGCGTCGGTTTCCTGTCCGCTCAGCAGGTACAGCGATTCCTGCTGCAGATCCGCCAGATAGATGAGCACCTCTGGCCATCCCGCCCGTGCCGCGTGCTCGGTGACCAGGTCCGGGATCTGCTCCAGCGTGGTGAGGTGCGCGGCGGACACGATGTCGCCCACCATGCGCCCATGGGCCTCCAGCCTGCTCATACGGGGCACCTTCCTCGGAACAGCGCGTCACCCGCCGGTGAGTACCAGGCCGGCGGCTCGTTCGGTGTGTTCCCCGCGGGGCGCCCCGAACCGGACCCGTTGTCCGCCGTCCAGGGGAGGGCAGGGGCCACTCTGCCCACGGGGGCGGGTCGCGGACGGCATGGCGTTGGGGCCATGATCTGCCCACCGAGTTGGCGCAGGGTTCTACCGTCTGACATCAGAGTCTGACGACGATCTGGCGAAGGTCCTCGACGGTGCCCCTTGGGCGCAGGGAGCACGAAATCTTCGGATGACGTGTGGCGGGTGGTGGTGAGGCGCACTGTTCGACGCCAAGGACGAGCCGGCCGTGTTCCGGCCGCAGCACCGGATCGTCGCCCAGGCCGTGCGCCGGCGTGCAGGGCTGCGGCTGGCCACCGGGGCCGTGATGGAGTCGCCCATCGCGGGTGAGGCCACCGCCGTAGGCGATGCCAACTCACCGCCACCCGCAACAAGCTAGACCTCAGACAAAACAGAGACTCCATCACCTGAGTAATGCGCATGACCCCGACACGCACCTGAGCCGCGATTCACCTCGATGTGAAGACACCGTGGGGAAGGGCGTGGTGCCGCCGGTCCTCCCCCCGTGTGAAACCCGTGCGCGCCATGTCGGAGGGGACCCGGACACCTGCGGGATCCGGAGGACACTGTGTCCTTCGGCTCCCGCGAAGCGGTGCATCTCGAGCGGTGAAGCGGCGAAGCGGTGAAGCGGTGAAAGGAGGCCGTCATGGACTCGGAGATCGTCCTCCATGTGGACGGACGACGGCTGTCGGTGAACGTCGACACCCGCACCACATTGCTCGACGCCCTGCGCGAGAGGCTCGGCATCACATCGGTCAAGAAGGGCTGCGATCACGGGCAGTGTGGAGCGTGCACGGTCCTGCTCGACGGGCGCCGTGTCGTGCCCTGCCTGGCACTCGCCGTCGCCCATGACGGCAGTTCCGTCACCACCTCCGCAGGGCTTGCGCAGGACGGCTCGCCCCATCCGCTCCACGCCGCGTTCGTGAAACAGGATGCATTGCAGTGCGGCTACTGCACGCCCGGACAGGTCTGCTCGGCCGCCGGGATGCTCGAGGAACATCGGGCCGGGTGGCCCAGCGCCGTCAGCGAGAACCTCCTCGGCTGCCCGGAGCTGACGCTGCAGGAGATCCGCGAGCGCATGAGCGGGAACCTCTGCCGTTGCGGGTCGTACGGGAACATCGTCGCGGCGATCGCATCGGCCGCCGAGGTGACCGCGGAGTGACATACCCGGAGTACCGCGTCGTCCGCAGTGCGCACGAGGCCGTCACCGCCGCGGTGGAGAGCCCGACGGCGGTCTTCATGAGCGGCGGCACGCATCTGGTCGACCACATGAAACTGGGCATCGAACGCCCGGGACTGATCGTCGACATCTCGCGTCTGCCCTACGACACGGTGGAGGATCTGCCGGCCGGTGGCCTGAGGATCGGTGCGATGATCCGCTCTGCCGATCTCGCGGCCCACCGGCTCGTCAGGCAACGCTTCCCGATGGTGGCCCAGGCCCTCCTGGCGGGCGCTTCGGGACAGGTGCGGAACATGGCGAGCGTCGGCGGTAACCTCCTGCAGCGCACGCGGTGCGTGTACTTCCGCGACGTCAGCACCCCGTGCAACAAGCGGAAGCCAGGCTCCGGATGCCCTGCCGCCGAGGGGTACGACCGCCACAACGCCGTCCTCGGTACGGAATCCGCGTGCCTGGCCGTCTGCCCATCCGATTTGGCGGTCGCCTTGTGCGCACTGGACGCGACCCTTCGCATCCACGGACCGGACGGCGTACGGACGATCCCGGTCACACGCTTGCACCGCCTTCCCGGCGAAAACCCTGGCAGGGACACCGTCTTGGAGCACGGGGAGCTGATCACCGCCATCGATCTGCCACCGCCCCCCGACGGCTCTCGGTCCCTCTTCCACAAGGTGCGCGAGCGCGCCTCCTTCGCCTTCGCCCTCGTGTCCGTCGCCGCGGTGCTCGGGACCCGGGACGGCCGCGTCGCCGACGTGCGCATCGCCCTCGGCGGGCTCGCCCACAAGCCCTGGCGTGCAACGCGGGCCGAGAACCTGCTGCAGGACCGCCCCGCAACGGACGACCGGTTCCGCGCCGCCGCCGACGCCGAGCTGGCCGATGCGCGCACCGGAACCGGAAACGCCTACAAGGTGCCCATGGCCCGTAACACCCTGGTGTCCACCCTGAGGACGCTGGCCCGAGGTCAGACCGTATGACGCACAAGGACCACCAGGGCAGCGTGGGAAGGCCGGTGCCTCGCATCGACGGCTGGGCGAAGGCCCTCGGGAACGCCCCGTACGCCTTCGAGTCCGGCCCGGAAGCGGCCCTTCACCTCCACCCGGTCGCCGCGTCCGTGCCACGGGGCCGGGTCACGCGGTTCGATTCACAGCGCGCGGAGGGCGTGGAGGGGGTGCGCCTGGTCCTCTCCCATCACAACGCACCCCGGCTGTTCTTCCACGGCAACCACGAGCTGTTCGTGCTGCAGTCTGCGTCCGTCCACTTCCGCAATCAGTACGTCGGCGCTGTGGTGGCCGAGACCTCCGAGGCAGCGCGGGAAGCGGCCGCCCTCGTAGAAGTGGACATCGAGCCACTGCCGCATGACGTCCTGCTGGAGGAGAAGTACCCGGGATCCACAGCGGATCCGGCCCCCGGCACGGACGTACGGACGACCACGGAGTTCTCCGCCGGAGATGTCGAGGCGGCCCTGGAAGACGCTGCTGTCACGGTCGACCGGACGTACCGGACCCCCATGGTGCACAACCACCCCCTGGAACCCCACACCACGGTGGCGCTCTGGCGGGGCGCCACGCAAACCCCCGTTCTGACCCTCTACGACTCCAGCCAGGGCCCCTTCCCCATCCGGGACATGCTGGCGCCGGTCCTGGGCCTCGATCCGGAGCAGGTTCGTGTGGTGTGCCCGTACGTGGGGGGCGGATTCGGCTCCAAGTACGCGCCCCATGCGCATCACGTCCTCATTGCGATGGCCGCGAGGGTGATGGAGGGACGCCCGGTCAAGGTGGCCCTGACGCGTCAGCAGATGTTCACCCAGGTCGGATATCGAAGCCCGACGATCCAGCGGCTCCGTCTCGGAGCGGACCGCGACGGACGACTCCTGGCGATCTCCCACGAGGCGACCGAACAGACCGCGAGATACACCCCGTACGCGGTGCGAACGGCCATCGGCACCCGCACGATGTACCAGGCCGAGCACCGGCGTGTGACGCACCGTCTGGTCCCCGTCGACCTCTCCCTGCCCACCACGATGCGCGCACCCAGCGAAGCGCCGTGGATGTTCGCCCTCGAGAGCGCCATGGACGAACTGGCCTGTGCCCTGGGCCAGGATCCCGTCGAGCTGCGCGTCCTCAACGAGCCCCACCGCGACCCCGAGAGCGGCCTTCCCTACTCCAGCAGAAACCAGGTGCGCTGCCTGCGCGAGGGCGCGCGCCGCTTCGGCTGGGAGCGCCGACCGCCGGGCACGGGCGGCAAGCGGGAGGGGGACTGGCTCATCGGTCAGGGGGTGGCGGCCGCGACCTACCCTGCGTACCCCGTTCCCCCCGGAAGCTCGACGGCCGTGGTCCGGGCCCAGGCCGCCGGGCGCTATCTGGTCCTGATCGGAGCCTGCGACATCGGCACCGGTTCTCGAACCGCCCTGACCCAGATCGCTGCCGATGCTCTGGAGGTCGCCTTCGACTGCGTCGATGTGGTCATCGGTGACAGCTCGCTGCCGCGCGCCGTGTCCGCTCGGGCCTCGATGGGGTTGTCCGCGTGGGGTTCGACGATCGTGGCGGCGGCCCGCGCCTTTCGCGACCGTCACGGCCCGGCGCCCCGAGAAGGCGCCGAAGCTAGCGCCGGTACGCCGGAGAACATGTCGGTGGGCCGCTACGCGATGCACGCGTTCGGGGCGCAGTTCGCCGAGACGCGCGTCCACATCGAGACCGGGGAGGTCCGCGTGCCGCGGCTCCTCGGAGTCTTCGCCGTCGGACGGGTCGTCAATCCGGCAACCGCCCGCTCCCAGTTGGTCGGCGGTATGACGATGGGCCTCTCGCTCGCCCTGTGTGAGGAGAGCGTGGTCGACCCTCGGTACGGCCATGTGGTGAACAACGACTTCACGGCCTACCCGATCGCCACACACGCCGACGCCCCGCGCGTCGAGGCGTACTGGATCGACGAGGACGATCCCCACTTCAACCCCATGGGAGCGAAGGGGATCGGGGAGATCGGCATCGTCGGCATCACGCCGGTGATCGCCAACGCCGTCTTCGACGCCACGGGGGTTCGGGTACGCGAAGTGCCCGTGACACCGGACAAGATGGTGCGCTGAGCGCGCCGGCGGCACCCTGGCGTGGCGCGTCGGCTGTCGCCGCTCCGACCTCACCGCCCCGCTGAATTCCCCACGGCCGAAACTTCCGGGCCAGCACGCCAAGAAGATCAATCCCGTGGCGCTCCGTCATGACTGACGGAGACCCGGACGGCTCTGGTGGCTCGCGGCACGAGGAGCAGGAAACCCAGACCCATCATGAGAGCGGTGGCCCTGAGGATGGCCTCGAGGGCCCCGGTGTTGCTGACGGCTCCCGGGACTCCCCCATTGAGAGTTTCCAGCCCGGTGGCTGCCAGTGCCAGAGCGATGGCCGAGGCGAGCATTTTGGCGGCGAGGCTGAGACTGACCGCCGCCCCGGCTTTTTCAGGCGATACCCGATGCTGCGTCAGCACGTTGGTCAATCCACCCGTCAACCCGATGCCCAACCCGCACAACATGAATGCCACCACATAGAGGCCGAGGGACTCCGCCCATGTGACGAGCAGGATACCGAACGCCGCCAATCCCATCGCCGCGCAAAGGTAGACGTACCTGTAGGCGCTTGCGGCCACCTTCCCCGCCACGTAGCTGGAGGCGGCGTCAGGGATGGATAGTGCCAGGAAGATGCATCCGGCCGTCAACGGCAGCAGTCCTTGGTCTTCTTGCAGATAGATGACTGAGAACGTGGACAGAATGGCGTAGCCGATGACCGAGAGTGCCCCCGTCGCGGTCAGCAATTGGACCACCCGGTCCGCGTAGAAGGAGCGGTCGTGCAGGGGGTGGCTGCCCTTGCTCTCATTCAGTGCGAAGACGACCAGGAGGAGGGCCCCGCCTCCCGCGCACAACAGGGTCAGCGAGGACGCCCAACCCCACGTGGATCCGCGGTCCACAGCGAGTGTGATCCCGACAAATCCAAGAACCACGGCGCCTGCGCTGAGCCACGGTGATTTCAGGGCCGCTGCCACAGGGTCGTAGGACGGCCTGACGCACCAGTAGATCAGGGGGATGGCGATAAGACCGATCGGCAAATTGATGAGGAACACGTAACGCCAGTCGAATTCCGCGAGGAGGCCGCCGATGAACGGACCGAGGGCTGCGCCGGCCCCGGACGCTCCCATGACGAAACCCATTCCGATATTCTTCCGGCGTCCTTCGAACACCCCGGCAATCATGGCGACCGAGCCCGGGACGACGAAGGCGCCTCCTGCCCCCTGCAAAGCGCGCCCGATCACGAGCCAGGCAACGTTCGGCGCAGCGGCGCAGATTCCCGAGCTCACCATGAAGACGCCCATTCCGTAGATGGTCATGCGCCGACGGCCGTAGGCGTCGGTGAAACGTCCGGCGATGGGAAGCAGGCCGCCGAACGCAAGCATGAATGCGGTCAGCACCCACTGCAGGTTGGTCGCCGACTGCGAGAAGTCATGAGCGATCTGAGGGAGGGCAAGGTTGACCGCGAGCCAGTCCAGTTGGACGACCAGTGTCGAGAGCGCTGCAGCGCACAGACCAAGTCTTTCTCTCCACGAGAATGCGTACGAGGCGGCCATCTCGGTCTTCCTGCTTGCAGGTGGGTGCTCCCGCGGCACCAGAGTGCCTCAGCCTCAGGGTCGTCGCGCTGTGCGACACACGTCCTGGGCTGGGGGGCGCTGCGGCTCGCGCGATTTCCCCGCGCATTGCCGAACAGATCGCCTGGCCCGCGTCGGGCACATGCGCCGATCACGCGGCAGGCTTCACGAGTCGATGCAGGCTCTGGCGTCGATGCGGCGCAGGATGTCCTTCGCTTCCGCTGGCAGTTCGTCAAACCCCCCGGTGGAACCGTCTGAGCCGGCGAGGTCTCCGAGGGTACGGTTGAGCAGTTCCAGCCAGGCCCAGCGGCGGGACACCGGATTGAGGCGCAGAGTCTCGGGGCGCCACCAAAATGTAATGTTCGCGTTAAATTCCCCGAGGTGGTGAAAGCTGTGAAACCAGAAGGCCGGAAGGAATAGCATGTCCCCCTCGCGCATCTCTCCTTCCTGGCATTCCATTTCACTGAAAAGCGGGAAACGTGCACAATCGGGGCTTTCGATGTTGACCTGACTGACATTGGGCAGAGGGATTCCTGAATCAAATCCGAAGGGGTAAAGCCCTTCAAGGCTGACGGGCGGGAAGAGCCAAAAACGCTTGGACCCGCAGACCTGCGCATTGAGATTATGGCAGCCGTTGTTGTCGAAATGAAGCCAGGTGCGAGGCCCCGCCGAACCGAACCATGACCATACCGTGTTGATGCGGTCTTCGCTGAAATACGGAGGAATCTCGAAGTCTTCCATCAGCGGTTTGAAACTCGAGCTGATCTCACGTGGTTCACCGGGCGTCACTCGCATCAGCTGCGCATCTTCGCCCATCAACAAGCACTTGGCCGCATCGGGCCCCCGTAGCTTATCCAGGAACTCCGCGAATGTGCTCTCCTCCGAGGCCAACAGAGGTGCTCCCGCTTCCGCCTCGAAGTCGGGATGCAGATGGCTGCTCGAAATCTTGTAGCGGACGGGTACGGAACCGATCCGCTCCCTCAGCTCCTCGGGTGACCATGTCTTGCGCGCGGCCCAATGTTCGATCGATCCAGAAATGATGACAGGGCGATCAGCCTGAACAAAATCTCTTTCGAACTCCTCCCTCGACAGCGCCCCCACTCGCTCAACGGAGCCCACCACTCGCATACGACACACCTCCAGACGTGCACACTAACAACGGACGTCGTGGGCGCGTATAGCCCGAACGTATGATCACGCCGACGGAGAGTGCAACGCTGGGTAGTCACGCAGCATGGATACCTACAAACCGTGGCTTACGAATTTCCTCGTCTCACAGGGCGGAGTGGCCGGTACCGTGCACCTGGTGCGTGGCGATCTCCTGGAAATGGCCGCTGCTGTCAACATTCCTGAGAGTGTCCAAACAGCCACTCGAGTCATTGAGATGGGCAAGGGTATGGCAGGACTCGCCTGGAGCCGCCAGCGCCCGGTCCAGACCTGCAACCTTCGTGAGGACACAACGGGGGACGTACGTCCAGGCGCTTGCGCTGTCGCCGCCCAAGCTGCGGTTGCGCTTCCCGTCCCCGGGGATACGGGTGATGTCCGCGGGGTCGTGGGAATCGCGTTCACCGGCGAACGCGAGATCGAGATGTGGGAACTTGACCTTCTCAGCGAGGCCGCGGCCTCGCTGCCGTGACATCGACTGCATGACTCGAGTCGAACAGATCAGGACGAGGCCACGGGATGGAAGGCCAGCCCGCCGTGAACGATGACGGCGGCCCTGTTACTTCCGAGGGCTGGAACGCACCTGGACAGCTCGGTGCGCCCATCTGGTGTCCCTAACTACCGGCAGAAAGGGGGCGGTTGGCTTGACCAACTATCTTGACCTGCCGCCGATCGCACGGATGCCGGTCGATGTCCTGGTCGGCGACTGGTACGTGGCGCTGACATCCGAATGGTCCCAGCAGGGCAGCAGAATCGGTGTCGTGCCTCGGCAAGACGACCTCAGGGCCTTCGATGTCGTTCAGACCTACCTCGCACCACCCTCAACAGCCCCACCACCGCAGGCCATCACGTATTCACTTCTCCTGCGGTCCCCCAACCGTTACGGCTACACCTCATCCGGGTTCTCAGGCGAGCTTCTCGTACTCAGTGGCCATCGCGGTAGCCACCTCCTCGTTGGATCGCGCTCCGCGAAACACTCCCAGTTGAGCGTCATCAGCCGCTCACCCCGGCTCACTTCCACCGTCTGCGATGCTGTAAAAGATGACTGCCTGCACCTCGGCATCGACTATGTGAAGTGCCTCGAACGCGTCGAACAGCCGCGTGACCCGGGAATCAGCTGACGTACTCGAACATTTCCTGAGCGCCTGTCAGCTCAAGAGCGTTGCATTCTCCGTTCGTAGACCTCCTGGAGAGCGGCCTGGGAGGAGGTCAGCAAGGCTGATTCCCTGCCGTCCAAAGGCAACGCGAGGCACTGTTCGGTTCCGGCCGCCCCCACCACGCAGGGCAGGGACATCACCGTGCCTGGCGGAAGGCCATACTCCGGCGCAGCCGAGCACGATACGGGCAGGACGCGCCTCTCGTCCCGTACGACCGACTGCACGACCGAGGTGACCGCCGTGGCTGTCCCGAAGTTCGTGTAGCCCTTTCTCCGATGGATCTCCGCTCCTCGGGAATGCGTGAACGCTTCCAACTCCCGTTTGAGGTCGTCCCAACCGCCGACGCCCGGGTCCGCCGGGAAGTCCTCGATCCGGATGCCGCCGGCCAGCGCCGAGGACCAGACCACGAAGGCGCTCTGCCCGTGTTCACCGATGATGTAGGCGTGCACGTTCGCGTGGTCCACGCCGATGCGGCGTGCCAGCGCGTACCGCAAGCGAGCTGTGTCGTTCACCGTTCCACTACCGAGAACCAGCCTCGGTGGACGACGAGTGTGCTCCAAGGCGACACGGGTCAGCAGATCGACGGGGTTGCTGACGATGAGGACGACGGCGTCGGGAACCACAGCGTCCAGGGCCGCCATGGTGTCCGCGATGAGGGAAGCGTTCACGTCGAAGAGTTCGAGTCTGTTCTGGCTAGTCGCAACCGTCGGCCCCACCGCCACCACCACGACGCTCACTCCGGACAGGTCGCTCAGATCGTCTGTCTCCTCGATCACCTGCTCCCGGAGATGCGGCACCGCGTCCCCTATGTCCCAGGCCTCCCCCTCTGCACGAGCCAGTCGGCGATCGTAGAGAACGACGCGTCGGGCCACCTCCCGCAGGACCAGCGCATTGGCGATCGCCGAGCCAAGATGCCCGGCGCCCAGCACGGCCACCCCGGGACTCAGCGCAGCACTCATTGCCCCCGCCCTCCCTGGAGCAAACTCTGCAAACCATTTCGAATGCCCACTTTACGACCATCCGATCCACCACGCTTCGCGGGCATCTCGCGGCCCGCAGGAAGGGCCCGCCCGCCGCGGACAGCCTCCCCGTGCGGGGTCCCGTCCAAGGCCGGGACCGGGCTCTGACCGCCGGCCCCGCCTCAGGTTGCCCGCGCGCTCCGGTCACATACGGGGAGCCCGTCGTGTCCGGCCGCTGACGCAAGCCCACCGGCCCGTGCCGATTCGCAGTCCGCCGGCCGCCCTCTTCCCGCACTCGCTGGTTCGGCGCCGCTCAGGGGGCCGTTGGCCTGATAAGCAACGTGTCGGGCCTCCGAGTGGGCCCTCGACGTCTCCACTGGTTCTACGGTCCGATCGCGGAGCGCCGACCCCCTCAAAGCGGGCGGCCGTGCCTGGCAGGTCGCTCGTTACGTCGTCGTGCTCCGCTGGGCACTCACCGGTTCCCGGGCAGGTCGTTCGGGTCGAAGGAAGGGGCCGGGGAAGGGAGGCGCATGGATCGGCCGCATTCGCAGAGGCGGCGTCAGTGGGCGGTTCTGACCGTGATGACCGGGGCCTCGTCGATGATCGCCATCGACGCGCTGGTGGTTCTGGTCGCCCTGCCCAGCATCCAGCGCGGTCTGGACAGTTCGGCGACCGGCGTCCAGTGGATCGTCACCGCGTACCTTCTGGGCTTCGCCGGAGCCGGTGCGATCGGCGGGCGGGCGGGGGATGTCTTCGGGCATACGCGCGCGTTCCACTTCGGCACGATTCTGTTCGTCGTCGCCTCGGTCGCGGCCGGACTGGCGCAGTCGGAGCCGTGGCTGATCATCGCCCGTACGGTGCAGGGCATGGGCGGCGCGATCCTGCGCCCGGCGTGCTACGCGATCATGGTGGAGGAGTTCGGGCAGAAGCAACGCGGGCGCGCACTGGGGTTCTCGGCGAGTGCGTCCACGGCGTTCTACAGCCTGGCACCGCTCATCGGCGGGGTGCTCACCACGGCGTTCTCCTGGCGCGCGATCTTCTTCATCAACCCGCCCCTGGGCATTGCCGCCGTGATCCTGACACGCCGCTTGGTCACCTCGGCGCCACGGCGTTCGGAACGGGTGGACTGGGTGAGTGCGCCCCTGCTGTTCGCGGGGCTGGTGTGCGTGGTCCTGGCTCTCATGCAGGCTCGGTTCTGGGGCTGGTTCTCCCCGGCCGTCCTGTCACTGCTGCCTGCCGGCGCGGCCCTGCTGGTCCTTCTCTTCGTACGTGAGCGCCGACGGCAGGACCCGGTGCTCCGTTTCGAACTGTTCCGGCTCAGAGAATTCTCCGTGGGGACGGGTGTCGTGTCCGCCGCACGCTTCGCATTCATCGGGTTCTCGGTGTTCGGCGTGATCTGGCTGCAGGACGTCCTCGGCATGACCGCCTTGGAGGCCAGCCTCTGGATCCTTCCTCTCACGCTGCCCACGGTCCTGTGCGCACCCCTGGGGGGCTGGCTCTACGACCGCGTGGGACCGCGGGTCCCCCTGGGCATCGGAATGGCGCTGTGCACCACAGCTCTGCTGTGGGCGGCCTCGGTGCTCCACGAGCAGAACATGGCCTGGCTGGTGCCGTCCTACTGCGCCCTCGGCACCGGCATCGCACTGGCCGTGGCGCCGGCCTGGACCACGGGCCTGAACGGCGTACCGAACGAGGTCCGCGCCGCGTCGGCGGGGGTCATCCAGACGTGCAGGGAGGTGAGCGCCGCGCTGGGGGTCACGGTTCTGGGCACTGTCGTGGCGCAGCAGCAGAGCGCGAGGCTCCGGCAGGCGCTGGACGGTTACGCGCGCATTCCCGCGTCCCAGTACGACCGGGTGGAACGGTCGATCGGCAAGGCGGTTGCCGCCTCCGAGCAGGGAACGGCGGCGCCGGCAGGGATCCCGACGGAGCTGCTGCCCGCTCTCAAACACGCAACGACGGCTGCCGTCTCGGCCGCCTACTACGTGGCGGCCGGGGTGCTGTTCCTGGCGGCCGCGGCCGTACCGCTTCTTCCGAGGAGAGCGAAGTCCGAAGGGAAGGAGAGCGGTCGGAACACCTCTGATTGACTTCCCCGGCGGGGCGTGCCGCTCGTTCCCCTCAACGGCTCATCGGAGTCAATGGCTTGACGGGTGCTCGGGTGTGACGGCCTTAGGGTGGCCTCACGCCGAGGCCCGACCCGTCGGTTGTCGGCGGCGAGTCAGCCATGGGTGACGGCCGCCGGGATCGCAAGGGGCTCCACATTGGTTTCACCGGGTACTGACAGCTCTCCACTCCGCAAGCGCTTCGTTCTCGTCGCCATGGGGTGTGCCGGGGGCATGGTTCTGCTCGACGAGACGGTCGTCGCGGTGGCGCTCGATCCGATGGCGCGGGACCTGGATTTGAACACTGCCGCCATGAACCGAGTGGTTCTGGTCTACGTCCTGGCGTTGTCGTCATGTGTGGCTGTGGGCGGAATGGCTGCCCGACGGTACGGTCTTCTTCCCGTCTTCCGGGCCGGCGCCGTCATCTTCGCCCTCGCGTCCGGGTGTTGTGGGCTGACGCCGCCGGGCCCGGCCGCAGAGCCGTGTCTGCTGGCCGCGAGAGCATTTCAGGGGGCGGGTGCGGCTCTGATGCTTCCCGTGGCCACGACGGCGATCACCCATGCGTACGTTGCCGACGAGCGGGGAAAGGCGTTGACGGCCTACGCCGGTGTGGCCCAGATCTTCTTCGTGCTCGGGCCGTTGTCCGGGGCTCTGCTCACGCAGCTCTTCAGCTGGCGTGCCGTCTTCCTGATCAATATCCCGACGGTGGGGGTGGTTCTGTGGGCGCTGGCCAAGTCGCGGTTCCGCAATCACGCCCCCGGGGAACCGTTCCAGGTGTTCCAGCCGGCTTTCATGGTGCTGGCTCTGGCGGCGCTCCTGCTTTCGCTGTACCAGATCGGATCCTGGGGTCTCGAAGATGCGAGGACCGTTCCTGTGCTGTCCTCGAGCCTCGTGTTGGTGGCTGTTTCCGTGTGGGTGATGATCAGAGCCGCTCGTCCTCTGCTCCACCTGCGCATCCTCAAGAACCGGACTTTCGCGGTCTCGGTCGCGGTGACCTTTCTGGTGCAGGCGGCCCAGTTCCCCGTCCTCGTGCACGGAGCTGTCTTTCTACGGCAGAGCCTGCATCTGACACCACTCGGCTCGGGCGTCTCGCTCCTTCCTTTCGTGAGTGCTCTGGCCGCCGGGACCTTCGCGTCCGGGTATCTCCTCGAATCCTTCCGCTCGATCCGGATGACCGTCCTGTGCGGCCTGGTGACGGCCACCCTGGGAACGGCAGCATGGTCAGCCGCTCTTTCCCGCGCCGATTACCAGTGGCAGATTCCCTGGATGGTCCTCGCCGGCTTCGGGATGGGGATGCCCATTCCAGCGTTGAGCGCGACCATGATGGGTTCCGTCTCGGTCGACGACCGAGCGGACGCCTCCGTCCTCCGGCAAACCCTGCGGCAATTGGGCGGCGCCTTCGGAATTGCCATGGCCGGCGCACTGGTCCTGGCTGCCAATGGCCAGAGGTCCAACGCCGCGGGGATCATCAAGGCCGAGGCGAGTGTCCGCGCTTTCGTCTTCGCGGGCGTGGTTCTCGGCGCCGCATGTGCTCTGGCCGCCATCAGGCTGCCACGGGAGAGCGGCCGTGCCCGAAAGAGCCGGAGCGCACCAGCGGGCAACCACCGACGCTGAGTCCGGCGAAGCGGCCACAAACAGGTCGGCCCGCCGTTGTTCTGGAGTGTCCGGGCTCCGAGACGGTGGCCGGTTTCGCCTTTTCGGGTGGACGGGCGAAAGCGCACGGCTGAGTCGCGTCTCCTTTCGCGTGTCCCCCACCCTCGCTCATTTCCGCGCCCTATCGTGAGGCCACTTCAGATACTGAACATGACCCGATGAGGCGGATATTGTGGGCACGGACGCGTCGGCCGACGACACGCTCGAGCGGCTGAGACGGCGGCTGGCGGAAGAGGAACGCCTGATCGTCGCTTTCTCGGGCGGCGTCGACTCCTGCCTCCTGGCCGCCGTCGCCGGCGACGTCCTCGGTGACCGGGCCATCGCGGTGACCGCGGTGTCCGCCAGCCTTCCCGCCGCCGAGCGGGAGTTCGCACGCGCCTTCGCCCGCCGCCACGGGCTGCGCCATCTCGAACTCTGCACGGACGAGCAGGACCGCCCCGAGTACCGGGTCAACGGGGCGGACCGGTGCTACCACTGCAAGGACGCGCTCTTCCAGGCCTTCGCGCCGCTCGCGGATCTGCTCGGGGCATCCGTGGCCCTGGGAACCAACACCGACGACCTCGGCGACCATCGGCCGGGGCTGCGAGCCGCCAAGGACTGGGCCGCGATCGCCCCGCTCGTGGACGCCGGGCTCGACAAGGCCACGGTACGGCGGCTGGCGCGGACGCTCGGTCTGGAAGCCGCCGACAAGCCGGCGGCGGCCTGTCTCGCTTCTCGCGTGGCGTACGGAGACACGGTCACCGAGGAGGTGCTCGGCCGCATCGAGAAGGCCGAAGTCGCCCTGAAGGGCATGGGGTTCGCCGAATGCCGGGTGCGTTCCCACGCCCAGGGGACGGTGGCCCGGCTCGAAGTGCCGGTCCGCGACATCGAGCGGGCGGCGGCCCTGTGCGAGCGGATCGACTCCGCGGTCCGCGGGGCCGGCTTCGCCTTCTGCGCCCTCGACCTCGCCGGCTTCAGCAGCGGCCGTATGAATGTGCTGCTCGGTATGCCCGCATCGACCCCGGCTTCTGCCTGAAGCCCCGTCACACCACGGCTCGTTGACGGTCTTAACCGCCCACGCGTAGGAAGGTGCACTCGTGCCCGGCTCCACCTCCCAGGACATCTCCGCGGCTCGACCGCATACGACTGCGAACGCCGGCGTGTCGCCCGGCTACGCCGACCTCGGCTTCGCACGCGTCGACACCGACCGCGAGACGCGGCAAGGTCTGCCGGAGGTCGTCTACGGGCCGGGGAAGCGCATCGATGAGATCGCCGCGATCGTCGCCCGTCTGCTGGAGCGCAACACCGGCCCCGTCCTCGTGACCCGCGTCGATCCGCCCGTGGCCGACGCGGTCACGCAGCAGGTGCCGGGAGGACGTCATCACGCCGATGCCCGCCTCCTGGTGTGGCGTCCGGCACCGCGGACGACGTTCACCACCGCGGTGGTCACGGCGGGCACCGCGGACGGACCCGTCGCGGCCGAGGCAACCGAAGTGGCCCGAGCCATCGGGATGCGCGTCGTCACCCAGAGCGATGTCGGTGTCGCGGGCATCCACCGGCTGCTAGCCGTCGTTGAGGAGTTGCGGGCCGCGGACACCGTCATTGTCGTCGCCGGCATGGAGGGCGCTCTGGCGAGTGCCGTCGGCGGGCTCGTGGCGTGTCCCGTGATCGCAGTTCCGACCTCGACCGGCTACGGCGCCGCGCTCGACGGTGTCACGGCCCTGCTGGCCATGCTCACTTCATGCGCCGCCGGCCTGACCGTGGTGAACATCGACTCCGGCTTCTCAGCCGCCATGGCCGCCCACCGACTGGCCCACTCAGCAGGAGCACGGACATGATTCTCTGGCTCAATCCGACCACAGGGCTCTCCGGAGACATGCTGCTCGGTGCACTCCTCGACCTCGGGGCCCCGATCGATTCGGTCCGGGCCGCGATCTCCTCGACCGGACTCACCGGCTGGCACCTGGAGACCGAGCGCGTAGGGAGTGCCCTGCGCGCACTGGTGACCGTGGACGACCCCGGCGTGGACGCGCGCCGACCCGTCGACATCATGCGGCTGGTGGGCAACGTCTCTTCCGAACCGGTCGCCACGCTGGCGACGCGCACCCTCGAGGCGATCACCGAAGCCAAGGGCACCGTCGACAACCGGAGCCCGGAGGACGTCGAACTCTTCGAAATCGGCCGGATGGACACGGTGGTGGACATCGTGGGGACGGCCGCGGCACTCCACTCGCTCGGCATCACGCAGGTGCACAGCGGACCCGTGGGCGTGGGCTCCGGCCAGGTCGACACCCGCCAGGGCATCCTGTCCGTTCCGACCCCGATGACCCTCGCCCTGCTGGCGGGGGCCCACACACGCGGCATCGATGTCTCCGCCGAGACGGTGACTCCGACCGGAGCAGCGATGCTGGGCGCCATCGGAGTCCAGTACGGGCCGATGCCGTCGATGCGCATCGAGCGCACCGGTTACGGTGCGGGAGGCATGGCCTTCCCCGGGCGGGCGAACGTCCTTCAGGCCGTACTGGGGACCAACGGACACCCCGACGGCACACGAGAGTTGACCCTGATGGAGACCAACCTCGACGACGTCACCGGCGAGTTGCTGGGCCGGCTCACCTCGCAGCTCCTGGACGAGGGCGCCCTGGATGCCTGGACGTCGGTGGCAGTGATGAAGAAGGGCCGCCCCGCCCATGTCGTGCATGTGCTCTGCACTCCGGAGGACGCCCCTCGCCTCCAGGAGAGGCTCTTCGTGGAGAGCGGCACACTCGGGATCCGCACCAGTACGGTCACGCGCACGGCACTGCCTCGTACCACCGAGATCGTGGACATCGGCGGGTATCCGGTCCGCGTGAAGCGCGGGCCCTACGGCGCCAAGCCGGAACACGACGACGTCCTCTCTGCCGCCCTCGCTTCCGGGCTGCCCTCATGGGAGATCACGGCCAGAGTCCTGGAGGCCTGCCGCAAGGACTGACGAAGCCGACACGCTTCGCCTCCTGGCGCGTAAAGCCTGGGCAGCGGGCCCATGCCGTCCGCTGCCCAGGGGCACTGATCGCGGCAGCGGCTTCCTGGCGTTCGCTCGGTCCGGATCCGGAGCGCCCGTACGTACGGCGTCCGTAGACCTGGTGAGGCGACGGCGGCCGACCCAGCGAGAGAGACGGGCTGAGCACTGATGACCACGGTGTGGCGCCGGATCAGGGAACGGCGTCGGCGCTCGAAGCCGGCAGACACCTTGAACCTTCACTGGGTTCTTCCCGGCATGATGCTCGTGTCGTTCATGGGTGCCCTGGACACGACCATCCTGGCCACGGCACTCCCCACGATCGCCGGGGACCTGGGCGACCTCAAGCACTTGTCCTGGCCGGTGACCGCGTACCTTCTCGCGGTGATGGCCTCGGCGATGGTGTGGGGCAAACTGGGGGATCTCTACGGCCGCGCCAAGGTGCTCAGGGCGGCCATCGCCCTGTTCCTCCTGGGCTCTCTTCTGTGCGGCCAGTCGGAATCGATGGCGGAATTCGTCGTCTTCCGCGGCCTGCAGGGCCTGGGAGGCGGCGGCGTCATGGTCCTGCCCCAGGCGATTCTCGGCGACATCGTAGGTCCGCGAGACCGGGGGCGCTACCAGGTGTACTTCGCCGCCAGCATCGTTCTCGCGGGAATCATCGGGCCGCTGGCGGGAGGCTTGCTGGTCGACGGCGTCTCGTGGCGTTGGGCCTTCTACCTCAACCTTCCGATCGGGATCTTCGGCCTGCTCGCCGTACTCCTCGGACTCCGCATCGCGCCTGCCTCGCAGAAGCCGGTCATTGATTACCTGGGCATCTTCCTGGTCGCCACCTTCTCGGTAGCACTCGTACTGGTCCTCACCTGGGGCGGGGTGGTCTTCCCCTGGATCTCCGCGCCGGTGGTGGGACTCATCGCCCTGTGCCTGGTCCTGCTCCCGGTGATCTGGAGGCTGGAGAGCCGAACCACCAGTCCCGTGCTGCCGGTGCGGGTACTGTGCCGACGGGCCTTCATCGTCCCGGGAATGATCAGTTTCTTCTTCTTCTGGGCACAGGTCGGCCTGGTCAACTACATCCCGGTCTATTTCCAGCTGGTCAAGGGTACGTCGGCGACCGTGGCCGGCCTGCACATGCTGCCGGTGACGGCCGCCTCGCTCGTGTGCTACTCGCTGAGCGGGCGGGCGATCTCCCGCTGGGGCCGCTACAAGGTGTTCCCGGTCGTGGGTTCGGTGTTTCTCACCTGCGGCGTGACGTTGTGCTCCTTCTTGGGCACGCAGACCTCGTCTCTCACAGCGTGCCTCTATCTGGTGGTGCTCGGCATCGGTTTCGGCATGATCTCCCAAGTGGCCCTGGTGGTCGCTCAGAACGGGGCGCCTTACCGCGATCTGGGCGCCGTCACGTCGGGAATCGGCTACCTGCGGAATGTCGGCGCGGCTTGCGGGCTGGCCTTGTTCGGGTCGCTTCTCAACCGGGTTCTGACCTCGCGGCTCTCCGGCGCTGCTGCCCGCGGGGAATTCCCCTCGACCAACGGGAAACGGTGGGCAGAGGGAAATCCCAGCGTGCTCCACGAATTGACCGGGCGGGCGAGGTCCGTCTACGTCGACGCGTACGTGTCCGTCATCGAGGCGATCTTCCTCTCCGCGATCCCCGTGGCTGTGTGCGTGCTCGTCCTCTCCGTGCTCATCCGGGAGACACCACTGCGGCGCACAGCGGGCGCCATCCGGACACGCGACGGCTCGGTCGTTCTGCCGACGGCGCGCGATTCACGGGAGGCGATGCAGCGGCTCCTGGAGGTCATTGCCGGCTGGGAGACGGGAAGTGAACTCCACCGGCGGCTCGTCGAGAAGATCGGCGGGGACATCTCCCCCATGCAGAGCTGGACGCTGTTCAGGCTCGTTCAGTACGGGCCGACTTCCGCGGAGGACCTGGCTCGTCGTACGCGGATGCCGGATTTCGACATGCGCGCCTGTGTCACGGCGTTGGAGGGGCGAGGTCTTGCCGAAGTGAATTCCGCGGGCCTGGTGACGCTCACTGCCGGGGGCGAGAGGTTCAGCCTGGACCTGATCAGGGCCCAGACCGATGAACTGGCCGAATTGGTCACCGACTGGAACCCTGACAGCAATCCGGAACTGGGAGACCTCCTGCGGCTCCATGCCCGGGAGCTCCTCATCGACGAACGGCTGCCCCCGGCGGTGAGCACCGCCTGAATGCTCCAGGCCCGGACGCCACCTCGGAAGCGGCGGGATGCGGTGGGCAGCGCCCCCGCCGTGGACGGTGGTGACGTCGCACCGGTGCAGGGAAACAACCGTGGTCCGGCGGCCGCTTCACACCTGTTGGCCTGAGAAAAGGGGCGTGTCGGACACGAGGTGACGGGGAGGGAATCGAGGCACCTCTACCGTGACGAACACCCTGCGGCTTCCGGTGCCTGACAGATGTGTGACGCCGCAACGGAATTGCGGATCGGAACCACAACCACGTGCGGGAAGCGATCGCAGGCACCTCGCCCGACGCGGCCCCGTCGTCGATGCAGAAGGAGTCCCGCGTGCGCGTCAATTGCCGTGTGGCCGCTCCATGGAGCCGACGGTTGTCGGTGACAGGCGTGGCCGTGCTCGTACTCCTGCTCACGGGAGCTTCGGAGCATCCCTCTGCCGACCATGCGCCGCGCGGCGGCCCGGAGAGTCCGGCACCCGTAGGAATCGTGAGTGCCATCCCTGTGGAACAAGCCGCCGTGCTCGCTCGCATGGACGTGGAGCGGCACGTCGACATCGATGGCTTCCGGTTCTACGTCGGGACCATGCGCGGCCGCCCGGTCGTCAGCGTGGCGAGCGGTTCGCTGGACTCGGGGGCGCAGCTGGCCACATGGATTCTCAACAAGACGTTCCGACCGCGGGCGACGCTCTTCTCCGGAACTGCGGGCTCGCAGAACGCCCGCATCGGCATCGGCGACGTCGTGCTCGGCGGCTATGTGGTCGACAAGGAGGCCATTCACTATCGGCGTGACAACCGCCAGGAGCCGTACCCCGCCATGGAGTTCCACGTCACCGAGGACACCGATCTCGAGGGCGCCGTCATCGACGGCTACGGCAAGAGGTATGCCACGCCCTCGGAAGCGGCGGACTTCGACGCGGAGGCGCAGCCCGTCGACAAGAACTGGGTGTACGTCGAGGCCCTTGCCGCCGGCAGGGACCTCGTCCGTGCCGCCGCCGACAGCCGTCCCGGGTCATCGGGCGGTGGCGACGCGAGCCACCGACGCCCTGCTCTGCCCGGGCCTCCGCGTGGCAGGGTCCTGGTCGGCACGGTCGGAGAAGGGCCGGTGTGGACGGAGAACCTCGACTGGATCGAGGCACAGAACATGCTGTACCAGAGCGACGCGGAGGAGAACGAGGGCGCTGGTTTCGCCTTCGCCAACGCCGCGGCTGGCGTGCCCTGGCTCGTCGTCCGCGGGATCTCCGACTCACCCTGGCATCCTGACGTCTACCGCGGCGGCCTCGCGTCCCGTAGGGCCGCCGATGTGTGCGCCGATGTGGTGGCCCGCCTCCCCGCTCGAGTGAGCCGGGCGGCTGTTCGTCCCAGCGACTTGGACCGGATGGCCAACGCCAGAAGGGCCGGCTACCTCATCGCCGATCAGGTCCGGTACGACGTGGGGCCGGTGACGGAGGTGGCATATCCGGGGCGGCACGGACGGGTCCGGCTGAGTGAGCGGAGACTGCAGGAGCTGAGGCGGCAGTACGAACGCTCCCCCCATTGAACGGCCGGCCGCCATTCGGGGGCGTCGAGCGGGGCCGTGCCGGTGATGCGCGGGTGCCGCGGCGGCTCGACGCTGCCGCGGCACCCGTCGGGGCGGGTCAGCGCAGGGTGACGATGCGCCAGGCCCCGAGCTGGGTCTGGGCGACACCGGCGTCGATGTCCGGCGCGGAGGACATCAGGACGTACCGAGCCGGCCGCGGAGCCGGAGGGCGGGGAGCCGGCGGAGCGGGGACGGGGTCGCCCCCAGGGCCGAAGAGAGTCGCTTCGTTCTCCGCGGACATGCCGTTGAGTCCGAACGCGGGGCCGTCGAAGGGGCATCGGGGCTGGGTGCATCCCTGTTCCAGTGCCGTGCGCACCTGGGCAGGCGTGGCACCGGGCCGGAGGCGCTGGAGCAGCATCTCACCGCCCTGGTCGGTGGCGTTGACGAACCGGATGGCGCCCCGGGCGGGCAGCGAGTCCGGGGACCGGAAGCGGGGACCGTTCGCGGTCGGCACCAGGCTGACCGTGGCCTGCGGGCCCCGGTTCCGCACGGACGGGCCGTTGCACGCCGCGTGGTTGCCGGTGACGCGCAGCTTCTGTGTGCGCGCCGGGCCCTGAAGCACCTGAGTGAGGTCGACCAACCGGTACGTGCCGGGGCAGAGCGTGACGCTCATCCGCACCGGGCGGTCACGTTGCACCTGGGCGCCGCCGAAGAACTCCGCCTCCCGGTCGACGCGCCGGGCTGCCTCGGCCACCTGACGGGGCGGGTTGGCGAGTGAGGTGCCGCGCAGGTGCCTCATCACCTGCTCCACCGGTGTGCCGCGACGCGGCTGGAAGATCTCCAGGCCGTGCTCCTTGCCGTCGGCCGAGGAGACGTTGAGCTGGACCGGCCCGGCGGGAACCGCTGCCGGGGCGCGGAGCCCTTCGTCGCTCATCCGCACCTGGAAGACGTGGCGGCCCGGCGCCTCGCCGGCGGGACGCTCCGTCGCCTGGACTGCCGCGGACGTGGTGGCGAGCATGCTGCCGACCAGGCACGCCAGGACGGGCACCCTCCGCGCTCTGGCCCCTGCACTCAATGCGCTCACGTGTTGTTCCCTTCAGGAAGTGGGTCCGGATCTCCCCTGTCCGGCTCAAGTGGTCCTCTCCGCCATGGAGTCACACATCGAGGGCCTCAGCGACACAGCCGCCCGCCCGACCTGCGGCGCTGCGCAGGGCCGTGCATCGCGCCGATGCTCACGCGGACAAGCGGAAGGAGCTCGTGCGACCGGATCGGAGCCCTCCCGCCAAACGGACCAGAGGGAGTGCACTCGTCGGGGGGAGAACGCGGCAGGCCGCCGGGAGCGGACTGGGTGCGGCGCAGCAAGGGTCGTTCGTTCCGGCGTCTCCGCGTCGCACCGTCCGAGGGGAGGCGGCCGCGCGGGATGCACGGTCAACTGGGGTGGTCCGTGAATCCAGGACGCCGGCCGCGACTCACGAGCCGCGCGGGCACAGCGCGGTGCCGCCCCGTCCCGGATCCAGACCCGCCACCGAGGAAACGGGGAAGCTGCTGTGCGGAACACCTCTCGTCGTACGCGTCCAACACCTGAGCTCGGTGTCCTGTCACCCTCCTCGCGCCGATCCGCCGAGGCCCGGTCGTGAGCGGCCGGCGGCAGACGTCAGAGGATCCGACGGGTGTGTGGATCGTCGGCGCGCGGGGGTCCGTCGCCACCACCGTGGTGGCGGGCTGCGCGGCGCTCACCGCGGGGCTGCACGAGCCGACCGGCATGGTCACCGAGACGGCCGGGTTCGCCGGCTGCGCACTGCCGGCTCTCGAGTCCCTGGTCTTCGGCGGCCACGACACCGCCGTTTGCCCCCTCCCCAAACGGGCGGAGGAACTGGCCTTCGGCGGGGTGCTGCCGCATGGCATGCCTGCGGCCGTCTCCGGCGAGCTGCACGCTGCCGACTCCGCGATCCGTCCCGGTGGACCGCTGCGGGATGAACGGCGTGGCGACGAGGAGCTGATCGCCGCCTTCGCGAAGGACATGACCGACTTCCGGCGTGAGAAGAGCTTGGTGAGAGCGGTCGTGGTCAACCTCGCCTCGACCGAGCCCGCCGCGTCACCGGACAGCGAGCGGCTCCCCGCCAGCTCCCTCTACGCCGCCGCTGCCCTTCGCGCCGGCTGCGCGTACGTCAACTTCACTCCGTCCACCGGGCTGCACCATCCGGCGCTTCAGGACGCCGCCACCGCTTCGGGTCTTCCGTACGCGGGCCGGGACGGCAAGACGGGGCAGACGCTGCTGCGATCGGTGCTCGCTCCGATGTTCCACCAGCGGGCCCTGAGTGTCCGGGCCTGGTCGGGCACGAACCTTCTGGGCGGAGGCGACGGTGCGGCGCTCGCGGATCCGGCTGCGGCGGCCGCCAAGAACGCGGGCAAGACCCGGGTCCTCACCGACACCCTCGGGTGCCGGCCGGACGGAGAGCTGCACATCGACGACGTCCCGGCGCTGGGTGACTGGAAGACGGCCTGGGACCACGTCGCGTTCGACGGCTTCCTCGGCACCCGGATGGTGCTGCAGACGATCTGGCAGGGCTGTGACTCCGCGCTCGCCGCGCCCCTCGTCCTCGACCTCGTACGGCTCACTGCGGCAGCGCACGCGTCGGGTATCTCCGGCCCTCTCCCCGATCTCGGATTCTTCTTCAAGGACCCCGATCCCGGTGCTTCGGCCGCACTCTCCGACCAATGGGACGCGCTGCTCGCGTTCGCGAACCGCTTGAGGGGCCCGGTGTGATCCGGGGAGCCATGCCTGAGTCCGGTGCGAGGGACGGCGTCGGACCCACCGGGCAGAGGTTCTCGGACAGGCTCCGTGCCTTCCGCCGTACGCCCCGCTCGAAGGCTCGTGATGTCCCGCACCGCGGGGTACGGGACGGAGCGTCGCAACCGGCTCTCAGTGGGCCCCGGACGACGGGGAAGTGGGCGGACGGCGGCGGGGTCGAGGCGGACCAGGCGCCGCAGAGCCGCGGACTCCGCCGGAGACGGGCTGCCGCCTGGGCGGAACTGCTCCGGCTCCCGGCCTTGTTCTCCGTGCCAGGTGACGCTCTCTCGGGTGCGGCGGCCGCGGCGGCGCGGCCCAATCGCGGCACCGCGCTCGCCGCGTGCACCTCGCTCTGCCTCTATGCGGCCGGTATGGCTCTCAACGACTGGGCCGACCGCGACGTCGACGCTCTCGAGCGCCCTTCCCGCCCGGTGCCGTCCGGACGGATCCGCCCCGCGTCCGCCCTCGCGGCCGCAGGCGGTCTCACCGTCGCGGGCCTCGCCGCGGCCGCATCCGCGGGCCGGCCGGCCCTGGTCACGGCGCTGGCGCTGAGCGGTACCGTCTGGGCCTACGATCTGCGCCTCAAACAGACCGCCGCGGGTCCGGCGGCCATGGCCGCGGCGCGCTCGCTCGATCTGCTGCTCGGTGCTGTCGCTTCGGGCCACGCCGCGCGGGGGCGGGGGCCCCTCGAAGCGGGGTACGTGCGTCGGGCCACCGGCGCACCACCGCGGCACCCGACCTGGCGGTCGGCCGCGGCGTGGCGGTCGGCCGCGGCGTGGCGGTCGGCCGCGATTCTCGGTTCCCACACCCTCGCGACCACCGTCGTCTCGCGCCGCGAGGCGTTCGGCGGCTCAACCTCCGCGCCTTTGGCCGCAGTTGCCACAACCGCCACGATCTCGGCCGTCCTCGGCCGCGGGGGTGCCCCGGGGCGTTGCCGTGGCGGGACCATCCGGAGTGCGGTGCACCGGCCAGAACCTGCCGTTCCCCTCACCTGGTCCGCCGCCGTGTCTCACGCAGCGGCCCGGGCGCTCATGACGGGATCCGTACTCCTCTACGCGTCGACCGCGGGCCGGCCGGGCATCTGCGCCGCCCTGAATCCCTCCCCGCAGCTCACCCAGCAGGCCGTCGGCGGCGGCGTCCGCGCCATGATCCCTCTGCAGGCGGCCCTCGCCCTCCGCCACGGCGGAACGGGATCGGCGCTGTCCGTGCTCGGCCTGGCGCCCGTGGCACGGCGCCTGGCAAGGAGGTTCAGCGCGACGTGACAGGACTCCACGGCACAGGCCGGGAGCCGGATGGTCTGCGATTCGGCTACGGCACCAACGGCCTGACCGACCTCAGGCTCGACGACATCCTCGTCCTCCTCGCCGAACTCGGCTACGACGGTGTCGGGTTGACGTTGGACCACATGCATCTCGACCCCCTCGCCCCGCCCGGGGAGCTGGCGGCGCGCGTCCGGCACCTCGCCCGGCGGCTCGACCGACTCGGGCTGAGCGTCGTCGTCGAAACGGGTGCACGCTACGTCCTCGATCCACGGCGCAAGCACCGGCCTACCCTGCTGGATCCGGACCACGACGCGCGAGCGGCCCGGATCGGTCTGTTGCACACGGCGGTGCGCATCGCCGGCGACATCGGTGCGCGCGCCGTCCACTGCTTCAGCGGGCCCGCGCCGCGGGACACGTCCGAGGAAGCCGCATGGGAGCGGCTCGCCGAGGCGATCCGGCCCGTACTCGCCGGAGCCGAAGCGACGGGCGTGGCACTCGCCGTCGAACCCGAACCGGGGCACCTCCTCGCGGATCTGTCCGGCTTCCACCGCCTGCACAAGCTCCTGGGCGAACCCGAAAGCCTCGGACTGACCCTGGACATCGGCCACTGCCAGTGCCTGGAGCCCTCGCCTCCCGAGGACTGTGTGCGGCAGGCCGCCCCGTGGCTCCGCCATGTGCAGATCGAGGACATGCGACGCGGCGTGCACGAGCATCTCCCGTTCGGGGAGGGAGAGATCGACCTTCCGGCCGTGCTCGGGGCACTCCGCGAGATCGCCTACGGCGGACTGGTCAGCGTCGAGCTGCCCCGCCACTCCCACGCCGGCCCCGCGTACGCCGCATCGTCGCTGGACTGTCTCCGCGCGGCCCTCACCCCGCGGTGAACCGGTGCCGGTGAAGGGATGCGAGGGACGAGCGCTCCCCGCCGCGTACTGCCGCCCGAGGACTGCCCCGCCCACGGGGCGGATGACCGGACCGCGCGAACGCGCCCGAACCCGCACGAAGCCCGCTTCCCTCCGGGCCGCGGGCACGGGAACAGACACCGCCCAAGGAGGCATGCGCATGCCGCAGGCGCAACAGTGGACCACCGATCCCGGCCGTATCCGGGATGCCCTCACCCTCCGGCTCGCAGCCGACGCGCAGGCATGGCTGGACGAGGGACTCGCCTCCGCCGCAAGGGAATCCGACGTGCCGCGCCAGCACTCGGAGACGGACGCCCTGCCGACGTGGGAACGGCACTTCGCAGAAGCCGGACGCCACTGCCGCGGCGCCTCCGGCCCGGACGGCCGCGCCCCCGCGCAGACAGGCGCCCCCGCGCAGCCGTCGGACGACCTCGTGGACGCAGCCCGGGTGCTGCTTCTGCACGCCGCACGAGCGGACCTCCGGACCGTGGAGCGGCTCTACCGGCAGGGCTCGCGCGCCGAACGACGAGCGGTGCTGTCCTCCCTGCCGTATCTGGGCCTGGGCGAGGGTGCGCTTCCCCTGGTCGAAGACGCACTGCGCTCGAACGACACGTCGCTGACGGCGGCGGCCCTGGGCCCGTACGCCGCCCGGTACCTGGACGCCCACTCCTGGCGGCAGGCCCTCCTCAAATGCCTGTTCACCGACGTTCCGGTCACGGCCGTTGCCGGACTGGAACACCGCGCGCGCGGCGATGGCGAGCTGGTGCGGATGCTGACCTCCTACGCCGACGAACGCAAGGCCGCGGGCCGCCCCGTCCCGTGCGATCTCCCTCGTGTCCTGGCACTGGCGACCTCCGCCCCTGACCTCCAGGAGTCCTGATGCGCATCTTCGACCCTCACATCCACATGAGTTCGCGGACGACCGACGACTACGCAGCCATGTTCGAAGCGGGAGTCCGGGCCGTCGTCGAGCCGTCCTTCTGGCTGGGTCAGCCCCGGACCTCGCCCGAGAGTTTCATCGACCACTTCGATGCCCTGCTCGGGTGGGAGCCGTTCCGCGCGGCCCAGTACGGAATCGCCCACCACTGCACCCTGGCGCTCAATCCGAAGGAGGCCAACGACCCACGATGCACGCCCGTACTGGACCTTCTGCCGCGCTATCTGCTCAAGGACGGCGTGGTCGCCGTAGGCGAGATCGGCTACGACACGATGACCCGCGCCGAGGATCACGCGCTGGCCGCCCAGCTGCACCTGGCGGCCGAGCACTGCCTGCCCGCCCTGGTCCACACCCCGCACCGGGACAAGGTCGCAGGGCTTCGCCGCACCCTGGCGGTCCTGCGGGAGTCAGCGCTGCCCGTCGAGCACGTCGTACTCGACCACCTCAACGAGACGACCGTCGGCGAAGCCGCCAACAGCGGCTGCTGGCTCGGCTTCTCGATCTACCCCGAGACGAAGATGGACGAGGACCGGATGATCGACATCCTGCGCCTCTACGGAACGGAACGGATCCTCGTGAACTCGGCCGCCGACTGGGGGCGCAGCGACCCGCTCAAGACCCGCAGGGTCGCCGAGGCCATGCTGGCGGCAGGATTCGGCGATGACGACGTCGACCAGGTCCTGTGGCGCAATCCGGTCGCCTTCTTCGGCATCAGCGGCCGAGTGGAGCTGTCCGTCGAGGAGACCGCTGCCACCCACCACGGCAACTCGATCCTCCGCGGAGGGGGTTGACCGTGCGATTCCGGCACCCCGACGGCTCCACAGTCCACCTCGCCTACTGCACCAATGTGCACCCCGCGGAGGACCTCGCCGGCGTACGGCGCATGCTGCACGACCATGCCGAACCCGTCCGCCGTCGCCTCGGGCGGAAGACCCTCGGTATCGGACTCTGGCTCTCGCACACCGTGGCGCGGACCCTCATGGAGGATTCCGCGGCGCTGCACGACCTGCGACGAGACCTGCACTGCCGCGGCCTGGAAGTGGTCACGCTCAACGGCTTCCCCTACAAGGGGTTCGGCGACCGAGCCGTCAAGTACCGCGTCTACCGGCCCGACTGGACCGAGAGCGAGCGCGGGAGGCACACCCTCGACCTGGCGCATCTGCTCACCGTGCTCCTGCCCGACGACGTCGACGAGGGGAGCATCTCGACGCTGCCACTGGCTTGGCGTGTCCCCTTCGGAGCGGACCGGGCCCGAGCCGCCCGCCGCGCCCTGACCGTCCTGTCCGAACAGCTCGACGCCATGCATCGGCGCAGCGGCCGCAGCATTCGCATGGGCCTGGAACCCGAACCCGGATGCGTCGTGGAGACCACGGCCCAGGCGGTGGACGCCCTGATCGCCCCCGGAGCACCGCCGCGCCACCGCATCGGGGTGTGCATCGACACCTGTCACCTCGCGACGCAGTTCGAGGACCCGGGAACCGCGGTCGGCGACTTGCTGGGAGCCGGCATTCCCATCGTCAAGGCACAGCTCTCGGCGGCGCTGCACGCCGACGATCCCCACCTGCCCGCGGTCACGCAAGCGTTGGCCGCCTACGCCGAACCCCGGTTCCTCCACCAGACCCGCGCGCTCACCGCCGATGGCACGGTCCACGGCACCGACGATCTCGAGCACGCCCTTGCCGAGGGCGGCCCCCTCCCCGTCTCCGGTCCGTGGAGGTGTCACTTCCACGTTCCGCTGCATGCCGCACCCGAGCCGCCTCTGACCTCGACGATGCCGGTGCTGCGCGACACTCTCGCGCGGCTTCTGGGCGGCCCGTCCCCCCTCACCCGGCACCTGGAGGTGGAGACGTACACCTGGCAAGCCCTACCCGTCTCACTGCGCCCCTCCGGTTCGGCACAACTCGCTGCCGGCATCGCAGCGGAGCTCGCGCTGGTACGCGACCACCTCGTCGATCTGGGCCTGAAGGAGATCGAATGAACGCGCCCCCTGCCCCGGCACCCCTGCTCGTCCTCGACGTGGTGGGTCTGACCCCCGCCCTCCTGCCCTCCATGCCGCGGCTGAGTGCTCTCGCCGAATCGGGCTCGTACGCGCCGCTGCAGACGGTGCTGCCCGCCGTGACCTGCACCGTCCAGTCGACGTTCCTCACGGGTGCCGACCCGAGCGAGCACGGAATCGTGGGCAACGGCTGGTACTTCCGCGCACTGGGCGAAGTGCTTCTGTGGCGCCAGCACAACCGGCTCGTCGGCGGGGAGAAGATCTGGGACGCTGCTCGCCGGGTTCATCCGGGCTACTCCGTTGCCAACATCTGCTGGTGGTACGCCATCGGTGCCGATACGGACCTCACCGTCACTCCCAAGCCCGTCTACTACGCCGACGGCCGCAAGGAAGCCGACTGCTACACCAAGCCGGCCTCACTACGCGACGAACTGACCCGGAAGCTGGGCGTCTTCCCGCTGTTCGACTTCTGGGGTCCCCGCGCGGGACTGGCGTCCTCGCAGTGGATCGTCGACGCCACCCGCCACGTCATCCGCACTCGCAACCCGGATCTGGCGCTCGCCTACATCCCCCATCTCGACTACGACCTGCAGCGTTTCGGGCCGGATGATCCGCGGGCCCACGCGGCCGCCGCCGCCCTGGACGCCGTGCTCGGCCCCCTGCTGGCCGATTCCCTGGCCGAGGGGCGGACCGTCGTCGTGCTCTCCGAGTACGGCATCACCCCGGTCTCCAGACCCGTGGACATCAACCGGGCCTTGCGGCGTGCGGGACTGCTGGAGGTCAGCACCCAGCACGGCATGGAGTACCTGGACACCGGTGCCTCGCGCGCCTTCGCCGTGGCCGATCACCAGATCGCACATGTCTACGTACGCCGACCGGAGAATCCGGCAGCCATCGCCGCGGCCCGCCGAGTCCTCGAAGAACTCCCAGGCGTCGACATCGTCCTCGACGCCGCGGGGAAGAGGGCCCATGGGCTCGACCATCCCCGCTCCGGGGACCTGGTCGCGATCGCCGAACCCGACGCCTGGTTCACGTACTACTACTGGCTCGACGACCGACGGGCCCCCGACTTCGCGCGCATGGTCGACATCCACCGCAAGCCCGGTTACGACCCCGCCGAACTGTTCCTGGACCCCCTCGACCCGTTCGTGCGCCTGCGTGCCGCAACCTCCCTGCTCCGCAAGAAGGCCGGGCTCCGCTACCGGATGGCCGTCGTTCCGCTGGATCCGTCCCCGGTGCGCGGCAGCCACGGACGCCCGCCCGCGAGTGTGGCCAAGGGCCCGGTCCTCATCTGTTCCCGCCCCGGCACCGTCCGCGCGCCGGCGAAAGCCACCGACGTCAAGGCCCTCCTCCTCGACCTCGCGGGCATCGACCTTTCCGGCACGGTCCCGGCGCACGCCTCTGCGGGGAACTCGGCCGTGTCCGCGACCGGTTGCCCGGGAGAGGCGTAGTGCCAAAGTCACAGGCCGCATCACGGGCGGGAGCCGGCGCGCGACGCAACACGGAAGGCCGGCCCCACGCTTCGTCCGAGACCTGATCGGCGTCCTGCCATCTGGTGAAACAGCACGTCAGCAAGACTGGCCAGCGGAATCGGAAGGAACCGAACCCAACCGCCCCTGCCCAGCGCGAGCATCCCGAAGCCCGCGCACACCAGAGCGGCAGCCCGCAACTTCATCCGGCACACCGCTCACTGATGTACGTGTGCGCGCTGTCCATCGCGGTCGAAGACCATGATCAACTCGGCTGGGCCGTCCAGCGCCGTGAACGCGTGCGGGATCATCGTCGCGAACTCCGCCGCCTCCCCCGCGTCGACGTCGATCTGCCGCTCGCCCAGCCACAGCCGCACGCGCCCTTCGAGCACGAGGAACCAGTCGTGGCCCGGGTGCACCCGTTGGCTGGGTGAGGTGTCGGAGGGCTCGAGGCGCATCTTCATCGCGACCGTGCGTCCGTCCGGACGGCTCAGCGGCCACGTCGTCCGCGTGCCGCTGCTGTGCGCGACCGGACGGATGACCACGTCGTCGTCGGTGGGCACCTCGAAGAGCACGTCGAGACTCACCTGGAGAGCGTTGGCCAGCGGCACGAGCACGTCAAGGCTGAGCGTGCGCTTGCCCGTCTCGACGCGGCTGATGGTCGACGGGCTGAGGTTGGTGCGCTCGGCCAGCTCGTCGAGGGAGTACCCCAGGGTGGTGCGCATGCTGCGCAGGCGCGACCGCGCCAGGGCCTCGATGTCGGCGACTCCGTTCATGCCTCCATCCTGGGCGCGCCTTGCAGATTGCGCAAGGCCTCTTGCGGATAGCGTCGGACGCCGTACCGTCGGAACCATGAGCGAACACTCCGCCCCGAGTCGGCACTCGGACCGTTCCGAGCCCAGCGAGCACGTCAACCATGCCCAGCACCCCACCCTGGAGCGTCACTGCGACGTCGCCGTGATCGGCGGCTCTGCCGCCGGTCTCGCGGCGGCCCTGCAGATCTCCCGCCAGCGGCGCAGTGTCGTCGTGGTCGACGACGGCACCCCGCGCAACGCCCCCGCCGCGCACATGCACGGCTACCTCGGGCACGAGGGGGTCGCGCCCGGCGAGCTGATGGAGGTCGGGCGCCAAGAGGTACGCACGTACGGTGGCGAGGTGCTCTCCGGCCGAGTCGTGGGAGTGCACCGTCGCGACGACGGCCGGTTCCGGCTCGACCTCACCGGTGGGCATGCACTGGTGGCCCGCCGTGTCCTCGCTGCGACCGGCCTGTCCGACGAGCTCCCCGCGATCGACGGCGTCGCCGAGGGGTGGGGGCGCGGCGTGATCCACTGCCCGTTCTGCCACGGCTTCGAGGTGCGCGACCAGCGCCTGGTGCAGATCGTCACGCACCCCCTGGGTCTTCACCCGACCCCGCTGTTCCGGCACCTGACCGACCGGCTGACCGTCGTGCTGCACGACCCGACCGGGCTCGACGAGGGCTTGGTCGAAGCCCTTGGAGCCTCCGGCGTGACCGTCGAGCGCAGCGAGGTCGGCCGGGTCCTCACCGGGCCGGACGGCGAGGCGTCCGGGGTCGAACTCGGTGACGGTCGCCTCCTCGAGGCCGATGCCGTCGTGGTCGGCCCGCGGTTCCGGGCACGCGCCGACGTGCTGGCCGGGGTCGGGCTCACCCCCACCCCGCATCCGACCGGCGCCGGCGACGTCCTCGCCGTCGACGCGCGCGGCGAGACGGCTGTACCGGGGATCTACGCGGCCGGCAACGTCACCGACCCGAGCCTGCAGGTGCTGCCGTCGGCCGCCCAGGGCAGCCAGGTCGGCGCCATGATCGCCTTCAGCCTCGCCGAGGAGGAACTGCGCGCTGCTGTCCGGCACTCGGGCGAGGAGGCCGACTGGGACCACCGCTACGGCGGCCCCGGCAGAGCGTGGAGCGGCAACCCCAACGGCACGCTCGTCCACGAGGTCACCGCCCTGCCCCCGGGCCGGGCGCTCGACGTCGGAACCGGCGAGGGCGCCGACGCCCTCTGGCTGGCCGAGCACGGCTGGAAGGTGACCGCCACCGACATCTCCGGCAACGCTCTCGCCCGGGTGCGCGCCGAGGCCGAACGCCGCGGGCTCGCCGTCAACCTCGTACGCAGCGACGCAGGCGATCCCGCGCCCTTCGGCACCGAGACCTTCGACCTGGTCTCGCTGCAGTACGGCTCGTTCAAGCGCACGCCCGACCAGCGCGGTGTGCGCAGCTTGCTCGCCGCTGTCGCCCCTGGCGGCACGTTCCTGGTCGTGCACCACGACCTCGCCCCCCTGCGCGACCCGGTGGACGTGGCGACCCAGACCCGGATGTACGACCCGGAGGCGTTCGTCGGGGTCGACGAATTCGCTACCGCGCTCGCGGCCGACCCTGGCACCTGGCACGTCGAGATCCACGAAACCCGGCCACGACCCGCCGGCGCGGCCAGCACCCACCACGTCAGCGACGTCGTACTGCGCGCAACTCGACGAACGGTCTGACCGCGCTGCCGGAGCTGTTGGCGCAGCAGCGCACCGAGAAGACGGCGACGCCCGAGTCCTCTGCACCCTGACGGCCTGTGGAGTCGCCGTCGTGGTGGGCCTCGAGTCCTGACGCCGCTCCCCCGGGCTCACGCCGTAGGGCTGCCGCAAAAGCGGCAGCTTGTGATCAGAGTCCCAGTTCGACGGGGAACTGGTTTACATGGCCATCTATTGCACAGACGTCTCCTCTGCAGCACATCCGTAGCGAGAGGAACCGCGCATGGCCGGCAGCGCCGAAGCCGAGACCGATCCGGCAGCCCGGAAGCGTCACCCCAACCTTTTCCGGGCGCTGAACCGTCGGCGCAACCCGCGGCTCCGCCGCAGCGACATCACGATCACCGACGAACCTGCCGTCAAACGCGCCGTCAAGGCCGCCTCGCTGGGCAACGCCATGGAGTGGTTCGACTTCGGGATCTACAGCTACCTCGCCGCCACCATCGGCAAGGTCTTCTTCCCCGGAGGCAGCGACACCACCCAACTCCTCTCCTCGTTCGCGACCTTCGCCGTCGCATTTCTCGTACGCCCCCTCGGCGGCGCCTTCTTCGGCCCGCTCGGCGACCGCATCGGCCGCAAGAAGGTCCTCGCCGCGACGATGATGCTGATGGCGGCCGGCACCTTCTTCATCGGCCTGATCCCGAGCTACGCGAGCATCGGCCTCTGGGCACCGGCGCTGCTCATCTTCTTCCGGCTGCTCCAGGGCTTCTCGACGGGCGGCGAATACGGCGGGGCGTCCACCTTCATTGCCGAGTACGCCCCCGACAAGAAGCGCGGCTATTTCGGGAGCTTCCTGGAGTTCGGCACGCTGGCCGGCTACGTGGGTGCGGCCGGACTCGTGGCGGTCCTCAACGCCTGGCTCGGTGACGCCACCATGCTGGACTGGGGCTGGCGTCTGCCCTTCCTGGTGGCCGGCCCGCTCGGCCTCGTCGGCCTCTATCTGCGGCTGAAGCTGGACGAGACCCCGGCATTCCAGAAGCTGGAGTCCAACAGGAGCCGCGGGACGACGGAACCCGGCGCCGAGAGCGGGAATGAGGAAAAGGCCTCGGAGTCCGCCCACCTGTCCGAGAACGCCCCGCAGAAGGCGCTCGGCCGGGTCTTCTCGGAACAGTGGCCGACACTGATCCTGTGCGTGGCGCTGGTCGGTGCCTACAACATCACCGACTACATGCTGCTGTCGTACATGCCCACTTACCTGACGGAGCAGCTGGACTACGACGACACCCACGGACTGCTCATCCTGCTGGGCACGATGGCCGTACTGATGCTGGTCATCACTCGGATCGGCCGGCTCAACGACCGTTTCGGCCGCAAGCCTCTCCTCATGGCGGGCATGCTCGGCTTCTTCGTGCTGTCCATCCCGTCCTTCCTGCTGGTCAAACAGGGCAGCCTGCCCGCGGTGATCGCCGGAATGGCCATGCTCGGCCTGTCCCTCGTCTGCCTGCTCGGGACGATGTCCGCGGCTCTCCCGGCGCTCTTCCCGACAGATGTCCGCTACGGGTCGCTGTCCATCGGTTACAACCTTTCCGCCTCCCTCTTCGGCGGCACGACCCCGCTCGTCATCACGGCCCTGATCGACACGACGGGCACGGACATGATGCCCGCGTACTACTCGATGGCTGCCGCCCTGATCGGGCTGATCGCCGTGGTCTGCATGAAGGAGACAGCGCAGCGTCCGCTGGAGGGATCACCGCCGGCGGTGGAGACATATCAGGAGGCCGTGGAACTGGTCACGGCCCGGACGCCGGAACCGAGGTTCTGAGGGGCCCGAACCTCCGACCTCCCTCGCCGTGGAGTTCAAGACCGCGAGAGGCGATCGAGAACTCCACGGCGGAGGGCAACTTGCCTGCCGGTCCAATGACCGGATTCGCCCGCCCGGGAAGCGGCTTCCTCACGACGCTGCAGGGGGCCTGCGCTTGCGGCATGGACGAGCGTGGGGCACCCGCTCCGCAGTCGTCGCCTCCCCCAGCCGCACCAGTAGTGGAGTGCGTCGCCGCGAACGTGGGGGACCTCGTCGACGGCCGCATTCACAGGCTGTTCATTCCGCGTGGTTCCGGTGTTCCGGGTCGAACAGCGAGCGGCTTCTCGTTGTCTTCCTGCGACAGCCGCGGTCAGGCGCCATCGACGAGGTCGCGTCCCATCCAGACCGAGTCCTCGACGCTGAAGCCATGGCGGGCGTAAAAGGCGCGTGCCTGGTCGTTGGGCGCCTCCGTTTCCATGAACATCGAGGCGCAGCCGGCCACCTGAGCCTCCGTCATGGCGTGGTGGAGAAGACGGCCGCCAATTCCCTCGCCGCGGAGGCGAACATAGATTTCATCGAGGAGACAGTCGCGGCCCCCGGACTCCAGCGACCAGCTCCACGTCACGACGGCGTAACCGACAAGAGACACCGCCCCCATGGTGTCCTGGGCGACCCAGACCTGACCCACGGCATCATCGGCCAGCAACGGTCTCAGACCCGCCTGCACACGGGACAGGTCGAAGGAGTGGGCGTCGGCCTCGTAGAACTCCGCGATCAGAGGGAGTACGTCATCGAGGTCGCTACTGACCGCTCTTCGGATCTCGATCACCCGAGCAGTCTCTCAAGAAGACGCCGTGAGTCCACGGTTCGTCGCGGCGATTCAGCGTCGGGCCCGAGCGCACGCCAGGGCGCGTTCGTCGAGTAGTCCCGCGAGGTGTGGGAGCCGTTCTCCTCGCCGCACGTCACCAAAGCCTCGACCCCGCTCAGATCCTCGGGCGCGGCCGACCCGCGGATCGCCTGCACCAATTTCGCCGAGCACGTCGAAACGCCCGGGCCACCAGTCACCCGCCCGTCTTCGACCGCGAACGGACGGCGCTCCAAGGTGCCGATCGGGAACACCGTGCCGTCGTGCCCGAGGATCAGTACGCGGGGTTCACGCCGCCCGACCTGCATGCGCGGACCGGCGGCGTGGTCTCCAGCACGCCGCCGATACCGAGAAAGAACGACGCACGTCGCGGGATCGGGTCGCAACCTCGCAGCGACTGGGCCGCCACCGCTGGACCATCGAGCGCACCATGGCGTGGCTCGCCGGCTGTTCGCCGCCTCCACCGACGCCACCAGCGAAAAGCCGAGCACTTCCTCGCCTTCACAAGCATCGCCCGCTCCCCTCATCTGCCACCGCGAACCGGCCGATTGAGAGGGCGTCTGAAGACTGTCCCCACAGGTCGGTGAAGCCGCTCACCTGGGATTCAGCCGTGGTTACGAGAATGGGCCGATGCCGGGCCGTGCCGATGGGGACACGACCGCGGTGAAGCATGCGGACTGGTTTGTCGGCTTCAACCCTGATAAATGACTTGTCATGACCATGAATTCGATGGAACTGCATGGCATCAATCGTTGGGAAGCGTCCTTCTTACGCGGGGAGGTGGGCGGCTACTTCACCCACGGCATCGAGTGCACGCCAGGCGCGACCGTACTCGACGTGGGCGCCAACATCGGTGTGTTCTCGGCGGCCGTCTACGAGCGGCTGGACGGGGACGTGCGGATCTATGCATTCGAGCCGGTGCCGCCACTGCACGCGACACTCGAACGCAATGCCCGCGAGTTCTTCAACGGACGCCTGACCGCGCTCCCTTACGGCCTGGCTTCCCGTGACGACAAGCTCGATTTCAGCTACGTTCCGGCCGCCACGATCTTCTCGTCGTCCTCCCGGGACCGGGGAAACATCGAGGCTGAGCAGCGCCGGGTCACCGCCAGCGTGGTCGCAATGATCCGCCAGGGCGGCCTGGGACCGGTCCTGCGCCGCGTACCCGCCTTCGTCCTCACCCTTCTCGTCCGCCACAAGCTGCGGGGAATGCGGCAGCTCGAGACGCACCAGGTGAAGGTCAGGCCCCTGTCATCGGTACTCGACGAGCAGGGCATCCAGCACATCGACCTGCTCAAGGTCGATGTGGAAGGCGCCGAAATCGATGTGCTCAGAGGCATCGGGGAACAGCATTGGCCACTGGTCCGCCAGGTCGTCGTCGAGGTGGAGCACTGGGAGCGGAACCGCGACACCGTCTGCGAAATCCTCCTCGCGCACGGATTCACGGTCCGCACCGAACAGAACCCGGTGCAGGAGGCCGGCGACATCGGCATGGTATTCGCGGTCAGGTCCTGACCGCGCGCAGCAACCGGCACTCGATGGTCGACGGACTTGCCGATCTCCCCGGCCGGGCGGGGACTGACGGAAGGATCCTCAGCGAGGCGGATTCCAGGGTTCGTTGCCCCGTGTGGTCCTGTTCATCGTGCCGTGAGCACTGGATGCAGGCGCTCGACCGGAGTTCACCGGTCGAGCGTTCTGCGTCACCCGAGCCATCGGGCACCGGGCCACCGGGCACCGTCCCCACTACGCCCACCCCAGAGCGAAGAGGGCGAATCCCGCCGCCAGAAGGCCTGCCAGCGCGCGGCGCGCCGTGGACACCTCACGCCAGGGCATCTCGAAGTGGCGGGCGTAGCGCCCTATCAGGACCAGCAGTGCCGCGAAGAGCGGCATCCAGGCCAGCCGCGCCAGGATCCAGCCCAGTGACTCCGGCGCCGTCGTCAGGCCCCGGATCGCGCCCATGTACGACGCGGGGATCGCCGCTGCGAGCATCGCGGTCTGATGCCAGCACAGGATCGTCATCGCGGAGAGGTTGACCACCACGACCGGCGCCCACACGGCGGGACGCTTCAGCAGCCGCGCCAGCCGGTCGCGTACCAGCATCGCGGCGCCGCTCTGCGCCGCGGCGAGGGCGAGGACGAGCAGCGACGGGGGGTGGGAGTTCGTGCGGGCTTCACCGGGCACGCCGACCATCGACGCGGGGTAGTCGAAGACGCCGAGGAGGACCGCGAACAGCATCGATCCGCCTGCCAGCAGCAGCACCGCAGTCCGTTTCCCGATGCGCTTCTCGCCCCAGGAGACGCCGAGTTGGTACGCGAAGAGCCAGCCGGGAAGGATGTTGAGCGCGCTCAGCCAGGACGGCACCGCCTCGGCGTACGGCCCGTACCGCAGGAAGTCCACCACGGCGACGGACAGCAGCAGCGGCACCGCCGACCAGCCGCCCAGACGCCGTGCGGCGCGTACACACAGGGGTGTGAGGGCGGTGACCACGACGTACACGCCCACGAACCACAGTGGTTGGACGACCAGTGTCGCTCCGGTCCTCAGGGTGGCCTCCGGCACCCCGGTCGCCGACAGGACGGCGACCAGCGCCGCCCACACCGCCGTGACGCCGAGCACCGGCCGGCCCAGCCGGGCGACGCGGCCGCCCAGCCATCGGGCGGTCGTACCGGGGCGGCGGTGATACGAGAGCGCCGATGCGTAGCCACCCACCAGGAAGAAGATCCCGAGCATCTGCAGCCCCCAGCTGACGGGCGCGAAGAAGCCGAAGGTCGACAGCGGGCTGGCGTTGTGGATCGCACCGTCCGCGTCGAGCGTGAAGCCACCGAGCAGCCAGTGCCCGGTCGGCACGGCGAGCAGCGCCAGGGCGCGCAGTCCGTCGATCGCGCGGTCGCGGTGGGCGGGCGTCGACGCCTCGATCCTCTCGACGAGCCGGGCCGGGGTCCTCATCGGACCTCTCCTCGTGCGATCGCGGCGAAGGCGTGCAGGGACGACGTCCCGGGCTCGAAGTAGCCGGTGTGGTCCGTGACGTCGTCCGCGGGCACGTGACGGGCTCCGAACTCCGGTGCGGTGGGGTCGTTTCCGTGGCCGAGACCGGCGAACTCCACGTTCGGGACCTTGGAGATCCAGTCGGCCGGGGCCTTGGCGGCCCAGACTCGGGCGTCGGTGTCCAGGTCGGCGACGTCGTCGGCGCGCATCCCCGGCGAGCCGAAGGCGACGATGTCCGACGCGTCGGCCTCGTGCGCGGCGAGTCCGCACACGACGGAGCCGTAGCTGTGGCAGAACAGCGCGGGCTTCGCGGCGCCCGTCGCGGTGAGCCCCCTGGTGAACCGGACCAGCCGCTCGGCTCCGGCCTCCGCGAGGTCGCCGGTGGCGGCGTCCAGCCCGACACCGACGGGTGTGGTGTAGCCGGCCCACGCGACCACGGCGGTGGCGCCGGCCGTCTCCTCGTACAGGGACCGCGCCATCGCGCTCGTACGGTCGAAGGTGCGCGCGTCGGTGTCGGAGCCCGGCACGATCACGGCGACGTGCCGGGCGCGGTCGAGGTCTCCGAACACCTCGACGATCTCTCCGCGTCCGCGCGGGTCGTACGCGAGGATTTGCCGGTCGTCCGAACGGGTCGGCAGCGCACGGGCGTTGGCCTCGTACCGCAGGGCTGAGGGGGCGCCGTCCAGATTGCCGACGACGCGGGGATGGCGAGACGCCAGATCGTGTTCCTGGGAATCCGTCAGCGAGTCGAAGAACGCCGCGACCTCACCCGCGGATGCCCGCGCCGGGTCCGGCAGCTCCCGCCCGAGCGAGTGGTCCCCCCGCCATGCGGCTGTGCCCGGGGGAGGCCCGGTGATGGGCGTCTGGGCTGTCCCCGAGGCCGAGCCGACCGTGCCCGCGACCACCGTCGCCGCGAGCGCCGCGGCGCCCAGAGTCCTTCTGAACCGTCGCATGATCCCCACTTCCTCCTCCGGCTGCGTGGCGGAGTGGAAGGTAGGAAGAGGACGGCTGAGGAAGCGTCACACCGTGGAGCCAATGCTGCAGTGATACCGGGGTACTACTGGTCTCCCGGGCTCACCAGCCCTGACTCGTACGCGAAGATCACTGCCTGCGCGCGGTCGCGCAGGTCCAGTTTGACCAGGACGCGGCCGAAGTGTGTCTTGACCGTCTGCTCGGCCACCACGAGGTGATCGGCGATCTCCTGGTTGGACAGGCCACGGGCGATCAGCTCCAGGACCTCCGTCTCCCGCGGGGTGAGGCCCTTGAGCCGCAACGACGCGCGGTTCCCGCGCGAGACCGGGCGCTGCGCGGCGAAGTCGGCGATCAGCCGCCGCGTCACCGAAGGGGCCAGCAGCGCCTCGCCGGCCGCGACGACCCGGACCGCGGAGACGAGATCGGCGGGCGGTGCGTCCTTCAGGAGGAAGCCGGACGCGCCGGCGCGCAGCGCCTCGTACACGTAGTCGTCCACGTCGAAGGTGGTCAGCATCAGCACCTTCGGTACGTGGACGACGCCCGGCGGCGGCTTGAGGATCTCGCGGGCCGCGGCCAGGCCGTCCAGCTCCGGCATCCGCACGTCCATCAGAACGACGTCCGGGTGCGTGGAACGGGCCACGTCGATGCCCTGCCGGCCGTCCGGTGCCTCGCCGACGACGTCGATATCGGCCTGCGCGGACAGCAGTGCGGCGAAGCCCGCGCGCACCATGGCCTGGTCGTCGACGATGATCACGCGGATGGTCAAGTCGGGTCCTTCATGTTCGTCAGGGGCAGGTGCGCGGCGATACGGAAGCCGCCGTCTGGCAGCGGGCCCGCGTCCAGAGTGCCTCCGGTCAACCGTACGCGCTCGCGCATGCCGACCAGCCCGTGACCTGTACCGATCGTCTCCAGCGTCGACGCGGGCTCGGCCGAGGGGCCGTTGACGACCAGCACCGTCAGGAACTCCTCGTCGGCCGTCACCGACACCCGTGTCGCGGCGCCCGGCGCATGCCGCAACACGTTCGAGAGCGCCTCCTGCACGATGCGGTAGGCCGAGAGGTCCACGGTCTGTGGCACCTCGCCCAGCTCCGCGGGGAGCGACAGCTCTGCCGGCACCCCGGCCCGCACCGCTGCCTCGACCAGTTGCTGCGCCCGGTTGAGCCCAGGCTGCGGCGCCCGTTCCCCTTCGGAGCCGTCGCTGCGCAGCACCGCGAGAAGCCGCCGCATCTCCGCGAGGGACTCCCGCGCACTGGAGGCGATCGTCGCGAACTCGTCCTGAGCTGCGTCAGGCAGGCTCTCGATCCGGTACGGCGCCGAGTCCGCCTGCACGGTGATCACCGACATGTGGTGCGCCACGACATCGTGCAGCTCGCGCGCGATCCGCGCCCGCTCCTCCAGCATCGTGCGCTGCGCCCGCTCGGCCTCGCTGATCGTCTCCTGCTCGGCCAGCCGCTGCTGTACCTCGCCGCGCGACCGCACGGTATGGGCGATGATCAGCACGGCAGCACTGAGCACGAACAGCAGCACATCGATGCCGTCGCTGTACTCCGGCCGGACCAGCTCGAACAGGAACCCGGTCGCACCGGTCACCAGCCAGACGGCCACGAGCGTGCGGCGCGGCTCACGCAGTCCCAGGGCGAGCATCAGCCCCAAGTAGCCGACAACGATCATGGGCGTCCACGGCCAGCTTCTGCCCACGGTGCCGTCCGCCTCCATCAGGACGACCGCGCCGAGCACATCGGCGGCGAAAATGATCCACCAGGCCTGCAGGGGCCGGACCACGGCGAGCAGCAGCGGGGCGGTCTGCGCCGTGGCGAGGGCGCCCGCGAGGCCGCCGTTCACGCCGTAGTCCCGGATGAGGACGACGATCGTGACCGGCAGCAGCACGGCGACAAGCGTGAACGCGACCGCATACGGCATCCACCGCTGCCAGCGTGAGGGCGCCCGCGCGAGCAGCGGTGTCGACGGTGAGGTCGGTGTGGCGAGCGCGGTGCCGAGCGCATGCAGTGACTCACGCGCGGCGGACCGCGCCCGCTCCGAACGCACCGCGCGCCTCACCGCGCCCCGGACACGCTCCGCCCTCGCGGTCGTACGCTCCGGACGCGGTTCCTCGGCAGAGGGGGGTGGGGCACTCATAACCGCTTCAGCCTAGGCACTGACAGCGTGCGCGGCGTCATACCGGAGGCCGGGTCGGGCCGTCGTACCTGGGTATGACGGCGGGCGATGTGGTGAGGGCGCGGCTGCAGCCGGCGTGTGGGGCGTCGGGGCCCCTCCTGATACGACTCCCCGGGGCGGCATTGCGTCCGGAAGGTCCAGGGCCGCCCGATGCCGCCCCTGCGGTAGGACGGCCACCATCCGTCCGGCCTGGACACCACATCGCGGGCGTCTTCCTCCGGTCCGTTCAGTGATCCAGGCGACAGCCCCTACGGGCGGACCGCGGCGCCCTCGGTCGTGGCCCGGGACGGCGTGGTGAACGGCGGAAGGTCCTGAGCACATCTGGCCCCCACGGGGGGCAGAGCGCCGGCCAGGAAGTACCGCACCGCGTATGCGTTGACACAGCGACTGGGATTCGTCAGGGCTGTGTGGCCGTACCCGTCGAGGGTGAGGAGACGGGCGTCGTGCAGTTGCCGCACCATGGCTTGGGCGGACCAGTAGGGGGTCGCGGGGTCGTACGTGGGGTTCACGACGAGGACGGTTCGGGGAGTGGGGCGGTCCCACGGCCCGGTGTATGCGTTCGCCGCCTTGGCCGGCCAGGTGGCGCACGGCTCGTCGGCCCAGGCCCACCAGTGCCCCAGGTCTCCGGCGCGCCGTGCGCTCAACTCGTCGAGATGGACGTATCGGCGGGGGTCGCGCGGATTGGGGTTCTCCGAGCACGTCACGGCGTAGAACTGTTCGAAGCCGGGGTAGGGGGGGTCGGAAGGCGGGGTCGGCTCCTGCGGCGGGCGCCCCTCCCACAATGACTGGAGCTGTTCCGCCGCATCGGCCCAGGCGGGGTGGACGAGATTCAGCTCGGCCCGGACCGCGCTGACGGTCCGCGCGTATGTCCACTCCCCCACGGGCCGCCTCTTCAGACGCCGCATCAGCTCGTCGAACTTGGCGCGCGTCGCGCCGGGGCTTCCGGCGGAGAACGCACAGCCGCGGGTGGAGGCGCGGCCGCACAGGTCGAGGAACTGCCCGAGGGTGGCGGCCGAGCCCAGGTCCGATCCCATGCGCAGTGAGGTGCTCAGACGCGGCTCCCGCTTCCGGCCGCCGTTCACCCAGGCCTGCGGATCGATGTTGCCGTCCAGCAGCATCCGGTCGACGCGAGACGGGAACAGGTTCGCGTACGTCGCGCCGAGAAAGGTTCCGTACGAGATGCCCCAGTACCGCAGGCGCCGTTCACCGACCGCTGCCCGGAGTACGTCGAGGTCCCGTGCGGTATCGGCCGTCGAGATGTGACGCAGCAGTGCCGGGAAGCGTCGCTCGCAGCGCTGCCCGAGCTCCTCGTACGCCGCGACGAAGGTCCTGCGCTGCTTCTTCCCTACCGGGAAAGGGGGGACCCGTTCTTCGAACGCGATCGCCTCCTCAGCCGTGTCGAAGCAGCGCACGGCGGTGCTCTCCCCGACACCGCGAGGGTCCCAGCTCACGATGTCGAAGCGCTCTCGCACCTCCTCAGGAAACCTCTCGTACACCGCGGGCAGTCTTGTGCTGCCCGCGGCGCCGGGCCCCCCGGGGTTGAAGAACAGGGAGCCCACCCGCCGGCCGGGGTCGGTCGCCTTGGCCCTGATCACCGCCAGCTCGATCGACCGTCCCCGCGGATGCGCCCAGTCCAGCGGCACGTGCGCATCCGCGCACTCGAAACCGCGCTGCTCCTCACCCTGGCAAGGAAGCCACCGCAGTCCGATCCGCGCGTCGCCCACGGACGGTCCACCGCGTACGGGTGGCTCGGCAAGCGCCGAGGCACCCGTCGCCATGGAGGAGATGAGCAGCACTCCAGCCATGCACAGCACCCGGCCGCGCCGGCTCGTCATCTTTCCGGGCATCGGCCAAGCCTTTCTGACGTTCAACGAACTCCATGCTGTTGCTCGCTTCGCTGTGAACGTCGAGGCTCTCTGGCCGAGCCGGCGTCGTCCGAGACCAATGTCGCCACAGCCCTCCCTGACCTGGAGCACCGACGGGCCGCGGTGTCCACCGAATGGGGTCGGCGGAACGGCGGCGTGCCCGAGGGTGGGCGTTGCGTTCGCCTCGTGCGCATCAGACAGCAGTACGCCGGCGCTGTGTGAGCTGGTGACGAGCGAACCGCGCGAGGGGGCCCCGGACTGGTTCCGCAATCGCACCCGGCCAGCCGTTGGTCAGGACACGGGCGTCCTCGGCTGTCCGCCCTTCAGATCCGTCCGCTCCCGGCTGGTGAAGGTCGGGCTTGGCCTGGTGGCGCGAGTGCACGCCGACCATGACGAACCTCCTCCTCGCCGTCCGGGTGCCCAACGGCTGTCCTAACCCTTGGAACGAGGAGCACAGGCAGCTCCGCGACCACCAGGCAACTCGATCCGAACGTCGCGTTACTCATGACACATCATCAATATTCAGGATGATGACTGATAGAACGCACAAACCGCCCAAAGCATAGAAGAACGTGACCTTCGGCATTCGGCAAGAGGGCTGACGTGAGTCTTTGCTGCTCACGCTCACCGGGCCGACGGAAGAATGTAACTCCCTGGATCTATTGTCGGCTTGAGGCGGATAGGGAAACACGCCGCAGATGTGACCTGATCTCCCCACTTGAAGCGACCATGCCTCAGGGGCTGTGGCGAATGCGCCTTCTCAAAACGCCGACGCGAGGCTGACGCTCAGCAATCGAGCACGCCTGAAGGAACCTGAGCAACGGAACCATGAACCGAAAAGGGAGTCGCCTTCCCCAGAAGTCCGCCCCGTACGTCGCGAAGAGTCCCAGGCAGCCGGCAGCTCCCAAGGCGCGCAGGCAGCCGCCAGTTGGTCGTCGGGGATCTCCGTTCACCATCCACACTCGTCCGTTTCGCCTTTCCCCCACGAAGGTCGCACTCAATGAATTCCCGGATCGCGGTGAAGATCTCTTTCCGCATTCATCACGTGTACGGAGTCGGTGGCACTGTCCCCACGGTCGTCAATCTCGCCGGGGAGTTGGCCGAGCGGCATGCCGATTTCTGAACAGGTTGCAAGGATGCCCACTTTCACACTCGTCGTTCCTGCGTACGGGGTGCAGAGCTATGTGACCGAGTGCCTCGACTCCGTGCTGGGACAGGACTACACCGACTTCGAGGTCGTGGCGGTCGACGACTGCTCACCCGACGCGTCCGGAGCGATCCTCGACGAGTACGCCGCGCGGGACGCGCGGATCCGGGTCATCCACCTCACCGAGAACGTCGGCCTCGGACGTGCCCGCAATGCCGGCCTGGCCGGTGCACGCGGCGATTACATCCTGTTCCTGGACAGTGACGACACGCTCGTCCCCGGCGCGCTGAGCTCCCTCGCCCACCGGCTCGAGGCCACCGGCCACCCGGACGTCCTCATCTACGACTACGCCCGCACGTACTGGCACGGCGAGGTTCGCCCGAACGCCCTCGCCGAACTGCTGCGCAGCAAGGACGGCCCGGACGTCTTCTCGCTGTCCGACCGTCCCGAGCTGCTCGACCTGCTCCAGGTCGTCTGGAACAAGGCGTACCGCCGTGACTTCGTCACCCGCCTGGGTCTGACGTTCCCTGCCGGGTACTACGAGGACGCGCCGTGGACGTTCTGCTCGCTGATAGCCGCCGAGCGAGTATCCGTCCTCAACAGCGTGTGCGTGCACTACCGCCAGCGCCGTCAGGGCGGCAACATCCTCAAGACGGTCAGCCGCAAGCACTTCGATGTCTTCGAGCAGTACGACCGGGTGTTCTCCTTCATCGACGAGCACCCCGAACTCGACCACTGGCGCCCGCAGTTGTTCCGGAAGATGGTCGACCACTACCTCACCATCCTGAAGCAGCCCGACCGGCTGCCGAAGAACGCCCGTCAGGAATTCTTCCACCGCGCCGCGGCCGACTACGGCACCTATCTGCCGGAGGGCTTCCAGCGCCCGGCCGGCGGCCGTGGCTACAAGTACTCGCTGCTGGAGCGAAACGCCTACTCCACGATGGTCGGCGCGACCACTGTGGCAAAGGCCCGCCAGGCCCTCCTGCGGAGGCAGCGCTCGCTGATCAACCTGTCCAAGCGCGGCGCCATGGGAGCCCTGTACCACTCGAGCCTGCGGGTGCCGATCAACGAGAACCTCGCGCTGTTCTCGGCGTACTGGAGCCGCGGTGTCTCCTGCAACCCGGCGGCCATCGACGCCGCCCTGGCCGAACTCGCCCCGCACGTACGGCGCGTGTGGGCCGTACGGCCGGACAGCGTCGAGCGCGTGCCCAAGGGCGTCGAGGTGGTCCGGGTCGGCTCGCGCGCGTACTGGACCGCGCTCGCCCGGGCCAAGTACCTCGTGAACAACGTCAACTTCGGCGACACGGTGGTCAAGCGCGAGGGGCAGATCCACCTCCAGACGCACCACGGCACCCCGCTCAAGACCATGGGCCTGGACCAGCGGAAGTACCCCGCGTCCACCCACATGGACTTCGAGAAGCTGCTGGAGCGCTGCGACCGCTGGGACTACAGCCTGTCCTCGAACCGGTTCTCCACGGCCGCGTGGGAGCGGGTGTACCCGTGCCGTTACGTCTCGCTGGAGACCGGCTACCCGCGCAACGACGAGCTGGTGAACAGCACGTCCGAGGACGTGCGCGCCGCCCGCTGGGCGCTGGGCCTCGCGGACTCCACGACCGCCTTCCTCTACATGCCCACGCACCGCGAGTACGAGACCGAGTTCCGGCCGCGTCTGGACCTGGCGCGGGTCGCCGACGAACTCGGCCCGGACGTCACGCTGTTGGTGCGCGGCCACTACTTCTACGCGTCGTCGCCGCAGCTGACGGCGCTTCAGGCGAGCGGCCGGATCGTCGATGTCTCGGCCCACCCTCGGGTGGAGGAGCTGTACCTGGCCGCCGACGGGCTGATCACCGACTACTCGTCGGCGATGTTCGACTACGCGGTGCTCGACCGCCCCATCGTGATCTTCGCTGACGACTGGGAGACCTACTCGGCCGTCCGCGGAACCTACTTCGATCTTCTCCAGGAGCCGCCGGGCGCGGTGGCCACGAACGTGGACGACCTCATCGGTCTGCTGCGTTCCGGCGACTGGCGCGGCGTGTCGTCCGACCTGCTGCGTGCCGCGTTCCGCCGTCGGTTCTGCGAGTTCGACGACGGCCTCGCGGCCGAGCGCGTCGTCCGCCGGGTGTTCCTCGGCGAGAAGAACATGCTGCCCTTCGTGCCGTTCGACGCACGCCCGCACGCTCCGTCCCCCGCCCAGGTGCTCGAACTGGTCGAGCGGGTCTGACCCGAAAGGAAACCACGCCACATGGCCCCCCGGCTCAGTGTCGTCGTACCCATCTACGACGTGGAGCGTTACCTCCCGGCGTGCTTGGACTCGCTGGAGGCGCAGACGCTGCGTGACATCGAGGTCCTGATGGTGGACGACGGATCGCCCGACGACTCGGCCGCCGTCGCGGCCGGTTACGCGGAGCGCGACTCGCGCTTCACGCTGATCCGCAAGGAGAACGGTGGCCTCGGCGCGGCCCGCAACACCGGCATCTCCCACATGTCGCCGGAGTCGGAGTACCTGGCCTTCGTCGACAGCGACGACGTCATCCCGCCCGACGCGTACCGGCTCATGGTGGCGAGCCTGGACGAGAGCGGCTCCGACTTCGCCACCGGCAACGTCCACCACCTCAAGGGCGAGAAGTCCTGGCAGGTGCCATTGCTGAAGATGCTCGCGGGCGAGGCGAGGAAGCGCACGCACATATCCCGGTACCCGAAGCTGGTGGCCGACCGGATCGCCTGCAACAAGGTCTTCCGGCGCAGGTTCTGGGAGGAGCGGAAGTTCTCCTTCCCCGAGGGGATGCTCTTCGAGGACGGCCCCGTCGTGCTCCCGGCCCACTACCTGGCCGAGGCCGTCGACATGATCGGTGAGCCGACGTACTACTGGCGGCTGCGGGAGGGCGAGTCGGTGCCCTCGATCACCCAGCGCCGCAGGGAGCCGCAGGCCGTCCGCGACCGCGTCACCTCGGTGAGCATGATCAGCAGGTTCCTGGCAGAGCAGCCCGGTGCCGAGTTCGCGGCGTACAAGCGCCAGTACGACGACCGTGTCCTGCGCGACGACCTCCGCCTCTTCCTGCGCGTGCTGCCGGACGCCACCACGGAGTTCCACGAGGCGTTCCTCGAGGCCGCCAACCGCTACCTCGACATCATCGACCAGCAGACGGTGATGGACCTGCCCGCCGAACTGCGCGTGCAGTACCTCCTCGTCCGCAAGCACGCCATGCCGGAGCTCATCGCGCTGATCGCCTCCCAGCGCCGCAAGGAGCCGATCGAGGTCTCCGGAAGGTTCCGCAAGTACGCCGGTTTCGGCGCGCTGGAGTCCAGCGGCGTCGAACTGCCCAAGTCGGCCCTGCGGATCGACCGCGACCTCTCGCTGCGCGCGCCGCTGCGTTCGGTCACCTGGGAGGACGGCAAGCTGGTGCTGTCCGGCGATGCCTACATCGACAAGGTCGAGGCGGCGACGAAGCGCAGCACGGTGAAGGTCGTGCAGCTCAAGCGGGACAAGTCGCGCCGCCGTCTGTTCCTGCCGGCCAAGAACGTCCACCGGCCCGAGTGCACCACCTCCTCCGGCCAGAAGCGCTACAACTACGACTGGGCGGGCTGGGAACTCGCCATCGACCCGGCCAAGCTCCGCAAGGGCGACGCCTGGCAGGAGGGTCTGTGGCACGTCGGGATCAACGTCTACGCCTCCGGCCTCGTGCGTCGCAGCGGCGTCTGGGCGCGCGGCGGCGCGGCCGCGAACTTCCCGCCGTATCAGTGGCTCGACGACGACTTCCGGCTGCTGCCGGTCGTCGAGCGCGGCGCGCTGAAGCTGCGCGTCGAGAAGGTGCAGGCGCTCATCACCGACCGCCGGCTGGAGGGCGACGCCGTCGAGATCAGCGGTGAGCTGCGTGCGAAGGTCTCCGCCGACGACAAGGTCGTGCTGCGACTGAGCAACTCCAGGAGCGGCGAGGTGATGGACTACCCCGTCACCGTGGAGTCGGGCGGCGCGGCCTTCCGCACGCGCGTGCCGGTCGCGGACGTGGCGCTGGTCCCGTCCGGAACCGTCGACGAGAAGGCGCAGCCCGATCGGCGGTTGTGGAGCACGGTCCTGGTCGCGACCGCGCCGGACGGCTCCCGGCGCCGGTTCAGCAGCATCGTGCGGGAGGGCCTCGCCGACCTGCGCCTGGACCTGCCGGAATCGCTGGGTACGCAGGCGTCCCACCACGAACTGGCCTTGGTGTCCGGCCACAACGGTTATCTGAAGATCGTGGGGCGGGCGCGCCGGGCCGTGATCACCGAGATCGCCGAGCGCGACGGCCGCATCGTCGTCAGCGGCCACTCCACCGAGCGGCTCGTCGGCGCCGACCTGGTCGTCAGGGCCCGGGGCCGGTTCGACGAGCGCTCGGTCCCCGCCGAGTGGCAGCCGGACGGCACGTTCACCGCCTCCTTCGACCCGTCGGTCATGGGCGGCGCGGGCAACGTGCCGGTCAAGGCGGGACGCTGGAACCTCTTCCTGCGCAAGGCCGGCGACGACGCCCCGGACACCGCGTTCGTCATCGACCGGCTGGCCGCCGACCTGTTCCCGCTCAAGACCGAGCTGGGCGGCCGCCGTTACTGGTTCGAGAGCCGCTGGGGCGACTTCCCGCAGCTCAACTGCCGTTCCGAGCTGAGCGACCTGGAGCTCGGCCCGTACCGTCAGCTGCAGCTGCGCCGGGAGGTCTACGGGGCCGGCCGCGACAAGCCGCTGCGTGACCAGGTCTTCTTCCTCAGCTACAACGGCAAGCAGTACTCGGACAGCCCCCGGGCCATGCACGAGGAACTGCTGAGGCGCGGCAGCGACATGACGTACCTGTGGGCCGTCCGTGACGGCCAGGTGGTGCTGCCCGAGACCGCCGAGGCAGTGCGTATGTGGGGCACCGAGTGGTTCGAGGCGCTCGCCACGTCCCGCTACATCGTCACCAACGGCCACCTGCCGGAGTGGGTGGTCCGCCGTCCCGGCCAGGTGATCGTGCAGACATGGCACGGCACGATGCTGAAGAAGATCGGCCACGACATCGAGACGCTCCACTTCGACCGCGAGTACCAGAACCGTCTGGCGCTCGAGGCGGACAACTGGAGCCTGCTGGTGTCGTCCAACCGCTTCTCGACGCCCATCCTGAAGCGGGCGTTCTCCTACGACGGGGAGATCCAGGAAGCGGGCTACCCTCGCAACGACTACCTGTACTCCCCCGAGCGGGACGCCATCGCCGAGAAGGTGAGGGCGAAGCTGGGCCTGCCCGCGGACAAGAAGGTCGTGCTGTACGCGCCGACCTGGCGCGACGACCAGTCGCACAGCGCCGGCCAGTACATCTTCGACCTGCGGATCGACCTCGAGGACGCCCGCCGCAAGCTGGAGGACGACCACGTGCTGCTGATCCGCCGCCACTCCAACGTGGTCGACGCGGTTCCCGGCGCGGGCAACGGATTCGTCTTCGACGCCTCGGAGTACCCCGACATCGCCGACCTGTATCTCGCCGCGGACATGATGATCACGGACTACTCCTCCGTGATGTTCGACTACGCGCACCTCAAGCGGCCGATGCTGTTCTTCACCTACGACCTGGAGCACTACCGGGACAAGCTCCGCGGGTTCTACTTCGACTTCGAGAACGACGCTCCCGGACCGCTGATCCGCACCTCCGAGGAGCTGATCGACGCGATCCGCGACATCGAGAAGGTGTCGGTGGAGTACCAGGACCGCTTCGACCGGTTCCACCACCTGTTCTGCGACCTCGACGACGGCAGCGCGTCGGCACGGGTGGTCGACCGGATGCTGGAGCAGGCGAAGGAGGTCTGAGGGCACCCGGGCCCTTCGATCCGGCCCGGGTGCCCCGACGGAGTTGTTTCCCGCCGCGACGGGCTTGCGCGCGCATGAAGGGGGCTGTCAGAGCCAGTTCTCCAGCGCGTCCGCCGCACGGGGTGCGCCACCGGACTGCGTCATCGCGGCGCGCATCTGTCCCACTCGCTGTCGCGTGGCCTCGTCCTCCGCGAGGGAGCGCACCGCTTCGAAAAGGTCATCCGCGGTGAGGTCCTCCGGTGCGAGGAGCGTTCCGAGCCCCAGTTCGGCCGCGCGCCCGGCCAGCACCACGTTCTCCGGAACGGGTGGAATCATCACCGGTGGTGTCCCGGTGAGCAGCGCGCTCATCAGGCTGCCGAGGCCGGCGGCCGTCACGAACGCGGTGGCCTTCTCCAGCGCCGCCAACTGGGGAATCCACGGGTGGATGTCGACATTGGAGGGCAGTTCCCGGGGGGATTCCGTGTCCGAGCTCTGCCCCAGGGTGATGACCACGCGCCAGGGCCGGTCACGGAAAGCCTCGACGCAGGTGCGGAAGAACTTCTCGTCGCCGTTGTGCAGGGTGCCCATCGAAGCGATGACCAGCGGCTCCTCGCCGACGGGCGGCGACCATGCCGACGCGTGCTCCCTCGGGAAGCTGTGCCCCACGAAGACGGTCTCCTTGCCGAAGGTCTCTCCCGCGGTCTGGAACTCCTGTGGGAGGTAGACGACGCTCTTCTCGGGGCGGCCTCCCGCGGGGGTCAGCTCCATCGGGAAGTTCCGGGCCCAGGCGAAGAGTTCGGCGAATGCCGGATGGTCGGGGCGGACGCCGGAGCACCCCAGCACCTCGTTGATGTGCGAGTAGTGCTCATTGGACGCCATCGAGGGAGTGGACTGCACGGCGGGCCGGTCCCACCGTGCGCCCAGGGCCCGCCCGGCCGCCCCGACCGCGACGTCGTACATGATCAGGGAGGGAGGGTCGTAGTCGAGCAGCCGCTCCGCCTGCGCCATCACCTCGACGCTCTCCCTCATGAACGAGATCGCCAGGCGCATGTTCTGGTCCTGGTCGGGTGCTTCCTGGCCGGGCGCGAGGACGTGCTCCAGCGTGGAGTCGTAGCGCACGGGGGTGGCGCCGGACGCCCGGATGGCCTCCTCGAAGCCCCGCGGCGAGAGAAAGCTGACGCGGTGGCCCCTGCGAACCAACTCCTCCGTCACCGCCAGGGCGGGTCGCATGTGACCCCAGGCCGGGATGTTGAGCATCAGGATGTGGTTCGACATGGCGAATCCTCCTGCCGAGTTGTGGTTCCGGACCGGGCGTGTGCGATGCGTACGGCGGGACGCTCGGTCCGTGGTGCACTGCGATGACGCGGATGACGTGGTGACCACCGCCGTACGCCACGGATTGTGCTGCGGGGATCCGGCTCCGCGAGTCCGTCAGGTGACTGCAGCGCGCGGTACGGGTGCCGATCCGGCCGGACTCAGTCGTCCGGCATGGCGAGGAGGTCCGTTGCCTCGTCCGGCACTCCGGCCGGGGTTCGCGGAAGGGCGGCGTGCACACCGGAAGGGCGGCGGCCAAATCGAGGGAAACCCTCAGCGAGTCCCCCAAGGGGCTGGTCAACGCCATGGGCCGGAGTAGTTTGGGCGCGCCAGACTGATGAGATCTCTCAGCTCACGGAGGCACGGGTGGCCGCTCTGCCGTTGTCCGGCGGCACTCTCCTGGGCCGCGCTGCGGAGGCTGCCGAACTGAGGAGCTTCCTGCAGGCTCCGGAGGGTGACGGCCCGATCCTGTTCGTCACCGGGGAGCCCGGCATCGGCAAGAGTGCGCTCATCGACGCCGAGGTCGCCCGCGTCGCGGCACGGAGCACACGGGTGCTGCGGGCGGAGGGAAGCGAGAACGAGTCCGACCTGGCCTTCGCGGGACTGCACCAGATTCTGAGGCCGGTACTGGCCCATGTGCAGCGCCTCCCGGAGCGGCAGCGCGACGCGATACTGAGCGCCTTCGGTATGGCCGCCGGTGCGGCGGCCCCCGATCAACTGATCCTGCGCATCGCGGTCCTCACTCTCCTGTCGGAGCTCGCCGACGACGACCCGCTGCTGATCGTGGTGGATGACGGGCAGTGGATCGACCGGGACTCCTGGGAGGTCCTGTCGTTCGTCGCCAGAAGGCTCCACCGGGAGAGCATCGCCCTCCTCGTGGCCCAGCGCAGCGGTGCGCCGCTCCCTCCTCTCGGGCGGAACGCACCGGTCGTCCCGTTGCGCCCGCTGGACACCGTGGCGGCACATCGCTTGCTGGACGCCCAGCCCCGCAGGCCCGCGGGTCAGCGGCGTGTGCGGATCCTGGAGGAGGCGGCCGGCAATCCCCTCGCACTGATCGAGTTCGCCGGTACGGACCTGCCGCAGACGCCCGGGCAGCCCTTGCCGCTGACCGAGCGGCTGGAGCGGGGTTTCGCCGTCAAGTGGCATGCGCTGCCCGAAGGGACCCGCAGCGCACTTCTGCTCGCGGCGACCGACATGGCGCCCGTGGAAGGGGCGCCCCCCGAGGTGTGGTTCCCCGCCGAGCAGGCCGGACTCGTCCGGGTCCAGGACGGCGACGTTCGGTTCCGCCACCCGCTGATCCGCTCCGCCGTCCACGACGCTGCCACGCCGGCCGAGCGGCACGAGGCGCACCGGACGTGGGCGGAGACCCTGCGCGACGTACCTGAGCGGCGTGCCTGGCATCTGGCCGCGGCCGGCTCAGGACCGGACGAGGACGTGGCACGCGAACTGGAGCGCGCGGCCGAGGAGACCCGTCGGCGCGGGGCTTTCACCTCGGCGGCCCAGGCCTTCCAGCGGGCCGCGGAACTCAGCCCGGAGCACGGGGACCGGGCACGCCGGTACACCCTGGCCGCGGCGATGGCGGCTCTCACCGGCCAGGTGAGCTGGGTCGAGGAGCTGACCGCCGAGGTGCACACGCTCACGGAAGACCCGGTGCTGCTGGCGCTCGCCACGCTGCGCACCGGGCAAGCCCTCGCGCTGACCCCGCGGCGCTCCACCGCGTACGCACCACTGCTGCGGACCGCGAAGGCGCTGGCACCCCACAGCCCTCATCAGGCCCTGGAAGCGCTCGCGACGGCGGCCCTGATCTGCTATTACTGCGGCGACACGGCCCAACGGGAGGCGTTGCGGCGGGTGTTCCGCAGCGTGGTCGAGGAGCACGGGCATCAGCCCCCGGGGCTGGGCGCGCTGTGGATCCGCACGGCGGCCGATCCGCTCGACGACCGGGCAGCGCTGCTGGCCGACCTGCACGACCTGCTGGCGGACGAGAGCCACGAGCCCGGTTTTCTGGCGGCAACGGCGACTCTCGCGTGGCTGCTGGACGAGACCGGTCTGGCGGTCGGCCTGTTCGAGGAGGCGAGGAGTCCCGTCCTCACGACAGCGGCGCTGCCCGACGGCCTGCGCTGCGTCGAGGGGTGGACGTATCTGGAGCACGGCCAGTGGGCCAGGGCGAGGGCTGTTGCCGATGCCTCCAGGCGCGCGGCCGCCGAGAGTGATCCGCCCTACGAGGCCGCCGCCCCCCTGGCCCTCGACGCTTCGGTTCTTGCGCTTCGAGGCGACTCGGCGGGGGCCCATGCGTCGGCCATGCAAGCGCTGGCTTCCGCGGCATCGGACGACAACGGGTTCGTGACCGTACGGGCGCGCTGGGCGATGGGGATGGCAGCGACGGCGGACGGCGACCATGAGGCCGCGTTCGCGCACTTCCGCACGATGTTCACCGCCGATGGCGGCGCTGTCCACTATCACGTCTCCCCCTACGGCCTGGCCGACCTGGCCGCTTCGGCGGTCCGCGTCGGTCGGCGTGACAGCGCGGCCGTTCTGGTGGAGGGGCTGGCCGGTCGTCTGGAGAGTGCCTCACCGCGGCAGCGGGCCCTGCTCTTCCGTGCCAGGGCACTCCTGGCGGACACGGCCGGAACCGAACGGCACTTCCGCGCCGCCCTGGCCGTGCCGTCGTCCCGGGACCGCCCGTTCGCCCACGCACAGACGCAGCTGGAATACGGAGAATGGCTGCGCCGTCAGCTTCGCTCCAGCTCCGCCCGGCCCCTGTTGACCGCGTCCCTGGAGACCTTCCGCCGGCTCGGTGCCGGGCCGTGGGCCACTCGCGCGCTGGGCGAGTTGCGTGCCGCCGGGGTCCGTGAGGCCGGCGGGCCCCATGAGGGCGACGGCTCCACGGACGGACTTCCTGATCTGACGCCGCAGCAGGAACAGATCGTTCATCTGGCCGCCATCGGGTTGACCAACCGTCAGATCGGTGAGCGATTGCAGCTTTCACCGAGGACCGTGGGCTCGCACCTGTACCGGTCCTTCCCGAAGCTCGGCGTCACCGCCCGCTCACAACTCCGTGACGTGATCGAGGAGAAGAGCCGCACCGGCACCGCGCACCCGCACCTGCGGGGAACCACCGGCCACCCCCGTGGAGTGGCCACGGCATGACGCACGCCATGCCTTCGCGGCGGCGAAGCTCACATCGCGTCCACGGATCGGTCAGGCAAAGGTCCGGCGCAGATGTGCCGTCAGGTGTTCCGGTACGGCCGGGTGGAAGCGTCCCGAGAGGTAGCCGTCCGGACGGATCAGGAGGGCCTCGCCGTCACGCGGCGCATAGGCGTCGCGGAACTCGCCGGCCGTGTCGCGTACCCGCGGCGGGCGGAGGCCGACCGGGCGGGTGGCCTCCGGTACCTCTGCGGCGGTGACCAGATAGGCGTCGAGCAGGCCGTGGGCGGCGCGCTGCGCCTCGGCGGCGCAGGCCTCGAGCAGGGCGGCTGCGTCGCCCGAGGCGTTCTCCGTGCCCGCGAACAGGAGCAGTACGTGCCGTGGGGTCCTCAGCAGGTCGAACAACCGCCGCGGGTAGGTGGCGAGGTCGCTCAGAAGGCCGCGGCAGTCCGGTGCCCGGTCGCCGGGGGCGGGACCGGCCGTGGGTGCGTCGTCCGCCGCCCGCGGCTGGGTCAACGGGCTGTCCGGGTAGGCGACCAGCAACTGGGCCTGGCGCCGCAACGTCATCTCGGCGTCGTCCCCGTTGCTGATGAGGCCGGAGCCGGCATGGCGGACGGTGCGGTCGACCACCTCCCGTGCGACGGGGTGACGTTCGGTGTGATAGCTGTCGAGCACGTCGTCCGTGGCCAGACCTCGGACGGCCAGGGCCAGCTTCCAGGCGAGGTTGTAGGCGTCCTGCACGCCGGTGTTCAGACCCTGCCCACCGATCGGCGGGTGGATGTGCGCGGCGTCCCCGGCGACGAAGAGGCGACCGTTCCGGTAGCGGTCCACCAGGCGGTAGCTGGTCCGGAAGGAGGACGACCAGTGCAGCCTGGAGGCGGTCGTCACCTCCGGGGACAGCCGGTCGAGCACGGTCTGGATCTGGCCGAGGCCCGGGCCCGGGCCCTCCCCCAGGCCGAGGGCGATACCGTCCGGCGCACCCGAGCCGGCTACGTCCCGGACCTGGGCGGAGGGGTGCAGCATCGAGAGCCAGTACCGCCGGACGCCCGGCATCGGAATGCAGATGAGCATGTCGTCCAGTTCGCCGGCTGCGTCCAGGTGCACGGCCCGCATGCTGTAGCCGGCGGGCAGGTTCCAGTCGACCTCGACGTCGCCGATCATGTACTGCTGGGGGAAGGCTCCGCCCTCGAAGGTCAGCCCGGCCGCCTTGCGGACCAGGCTGTGCGCGCCGTCGCAGCCCACGACGTAGCGGGCGTGCAGACGCTCGGTCCGGCCGTCGGCGTGCGCGAGAACGGCCTCGACCTCGTCCGGGCGCGTCTGAACCGAGCAGAGCTCGGTCGTCCGCTCCACCTCCGTGCCGAAGCTCGCAAGATGCTCGGCGAGCAGCCGCTCGGTCGCGTACTGGGGCAGGGTGGCGAAGGGGTAGGGGATTTCAGGCGGCAGGGTGAGTTCGACCCGGGGCCGGGGCTTTCCGTCGATGAAGACCAGCTGGCCCAGGTGCGGCACCGCGTGGTCCAGCGCCCCGCGCACCAGACCCATGTCGTCCCACACCTCCAGGGTGCGGGGCTGGACGCCGATGGACTTGGCATAGGGCTCCGGGACAGCCAGCCGATCGACGATGCGGCAGTCCACGCCGTGCCGCCGCAGCTCGGCCGCCGCCGTCAGACCCACTGGGCCCGCGCCCACCACGAGTACTTCGACATCGGCCATGACCAGGCTCCCTCGTCCGGACCGGTTCCCGAGCCAGTGTGCTTCACCACCTTGCGCCGACCCGGCAGGGTGAGGTTCCCTCTTCGCTCGGAAGTCACTGAATGCCTGGTCAGGACGGGTTGACAGGGTTTCAGGTTCACCGATTCGGCCGTTGCCGGGTCGGCGCGGCGCTTCTCCTCGAACTCGAACCTTCTCGGTCGCGACGCGGGGCCGACGCGGGACCGAGGGCCGCCGGGTCCGAAGGACACCATGCGACTCGGCGGCTACGTCACCGCGGAACCGACCGGAGACCATCGCGAGGTCGAGGAGATCCCCAATGATCTCGAACAACTGGAGCCCGGTGAAGGCGACTTCACCAGCGTGGTCAACAGCCTCGAACGAGAGATCTCCGACCACGTCCAGGACGAAGAGGCACTCTCCCCCGGCTACGCGAGCCTGCTCGCAGGACCCCGGAGTCGGCGTGGTGGACCGGGTACGCGACTTCGTCCCCGGCGGCGGGTAGAGGCTGGGCCATCGCTTCAGCCGGCGTGTCCGCCGGTGGCCCCTGACCAGGCCCGCGCAGGGGTAGCAGGAGCCGTTTCCCTCTGCTCAGACCATGTTTGCGTCGGGAATGAGTGGCCAGGCGTGTTCCAGCACCCGCTACCCGATGCTGAAAGGTGAACAGCATGAGCGCCAGTGAGAAGGCCAAGGCGAAGTCCGAGCAGGCCGCGGGCAGGGCCAAGGAGACGGTCGGACGTTCCGTCGGCAACGAGCGTCTCATCGCTGAGGGGCGCGCCGAACAGACACGAGGTGACGCCCGGCAGGCCAAGGAGAAGCTCAAGGACACAGGCCGCGGCTGATACACCGGCTGAGATTCCGTCTGCGAAGAGGGCGCCCCTCTTGAGGGGCGCCCCTTTCCTTTCGACACACCACGAGCCCCCGACCGGCCGGATCGGAGAAGACAGGCCGCTGATGGTGACCATCACGAGGAAACGGAACCGGCATCGCGACGAGATGCCGGCGGACGTGTTTCCATCAAGAATGCGCCGACGCAAAGCGAACTGAGGCTTGATCAGTCCTGTGCTTCTGAGTAATGGCTGCTCATCAGGGATCGGATCCGGCGTCCGGCGAGACACCGGGGCCGCCTCACATCAAATATGTGTCGCGCAGGGCGCACTGAGGGTGAATCAGTTCTCCACTTCTGAGTAATGCGTGCCCATTGCGGGTGGTTCCGGTCACTAACTACCATCCGGATCTTGTTGCCGGATGGTCCATCGGCGACTCGTACGAATGCTTGAGGAACACGATCGAGGGAGAACGACCCCTATGCGTCTGCGTATTCGCAGGGCGGTGCCGGCACTTCTGCTGGCTTCGGCACTGACCGTCTCGCTGTCCGCGTGCAATGAGAACGAGGGCGACAACACGTCGGGCGAAGCACAGGACACCAGCAGGCCGGTCGCGCTTCCCCTTCCCGACGGCGCCGAGATCATGAGCGCATCCTCCGAGGAGGAGGGGAAGATCATCAGCCTGCGCTTCGAGCCCACCGAAACCATGGAGGAAGAAGTCGAAGCGTACTTGAAGAAATTCTCGGACAACGGCTACGTGTCGGACGCGGAAGACAATTTGACGCGAGGAAACCAGAAGGTGGCCGCCGGTGGCAACATCAAGGGCTCATTGGCGCTCGACATCATCTACCCGGACGCGCCGCCCCCGCTTCCCTCCGACGGCGAAGTCAACTCGGTCACCAGCAAGAACGATGACACGTTGACACTTACCTACAAGTTGCCCGCCCGCCAGAACAACATGCTCTCGCTCAAGGGCTACATGCGGAAACTCAACGGGGCCGGCTGGGACACCCCGCCTGACGACGGCAACCCGATGGAAGGCGTCGCCACGGCGACGAAGGGCGACCAGAAGATGAAGTTCGACATCAGCCAGAACACGCGGATCAAGGTGATCCTCGACGTGCCGAGCTCCGTCAGCTGACCCACCTGTGCCCGGGGGCCGGCCCCCAGCGGCCCTCACTTCCGGGACCGACCAGACCCGCGGTCACCCTGTCCTCGGACTGGCCGTCAGTCCGCGACAAGATCGTCGCAACCGGACCGTCAGTGCCTCATGAGAACCTCGCACACCGAAACCGAAAGATCGAGTGACGGGGTGACATGCGATGACGAGGCCGGAAGTCGTCGGGCGGGGCGAGTCCGTCGCTCTGGTCGTCAGAACCGACTACAGCGACGAGCCGACCTGGCAGGCGGTGAAGGAGGACATGGCACGGCCTTGGGGAGAGGAGGCCGAGTTCCACTTCGTGGACGACGGCGCCTGGTCCGGTGCCACACCGGACGAAGTCCTTGCCGCAGTGGCGCAGGACGAGAACCTGGCCGTGGTGTTCGTGGCCGACTCCGTCACCATGCAGGCGCCCCACCATGCTCTTCTGGCTCTCGACACCGTCGGCGAGGACGACATCTGGGAGCCCGAGGGCGAGGAGGAGTCCGGCCCCCCGCCGCCGCGCGAGTTCCGTACGGCCCCGGCCGGTGCACACGACGTCCATGTGAACCTGGACATCGCGAACATGGATTTCTTCGAGTTCGCCGACGCCGCGGCCCTCACTCCCCAGGGCATCTACGAATGGTCCGAGTGACGCGGACGATCTGAAGGTCCGCCTGGGTCGCGGTCGCTGCCGTGATCATCGCAGGCAGATGTCGGCAGCCGCGCGCCCGAACTCCCGGTCGTTCTCGTTGTCGTACGCGCCCGAGCCCGTTGACTTCAACTCGCCCGCCATGTCGTGCGATTGCCTCGCGCAGGGGTACGCTCCACCGCGATCTCCTCGCCTCGAAGCGCCCCGCGTGAGCCATATGACGCCGCTGTTCCAGCACGCCCAGAGTCCGGCTGAGAGTCCGGCGCCAGAACCGTCACCGGCCGCCCTTCCCGCTTAGGGCGGCACCGTCGAGCCCGGCACCGGCGCGAGCGGCGGCACTGATTCCTCCTCCGCCTCGGTCGTGGCCACAGTGGTGGCCTCGGCCGCGGAGGCTGCCAGGCCCCCGACCAGCTCCTCCCGCGCGATCAGCCGCCGGTGCAACTCGATCTCCGTGGCCTCCAACACCTGAGCCAACCGCGCGACTTCCTCTCGCAAGCCCTCCACCCGCACGCCGGCAGTACCTGACCTCTGACCACAGGTAGTCAAGGATCACCTTCGGTTCAGGTAGGGCTTCTCAGGCGCGGTCGGCGGCGCAGGTCTCTGCAGGCAGCCGGAATTCGGCTGCCCCGGCCAGTCTGGGGTGGCCATTCGTCACTCGCGCGGTGTGGCCGGGTCGGGCTGTTGAATGGTCTGTTCGGGTGAAAGTCGAGTCAAGGGATGGTGTCATATCGGTCGCTTCGGGTTAATGGTTGGTGACTGTTTTCCTGTGGGTTGCCCAGTCTCCGGGGAGAGGGGCAACCCCTGTGGCGCGCAGGTGTGTGGTGCGTATCGGCGTGTCCTTCTCTCTGTACTGGTGCGCAAGCGGTGGATCCGGTTCGCGTATGCCGGCGCCGTGCGACGCGGGCCCGAGTGAGTTCTTGGGCAGCCCCCTCAGATGAGAGAGGTCTGTCATGGAACCGAGTACGGGTTGGTTTGGAGCTCCGGCGATAGCCGGCGGGGTCCGGCCGGTTGTACCGGCGGGTGGATCCGAGGTGGCCGCCGTTGTACGGGGGCTTGTGGCCGCGCCGTTGAGTGCGGCGTTCTCCACGCTGACGATCCCGGCGGGCACGACCCCGCTGGCGGTGGCGGTGGCGCCGAACGGCAACGTCTATGTCGGCAACGCCAATTCCAACAACGTGACGGTGATCAGCAGCACCACGAACACCGTCCTGGCCACCGTCCCCGCCGGCTCGAACCCGGCCATGATTGCGGTGACGCAGAACGGCAACGTCTACGTCACCAATCAAGGCTCGAGCAACGTGACGGTGATCAGCAGCACCACGAACACCGTCCTGGCCACCGTCCCCACCGGCGGGGGCCCGTTCGCGCTGGCGGCGGCGCCCAACGGCAACGTCTACGTCGCCAACAGCACGTCGAACAACGTGACGGTGATCGACAGCACCACGAACACCGTCCTGGCCACCGTCCCCGTCGGCGCGGTTCCGGACGCGGTGGCGGTGGCGGCGAACGGCAACGTCTACGTCGCCAACCGGAACGCGGGCACCCTGACGGTGATCGACAGCGCCACCAACACGGTCCTGACCACCCTCCCCACCGGCGGGTTCCCGGGCGCGGCGGCGGTGGCGCAGAACGGCAACGTCTACATCGCCAACCGGAACGCGGGCACCCTGACGGTGATCGACAGCGCCACCAACACGGTCCTGGCCACCGTCCCCGCCGGCACGGTCCCGGGAGTGATCGCGGTGGCTCCCAACGGCAACGTCTACGTCACCAACACCGTTTCGAACAACGTCACGGTGATCGACAGCGCCACCAACACGGTCCTGGCCACGGTCCCTACCGGCGTGGGCCCCTTCGGGGTGGCGGTGGCGCCGACCGGCAATGTGTACGTCGGCAACACCGTCTCGAACAACGTGACGGTGATCAGCAGCGCCACGAACACCGTCCTGGCCACTGTCCCCGTCGGCGCGTTCCCGTTCTCGGTGGCGGCGGCGCCGAACAGCAACGTCTACGTCAGCAACGCCAATTCGGCCAACGTGACGGAGATTTCGCCGCTGACGGTGACGACCTCGCCGGCGTCGCCGGTGTGCGGACAACTGGTGACGTTCGGCATTTCCGGGGGGACTCCGAACGGGACAGCGGTGGTGGACTTCGGAGACAGCAGCCCCACCGTCACCGTCGCCCTGGACGCCACCGGGAGCGGGCAGACGACCCACACCTACACCGCCGGTACGTTCACCGCGACCGTGAACGGCAACCCCACCTCCGTCACCGTGGACCCCACCCCCACAGCGACCACGCTCTCGGTGACGCCCAACCCCTCCACCTGCGGGCAGAGCGTGACCGTATGCGCCACCACCACCCCGACCACAGCGACCGCCTCGGTGCCGACCGGCACGGTCACCTTCACCCTCCCCAACGGCCAAACCCAGATGGTCCCTGTCAACGCATCGGGGCAGGCCTGCTTCACCACCACGGCGCTGACCACCGGCACCGTCACCGCCGTCTACGGCGGTGACAGCTGCTTCACCGGCTCCACCGCCGGCGCCCCCGTCACCGTGAACTCCAACTCCACCACGCTGGCCGCGCAGCCGGGCACGATCCGGCTCCGGCTGACCCCGCTGCCGGAGTTCTACATCCCCACCCTCAGTGCCAGGCTGACGACGACTTCGGGGATGCCGGTGGCTGGTCAGCCGGTGACCTTCACCGCTACCACGCTGTTCGGCCCGGTCAACCTCGGCACTGCCGTCACCGACGCCAACGGCACCGCCACCATCCACAACGCCATCGTCCCCGTGTTCGCCGTCGCCACCCCCTTCTACACCGCCTCCTTCCCGGGCACGGCCTGCTACACCGCCGCCGGCGCCCACGGCTTCCTGCTCTTCTTCCCCCTCCCGGGCTGACCTCGTCGGCTCTCAACCCTGTTCAGGCTGCCGGTGGTCGCGGCTCCACGTGACAGGTGCCGAAGGACCACCGGTTGCCTTCGAGACGGGTGATGGCGAGTTCGCGGCTGCCGCAAAGGCCGGCCTTTGATCTCGTAGAGCACGTGCACACCTGTGGTCTTGAGGCGCTGGTAGCGGTTGCCGACATCGTCGGTCACCACGTAGACGCCGAAGGTGCCGGGCTGCATGGACCCTTCGGCACTCCTCGGCGAGCCAGCCGGTGGGGCTGAGGTCGCTGTACGGACGGAAGTCGCGCACGAGGCGGGAGTGGTCGTCGTAGCCGAAGTCGTCGGCGATGCGGGGCCAAGTCCGGTACACGGCTCGTGGCGACGGCTTGGACCATGGGGTTCCTCGAACCTGTATCGCGCGGGTCGAGCGCGCCTCGGTGTTCATTCGTCAGGGGCACGGTGCTCTTGCCCGTTCAGGGCGTAGTGGTCCTGAAGGTAGAGCCAGCGCCGGATGAGACGGCGGACTTTGTTCATGGTGGTTTCCCTTCTTCTCTCGGGCCAATTTCCTCACACACAACCCCCAAGACGCACAAAACGGACTTAAGGTTCATTTGGTGGATGGCTTTCCGCAGGTGACGCCGTGACCGCGGCATGGCCTCTGCCTCCATCAGCTTCCCCTCTGGGAAGCAACGGCGACATGAGCTGTCGGTGCGTTTGCCTGAGGCTCACCGCGTGCAAGCGCAGGGCCGGAATTCCTACAACTCTGCGCGCACAGGATTGGGTCACGAGAGACGCGGACTCCGCGATAATTGAATGCGGCACGATGACGGCGTCCGCGGTGCTGCCTCCTTGAACAGGCCTGATACTCCCTGGGAAGTAACCAGAGCCGGCCGTTGCACCCCATAGGTGTACATGACTGTCGGCTCCAGACGCATGCGGAGCTTCTTCAACGGAGTAAGGATGGTTCCTTGCTCAATCGGCCCGGAGGGGTCTCGCAAAGTCGGAGGTCTGGAAATGGAGGGGGAATTTGAACCCTTCGAGCGCGTGCACGCCAAAGTTGTTCGTGTCGAGACGATGAAGACGATGGATGGGTCCGGGATCGGCTGGTGGCATGTGACGTTGCCGATCGTGACCAGGTCCGGACATCCGGGAACCCATACGTTCGTCGTGCGGTCCAGAACGGCGGACGAAGCCTTCAACGCGGCCCTGCGCACCGCTCTGACGCCGAGTGCTCGGCGCAGGCGGCGGGACGCGGACATCAGCACGTCCGTGGCCAAGCCCCGACCGGAGGAGGAGGAGGAGGAGGCCGAGCCCGCCGGGGGTCAGGAACCCGGTCTCCCGGATCGGCCGAAGGGCCGGGAGGAGGCCCCGCCGACTTCACGCCGCGGACGGCACCCCCGAGAACCCCGCACCTCCGAGAACCGGCCATTCGAGGTGTGGAAGGAGCCTGCATCGGCGCGCAGCCGCACCTACCTGCGCAACCGGTACCTCGCGACTCTTTCCGCGGCCAAATGCGCGGCCTCCAGCGACGGTTGATGCCGACGGAGCCCGGCCCAGCCGGCTGGTGGGGAACGAACACCCACAACCAGCGAGCGCGGCAACGGCCGCAGCGAGGGCAGCCGGTCCTGAGCGCCCTCGCGCCCACCGGGCCTGGAATCGTAGGGGATTCTCGATCAGGAGCGTGTTCCCCGCTGCCGCAGCCACCGAGACTGCCACGATCAGGGCGGTACGGAGCAGGCCCACGCGCGGTCCTTCCCGCGCCGGCTCTGTCCTTTCCGTTGCATGCGGACAGCGGGAGGTCAGGGCCGACGCCGACACACGTACCGGCACGGTGTTGCGTATGCGCAAACACATCTGTTGCGGAGATGGGGCTGCCGTCAGCGGGTGGTCACCATCTCCTCACATGTGGAGAGGCAACGGGTCGCACGTTTCTCGAGTCGAAGTCCGTGGATGCGGTGCACTCGGTGCCGCATGGGACTGATCTTGAGGAACTGGACGTATGTCTCGACTACGACGTAGAACGCGTTCCGCGCGGCTGACCGCACCGTTGGCCGTGGCGGCGCTGCTGGCCGGGGGTGGGTGTGTCTGGGCGGCAACCGGGGCTTCGGCCGAGGCCGCTTCCGGCTCGGCCGATGCCCAGGACGACTTCAACGGAGACGGCTATGCCGATCTGGTCGTCGGTGCCCCGGAGGCCACGTTCTCGGGCCAGGAGCATGCCGGGTACGTGGCCGTCATGTACGGCTCCGCCGACGGGCTCTCCGCCTCCCGGAAGGAGATCATCAGTCGCTCCACCAGCGGCATCCCGGGCTCGGCGACCGCCGACCAGTATTTCGGTTCCACCTTCGCCAAGGGCGATCTGAACGGCGACGGATACGCCGAACTCGTGATCGCGGGCGGCAGGGAGGGGTCGGTCATCCTGTGGGGTTCGGCATCCGGCTTGACCGGCGGCACCGACATCCCCACGTACGGTGCCGCGCCGCAGATCGGTGACTTCGACGGCGACGACACCCCGGACCTGGCGCTCTTCTCCCACCGCTACGCCAGCAGTGACGGCGGCGAGGGTGGCCCGGCCACCTTGTGGAAGGGGCCCATCGCCCGTGAGGGGATCCCTACCAAGGTCCTCAACATCGTGGACGAGTCCGGGTGGTGGGGCTGGGAGGAGCACGACCCCTCCTGTGCCGACGGCAGCGGCTGCGAGGACGGACCCGACTCGATCACCGGCCCCATCCGCTCCGGCCAGGTCGGCGACATCAACGGTGACGGCAAGGACGACATCGTCCAGCAGAGCTTCATCGGCGACGGCATGTGGGGCAACCGCGTGCTCTACGGCGGCACTTCGGGCTTCACCTACAAGCGAGCACCCGGCGACACCACGGGCGAGGTGGGCACCGGTGTCGGCGACGTCAACGGTGACGGCTACGACGACGTGGTCACCGGCGAAGACGGATACGCCAAGGCGTATGTCGCGCTGGGCTCGGCCTCCGGGCTGAAGGACGACGACCTGCAGTCCCTCGACCAGGACCTGCCCGGCTTCCCCGGCACGCAGGAGGACGGGGACCGGCTCGGCTCCTCGGTCTCCGTCGAGGACGTCACGGGCGACGGCTACGCCGATGTCGCGCTCGGCATTCCGGGCGAGGACGTCGGCAACACCGCCGACACCGGGTCGATCGCCCTCCTCCACGGCTCCGCGTCCGGTGTCACCGGCACCGGGGCGCAGGTGTTCCACCAGAACACGGCCGGTGTGCCCGGAACAGCGGAGAAGGGCGATTGTTTCGGCCGGAGTACCGCGCTGCTGGACGTCAACGGCGACGACCACCGCGACCTCGCCACCGGCTCCGTCGTCGAGAACGAGGAGAACGGCGCGGCCTGGCTTCTGCGCGGCACGAAGAAGGGCCTCACCTCCTCGTCCGCCTTCGCCTTCGGCCCCGACGACATCTCTGCGCCTTTCAAGGACGCCCACTTCGGTTCCCCACTGGACTGATGGGCGACATGCGAGGGCGCCCGGCGCGGACCACCGCTTCGAACGGTCACCGCGGTCGCCGCAACTGCCCCCGGCCCCTCGTTCTGAACGTGTGAAGGCACGCCCGCAGCCATGGGCAGATGGCTGAGGGCGAGGCTCGTTCGGCTGTCGACCATGGGCCAGGCCGGGAAGAGGCAGGTCCTGCGCCCCGTGGGCCGGACTCTCGCCGAAGAGCCCCCGAGAGTGGCCCTTTGGCCCCTGGGAGCAGCCGTCCCCTTACGGCGAGCAGCCCCACAAGGCGTGTGCAGCCCTCCACGCCGATGAGGCCACATGGGGCCCAGCGGACCGGAACGCATCCCCCATCGATCGCTGCCCGCCCTCGCGCCGGGACCGCAGCACGAGCATGTCGGCTCCGAAGCCCTGCACCCCGTCTCAGTCCCCGAGCGTCGACCGTTGCTCCCGTCGCCCAGGCGCAGTTCGTCTCGCCGGAGGGCGACCGCCTCAGGACCCATGCTCACGCCCCCGGGGTCGATGCGACCGCACATCCGACCGCTCGGGCATCCGGTCCCGACGGGACGCTGCTCGCCGAGACGAGCGCCGCCCCCGGTCAGGAACACCGGTGGCGAGAACTGCAGGAGCCGCAACCAAGGGTAGACACTGTCTACCTCTCCAGGGTAGACAGTGTCTATGAGTGCACAGGACACGGGCCTTCGTGCCCGTCTGGTGGACGTCGGCGTCGACTTGGTGAACAGGGAGGGAACGCAGGCCCTGTCCCTGCGCGAGATCGCCCGCCGAGCGGGGGTCTCGCACGGCGCGCCGCGGCGCTACTTCCCCACTCATCTGGAGTTGCTCTCCGCCATCGCCCGTCAGGGCTTCATGGAGTTGACCCGCCGGGCCGCCGAGGCGATCGGCGACGGGCAGGCGAGTCCCCGCGACCAGCTCATGACGCTGGGGCGGAGCTACCTCGACTTCGCCCTGACCCATCGCGGCATGTTCGAGCTGATGGTCCGCCACGACCTGCTGGAGAGCAACCATCTCGGCTTGCGGGAGACAAGCCTTCCGCTCTTCGACGTCCTGGTGGACCTGGTGAGCCGGGCGAGGTCACGATCCAACGTGCCGGCGCCTGTCGTCGCGGGTGCGCTGTGGGCCAACCTGCACGGCATCGCCCAGTTGTGGGGTTGGGGAAGTCTCCCCCTGGTCACAGGAGTCGACGACCTCGAGCCGCTACTGGCCACCACGCTGGCCGCGCACCTCGGCCCCGCAGCCTCGTGAGCGCGACAGGCGCGACGGACTCACGGCGCCAACAGCGCCTCACACTCGCCGGCAGCATCACCGGCGCTGTGATCGTCGCCTTGGACGGGACCGTACTGACCATCGTGCAGCCCGTCATGCAACGGGACCTCGACGCCTCGTTCAGCGAGGTCCAGTGGACCAGCACCAGATACCTGATCGCCGTGGCCGGCCTGCTGGTCTTCTCCGGACGTCTCGGTGACCGCTACGGCCACCAGCGCGTCTTCGCCGTCGGGGTCCTGGGCTTCGCCGCCACCTCGGCAGCCATCGGCGTGGCCTCGGACATCGACGAGGTCATCGCATTGCGCGTCGCTCAAGGGGTCTGCGGCGCACTGCTCCAACCGGCCACCCTCGGCATGCTGCGCGCCGCCTACCCGCGCGACCGACTCGCGATGCCCATCGCGCTGCGCACGAGCGCCATCGGTGTGGCGGCCGCCTGCGGCCCGCTCCTCGGCGGTGCGCTCGCTGCCCATCTGGGCTGGCGAGCGGTCTTCTTCCTCACCGTCGCCCCTGCCCTCGCCGCGGGCGTTGCGGCCCTCGCCGTACGGATGCCGCAGCCCGCCGTCCCCATCGCCCCTGATGCGCGCGCAGGACTCGACCTGCCTGGCGCGGGCCTTCTCGCGGTGGCCCTGGGATTCCTGGTACACACCCTGGTCGTCCTGCCTGAGCCCGGCGGAACGGGGGCGTCCGCGACGGGTTTTGTTGCCGTCGTCGCCGCGAGTGTCGCCTTCGTCCGGCACGAGCGACGTACACCGAGCGCACTGGTGCAAGCGAGCGTGATCCGATCCGCGGCCGTGAGGCCCGCGCTGGGTGTTCTGGTGATCGCGTCGGCCGTGATGTTCGGAGCGCTGTTCATCGGCACGTACTACCTCCAGGACGTGCTGGGTCTGGACCCCCTCCAGAGCAGCCTCAACGCGCTGCCCGGGCCCGTGATGATGATCCTGGGCGCGCCGGTGTCCGCTGTGCTGTCGCGCCGACAGGGCCACCGGCTCACAGCCGTGTCCGGGATGGTGCTCATCGCCGTCGGCGTCCTGCTGCTGTCCGGGCTGGACCAGGGATCGGCATCGACGGCCATCGGCGGCGCATTCCTCGTGCTGGGCGCGGGCTTCGGCATGGTGATGGTCACCGCGACGGCCGTCATCGTCCACCAGTGCTCGAAAGACACCGCCGGTGTGGCCGGTGGTCTGCAGCAGACCGCGATGAACATCGGCCCAGCCGTCGGCATCGCCGCCGCAACGATGTTCCTGTCGCCCGTGGACGCACCACACCGCACCGGTGCCGCCTTCCTCTCCACGATGGAACCGGCCCTGGTCGCCCTCGCCACCACAGCGGCACTCGGCGCGCTCCTCGCTGCCCGGCTGCCAGGACACCGGGCAACGTCCCGCCGGTGATCGGGTCTTCGTCTTGCGCAGGCGAGTCGGCCTTGGGCGGAGTCGGTGCAGGTGACCTCGGCCAGGCGATGCTGGGCCCGCGTCCGCCCTCGCAGGCTCCGCCCGGCGGCCGGTGACCGGCCGCCGGGCGGACATGACTCAGACCAGCGCGTTCTTGTAGAAGATGCTGGAGCGTCGGTCGCCTTCCACACCGGTGGCGAAGCCGATGAAGAGGCGGGCCTCGCCGGAGTCGGTGCGGTAGATCGCCAGGCCCTCGGGCTCGCGGTGGTGGAGGGTGGAGCCGGCCTTGGTGAGGACGGGGCCCTGCTTCACGGACCCGGTGTTGATGTCGATGCTGGTGACGTAGGTGTTGCCGTCGCCGCTGGGGGTGCCGTCGCCGGGGTAGGCGTCACCCGTCAGGTAGTACATGTACGAGCCGTAGAGGGTGTAGCCCTGCGGTGTGCCGGAGATCGTCGGCTGCTTGAAGTCGGCCAGCGGGGAGCCGAAGTTGCGCGTCGTGAACGCGGAGAGGGGGTAGACGGCGATGCGCTTGCCGCCGCTGGTGTGGTAGCGCACGATCATGCGCTGGTGGACCGGATCGACGGAGCAGGTGTACTCCGTGGCCCCTGAGATCGGCCGGTAGGCGGCCGAACCTGCCGGCGAGCCCAGGGTGGTGTTGGCGGTGTAACGGATGGGGGCGAGCGCGGTGCCGTACCCGCTGGTGTTCGCGGCGCACTCGATCCACAACTCGGTACCGGAACCACTCGGCAGCGCGGCGAAGGCGACACCGTGGCCGAAGCCATTGAGGTGCATGTAGGAGATGTAGTTCCCGTCGAAGTCCATCTTGTTGATGCACAGGTCACCGGCGGACTCGGGGCTGTCGCTCCGCTTGGTTGCGACGAACAGGAACTTGTTCACCCAGTCGAAGGCGAAACTCTGCTGGACCCGCGCACCATGCGTGTCCTTGGACCGGAACAGGTCGTAAGACGGCTGCGTGAGATCGAACCGCTTGGTGGGGGCCACCGCGGCGGAAGCGGTCTGCGCGCCGACACCGAGCCCGAGCGCGGCGATCGATGCGCCGGCGCCGGCGCGTATAAGGCCGCGGCGGGAGAAGGGGAAGCCAGGGGCGCGGTTCATCAGGTACTCCAGGGCACATGAGCGGAGGGCAAAAGGCACGTGATCGTATCCGCTGCGGGCATGGCGTGAAGTGCCGGAGCCAGGTGGGCAGTTGCGCCCGGAGCACGGTCCTTCCTGGGGCTGGCTGTCCTGGAGCCGGTTGTTACCTCCACCTCCGGACCGTCCGGGAGATACCAGAGCGTCTTCCATGCCACCGCGGGCACATCGCCGTCCCGTTCTCGCCTCGGGCGTTCAGGCAGGATCGAACAGGTCGCAGACACTGCATGTCCGCAACCGGCGGCCGGGCGTATCCGTCTGGGGAGGAAAGGCCTGACGCCGCACGATCGGAGCAATGATGGCCGACACCCCGAAGCCACGGGCGGAACCCTCCTGCGGCGAGCCTACTCAGCCATCCCACACGACTGCCGACCCGTCTACGGGCATGGCCGAGCCGCCCGGTCACCGTCCGCTGTCTCGTACGACGTTGGGCCAAGCAAGCGTCATCCTCGCCGGCCTCGGCTTGACGATTCTCGTGTTCCTCGGCGTCGTCGGCGCGAACGGTCCCGCGCGGGCACTCTTCTGGGTGGCGGCGTTTCTTGTGACAGCCGCTCTGGCACTAGGACTTGACGGGGCCCGTCGACTGAAGCGGGGTTACGCGGACAGGCGGAGCAGGTGCCTGACCGGGACTGTCCTTGGCGGGCTGGCCACCGTGTGGTGCATCAATGGCGCCGTCGCCGCGACTGACCCCTTTCACCATGTCTCGTGCCGGCCCGCGCATGTGGACACGGCGCCTTCAACGGAAGAAACGGCCGAGGGCTCACCATCCTCGACGGCAGAGTTCGGCACCACCTCGTGCTTCGAGAACGGAGTGCAGGCAACCGTCGCAGCACCCGAGCCGTCCACACCCCACGAGATGAGGAACGAAGGGCAACGCGAAAATCCAGGGGATGACCGAACGGTCACTGTCCACGTCACGATCCGCAACGGATCGACCAACATCATCGATCTCGAGGAATTCTTCACCATCGGCGCCAAGGACGCTGACGGGCGAACAGCCGAAGCCGTCTTCGAAGGCGAAGATCACTCCTCAGGACTGGGCAAAACGATGCTCCTGCCAGGGATGAAGAAGGTGATCACACAGCGATTCACCCTCCCCCCGAGTGCGGCGAAAAGCATGGCGGTAGAGGCCAATACGGCCCTGCCACAGGACAGAAGAGGGGCTTGGAGCGGTCCTGACGAAAGCGCGTGGTGGAGCGGTCGCGTGCACTGACCAGCGCACACCTATCTACGAGACGGCCCCGGCCGACGTCGCGGATTCGGGGCCGTCCGTTGCGGAAGTGACTGTCAGCGCATTATCCGTGGCCGACCTCAGGCTCAGTCGTCAGCCAACTCACAGGCCTTGAAGGCGTGCCCTTCCCGCACGCCTATGCCGTTGAGCTTGACCTTGCAGACGACTTTCCCCATGGCGCTGTCGCTCGAGCCCATCTTGCAAGCGGCTTTGACCTTCGGGCCGACGACGTAGCCCTTCTGCTTGAGGTACTTCTGGCATTGTGAGGAACTGGCCTCGGCGGGGGAAGCCAGGGCCAGAGAACCAGCGGCCAGGGAGAGCCCCGCAACGGCAACAGCGATCGCGCGCTTCATGAAATGAGCACCTTCCTTGGCAGTGCATCCGACCTCGGGCAACGAGGCTTCTGGTGTGTCCCTCGTCTGTATGTCCGAGGATCTGTCACCGACCAGCCTGCCGGGGCCTTTGACGAACGTCGTTAGCAGCGGGTCCACACCTCTGCGCATTGCGTACACACCCCACCGGTGACACGGAGGGGTGAGTCAGCCACCCGACCGAACACGGGAGTTGCCGCTGTGTCCGGAACGCTCTCCGGGCTCGTGGTGGCGGCCGCGGAGGGCGGCGAAATCGGGCAGGTCCCTGTGTTGTCGCTCGCGGCCGTGGTCGCCGAGCGGCGGGCTGTGGGTGAGCACGTCGCAGGCCTGCCGGGCCTGGCTGAGTGGCCCCGCGGCCGCATCGTGATCTCGCCCCAACCGCCTGTACGCACGTACCGGGATCGACCCCATCGTCCCAACTGAGATCATCTGACACATGCCCGCAACGGACCGGCTCATGATGAACTCGCGTCCGCGGTGACCAGGCCGGTTTACCTCCTGGGCCTCGCATCACAGCGAGCAGTGAGCAGCGAGCAGCGAGCACAGCGCGCCGGCTCGACGAGATGTGCGTGAGCCAACGAGGCGATCCAGGACGGGACCGGACGTCCCAGCAAGAGGCCCCGGCCATCCGCCACGGGGGAAGAGGACGACCGGGGCCGGTCTTGAAGTCAGGCAGTGGAGCAGGCGACCAGGGTCCCGATGCGGTCGGAATCGGGGCGACGACGCCGGGGATGCCAAGCGGTCGGTGAGCATCGCCTTCCCCGCGAACCCTCCCCCACACCTCCCAGTAGGCGAACGCACCGCCTGTTCGCGAACGCGCCCCCATACATCCCCCAGCGGACCGTACACACCGGACGGCAAGCCACAGCCATGCGTCCGGCCCTTCGCCCTTCCCACGCCGTACGTGTAGTCGGGCCGTTACGGCATCGCCAGCACCAGCTTGCCCGTGCTGCGGCCGCTCTCGATACGGCGGTGAGCCTCCGCCGCGTCGCGCAGCGGCAGCACCTCCCCCACCTCCACCCGCAGCCCGCCGTCCAGCACCGCGTCCACGACGCGTCGCAGCACCGGCGTCACGGCCCCGGGGCGCTCGCCGCTCAGCGCGCCGAGGTTGAAGCCGAGCACGCCCTTGCCGCTGAACCACAGCTCGTTCGCATCGAAGTGGACGCTGTCGGCGCCGGAGGCGTTGCCCATCGCGACCAGGCGCCCGCCCTGCGCCAGCGCGTCGATGCTCTCCCGGCGGGTCGTGCCGCCGACCGGGTCGACGGCCACGTCGAAGCCCCACCCTTCGGTCAACTCCTTGACCGAGGAGGGCAGTTCGCTGCGGAGTACGACCTCGTCGTAGCCGAAGGCAGCGGCCTTCTCCAGCTTCTCCGGTGAGCCCACGGTGCCCACCACCTGGCCGGCGCCCAGCAGCTTGGCGACCTGCCCGAGCTGGCTGCCCACACCGCCGGCCGCGGCGTGGACGAGCACCCGCTCGTCCTTACGCAGCCGCGCCACCTCGCGGAGCACCAGCCACGCCGTCGTGCTGTTGGAGGGCACGGCGGCCATCAGGGCGAGGTCCGCCTCCTCCGGCAGCGGGGCGACCAGCTGCGCGTCGGTGACCGCCACCTCGCCGTAGCCGCCGCCCATGGTCATGGTCAGCGCCGTCACCGGCTGCCCGACGCGCAGGTCCTTGACGCCGTCACCGAGTGCGCGGACACGTCCGGCGGCCTCGATACCGGGTACGTACGGCAGCGGTACGTCCACGGCTCCCTGGCGGAAGAGGATCTCGGCGTAGTTCACGCCGGCGTGGGTCACGTCGATGGCGACCTGACCGGGCCCCGGCGTCGGGGGCTCGGCCTCGGCGTAGGCCAGTACCTCGGCGTCACCGAAGCGGGGAATCGTCACAGCGTGCACAGAATGTCACTCCTCATCAGGTGAGCTAAGGGGAAGAGGGATGTGTGGAGAGGACTCAGCGGGCTGCCGCTCCCTCGCGTTGGTCGGCCGTCTCGGCTGCCTGCCGCGTCGCCGGTGCCACCGGTGATCCCGAGCGCGAGCGCAGCAGCACCGCGGTGACGGCTGCGGACACCAGGCACAGCCCGGCGAAGCACCACAGCGTGAGGTGCAGCGCCTCGGGGAAGCGCGGCCCGGACAGCCTGCCTCCCGTACGGGCGGCGAGAACGGCGCCTACGGCGGCGATCCCCAGGGTCTCCGCGGTCAGCTTGGCGGTGTTGAACGTTCCCGCCGCGGCGCCCGCGTGCTCCGCGGGAACCGCGTCCACCGCCAGCCCGTCCAGCAACCCTTGCGCGACCGCCACACCGACGCCCGTCACCACCAGCGCCGGGAACAGCGACCACCCCGTCGCCAGCCAGGCAGCGCCCGCGGACACCAGCACCAGAGAGGCCACCACCTGTACGGGGCCGGGGATCCAGCGCACCAGCGCACCGCACACGAGCGGCACGACCAGGACCGGTCCTGTAAGGGCGATCATGGACAGCCCGGCCTCACCGGTGCCCATGCCGGCGACCTCGGCGAAGTACGCCGGCAGGTAGGTCAGCAGAGGCCCGAACAGCCCCACGACCGCGACCACGGCGAGGCACAGGCCCAGGAAGCGGCCCGTACCGAACAGCCGTAGGTCCAGGAGCGGTTCGGCGACCCGGCGCTCCACCACCACGAACACGGCGAACAGCACCGCCGAGGCCGCCAGCGCCCCCGCCACCGCGGCTGTGTCCCAGCCCCTCTCCGGGCCCTCGACGAGCCCGAAGATCAGTGCCAGCAGCGCCAGCGTGAAGAGGGTGCCGCCGGCCCGGTCGAGCCGGCCGCCTCGGGTGTCCGGGCGGGAAGCCGGCATCGTACGGACGAACGCCAGGCACAGCAGGCCGATGGCGCCGGGCACGGCGAACGCGGCCCGCCACCCCCAGGTGTGCACCAGCAGGCCCGTCAGCGTCGGCCCGACCGCCAGACCGGCGCCGATCGTGGTCCCGAACAGGCCGAACGCCCTGGCGCGAGCCGGCCCGGTGAAGGTTTCGGCGAGCACCGCGCTCGCGCCCGTGGTGGTCGCGGCGGCTCCGATCCCGGAGACCAGCCGGGCCACGTCCAGTACCACGATGTTCTGGGCCGACGAGCTGATCACCGCGCACAGCGCGAACAGAGCCACCCCGGACGCGAAGATGCGACGCCGCCCCCAGCGGTCCGCCAGAGCGCCGCTGATCAGCATGAAGCCGGCGAAGGTGGCGCTGTAGGCGTTCACGACCCACTGCGTGGCGGCGAGACTCGCGTCCAGCTGGGTCCCGATGTCGGTCAGCGCCACCGAGGCGCCGGTCAGGGTGAAGGGGACGAGAAAGACCGCCACGAGCGACAGCAGCAGCGTCCCGGCGCGTTGCATGAGAATCCCATACGACTAGGGGCTTCGCGGCGCCCGGATTCGGCTCCGGCTCGGCTCCGGCTTCGGCCGGATCGGGCCGAGCACGAGTCGAGACCTCGGGCGCCTTCCTTCCGTATCCCATGCTCGGCGACCCTGCTCACATCACGCTCACGTGCCTCTCACGCGGGTGCCCGCGGGGGTGTGATGCCGTGTCAGACTCGGCGCAGCTTCCCTCCTGATCACCCGAAATCGATTGGAGTGTGAGGACCTTCCATGCGCAGGACGACTCTGGGGCGTACCGGAATCTCCGTGAGCAGGTTCTGTCTCGGCACGATGATGCTCGGCTCGTGGGGCAACGCCGACCACGCGGACTGCCTGCGGCTCGTGCACACCGCGCTGGACGCCGGGATCAACTTCGTGGACACGGCCGACATGTACGCCGGGGGCGAGACCGAGGAGATCGTCGGCAAGGCGCTCAAGGGCCGCCGCGAGGACGTGGTCCTGGCGACCAAGGTGCATTTCCCGATGGGCGGGGACGCCAATCACCGCGGTAACTCGCGGCGTTGGATCAGGCGCGCCGTCGAGGGCAGCCTGCGCCGCCTGGGTACGGATCACCTCGACCTGTACCAGGTGCACCGGCCCGATCCGGCCACCGACATCGACGAGACGTTGTCGGTCCTCAGTGATCTGGTGCGGGAGGGGAAGGTGATGGCGATCGGGTCGTCGGACTTCTCCGCCGACCAGATCGTCGAGGCACGGTGGACGGCCGAGCGTCGTCATCATGTGCCCTTCCACACCGAACAGCCCCCGTACTCGGTCTTCATGCGGGGGATCGAGCGGTCCGTGCTGCCTGCTGCCCAGCGCCACGGGATCGGTGTCCTGACGTGGAGTCCGCTGAACAGTGGCTGGCTGACCGGTCGTTTCCGCAAGGGCGGGGCCGATGGGATCGGTGAACTGGGGTCGTTCCGGCGGGACTTGGTTCACCACAAGTTCGACCCGTCCGTCCCCGGCAACGCGCGGAAGCTCGACATCGTCGAGGAACTGGTCGTTCTGGCAGACGAGTGCGGTCTCCCGCTCCAGCACCTGGCGCCGGCCTTCGTGCTGTCGCACCCGGCCGTCAGCTCGGTCATCATCGGCCCGCGCACGGTGGATCAGTTGAAGGACCTGCTCGCCGGGGCCGAGGTGAGGCTGGAGGACGATGTCCTGGACCGGATCGATGCCCTGGTGCCGCCGGCGACGGACCTCAACCCGGCGGACGCCGACCACACTCCCCCGCACCTCGCCGACCCATCGATGCGGCGCCTTCCCCGTGAGCTGCGCGGGGCCTGAGGACGAGCCGCGGACGTGACCGCATGAACCCGCGGCCCTGACGATGTGAAGGGAGCCCGCCGCGGAGGCCACGGCGGCTCCCTCACTCAGTTACGGAAGGGCTTGTTGCCGACGCCTGCGAGCAAGTGGTCGACGATCGTGAGGAGTTCGGCGCTGAGCGAGCCGGCGTCCTGCTCCGCTTCCTTCCGGGACGACCAGCGGTAGAGCGACCCGAGGTACAGGTCGCGGAGCATGCTGCCCATGAGGTCCGGTGACAGACCGTCGGTCAGTTCGCCGGTCTGGCAGCCGGACCTGACGATGCCCGCGAAGATGTCCGCCATGTAGGGCTCTTCCTGGATCGGGCGTCCGGCCTTCACCCACGCGGTCAGCATGGCGACGGTGAGCTCGCGCTCCTCCTCGTTGATGCGGCCCAGCGCGAACATGCACTGCCTGAGCTGGGTGACGGCGCCGGATCCGTACGACTTCGTCTCGGCCAGCTGCGTCATGAGCTTGGCCCGGCGCCGCTCGCTCCAGGAGCCGATGAGGTCTTCCTTGCGCGGGAAGTAGTTGAAGAAGGTGCCACGGGCCACGTCGGCGCGTTCCGCGATGTCGTCGATGGAGGTCTGGTCGTAGCCTCTCTCGCGGAAGAGCTCCAGCGCCGCCGTGTAGAGCCTTTCCTTGACGCGCTGCTTGTTGCGCTCCCGGCGGCCCACAGGCGGTACTGCGGGTGCGTGTGACTCCATGATCTGTCTCCGCCTCCAGTCAACTGTGGTCGAAGCTGACCACCGTGCAGAGCGGGCTCCTTCGGGTGAGGTAACCTCCTGGCCAGCCCCCATTTCCTTATACCACAGTCCAAGAATGTGTCCCAGTTCTCGCTCTACCCTCACCCGGAAGCGGGCGGCTCCTCGGGCCGAACTGCCCTGTGACGCCCCGTCGTTCATGCCGGCGTCCCCGCCCCCAGGTTCCGGGTGAGGGTGTCGACGCTCTCGCCGCTCAGCAAGCGGCCCGCCGTGATCTCGATGCCGTGTTCGCGGCGCAGCCGATGGCGCAGCCGGGCCGCCATCAGTGAGTCGAGCCCCAGGTCGCGCAGCGGCCGGCGCGGATCCAGGTCGTTCTGCGACATGCCCAGGGTCGCGGCGGCCGCCGCTGCCAGGGCTGTTCGCGGGCTGCGGTGGCCGGCCGGCGGGGTGGAGACGCCTCCGTGGGCGTGGACGGCGTACTGCGTGCTGCCCGCCGTCTGCTCCGGCGCACGCTGCAGTCGTATCCCGTCGAAGCGGGCGACAGGACGGCCCAGTTGGGTCATGAGAAGGACATCGGCACGCTGCACGCCATCGTCTTCGGCCCGCTTGAGGCGGCACACCGTCCAGAAGGCGTCCGGGAGTTGCGTGAACAGCCGCACGGACGCGAACGCCGCGGGCGCTCCGAGTTCGTCGTCCGTGGCGAGCAACGGCAGCAGCGCGGCCTCCCAGGCAGCGGGCCCCGGCACCTTCGGCTTCCGCATGCGGGCGACCGCCACACCGTCGTCCCGCCATAACTGCTCCACCGCGCGGAAAGGCTCCCCGACGACGACGCCGCGCGCGGCGGCCCGCGCATGGAACCGGTCCTCCGACACGTACTCCCGGCAGCGCTCCAGCGCCCGGTCCAGCGTCCGCAGCAGTTCCTGCGGCTCCTCTTCCGGCTGCTCGGCCGGGAGGAGGCGAGGGCGCGCGGTGACGCACCGCCGCCACGCGTTCTCCGGGCCGGCGCGGAACTCCACCGCCGCCGCGTCGCCTTCGAAGGCCACCCGCACGTCCGCGTCTCCGAGCATGTCCGGCGTCAGCAGCTCGCCGGCCTCCAGCGCCACGTCCTCCAGCGCCAGTGGCCCGTCCTTTCCACCCTGCTCCTCACGTAGGACCTCCCGCGCCGCGTCCAGCAGCGTGACGCAGTGGACGACCGGCGGTACGGGTGTCACGCCCTGCACGGAGACGCCCTCCGCCCACGCCTCCGTGCGCCAGGCACTGGTGTCGACCGGCCGCACCCGGCGTTCGGCCCTGCCCGGGCCGGCGTATGCCTTCCTGCCGGCTCCCGCGGCGGCGCCCGCGCCCGTACGGCGGTAATGCACCGCCTCCCACGGGTAGGAAGGCAGCGGCACGGCGCGGTGCCGGTCCCCGTACCAGCGCGTCCAGTCCACCGCGCCGCCCGCGGCGAAGATCCGGCCCGCCGCGCGGAGTATTCCCGTCCGGGTGTCCTCGTCCCGCCGCATCGTGCCCACCGCGGTGCCGTCGAGGCCGGCTTCGGCGAGTGTGTCCTCGATCGCGGTGAGGAGCAGCGGGTGGGGGCCGACCTCGACGAAGACGCTGTCGCCGTGCTGCGCCGCGGCGCGCAGCGTGGGGGCGAAGCGGACGGTGCGGCGGAGGTTCTCCGCCCAGTAGGCGCCGTCGAGTTCGGGGCCGCGGACGGTGGTGGCGCGTACGGTCGAGAGCATGCTCGTGACCGCGGCTGTATCGGTCGGTGCGAGGGTGGCCAGCTGCTCGCGGAGTTCGTCGCGGAGCGGTTCCACATCGGGGGAATGCGAGGCGACGTCGACGCGGATTCTGCGGTTGAGGACGCCGCGCTCGTCCAGCTCTTTCGCGATCCGGTCCAACGCGGCGGGGTCTCCGGCGAGTACGCAGGAGGTCGGTGCGTTCTCGGCGGCCACGCAGACGGCGCCGTCGTGGCGTGCGACGGTCTCCTGCGCCTGTTCGGCGGAGAGTTCGACGGCGAGCATCGCCCCGTGCCCGGCGGCGCGTTCCATCAGTGTGCTGCGGCGGCAGATGACGCGGGCCGCGTCCGGCAGGGACAGGGCGCCGGAGACGTACGCGGCGGCCGCCTCGCCCATGCTGTGCCCGATGCACAGCCGTGGGCCCACCCCCAGGTCCCGCCACAGGGCGGCCAGGGACACCTGGACGGCCCACAGGGCGGGTTGCACCGTGGCGACGCCGGTGGGCGGGTTCTCCGGCGGGTCCTCCAGCAATGCGCGTACGGACCAGCCGAGTTCGGCGCGGATCGCCTGGTCGCAGCGATCGAGTTCGGCGCGGAAGGCCGGGGAGGCCGCGAGCAGGTCCCGGGCCATGCCCGCCCACTGCGAGCCCTGCCCGGCGAACACGAAGGTGGTGGGCTTCTCGGCTCCGTAGCCGCCCGGTCCGTAACCGGCGTCGTCGACACCGCCGTCGGTGATGGCTTCCCCGTCGGCCAGGGTGCGCAGCTTGTGCGCGAGGTCGTCGTGCGATGCGCCGACCACCCAGAGCCGGTGGGGGTGGGCGGCCCGGCGGGTGGCCGCGGTTGCGCAGATGTCCTGCAGTGAGCTGACACGCCCCCGCCCGTGCGGGCTCAGGTGATCCGCGTACCGGCCGGCCGTCCGGCGCAGGGCGGCGGGCGAGCGGGCGCTCAGCACCAGCAGCTGCGGACCGGTGGCCCTCCCCGCAGCCGGTTGGTCCGGGTTCAGGTGGGACCGCGTATGTGTGTGCCGACCGGCCGGCCGTGCGACGTACTCACCGATGACGGCATGGGCGTTGGTGCCGGACAGGCCGAAGGAGCTGACTCCGAGGAGTGCTTCCCCGTGCGCTCTCGCCAGCGGGCGGTTCGTGGTGACGATCTCGACGGGGAGTCCTTCGTCGGCCAACACCGGGTGCGGGCGCTTCAGATGGAGCGAGGCCGGTATGACGCCCCGTCGGATCGTCAGGACCGCTTTGATGAGTCCGGCGATGCCGGCGGCTGCTTCGGCGTGGCCGATGTTGGTCTTCAACGATCCGGTCAGCAGCGGCCGTTCCGGGGCTCGGCCTTCCCCTGTGGCCTCGGCCAGGGCGCGGAGTTCGACCTCGTCGCCGATGGGTGTGCCGGTGCCGTGGGCCTCGACGTAGTCCAGCTGTTGCGGGCGGATCCCCGCGCTCCGGCACGCCTCGCGCACCATGTCCGCCTGCCCTTCGACGGACGGCTGGAGCAGCAGGCCGCTCGCGCGGCCGTCGTTGGTGACGGCGCTGCCGAGCACGAGGGCCTGCACGGGGTCGCCGTCCCGCAGGGCGTCGTCGAGCCGCTTGAGGACGACGGTGCCGACGCCCTCGCTGCGGACGAAGCCGTCGGCGGTGGCCTCGCCGAAGCGGCAGCGCCCGCCGGGGGACAGCATGCCGCCCTCGGAGTAGGCGACCGCGTCGCGCGGGGAGAGGAGGAGGTTGACGCCGGCGGCGACGGCCAGGTCACTCTCGCCGGTGAGCAGGCTCTGCCGCGCGGCGTGCACGGCCACCAGTGAGGACGAGCAGGCCGTGTCGATCACCAGGCTGGGTCCGCGGAGATCGAGTGCGTACGAGACGCGCCCCGCGGTGGCGGCCCGGATGCGCTGTCCGACGGCGTCTCGCAGGGCCTGCCCCGGCGCCCCTGCCATGGGCCGGCCCGCTCCCCCGGGCCGGTCCTGGTCGGCCCCGGCCTGCTCGGCGTAGTCGGATGTCGCCTGCCCGACGAAGACACCCGTACGGCTTCCTGCCAAGCGGTCCGGGGTCAGTCCCGCGTCCTCCAGGGCTTCCCAGACCACGTGGAGCAGCAGGCGCTGCTGCGGATCCATGCTTTCGGCGTCGACCGGTGCGATTCCGAAGAAGGCGGCGTCGAAGCCGAACGCGTCGTCGAGGAAGCCGCCGTGGCGGGAGGCTGTCCTGCCCGGCGTGCCGGGCAGAGGGTCGTACACCGGGTCGACGTCGAAACGGTCCGCCGGGACTTCCGTGACGGCGTCCTCGTTCCCCACCAGCAGGTCCCAGAGCTCTTCCACACTCCGCGCGTTGGGGAACCTGCACCCCATGCCGATGACCGCGAGTGCGCTCGTGCCGTCGTGTCGTCCGTATTGCATCGAGTCCCTCTTCACAACGTGGACATGTCGCCGCCCATGCTGCCACCCGAGTCCAAGATTGGCACAGTGAGTAATCTTCGCCTCAAGTGCACTTATGTGCTGGTCGATTGAACGCTGGAGCACTGCACGGTACGGAGTTCCTGTCCGCTTTGTTCGCTGAAAGGGTGGTTCCGATACGGAGACTCGAAGGCAAATCTAGACTTGCATTCAAGGATGCACTTGACTATACGTAGTTGAGAATCATGTCCGGCAAGACAACGGGCCGCGGATCGTGGAGCGTTGAGGAGGGGGACGGATGATCGCCAACGTGCTCGGGTCGCTGCGCGTCACCATGAACGGTGAATCCGTGGTGCCGGCGGCGCCCAAGGCCAGAAAGGTGCTCGCCCTGCTGGTCCTCAACCCGGGACGGGTCGTGCAGACCGACGCGATGGAGCGCGAGGTGTGGGGCGCTCGTTCCCCCAGAAGCGCGACCACCAGCCTGCAGAACTACGTCATGCAGATCCGCAAGCATCTGGGGAGGACACTGCCCGGCGACACCGGCAGCGCCCGCGCCAAGCAGATCCTCGTCACGGAACAGACCGGCTACCGACTGGCCGCTCAGGACGACCAGTTCGACGTGCGCCGCTATCACGCGCTGGTGGCCGAGGCCGACGCGGCGGAGGCAGCCGGCGACCTCGCGGAGGCGTCGGCGCTCATCCGGTGCGCCCTGGACCTGTGGCGTGACGAGCCGTTGGCCGACCTGCCGACCGGTCCCGTCCTCCAGTCCCATGTGATGCGCCTGGAGGAGAACCGCAAGGCGGTGCTGCGCAAACGGATCTCCCTCGACCTGCAGTTGCACCGGTACGAGGTGGTCGGGGAGCTGCGCGCACTGGCGGCGCTCCACCCGTACGACGAGATGTTCCACGAGTGCCTGATGATCGCGCTCGACCGCACCGGGCGGCGGAACGACGCTCTCTCGGTCTACCAATCGCTGCGCAGCGCACTCGCCGAAGGCATCGGCCTCGAACCCTCCGCACGACTGCGGGAACTGCAGAAGGCGATCCTCGTCTCGGACGACTCGCTCACACCCGCGGTGCCGCAGGGCGGCATCCGGGTGTGACGGCCGCGTGCAGGGCGGCATCGAGCTCGGCCAGCAGGACGTCCGTACCGGAGGGGGCGAAGGGGAAGAAGTGCCCGCCCGCCACCAGGTGTTGACGGTATTCGGCTCGGGTGAAGGCCGCCCACTGCGGCAGGGTCCCAGCGGGGACGAGCTGATCGTCGCGCCCGGCGAGGGCCGTCAGCGGCACGGTGAGGCGCGCGTCGCGCACCGCCGTCAACGCCCGCAGGGACAGGGACAGGTCGTGCGCCAGCACGCGTGCGTCCCGGCCGAGTCGGGTGACGTCGCCGCAGCTGTCAGGTCCTTCGCTCTCGCGGAGCGCCCCCGCCGGCAGACCGTGCAGGGCGAGGACGTCTTCCAGCTGGAGAGGTGTACGCGCTCCGGGCAGCGCGCAACTCACCATCACCGCATCGCAGTTCACACGGGCGGGCCCCTCCCCCGCCAGATCGGCGACCGCGACGGCGAGCAGCCCGCCCAGGCTGTGCCCGTACAGAACGGTCGGTGCCGGCGGCAGTCGGCGCAGCTCCCCCGCCACCCCCTCGACGGCTTCGACCGCACAGGTGGTCAGCGGCTCGACGGCACGCCGTTCCCGCCCCGGCAGGGTGGCGCCGATCAGCTCCACATCGTCCGGCAGCCGCGACAGCGGGGCGCGATAGCGCAGCGGACCGGCGCCCGCGTGCGGGAAGACGAGGACGCGGGCGGCGGGTGCCTCCTGGGCGGCCGGACGCATCAGATCCGTCCAGCCGCCGCCGGTCGCGCTCGGAGACATGGTGTGGTTCCTCCCTTCCGCCGGTCGGTGGCTACGCGATTCAGGTACCGGACCGGTCGGCCCGGTCAGTGCCCCATACCGATGCCGCCGCTGACCGGAAGCACCGCACCGGTGATGTAGCCGGCCTCCTCGCTCGCCAGGAAGCGGACGGCGGCCACGACCTCGTCGACCGTGCCCGGGCGGCCGAGCGGTGTCATCCGCATCAGGTCCGCCATACGCTTCTCGGACAGCGGCTCCGTCATGTCCGTCTTGATGATGCCGGGAGCCACCACGTTCACCGTGATGCCACGATCCCCCAGTTCCCAGGCCAGCGAACGCGCCATGCCGACCAGACCGGCCTTGGAGGCCGCGTAGTTGGCCTGTCCGGGCGAGCCGAGGAAGCCCAGCGCCGACGAGAGCAGGATGACGCGGCCGCGCCGTGCCGGGAGCATGCTCTTGAGCGCGGCGCGTGCGGTGGCGAAGGCGCCCGTGAGATTGGTGCGGAGCACTTCCTCGAAGTGCTCGTCCGACATGCGGAGTGCGGGCCGGTCCCGGGTGATGCCGGCGTTGGCCACCACCACTTCGACCGGGCCGTGCGCCGCCTCCGCCTCGCGCAGGGCCTTCTCCACCTCGCCCGGCGCCGTCACGTCCGCTCGTACCCCCAGCACCCCCTCCGGCGGGATGCCCGAGCGGTGGCTGGCAGCGACCTTGTCCCCGGCGGCCGCGAAGGCGGCGGCGACGGCGGCGCCGATGCCCCTGTTGCCGCCGGTGACGAAGACCGAACGGTTCATCGTGTTCCCTTCCATGTCTGTCGTGGCGTGCGCCGCGGTCACGCGGGGGTGAGGACGAGCGCCGCGTTGTGGCCGCCGAAGCCCAGTGAGGTGCTGACGGCCGCGTCGATGCGGGTACGGCGCGGCTCGCCGGAGACCACGTCCAGTTCGATCTCCGGGTCCTGGTTCTTGAGGTTCGCCGTCGGCGGTACGGTGCCGTGCTGCACGGCCAGCACCGTGTACGCGGCCTCCAGGGCACCGGCGGCGGCCAAGGCGTGGCCGGTCACGCCCTTCGTCGAGGTGACGGCCGGGCGCGGGCCCAGGACCCGGCGGAGCATGCGGCCCTCGATCACGTCGTTCATGGGGGTGGAGGTGCCGTGCGCGTTGACGTGGTCGACGTCCCCGGGGGCGATGTCGGCGTCCTCCAGTGCCAGCCGCAACGCCTGCTCGATGCCCCGGCCTTCCGGTTCCGGGGCGGTGGCGTGGTGGGCGTCCGAGGAGGCCCCGTATCCCTGGACGAGCGCGCGGACGCCTGCGCCGCGCGCCTGCGCGTCCTCGGCTCGTTCGAGGACGAGTACGCCGGCGCCCTCGGCCGCCACGAACCCGTCCCGCTCCGCGTCGAAGGGGCGTCCGGCGTACTCGGGTGCCTCGCGGTGCCGGGACAGCGCGCCCATCTTCGTCAGTCCGGCCATCACCGTCGGCGTGAGCGCGGACTCGCTCGCCCCGGCCAGCACGATGTCGCACGCTCCGGATCGCAGCAGGTCACGGGCCATACCGACGGCTGTGGCACCCGACGCGCAGGCCGTGCCGACGGCGAGACCGGGCCCGGTGGCGTGGCAGTCGATCGCGATGGAGCCGGCGAGCATGTTCGGCATGTACTTCGTGATCGTCAGCGGGGAGACCCGGCCGGGTCCCGCCTCGCGGAGCACGTCGTACTGCTCCTCGAGCGTCGCGGCGCCGCCGAGTGAGTTGCCGAGCACGATGCCCACGCGGGTGCCGTCCCAGGTACCGCTGTCCCATCCCGCGTCCTCGATCGCCATGCGCGAGGCGGCGAGCCCCAGTTGGACGAACCGCTCATGCTGCCACGAGGAGAAGCCGCCCAGAACGTCGTCCGCGTCGAAATCCGGCACGCGTGCCGAGAAGTCCACCGGCATTCCGCTCAGGGCCTCGTCGCGGGTGGCGCAGGAACGGCCCGAGAGCAGACGTTCCCAATTCCCTGCGACACCGATTCCGGCGGGAGTGACCAGCCCGAGGCCGGTGACCGCGATTCCGGCCGGCATCACACCACCGCGCCCTTGCCGGAGAGGAGGTCTGCGACGTCGCGTATGGTGAGCTGATCGGTGAGATCGCCTTCTTCCAGGGCCACTTGGAATTCCTTTTCCAGGACGAGGCTCAGCTCGATGAGCACGAGAGAGTCGAAGGAGAGCTTGTGGAAGGTGACGTCCGGGGAAATGACGTCCCTCTTCACCTTGAACTGGCCGGAAAGAATGCCGGCGACGCGTTCCTCGATGACCTGCATGGGGATCCTCCTCGAGTGCGGGGTGAATGGTGCGGAAGATGTGGACGTGCTGACCCGGCGACATCGTGACGTGCCGCGTGGTGTCCGGGTGTTCCGGGCCGGCTGTGCCGAACCCGCTCAGACGGGGGTGACGTCCGGCCAGACGAGACCGATCGCGCCCCAGGTCAGGCCGCCTCCGAACCCGGCCAGCACGGTGTGATGCCCAGGGCGCAGTACGCCGTCGGCGACGCCGTCCGCCAGGGCGAGCGGTATGGACGCGGCGACGGTGTTGCCGACGTCCGCGATGTTGGAGACGAATCGCTCGGCGGGCAGCCCCATACGGTCCGCGACGGCCGCCAGAATGCGGGCGTTGGCCTGGTGCAGGACGAATCGGTCCACGTCGCCGGGCGTCCGGCCGAGGCCGTGGGCGGTCGCTTCGACGGCGTCGGTCATCCTGCGTACGGCCTCGGAGAAGACGGCCTTCCCTCGCATGGTGAAGTACGCGCCCGCCTCGGCCGCCGATATGCCCGAGGCGCGCTGACGTGATCCGCCCGCGGGCACCTCGATCAGCTCGCTGCGGGTCCCGTCGCTTCCGAGGTGCAGCCCGCCCAGGGCGCCCGGCTCACCGGGCTCACCCGCGCGCAGCAGCACGGCCCCCGCGCCGTCCCCGAACACCGCACGCGTGGTGCGGTCTTCGGGGTCGAGGATGGTGGAGAAGGTGTCCGCGCCGATGACCAGGACGGAGTCCGTCATGCCGGAGGTGATGAGCCCTGCGGCCGTGCCCAGGGCGTAGACGAATCCGGTGCACACAGCGGCGATGTCGAAGGCGGGAACACCGGTGAGTCCGAGCCGGCTCGCCACCTCGGGTGCGGTCGCCGGGCACGGCCGGTCCGGTGTGCTGGTGGCGACGACGACCACCCCGGCCTCGTCCGTCCCGGCCGACTTGAGCGCGCGCCGCCCGGCTTCCACGGCGAGGGAACCCGTGGACTCGCCCGGGGCGATGACGCGACGCCGGCGTATCCCGGTGCGTGTGAGGATCCACTCGTCGGAGGTGTCCAGGTGGCGGGCCAACTCGTCGTTGGTGACCACGGTCTCCGGTAACCAGGCGCCGACACCGGCGAGCACCGCGGCGCGGCTCATCGGGGGGTCCCGTCATTCCTCACCGGGAAGGGAAAAACGGCCTGTGGTGCGCCGTTCCCGGAAAAGCTCATCTGAATTCCTCCCTTTCTTGCCGTGGTGCGGAAGTCTCGCCGTGGTACGGAAATTCGGCGGCTCACGTGAACTCATGCGGACGTTCGGCGGCTCACGTGAACTCATCCTGCACGACCTCACTTGAGTGGCCTTCATCAGCGGCACAGAGGCGGGTCATGGACTGCTCACGCCGCGCATGAGGACGACGTGAGCGGGAGGCCAGCGGTGTCCGCCAGCATCGTCATCACATCGAATACACCGCATTCACGCCCTCAAGTGCCCCTCAGGGGAAGGGAGAAGGAGTGACAGTCGCCGCCGAGTCGGCCGATGTGCGAGAGAAGCTCTCCGGCCTTGATTTCTCGCGCACGGTCCCGAAAGACCTGGTGCATCGCGAGGCGTTGTCCGAGCTGTTTCTGACGGACAGCAGGAAGGTGACGGGCGAGCATTTCGTGGCGGCGGCCCAACTCCCCCCGTCGCACGCCTACTGGACCGACCACACCGCGCCCGGGGTCGTCGACGCCGCCGACCCGCTGCTGCTCCTCGAATGCTGCCGGCAGGCGGAGACCCATGCCGTCCACGCGCACTTCGGGGCACCGCGCGACACCGTCTTCGTTCTCCGGTCCTGGTCGATGGAGCTGTCCGGTGACGCTTCGCGTGACCGCGAGTCCCCCGTCGGCCCGGGGCCCCGGCCCGGCTCCGGTCCCGTCGAGTTCACCATGGACGTCACCACGTGCGACTCCCGGTGGCGGGAGGACACGCTGCTGGGGACGACGTACGTCATGGACCTGTACGTCGCCGGCCGGCACAGCGGGGAGGTCCGGCTGCGCGTGGCCTACCTGCCCGGCGGCACGTACGCGGCGATGCGCAGCCGGAGCCGCGGCAGCACGCCGCCCACCTCGGACGCCTTCCGGCACCACCGGGACGGAACACCCGTCCCTCCGCTTCGCGTCGGACGGTCCCGCGAGGAGAACGTCGTCCTGGTGGACCCGGTGGTCGACGAGGACCGCGTCAGCGCGCGACTGCGCCCCGCCGGTGAACACCCCAGCCTCTTCGACCACCCGCTGGACCACTTCCCCGGCATGGTCCTCATGGAGGCGGGCCGGCAGCTGAGCGTGCTCGCCGCGGGCGAATGGGGCCGCACACCCGGCGCGTCATGGACGCTGACCGGCCTGGACGCCTCCTTCCGCGCTTACGCGGAACTCGACAGTCCGCTGATCCTGACCGCCCACCGGGCGGACACAGGTGCCGACACCGGAGCGGACACCGGCGCCGGCTCCGCTGCGAACTCGGATGGGCACTCCGGTGCGGACGGGGCGGCGCAGCGCCTGCGGGTCACCTTCGAGCAGCGGGAAGAGACGCTCGCCGAGGCCGAGTTCACGCTCACCGCGACCGGTCCGGACGCACACCGGGACGCCGCCCGGTGAAGCTCCACCGACCGCTGTCCATCGGCTCCGCTGCCACCTGGCTGCCCGACACCGTCGAGACGGTCACGGAGGCCGTGGAGTCCGGGCGGCTCGCCCCGGACGACGTGCCGGTGACCGGCTACCGGCAGCTGCCCGTCTCGCACACGTACGCCCCGCCGGACATGGCGGTCCTCGCGGCACACCGCGCACTGACAGCCACGGGCGAGGATCCGGGGAACGTCGGCCTGCTGGTGCACGCCTGGACCTACCACCAGGGCCACGACTTCTGGTCGCCAGCGCACTATGTCGCGCACCGCACGGGTGCGCTCGGCGCGCTGCCGGTCGGCGTGCAGCAGATGTGCAACGGCGGCGCCTGCGCACTGGAGTTGGCCGCGGCGCGGCTGCTGGCCGACCCCACGACCCGTACGGCCGTGGTCACGACAGCCGACCGCTTCTGTGCGCCCGGCTTCGACCGCTGGCGCGGCGACTACGGCCTCTGGTACGGCGACGGCGGGACCGCCGCCGTACTGCACTCCGCCGCGCCGGAGAGCAGCAACGGACTGGAGTTGCTCTCCCTCGTGACGGCGGCCTCGCCCGTCATGGAGACCATGCACCGCGGCCGGGATCCCTTCAGCCCGGCGCCGCGCGAGCACAGCGACGTGGTCGACATCCGCCGTACCAAGAAAGCGTTCCTGCAGGACAACGGCAAGGAGCACTTCGCGAAGACGGTGCAGCAGCGCGTCCCGTCCGTCCTCCGGCAGGCCCTGCACGAAGCGGGCATGGACGATGGCTCCGGGCTGCGCGCGGTGCTGCTGCCGCGGATCGGCCGGACGGCGCTGGAGGCCGCGTACGTCCCCGCCGTCGCCCAGGTCACCGACTCCCCCGCCGTGGATGTCGGCCACGACACCGGCCACTTGGGAGCGGGCGACATGCTCGCCAACCTCGCCCTGCTCGCCGGGGACGGGGACAGCAGTGGTGCCGGGCACGCGCTCGCCCCCGGCGAGGCAGCCGCGGTCCTCAGCGCCGGCGGCGGATTCACCTGGTCCTGCGCGGTGGTCCGGCGACCCCGCACCGGCACTCCTCACCTCGACACAGCGGACCCCCGTGGAAGGGAAGGGCGATGAGCCCCGGACAGCACAGCGTGACAGCCTCCGAGCCCGTCCTGGTGGTCGGCGCCGGACCGGTCGGCATGGTCCTCGCCTGCGATCTGCTGCGCCAGCAGATTCCGGTGCGGATCATCGACGCCGCGCCCAGCACGACCGTCCACTCCCGCGCCGTCATCATGTGGCCGCGCAGCCTGGAGCTGATGCGCCGGATCGGCGTCGCGGACGAACTCTCCCGTACCGGCAAGCACATCGACGCCGTCTCCTACTACTCCGGCAGCCGCCGCCTCGGCGCCATCGAGATGAGCCGGCTGGACGACACCCCGTACCCGTACGGGCTGTGCACCCCGCAGTGGAAGACCGAGGACGTCATCCGCAAGCGGCTCGTCGAACTCGGCGGCCACGTCGAGTCGGAGACCTCCTTGGTAGGTCTCGACAACTCCGGGGACCGGCCGGCGGCGACGCTGCGGCGCCCGGACGGCACCACGGAGGAGATGCGGGCCTCGTGGCTGATCGGCGCCGACGGCTCGCACAGCGCCGTACGCAGGCTGCTGGGCATCGAGTTCCAAGGACAGGGCGCCGATGTGCTGTTCGCCATCGGCGACGGTCCGCTGGACGGCCCGCTGCCGCCCGACGAGATGGTGTACTGCTACAACGCGGGTGGCGCCATGGGGCTCGCGCCCTTCGGCGACGGCACGTTCCGCGTCGCGTGCAGCGTCCCGGTGTGGAACGACGAGGACGCGCCTCCGCGCGAGCTGTTCCAGGAGAACCTGGACCGCGTCGTGCCCTTCCCGGCCAAGCTGGGCGAGCTGAAGTGGACGACCGTCTTCCGTGCCCGTCGCCGGACCGCCGCCACCTTCCGCTCCGGCCGCTGCTTCCTCGTCGGGGACGCGGCGCACATCTTCAGCGCGGCCGGTTCGCAGGGCATGAACACCGGAATCCAGGACGCGGTCAACCTCGGCTGGAAACTGGGCGGCCTGATACGGGGCACCCTCGATGCACGGGTCCTGCACTCCTACGACCCCGAGCGCCGCCACTCCGCCGAACGCGTCTCCCTCGTCACCGCCAAGCAGACCTCCTGGGGCCTCGTCCAGCAGCCCGCGAAGGTCGCGCTGCGCGACACCTTCGTGCGCGGGGCGGGAGTCACCGGTGCGTTCCAGCGCCTGGTGGCGCCGTTGATGAGCCAACTCACCGTCAACTACGCCTCGGACCGGGAGAACGTGAAGGCCGACATCAGCTGGCGGCTCCGCCCCCTGGGCGTGGGCGAGCGGCTGCCCGTCTTCGTACCCGACGGCGACGAGGACGCCGGCCACAGCGCCTGGCCCACCGTCGCCGACGACCGCCTGACCGTTCTGGCCTGGGCGGGCGGCTCGCGCGGCGTCCGGTGGGAGGAGCGCTGCGCGACGCTGCGCGCGGCACTGGCCCCGCATCATCCCGTGCGGGACGTCTCGGCCTGGCCGGCCCTCAAGAAGTTCCTCGGATCGGCTCCGCGCGCGGTCGTGGTGCGGCCCGACGGGCACATCGCCGCCATCGATCCGCGCCTGGACCCCGTACGGCTGCGCCGCACCCTCGCCCGTGTCGGCGCGTCGGTCACGGCCGACACGGACGCAGTGATCGGCTGACAGGGACCGGCTCCCGGACACCGACCGCCACAGACCGGCGAAGAAGTGAGGAAAACACGTGGAACAGCGCAAGCTCGGGGCCTCCGGACCCCCCGTCAGCGCCCTGGGCCTCGGCTGCATGGGCATGAGCTGGGGTTACGCCGAGGGGCAACGGAACGACGAGGAGTCCGTACGGATCATCGCCGAAGCCGTCGGCCTCGGTGTCACGTTCTTCGACACCTCCGACGTCTACGGCGACGGTCACAACGAGCGGCTGCTCGGCAAGGCCCTCGCCGGGCGCCGTGACGAGGTGGTGCTGGCCACCAAGTGCGGGCTGGTGGTGGACGATCTGGCCACCCGCGCGATGCACCGGGACGGCCGGCCCGAACGCGTTCGGGTGGCGGTCGAGGCGAGCCTGCGGCGACTGGACACCGACACGATCGACCTGCTGTATCTGCACCGCGCCGACCCCGATGTGCCGCTCGCCGAGACCTGGGGAGCGATGGCCGGACTCGTCGAGGCGGGCAAGGTCGGGCGGATCGGCCTGTCCGAGGTGAGCATCGCGCAGGCCGCCGAGGCGCACCGCCAACACCCGGTCGCTGCCGTGCAGTCGGAGCTGTCTCTGTGGACGCGCGAACCGCTGGGCCGGGCCGGGGACGAACTGGCCGGACTGCCCCCGGCGGAGAACATGGTCGGCTGGTGCGCGCGGAACGACGTCGCCTTCGTTCCCTTCGCGCCCCTCGGGAGGGGCTTCCTGACCGGCGCTTACACGCGTACCGAGCAGTTCGAGCAGAGCGACTTCCGGGCCTCCAGCCCGCGCTTCCAGGACGAGGCGCTGACGGCCAACGGTCGCATCGTCGACGTCGTGCGCGCCGTCGCCGGGCGGCACGGTGCCACACCGGCTCAGGTCGCCATCGCCTGGACCCTCGCCCAGGGCGAGCACGTCATCCCCATCCCCGGCACCAAGAACTCGCGCTATCTGCGCGAGAACACCGAGGCGGCCGACCTCCGGCTCGGGGATGCGGACCTGGCCGAGCTGGACGGCGTACCGGTCGCGGTCGGCTCGCGCTACTGACGTACGCACCGGACCAGAGGGAGGGGAGGAACACGGTGACAGCCGAAGGGGCGGAGCGGACGACGGGTGCCGCGCGGTCGGGGGGCCGCGCGGCCTTCTTCGACGTCGACGAAACACTGATCACGCGCAAGAGCATGCTCTCGTTCCTGCGCGCCTACTACGGGTGGATCGGCTGCCCCGAGGCCGAGGCGGAGGAGGCGGTATCCGCTCTCAAGGACACCGCCGCCGGCCCGGGTGGCCGGGCAGCCTCCAACCGCGCGTACTACCGGTTGTTCGCGGGCCAGCGGGTGGCCGATGTGGCGGCCGCCGGGCAGCGGTGGTTCGACGACGGGCTGCGCGCCGGCGGTCTGTTCCACCAGCCGGTGCTGCGGGCTCTGCGCCGGCACCGCGCGAACGGGGACCTGATCGTGCTGGTCTCCGGGTCCTTCTCCGCCTGCCTGGACCCGGTCGCGGGCCACGTCGACGCGGACGTGGCGCTCGGCACGGTCCCGGAGACATCCGGCGGCCGCTACACCGGAGAGGTGCGCCAGGTACGGATCGGGGCGGGCAAGGCGGCGGCGGTGACGGAGGTGCTGCGCGACCGGGGGTTGCGTGCCGGGGAGTGCCACGCGTACGGGGACCACGCCTCCGACCTGGACCTGCTGAGCCAGGTCGGGCATCCCGTGGTCGTGGGCGAGGACCCGACGCTGCTGGAACGCGCCCGCGTCAAGGGCTGGCGCCGCCTGCCGGGCATCTCGTCCGCCACCCCGCCCGGTCCTTCCGGGGTGGCGGACGGGACGCGGTCGGAGCACGGAATCTCGGGCCGCTGACCTGAGCCCTGCGGAATGCTCCCGAAGCGGTGGGGGGCGTCGGGGCGGTCCGCCCCGCGCCCGAGCCCTGGCGAAGCGCCGACCCGACACCACGAGCACTGTGGTGTGGTCCGAGGAGTGCCGCGGAGTGCGAGAACGAGGTGTCCAAGATCGTTATGTGGCGAACGACGTGGCCCCCCTCGCGACAGCACTCCATGCGCGACCGACGACGTACTGAAGGAGCGTCCCGATCCTGGCGCCGCGGCGGGGGCCGGCCGGACGCGGAGTGGAAGGTCTCCAGACCGCCAGTCACTGTTCGGTGAGTTCGTCGGGCGTGCCCGGACGGTTCTGTGCGCGCACGGTCCCTTCGGCGGCCCTCAGCTGAGCTGCTCGGCCAGTCCGACGACGATGCCCTCAGGGCCGCGGACGTAGCAGAGCCGGAAGACGTCCTCGTACTGCGCCAACTCCCCGACGAGTTCGGCGCCGTGGGTGCGCAGGCGGGCAACGACGTCGTCGATGTCGTCGACGGCGAACATGATGCGCCTCATGCCCAACGTGTTGGCCGGTGCATCCTCCGGCTGGGAGCTGATCGCCTTCGGTGCGTGGAACCGGGCCAACTCGATTCGGCCGTGGCCGTCCGGGCTCCGCAGCATGGCGATGTCCTGTCGGACGCCGTCGATCCCGATGACGCGCTCCACCCAACGCCCCTCGATCGGGTACGGCTTGCCCTCCAGTTCCATGCCGAGTTCGACGAAGAACGCGACAACGGCGTCAAGGTCGTCGACAACGATGAGGACGTTGTCCATCCGCTGGATCGTCATGCCAGGACTCCTCGGTGTGGTGCGGCCACGGTGACCGCATCCGCAAAAGGGGGACGGACCCGCCAAGCCGTTCTCGACATCCTGCGCCCCATCGTCCTCCAGACCGATGTCGATGTTCAGAAGGCCGCAGAAGAACGTCAAGCATTCACTCACGGAATACCGCGACCCTCGGGCCGGGACTCAGCGGAACATGGCCGTATCCCTACTAGAGCAAATGACGTATTTCATAGCGCGCCGAGGGCTGCCTCCACGGCGCGCACCTGCATTCCGCTTATGGTTTCGGGATCCTTTCCAGCGGTCGAATGGAGCGAGCCCCGTGCCAGTTCAGGAGTCCGGTTCCGATTCGGTTGTCAGGACACCCGGCCGCACGCGGGAACGTTTCAGGATGCTCGCCCCGATGGGCGCGCTCGTTGTCCTCGGGGCAGGCGTGAGCCAGATGGGCGACGCGACCGACCCTGGTGGCTGGTTCTCCCACCTGCTGCCCGACCAGGGGCCCGGTGAAGCGATGAACATCCTGCTGGTCGGCACGGACAGCCGGGACTGGAACCTCATCACCCCGGAGGAGAAGCAGTCGTTCCGTCTGGGCGGCGTGGCCTGCGACTGCACCGACACGATCATGGTGGTGCATCTCTCCGGCGACCGTAAGAGCGCCGATGTCGTCAGTCTGCCCAGAGATTCACTGGTCGAGCTGCCGGCCCATCACGACCGCCGCACCAACGCCGAGCACGCGCCCCACCTGTCGAAGATCAATGGTGCCTGGGCGGAAGGCGGCGCGGATCTCACCCTGCAGACCGTCGAGTCGGTGACGGGGCTGAAGATCGACAAGTTCCTGCAGGTCGATTTCCGGCGCTTCATGGACACCGTCAACACCCTGGGTGGTGTCGACGTCTGTACCGCGGTGCCACTGCAGGACCCCTCCACCGGCCTCGATCTCGCTCCGGGAACTCACCACGTAGCCGGCGGCCCCTCCTTGCAGTACGTGCGTTCACGCAAGGTCGACCACCAGGCCGACTTGGGACGAATCCAGCGCCAGCAGCGCTTCCTCATGTCCTTTCTGACGAAGATGTCCCAGGAGGACGTTCTGAATCGACCGGACGTGTTGCGCAAGCTCAGTGAGACTTTCGTCGGAACGGAGCCTGTCAGCCGAGGCTTCAGCGCCACCGAGCTGTTCGAACTGGCCCTTTCTCTACGCGATCTGAGTCCGGCATCGGTGGAACTGGCAACCGTGCCGATCAGCGGTTTCGACCAGAACATCAGAGGAATCGGATCCACACTGAAATGGGACCACGAGAAGGCAGAGCAGGTGTTCGCCGCGGTGCGCGATGAAAAGCCGCTGGTGAACAACGCGCCGCCGAGCACGGGTCCGCTGGGCGAATACTGGCCGGTCCAGGGCAACTCGCTCACCTGCGACGCACCGATCGTCCCCAACGCCCAGGCGCCTGCCTCACCCGCGTCCTGATCCGGGAGGGGCGCGCCGAGTCGCCGACGAGGACGCGGGCGCGGGCGCTCAACCAGGCACTGCGAACGTGCCGCCGCAGGGCCCGGGTTCAGGCGGAGGGCCGGCGAAGCCCCTCCATCAGGTAGATGAGGGTCTCCGCGGCTTCGGCCCGCGCCGCGGCGTGGTCAGCAGCGTGGGCGACGAGCATCGCCCCCTCGTTCAGAGCACCGAGGAGCATGTGGGCGAGCGGCCGGACGGGCCGCCGCTCCAGGATCCCGCGGTCCATCAGCTCCTCGAGGGCGCCGACGATGATGCCGAGACCGTACTTCGCGTCCAGTTCGCGCCACTCCGACCAGCCCAGCACGGAGGGCGCCTCGAGCAGGACGATCCGCTGCACGGTCCGGTCCTCGGCGCAGGCGTCGAGGAACGCCTCCACGCATGCGATCACTCCGGTCCAGAGGTCGTCATCGGTGAGCGCCGCGGTGAAGACATCGACGAGTTCGAGCTCCACCTGCTCGAACACGGCCCGGAACAGGTCTCGCTTGTCCGTGAAGTGGTGGTAGAGGGCGCCGCGGCTGACACGGGCCTTGCGGACGATCTCCTCGGTGGACACCGCGCTGAAGCCGCGCTCCGCGAACAGCTCGCGCGCCGCCTCGACCAGCGCTTCCCTGGTTGCCTCGGTCGCCTCGGCCCGTCGGCTCTTCGCTTGGGAACTCATCATCGGCACATTATCCGCAGATCTCGACGTTGACCTCACATACAACCTGTATGTACCGTGCAGGCCGTCGGCCGAACGGTCGGCCTGAGCATCGGACGAACCACTGGAGACCCCATGACCCCTCATGCCGAACGCTTCGTACAGAAGTTCACCGAGATCTGGGCGAGACCCCGGGCCGAGCGCTTCCCGGAGCTCTTCCACGAGGACGCCACCCTGCTTCACCCCGGAATGGCGAGGCCGCTGGCCAGCGACGAGATCGAGGGCTACGTGAGCACCGTGCTCGCCGGCGCCCCCGACCTCCATCTGATCCCCGAGGGCTGGGCGGCGCGCGGCGACCTCCTCTACATCGACTCGACCATCCACGCGACGGTGGCAGGACAGGCCATCTCGTGGCCAGTCGTCGACAGGATCGTGCTGCGCGGCGACCGCGCGTCGTACATCCAGGCCTACTTCGACGCGCACCAGCTGTGGGTCGCCATCGAGCCCTCGATGGCGCGGTCGCAGACGCTGGAGAGCGTCGTCGCGGAGAAGGCCGCGCTCGCCGGCTGACGTACATTCCCTGCTCGCCGGCTGACGTACGTTCCCTGGAACGGCCATGACGCGGACGGATGGGCAGCCGGGCGCGAGGCACTGACTCCGCGGGGCGGCCCGACCAACCGTGCGGGGGGGGCAGCGATCTGCCCGTAGTTCCGCCACCCGTCGTTGCCCAACTGCCGTCTCCTGGTGGAAAGGCACGGCCCGAACGGGGCCCCGTACCGAAGTATGCGTGTCGACGCACCTTCTGACGCGTCGTCACCGATTCGCGCCTCGTGGAGTGCACGCGCGCCAGTTGGTTCGCCGTCCCCCGTCAAGTGAGCGGCACCGCACCGGAGGCACCCTCAGCCGAGCCGGGGACCCCACCCCACGGCTCGTGGACGCCAGGCTCCCTCGGGGCTCGACGAGGAGCCACCAACCACCGCTGCCGCTCGTCGCACATGACCCACACCCCCCACGTCTCGAACGAAAGATCCCCCCATGCACTGGTACATCGACCCGTTCAAGAACGCCCTGAACTTCCGAGGGCGGGCGCGCCGCAAGAGTTACTGGATGTTCCACCTGCTCAGCGCGTGCGTCGGCGCTGTGGTGTATGCGGCCGACCTCGCGGCCGGCACCGGCTCCGCCCTGTTCACGATCTACTGCATCGGCCTCCTGCTGCCCCACTTTGCCCTTGCCTGCCGCCGCGTACACGACACAGGCCGTTCGGGCGCGTGGGTCTTCCTCGTGCTCCTCCCGGTCATCGGCGAACTGATCCTCCTGGTCTTCGCCGTCCAGGACAGCCAGCCCGGCCCCAACGCGTACGGGCCCAATCCCAAAGAGGTGCCCGCCCTCGCCTGATACGGACGCAGCGACGGCCGCGAAGGAGTACACGAAGGGCGCCGTGGCGACCGGCTTCCCGCTGGGCGGGGGCCGGTCGGCCACGCCCGGCGGCGGCCTCAGTCCCGGATCGCCCCCACGGCGTCGTGGAGGAACGGCAGGACGACGCGGCTGAATTCGTCGGGCACTTCCAGTTGGGGGTAGTGGCCGCAGTCGGCGAACTCGTGGGTCCTGACGTTCGGGTAGGCCCGGACGACGTCGAGGTAGTCCGCAGGAATCATGCGGTCCTTCTCGCCGGTGAGTACGAGGACGGGGGCGTTGAGGTGCGCGAGCCGCTCCCGGTAGCGGTCGACGACCTCCATGCGCTGGCCGTCGTGGCGGACGAACGCGCGGAGTGTGCCGAGGAGTCCGTGTGCCGCGCCGTCATCGGCGGAGTGCCGGAACACCGTCTCCACGAGGCCGTCCGGGACGGTCGAGTGCCGGTGTACGCACCCGAGGACCGAGCGCCTGCTGGCCGCTCGGTCAGGACGGGTGAGCGTCTCCCCGACGTACGGGACGCTGAGCGTCCGCGGACCGGGGCCGACCGCTCGGCCGAGCCCCGCCGGGCACACCAGGACGAGGCTGTGCAGGCGCTCCGGGCTCTGGATCGCGCACTCCATCGAGACTGCCCCGCCCATGGAGTTCCCCATCAGGTGCAGGCGGTCGAGACCCACGGCGTCGGCGAACCGCCAGACCGTTTCGGCGAGGAAGGCGGGCGTGTAGCGCACCGGCGGCTTGTCGCTCCTGCCGAATCCCGGAAGATCGAGGGCGAAGACGCGGTGGTGCTCCGCGAGCCGCGGCAGCGTACGCGACCAGAACTCGACGGACGCCCCGAGTGCGTGCAGCAGGACGACCGGGGTGCCGTGGTCCCCCGCCTGCCAGTAGCGGAGCCGCAGCCCGTCCAGGTCGGCGTGGAGATCCGGGTGATTCAGGTGATCCGCGTGAGCGTGCTCCGGGTGTTCCCGGAGATCGGTGCGACCAGGGCGATCGGAGGGGTCCAGATGATCCATGAGCGGAAAGCTACGGCGGTACGGCCCTGCCCTCCAGCGCCGGGAACGCCACATCCGATACGACTTCCGACAGCGGACCGGGGCCCGTGACGGTCAGTCCCGCTTGTCGCCTCGGGCGAGTTCCACGGCGACTTCGGCCAGTCCCGACTCACTGGTCCCAGCGGGCGGCCGGGGCGTCCAGCCAGGTCCGGGCGGCGGCCAGTGGTCGGACTTCGGGGGGAAGTGAACCTCAACGCCAGCCTCTCCCCCCGTGTACGCGATGCTGATCACCGCGCCCATCGGCCTCCTCCTGACGCCGGTGCTGCCCGACGGGTCGATGGCCGCCTACTGGAGCGCGGTCGTTCTCGGGGCGGTGGCCAATGCCGTGGTCATCAGCCACCTCGTCCCCCGCCGGCCACGAACGCCGCCGCGGACGCCGACCTGACCACTACCGTGTCGGCTCCGTTTCATCCATGAGGGCAAGGGCGACGCTACGACTCCCTGCGTCACCACGTACGGGCCTGCTGGAGCAGGCGGGTGCGTGCGGCCGCGATGTGAGGTGCGTCCTCCGTGCCGGAACGGCAGGCCAGGTAGAAGGTGTTGATCGGCGGGATCTCGGGCTCGAGCAGGGGCACGAGGGTGCCGCCGGCGAGCTGTTCGGTGCAGAGGTAGCGGGGCAGGACGCTGATGCCCGCTCCGGCCTCGGTGGCGGCCCGTACGGCTCTCAGGTCGGGGACGACGACGGCGGGGCTGCGCGTGAGGCGTGTGCCGAAAACGGCGTGCCAGTAGCGGCGGATGATGGGGAGGTCTTCGGCGTAGCTGATGAGCGGGATCTCGCCGAGGGCTGACGGGCCGTCGTGGGCGAGGCGTTCGGGGTCGAGCGTGGCGGCCCAGCGGGGTGCGCCGACCAGCACGAACTCCTCGTCGCCCAGCGGCGCGACGGTGAGGCCCCTGCTGCGGGGACGGATGGTGGAGACGACCAGGTCGATCCGTCCGTCGCGCAGGCCGGTGAGCAGGTCCTCGGCCAGGCCGAGGGTCACGCGGAGCTTCAGTCCCCGGTCGACCAGATCGGAGAGTGCGGGGACGACCCGGGTGCTGGTGAGTTCCGCGGGACCGGCGAGATGGAGGGGCTTGGCGAAGGGGGCGCGGCGGGTCAGGCCGCGTTCGGTGATGAGGCTGAGGGCGTCGATGTGGGGTGCGATCTGCGCCGCGAGTTCGTCGGCGACGGCCGTGGCCGTCACTCCGCGGGGCACGCGCCGGAAGAGCTGCTGCCCCAACTGTCCTTCCAGGGTGCGGATCTGGGCCGTCACGGTGGGCTGGGAGAGGCCGGCCTGGCGGGCGGCGGCGGTGAGCGAGCCGGAGCGGTAGGCGGCCAGGAAGGTCCTGAGCAGGGAGAGGTCCATGCGAGCTCCTCGCGGCCGGTCCGCCTTTCATGCCATCGGATTTCCGATGACACAGTACGGGTTTCCCCATTGGTTTCCGATGGGTTCGACAGCCTACGTTGACGGCACCGGAAGGCGCCGCAGCGATCCGCTCCGGTGATCTCTCCGCGTAGCACGCGCCTATCTCTCGCCTGGAGTTCACATGTCTGCCCCTCGCAAGGTCCTGTTCGCCCTCACCAGCCACGACACGCTGGGCGAGACCGGCAGGAAGACAGGCTTCTACCTGCCGGAGGCCGCCCACCCCTGGAAGGCGCTCACCGACGCCGGTTTCGAGGTGGACCTGGTCTCGGTCCAGGGCGGCCGGCCCCCGATGGACGGAGAGGAGCCCTCCGACGCGGCGCAGACCGACTTCCTCAAGGACCCGCGAATGGCGGCGCAGTTGGACAACACCCCGCGCCCGGAGGAGATCACCTCCGGCGACTACGAGGCGATCCTCTTCGTCGGCGGCCACGGCACGATGTGGGACTTCCCCCTCAACGCCGCTCTGACGGGTGTCGCGCGGGACATCTACGAGGCGGGCGGCGTGGTGGCCGCGGTCTGCCACGGCCCCGCGGCCCTGGTCAACCTGACGCTTTCGGACGGCACGTACCTGGTGGACGGCAAGAACGTCGCCGCATTCACGAACAGCGAGGAGGACGCGGCAGGTCTGACCGACCAGGTGCCCTTCGCGCTGCAGAGCAAGCTCGAGCAGCGCGGCGCCAAGCACACGTCGGCGCCCGACTTCCAGGCCCACGTGGTGACCGACGGCCGCCTGGTGACCGGACAGAACCCGGCATCGGCGACCGGTCTCGGCGAGGCGCTGGTCACCGTGCTCAACGCTTCCCGCGCTGCCTGGACGCACGGACTGACCGCACGCACCGACCGCACAACCTGAGCCGGCACACCGGCTGCCGTCCGGCCTCGCCCTCGGGCGGTGCGCTGGACGGCGGCCGGTGGCGGGTGTCCGCGGGGAAGCACACCCCCGTGTGCGCTCCGGCCGGGAGAGTGCACCGTCGTCCGGGCGTGACAGGATCGCTTCATGGGTCAGGACGAGGGATATCTGCTGGACAACCAGCAGGCCGAGGCAGGCACACGTTTCGACGCTCTGTCAGCTCTCTTCGACGCCTCGACGTTCCGGCACTTCGAAGGGGTCGGGATCGACGAGGGATGGCACTGCTGGGAGGCCGGGGCGGGCGGACCGGCCGTCGCCGCGTGGCTCGCCCGGCGCGTGGGGCCCCGCGGCCGCGTCCTGGCCACGGACATCGACCTCTCCTGGACCAGGGCGGCCACCACCGAGGGGATCGGCGGGGTCGAGGTGCTGCGCCACGACGTCGCGCTCGACGAACCCCCCGCCGGCCCCTTCGACCTGATCCACGCCCGCCTGCTTCTCGTCCATGTCACCGACCGCGACACCGTGCTGCGCTCCGTGGCGCGAGCGCTGCGCCCCGGCGGGTGGCTGCTGATCGAGGACGCCGACCCGGCGTTGCAGCCGCTGATCTGCCCCGACGAGTACGGCCCGGAGCAGGAACTCGCCAACCGGTTGCGCCGCGGTTTCCGCGCGCTGCTGCGGGAGCGCGGCGCCGACCTCGCGTACGGGCGTAAACTGCCGCGACTACTGCGCCAGGCCGGGCTCACGCAGGTCGAGGCCGACGCCTACTTCCCGATCACCTCACCGCAGTGCGGCGTGCTCGAGGCCGCCACCGTCCACCAGGTGCGGGACAAACTCCTCGCCGCGGGCCTGGCCACCGACGAGGAGATCGAGCGGCACCTCGCCAACATCGCGGCCGGCCGTCTCGATCTCGCCACCTCACCGATGATCTCCGCCTGGGGCCGCCGCCCCCTCGCCGACGAGTCCTGACCAGGGGCCCGCCCCCTCCCCGCTGCCGGAGGCACGGATCGCAGGCCCTGCCCGCGCTGCCGGGGCCGCAGGTCGGCGGCGGCCGTGTCACATTCCGCTGAGCCGGCCCGTCGTAAGGGGGCAAGCACCGACAACGGCAGAGGAGATCACCATGAGCGCCCGCCTGGACGCCTTCGGCAGCCCGACCCTGGGGAAGGTCTTCACCCACGTCATCGCGGCGGACAAGGTCCTCGGGGACTCGACGCTGCCGGCCGCGACGCAGGAACTGGTGAAGCTCCGCGCCAGCCAGATCAACGGGTGCGGATACTGCACCGACATGCACTTCAAGGACGCCGCGGCCGCCGGCGAAACCGCCGTACGCCTGAACCTGGTCGCCGCGTGGCGGGAAGCCACGGTCTTCACCGAAGCCGAGCGGGCCGCGCTGGAACTCACGGAGCAGGGCACCCGAATCGCCGATGCGGCCGGCGGGGTCACCGACCAGGCCTGGGCCGATGCCGCCCGGCACTACGACGAGGAGCAACTGGCCGCCCTGGTCAGCGTGATCGCCCTCATCAACGCCTTCAACCGGGCGAACGTCATGATCCAGCAGCCCGCAGGCGACTACCAGCCGGGCCAGTTCGGGTAGAGCCTCCCCAGGGAACACGTCGGGGCCGGCCCGAACACGGGCCGGCCCCGACGCCGTTGCATCAGATCAGGTCGAACCGGTCGAGGTTCATGACCTTCTCCCACGCCGCGACGAAGTCGTTCACGAACTTCTCCTTCGCGTCATCGCTCGCGTACACCTCGGCCAGCGCCCGAAGCTCGGAGTTGGAACCGAAGACGAGGTCGGCACGGGTGCCCTTCCACTTGACCTCGCCCGTGGCGGCGTCGCGCCCCTCGAAGGTGTTCGAGTCCCCGTTCACCCCGTGCCATGTGGTGCCCATGTCCAGGAGGTTGACGAAGAAGTCGTTCGTCAGCGACCCGGGGGTGGCGGTGAAGGCGCCCAGCGACGACTGCTGGTAGTTCGCGCCCAGGACGCGGAGGCCACCGACCAGGACGGTCAGCTCCGGGGCGCTCAGGGTCAGCAGGTTCGCCCGGTCCAGGAGCAGGTACTCGGCCGGAAGCCGGTTGGCCTTCCCGAGGTAGTTGCGGAACCCGTCGGCGGACGGCTCGAGCGCGGCGAAGGACTCCTCGTCCGTCTGCTCCTGCGTCGCGTCCACACGGCCCGGCGTGAAGGGAACCTCGATCGCGAACCCGGCGTCCTTGGCGGCCTTCTCCACTGCCGCGCCGCCGGCGAGCACGATCAGGTCGGCGAGCGAGATCCGCTTGCCGCCGGTCTGGGCCGAGTTGAAGCTCTCCTGGAGGCCCTCCAGCGCCCGCAGCACCGTCGCGAGGCGGTCGGGGTCGTTGACCTCCCACGAGCTCTGCGGCTCCAGGCGGATACGGGCACCGTTCGCGCCACCGCGCTTGTCACTGCCGCGGAAGGACGAGGCGGAGGCCCACGCGGTGGACACCAGCTCCGGCACCGTCAGGCCCTGGTCGAGGATCCGGCTCTTGAGGGAGGCGATGTCCCCGGCGTCGACGAGCTCGTGCGTCCGCGCCGGGAGCGGGTCCTGCCACAGCAGCGTCTCGGAGGGGACCTCGGGGCCGAGGTAGCGCGCCACCGGGCCCATGTCGCGGTGGGTCAGCTTGAACCAGGCGCGGGCGAAGGCGTCCGCGAACGCGGCCGGGTTCTCCAGGAACCGCCGCGAGATCTGCTCGTACGCCGGGTCGAACCGCAGGGAGAGGTCGGTCGTCAGCATCGTCGGGGCGTGGCTCTTCGACGCGTCGTGCGCGTCGGGGACGGTGCCCGCACCGGCGCCCTCCTTCGGACGCCACTGGTTCGCGCCGGCCGGGCTCTTGAACAGCTCCCACTCGTAGCCGAAGAGGATCTCGAAGAAGCTGTTGTCCCAGGCCGTCGGGGTGTTGGTCCAGATCCCCTCGAGGCCACTGGTGATCGCGTCGCCGCCCTTGCCGGTGCCGTGGCTGTTCCGCCAGCCGAAGCCCTGCTCCTCGATGGAGGCGGCCTCGGGGTCGGGGCCGACGGCGTCCGCCGGGCCGGCACCGTGAGTCTTGCCGAAGGTGTGGCCGCCCGCGATCAGGGCGACCGTCTCCTCGTCGTTCATCGCCATCCGGCGGAACGTCTCACGGATGTCGCGGGCCGCGGCGATCGGGTCCGGGTTGCCGTTCGGACCCTCGGGGTTGACGTAGATCAGGCCCATCTGGACCGCGCCGAGCGGGCTCTCCAGATCCCGGTCGCCGGTGTAGCGCTCGTCGTCGAGCCAGGTGGTCTCGGGGCCCCAGTAGACGTCCTCCTCGGCCTCCCAGACGTCCTCACGGCCGCCCGCGAAGCCGAAGGTGTCGAAGCCCATCGACTCCAGGGCGACGTTACCGGCGAGGATCATGAGGTCGGCCCAGGACAGGTTCTGGCCGTACTTCTTCTTGACCGGCCACAGCAGGCGGCGGGCCTTGTCGAGGTTCCCGTTGTCCGGCCAGCTGTTGAGCGGGGCGAAGCGCTGCTGACCGGCTCCGGCACCGCCGCGGCCGTCGCTGATCCGGTAGGTGCCCGCGCTGTGCCACGCCATACGGATCATGAACGGGCCGTAGTGCCCGAAGTCGGCCGGCCACCAGTCCTGCGAGGTCGTCAGCACCTCGGCGATGTCCTGCTTGACCGCCGGGAGGTCGAGGCTCTTGAACGCCTCGGCGTAGTCGAACTCCTCGCCGAGCGGGTTGGCCACCGCGGGGTTCTTCGCAAGGATCTTCAGGTTGAGCCGCTCCGGCCACCACTGGCGGTTCCCGCCGCCCTGGGTCGGGTGCGGCGCGCGCCCGTGCGCGACCGGGCAGCCACCCGCGCCCTCGTCCTTCGCGTCGGCGACGATTGCTTCATGGTTCTCGGACATGGGAACCCTTCCCGGATCAGGCGGATCACAGTGCTCAGGAACTGATGACGATGGAACAGCGGGGGCCACGGCCCCCCGGTGGACGGCCTCCGGTCCGGTCAGGAACCGACGAGCCGTCGCGGCCGGGCGGGGCGCGCTCGGGCTCTCACCGGCCCCGCGGCTGACGACCGGGACGGCGCCGTGCGACCGGCACACTCCACGGCCGCAGCGGGCACATCTCGCGGACCGGAACGTGACCGGCTCGCTACAGCACAGGGGCCGCACCGCCGCGGTGCGCGGGTGGCGAGCCCCGCGAACGGCGTGGAGGCGAGGCGAGCCCCGCGATCACGCATCCCCGGAGCCTGCCGCCCGAGCGCCGGTGCGGTCAGCGTCCCGGACGGCCCGCAGCAGCGCGGCGCCGGCGGCCTTCGCCGCCCTCGCGCCGCGTGTCTCCACGGCGGTGATCCCGTCACAGTCCGTCCTCCGAGGTGCTGGAGTCCCTGTCCCTTGGTTATTGCCGGAACCGATCCTACGATGGACTCAGTCCAGGTCAAGAAGAACGCCAGACCCGTATCCGATCGGAACTCGGACTTCAACCGGTAAACTCCGGGAACCTCGCCGGACCTCCGGTGCCAACACTGCCCACCGAGCCTGAATGGTGAAACCGACATGAGTGACCTGCTGCTCCGGCTGCGAGAGCGAGGCTGGCGAGTGACCTCCCAGCGGCGAGTCGTGGCTGAGGTCCTCGACGGCGACCATGTGCACCTCACGGCCGACGAGGTGCATGCGCGCGCGACCCAGCGTCTGCCCGAGATCTCCCGCGGGACGGTCTACAACATCCTGGGGGAGCTGGTGGGTCTCGGTGAGGTCATAGAGGTCTCGACCGACGGGCGCGCCAAGCGCTACGACCCCAACGCGCACCGCCCGCACCAGCACCTGGTGTGCTCCCGGTGCGGCACCATCCGCGACGTGCACCCGACCGGCGACCCGCTGGCCGACCTCCCGGCGGACGAGCGCTACGGGTTCACGGTGTCCGAGGTCGTCGAGGTCACCTACCGCGGCGTCTGCCCGAACTGCGCCCGGCCGAGCCCCTGACCCCGGCTCCGGCCGTCGCCCATGGTGCGGGGGTGACCGTCACCGGGGTCCGGCGTCGACGCCGTCGCGCATCTGCTGGTAGCGGAGGTCGAACGCGTAGACCTCCGCGTCCTTCTCGGGGTAGATCCCGTGCGTGAAGGCCCGCGACATGACGCCCTTCTGGGCGCGCTCGCACACGGCGTTGTCCTGCTGGGCCACGAGTTCGTTGAAGCGGACGACGGGCGCGGGGTCGAAGCCCTCGCTGCTGACGCTGTCGGGATGGAACAGGTAGTCCGTCACGATTCTGCTGCTGGTGGGGCCGGTCGGCTGGATCGTGCTGGCGATGGCCTCGCATCCGCTGACGTCCAGGAACATGGCGGGGAACACCAGGGCGCCGAAGTACGAGGCTGACGCGTCCTCCGTCATCCCGGGAATCGGCAGGAGCTTCGACTCGGGCTCATCGGCCACACTGTTCCGCCCGGCGGCCAGGGAGACGCCTCCGTCGTCCCTGCCTTCTTCGAAGACGGACCCTGAGCGGAAGGCCGGCACGAGATCCACGAGTTCCGGGTGCACGGTGGGGCAGTGAAGGCACTCGTTGTAATTGGCGACCAGGATCTTCCAGTTGGCCTGCACGTCGTGCGTCGTCCGGAATCCCCGCCGGAGGACGGCCAGGTCGAACCGTTCGAGATCGAGGACTCCGTCACTCTTGGCCAGTTCAGAACGCAGTGAGGCGGGCTCGCCCTTGTCGAGATTGACGAAGACGAAGCCGTTCCACTGGTCGATATGGACCGGCCACAGCCCGTACTCGTCCCGCACGACTTCACTCCGGTCGACGTTCGGAGTTCCCCGCAGCCGGCCGTCGAGCGTGTAGGTCCAGGCGTGGTAGGGACAGCTGAAGGCCGACCGCACACGGCCGGACTCGCCGTCGCAGAGCCTCGATCCCCGGTGACGGCACACGTTGTAGAAGGCCTGGAGCGCGCCGTTCGCGTCCCGGGTGATGAGGACGCTCTCCCCCGCGACGTCGGCGGTGATCCACTGCCCGGTTTCGAGCAGATCTTCCGTGCGCCCGACACAGATCCAGGACCTGAAGAAGATGGACTCGCGGTCGAGTTGAAAGATCGCCGGGTCGTGGTAGTCGGTCCCCGCCAGGGTCGGACGCACTGTGTTCACCCCTACTCTCGGCCCTCCGGAATCCCCCGGAACGGGCCGTCGCGCCACACGCCCGAGAGATTGACTAACTGATCAGTCAGCAAACCTCGGGGTGTCGCCGTTTGTCAAGAGGAAGCACAGGACGGCCGGTTGACGCGCCCATGAGATCCAGGGGCCTCCGGTCCTGCGGTCACCCCTCTGCCACCTCCGATGCGAGCGACTCGAGGTGAACTGCGGCCGGGCCGCGCGAAACGGAATTCATGCCACGCGTCATGTAAAATGGCATGGAGAATACGACACGCATGCCCCCGCCGTGCCCATTCCGGCCCGGAACGGTAATCCGGAGATCTCGCGATTCTCCGGACACCTTTTCCCGGACATCACTCCGCGACCGGCACCGCAAAGGCGCCGTACACCAGCGGCGAGGTGGACCTCCGTACGTGGCTGCCGCGCCCAGGAGCGCTGTATGGAAGATCAGAGAGCCTCCCCTTTCATAGGCCGAACCCGTGAACTGGCACGCATGTTCACGGCGTTGGAAGAGGCTCGGGACCGGGGGATCCGGATCGTGTTCGTCTCGGGACCGGCCGGTGCCGGTAAGAGCGCCCTCACGGAACGGTTCCTGTCCTCGCTGAGCGACAGCTCGGAGGTTTCCCTCCATGGCATGCCCGGGGAGAAGAAGTTTCCCTTCGCTGCCGCACACCGACTGCTCGCGTCATTGGATTCCACGGGCGGGCGCACACACCTCAGCTCGCTCGACGAACTCCGCGACATGTCGGTCATGGAGATCGGCGGGAAGCTGATCAAAGCTCTGGACGACGCCAGAACGACGGACGCACCTTTGGTTCTCGTCATCGAGGACGCCGAACTTCTCGACACCGATTCCCTGCACGTTCTGGGATTCACGTTTCTCCGGCTGTGGGCCGATCCGATTCTCGTGGTCGTGAACACCGAGAACGCCTCCTCCACCCGCAAAGGCATGGGGCTGACCCCGCACAACGAACGCTTCACGGAAATATCTCTCGGCGGATTCACCACGCCGGAAGCCGAGGAATTCATCAAGACACACGGGGCCGACATTCCCTCCGCTTCCCGTATGGCGAACCTCATGGACTGGACCGGCGGAAATCCGCTGTACATCCGCGCGGTCCTCGGAGCCCGCTCCGGCTCCCACGTGCCGGAGGATCCCTCGCTGATCGAGATACCCCGCACGCTGGCGGATGCGGTGGACCGGTGGACCTCGGCCTTTCCTCCGACGGGCCGGCGCGCGCTGCAGTACCTCGCCGTCCTCAATTCCTCGGCGAACATCCCGTTTCTCCGCCAGCTCATCGATTCCGATCGTCTGACCGAGGAAGTCGAGCCACTCATCGATTCCGGCGCCGCCGAATGGGACAGGACCGCGGGTGTACCTCGCCTTCGGCTCGTGCACAAGGGGCAGAGAGACGCCCTGTACTCCGCGATCCCCCCGTCGGAACGACGGCACATGCACCGGCGTATCGCGGAGTTTCTCGAGCCGCCCGCGAAGTGGCGGCACAGCATCGCGGCGGCCGATGCGTACGACGGCGAGCTGGCGGAGACACTGCGGGGAGCGTCCGCCGCGGAGCTGAAGGGCGGAAACCTCCCCCTCGCGGCCGAACTCTCCCTCGGCGTCGCCGAGATGGACCCCGACAGCCAGGGGCGCCCCGCCGCCCTGCTGAACGCCGTACGCCTGCTGGTGATCAGCGGCCAGTACCACCGCGCGCTGTACTACCGGGACGACGTGCTCGACACCCCCGCCTCGCCGTTCAAGGACGAGGTGCTGGGGCTGCTGTTCTTCGCGGAAGGCATGGATGCCACCGCCCGCCACCACCTCCAGCTCGCAGTGGACGGATACGACGCGGCCGGGGCGCAGTCCGACGCGGCGTACGCGGCGGCTTCACTGGCGGGGGTCCAGGCTTCGCTGGGCTTGGGGGAGGCCAGCCTCGCGTCCGCGACCTTCGCCCTGGCCCACCACCCCCGGTCGCTGGTCTCGGGAACGGCGAAAGCCGCGGCGGCGCACGGTCGTGCCCTCATGGACGGCTCGTCCGCGGGGCTGGAGGAGCTGGCCGGGCTTCCGGAGAACCCGGTCGAGGTCGAGAACATCGAGATCGAGGCGCTGACGCACCGCGGGTTCCTGCGCGGTCTCTCCGGCCGTCTCAGCGAGGCGGTCTCCGATCTGTCGGTGGTCACGCGGCGAAGGCCGGTGGGAGCCGCGCGGGGCAACGTCGCCGTGGCGCATGTGCACAAGACGTGGTGCCTGTTCCTGCTCGGCGAGTGGAACGAGGCCCGGCGCGAGGTCTCCCTGGCGTTCGACGTCGCCCGCACCACGGGCCGTCCGGTGGAGTTCAGCTCCCTGCACTGTTTGTCGGCCCTTCTCCACGCGGCCCAGGGGCACTGGGACGCGGCAGGTGTCGACCTCGCCGAATCGCAGCACTCGACACGGGTCTTCGACTTCTCCGGTCCCGAGTTCCACCGGACCATGACGTCCGCCTTCATCGAGCACGCCCGGGGAAACCAGCAGCGCGTCGCCCAGCTGACGAAGAAGGCGGACGGCGAGCTGGCGAATGCGACCCGCTCGGGGCTCTACGCGGTGTGGTACCTGCCGTTCCTCGGCTCCGCGTGCGCGTCGATCGGTGACCGGGACTCGGCCGAGGAGGCACTGGCCCGGCTGAGCGGCAGCGGCTCCTCCGGAGCCCTGCGAAACGTCGCGGTCCACTGGGTGCGGGGAGAGATCCTGGCAGCGGACGGCGATGCCGAAGCAGCCGTCCAGGAGTTCCGGTCCGGACTCACCCATCCCCCGGACGGTGACGATCCCGTCTTCCACCGAGCCCTCACCGGTCTCGCGCTCGGACGCGTACTGATGCAGTCCGGCCGCTCGGACGAGGGACGGGATCGTCTGCGCGCCACCGCGCGGGTCTTCTCCGACCTGGAAGCGGTGCCCTATGTGCAGATGTGCCTGGACCTGCTCGAGGATCCGGAGCTCTCCGCTGCGGCCGACCGGGCCGCACGCTTCTGGAACTTCCTCACCGCCCGCGAGCAGGACGTGGCGCGACTGGTCGGCCAGGGCTGGACGAACCGGGAGATCGCCGAGGAGCTGTACGTCAGCGCGAAGACGGTCGAATACCACCTGAGCAACATCTACACGAAGTCCGGCATAGCCAACCGGCGGGAACTGCGCGACCTGGTGCAGAGCCTCGCGTGACACTCGCGAACCGCGGGCGCCGCTCACGCGGCGCCGCCCCTCGCCCGTATGCCGGTCCCCCGCCAGTCCGGTCGGCATGCCGCACTGGGGGGTTTCCCTGATCCGTTCACCGCGGAATGCGGGCGACAGTGGTCGGGACAGCACACGTTCCGACGCGTACGCAGGGCGGAAAGGAGCAGGCCCATGTCGCCCCCACGGCCGCCGGCCCCGTACACATCCTGCTGCATGGATCTCGCACTGCGGCGTGACCCGGTGCGCCATGCGCGGAACACGGTGCGCCGCCACCTGGCCGCGGTCGGTCTGACCGCCGACGGCGGACCGGTGGTCAAGGAGCTGATCGACGCCGCCGCGCTGATCGCCGGTGAGCTGGTGAGCAACGCGTGCCGTCACACCCTGGGCCCCGAGGCCATGCGCCTGACGTGGGACAGCACCTGCCTCGTCCTCGACATCGACGACCCGAGTCCCCTGGCGCCCGTACTGGTGCCGGAGGACCTGCGCGGCGAGCGCGGCGGCTTCGGCCTGCAGATAGTCGAGAGCCTGGCCGAGTGGTGGTGCGTCGTTCCGCGTGTCGAGGGGAAGACGGTCCGCGTCTGCATCGGCCATCCGCAGCTTCGCGTACCGCTCGGGCCGCCGTCCCGCTACCGATCGGGCTCCCCCTCCTGCCCGGTGATGAGCAGGACACCGGCGTGAGCCGTGCCGAGCCCGGCCGTACGGGGGCATGGGGCTGGAGCCGCCGGCTCGGGTGCTCCCCGGCCGACGGCTCCCGCCTCAGCCCCCGGGATGGTCAGCCCCTGACCAAGTCCCTGAGAGCGACGTTGAGTTGAAGGACGTTGACCCGGGGCTCCCCCATGAAGCCGAGAGTGCGTCCTGTGGTGTGGTCGTCCACGAGCTTCCGGACCTCCGCGACGGCGAGCCCGTTCTTCTCGGCGACGCGGTGGACCTGGAGCTCCGCGTACTGCGGGGAGATGTCGGGGTCCAGGCCGGAACCGGATGAGGTCACGGCGTCGGCCGGTACGTCCCGCGGCCTGACCGTGAAGTCCGCGGTCGAGTTGTCCTTGACCACGGCCGCCTTGGCGTCCTTCACCCACTGGATCAGTTCGGTGTCGTCGCCGGACCGGTTGGTGGCACCGGAGAGGATGAGCTTGTACCGGGTGTTGACGCTGTTGGTGCCCAGGCCGCCCGAGGGCCGCGGCTGGAACCACTTCAGGTCCGGTGCCGGGGTGTCCTCGCCCTTCTTCAGGGGCAGGTCGTACCGCTGCCCGACCAGCGTGGAGCCCACGACCTTTCCGCCGCTCTTGGCCTCCGAGCCGTTGGCCTGGGGGTGGAAGAGGGCCTGCGCCACACCGGTGACGAGGAGCGGATAGATCACGCCGCAGACCAGGGTGAGGACGAGGAGGGTACGGAGTCCCGCCCCGAGGACCCGGGCCGCGTTCCCGATGGAGTTGTTCATCACGATCAGCCGATTCCGGGGATGAGGGAGATGAGCAGGTCGATGAGTTTGATGCCGATGAACGGGGCGATCAGGCCGCCGAGTCCGTAGACCGCGAGATTGCGGCGGAGCATCCGGTCGGCGCTCATCGGCCGGTACCGCACGCCCCTCAGAGCCAGTGGTACGAGGGCGACGATGATCAGCGCGTTGAAGATCACCGCGGAGAGGATCGCGGACTCCGGCGAGGTCAGGCCCATGATGTTGAGCTTGTCCAGGCCCGGGTAGGCCACCGCGAACATCGCCGGGATGATCGCGAAGTACTTGGCGACGTCGTTGGCGATCGAGAAGGTGGTCAACGCGCCCCGGGTGATGAGGAGTTGCTTGCCGATCTCGACGATCTCGATGAGCTTGGTCGGGTCGGAGTCCAGGTCCACCATGTTCCCGGCCTCCTTGGCGGCCGAGGTGCCGGTGTTCATGGCCACGCCGACGTCGGCCTGGGCCAGCGCCGGGGCGTCGTTCGTCCCGTCGCCGGTCATCGCGACGAGCCGCCCACCGGCCTGTTCGCGCTTGATGAGCGCCATCTTGTCCTCGGGCGTGGCCTCCGCGAGGAAGTCGTCGACACCGGCCTCCTCGGCGATGGCCTTGGCGGTGAGCGGGTTGTCCCCTGTGATCATCACCGTGCGTATGCCCATACGGCGCAGCTCGTCGAACCGCTCGCGCATGCCGTCCTTGACGACGTCCTTGAGGTGGATGACGCCGAGCACCCGCGCTCCCTGGTCGTCCTCGGCGGCCACCAACAGCGGGGTTCCGCCTGCCTCGGAGATCCGGCTCGCAAGCGCGTCGGCGTCGTCGGCGACGGTGCCGCCGCGCTCCGTCACCCAGGCGATGACCGAAGCCGCCGCGCCCTTGCGGACCTTGCGCCCGTCGACGTCCACACCGGACATACGGGTCTGCGCGGTGAACGGGATCCAGTCGGCGTGCGCGAGTTCGCCCTCGTGGCGTTCGCGCAGGCCGTACTTCTGCTTGGCGAGCACGACCACGGAGCGGCCCTCGGGCGTCTCGTCGGCCAGTGACGACAGCTGTGCGGCGTCGGCCAGTTCGGCGGCCGTCGTGTCCTGGACGGGGACGAATTCGGCGGCCTGACGGTTGCCGAGCGTGATGGTCCCGGTCTTGTCGAGCAGAAGCGTCGAGACGTCGCCCGCGGCTTCGACTGCGCGGCCGGACATGGCCAGGACGTTGCGCTGGACGAGCCGGTCCATGCCCGCGATGCCGATGGCGGAGAGCAGCGCGCCGATGGTGGTCGGGATGAGGCAGACCAGGAGCGCCGTCAGGACGACGAGGGAGGTCTGCCCGTCGGCGCCCGCATGGATCGCGAACGGCTTGAGGGTGACCACGGCGAGCAGGAAGACGATGGTCAGCGAGGCGAGCAGGATGTTCAGCGCGATCTCGTTGGGGGTCTTCTGCCGGGCCGCGCCTTCGACGAGGCCGATCATCCGGTCGATGAAGGTCTCGCCGGGCTTCGTCGTGATCGTGACGACGATCCGGTCGGACAGCACCTTCGTACCTCCCGTGACCGCGGACCGGTCGCCGCCGGACTCCCGGATGACCGGGGCCGACTCGCCGGTGATGGCCGACTCGTCCACGCTCGCGACGCCTTCGACGACGTCTCCGTCGCCAGGGATGATGTCGCCCGCCTCGCAGACGACGAGGTCACCGATGCGCAGATCCGTACCCGGTACGCGCTCCTCGGCTCGTCCGTCCGCGGTGAGACGGCGGGCGACGGTGTCCGTCTTGGCCTTGCGCAGGGTGTCGGCCTGCGCCTTGCCACGGCCTTCGGCGACCGCCTCGGCCAGGTTGGCGAAGCCGACCGTCAGCCACAGCCAGGCCGTGATGGCCCAGCCGAACCAGTTCCCGGGGTCCTTCAGGGCGAGCACGGTGGTCGCGACGGATCCGACCAGGACCACGAACATGACCGGGGACGAGACCATCACGCGGGGGTCGAGCTTGCGCAGGGCGTCCGGCAGCGACGTGACCAGTTGCCGTGCGTCGAAGACGCCGGCGCCGACGCGGCCGGGCCCGGTCGTGCTGCCGCTGGGCACGTCGCGGTGCGGTGCCCTGGAAGGTGTGGACGTGGACGTCGGTGTGGGAGTGGACATGGAGTCCTCGGACTTCTTCCGGTGGGTCGTCTTCGTGTCGGCGGTCGTCACGACAGCCCCTCCGCCATGGGCCCGAGAGCCAGTGCCGGGAAGTAGGTGAGACCGGTGATGATGAGGATCGTGCCGACGAGCAGGCCCGTGAAGAGGGGCTTCTCGGTGCGCAGGGTGCCTGCCGTCTCCGGGACCGGCTTCTGCTCGGCCAGCGAGCCGGCCAGCGCCAGGACGAAGACGATCGGGACGAAGCGGCCGAGCAGCATCGCCAGACCGATGGTGGTGTTGAACCACTGGGTGTCGGCGTTCAGGCCCGCGAAGGCCGAACCGTTGTTGTTGGCGCCCGAGGTGTACGCGTAGAGGATCTCGGAGAAGCCGTGCGCGCCCGAGTTCGTCATCGAGTTCGCCGGGGTGGGCAGGGCCATGGCCGCGGCGGTGAAGCACAGCACCAGCGCCGGGGTGACCAGGATGTAGAGGGCGGCGAGCTTGATCTCGCGCGTGCCGATCTTCTTGCCCAGGTACTCGGGGGTGCGGCCGACCATGAGGCCCGCGATGAACACGGCCAGGATCGCCATGATCAGGATTCCGTAGAGGCCGGATCCGACACCACCGGGCGCGATCTCGCCCAGCATCATCCCGAGCATCGTGATCCCGCCGCCCAGGCCGGTGAATGAGGAGTGGAACGCGTCCACGGCGCCGGTCGAGGTGAGCGTGGTCGACACCGCGAAGATCGACGAGGCACCGATGCCGAAGCGCTGCTCCTTGCCCTCCATCGCGCCGCCGGCGATGTCGAAGGCGGCCCCGTGGTGGGCGAACTCCGTCCACCACATCAGCAGGACGAATCCGATCCAGATCGTCGCCATCGTGGCGAGGATCGCGTAGCCCTGCTTGATGCTGCCGACCATGCGGCCGAAGGTGCGCGTCAGGGCGAACGGGATCAGCAGGATGAGGAAGATCTCGAAGAGGTTGGAGAACGGGGTGGGGTTCTCGAACGGGTGGGCCGAGTTGGCGTTGAAGTAGCCGCCGCCGTTGGTGCCCAGCTCCTTGATCGCTTCCTGCGAGGCCACGGCTCCGCCGTTCCACTGCTGCGAGCCGCCCATGAACTGGCCGACCTCGTGGATCCCGGAGAAGTTCTGGATCGCGCCGCAGGCGACCAGCACGATCGCGGCGATCACGGAGAGGGGCAGCAGGATGCGGACCGTACCGCGCACCAGATCGGCCCAGAAGTTGCCCAGCTCACCGGTACGGGACCGGGCGAAGCCGCGGACGAGCGCGACGGCGACGGCCATGCCGACGGCGGCGGAGAGGAAGTTCTGCACCGCCAGGCCGCCCGTCTGGACGAGGTGCCCCATGGCCTGCTCGCCGTAGTACGACTGCCAGTTGGTGTTGGTGACGAAGGAGGCGGCGGTGTTGAACGCCTGGTCCGGGTCGATGGACGCGAAGCCGAGCGAACCCGGCAGGCTGCCCTGGAGGCGCTGCAGCAGGTAGAGGAGGAGGACACCGGCCAGGGAGAAGGCCAGGACGCCGCGCAGGTACGCGGGCCAGCGCATCTCGGTGGCCGGATCGGCGCCGATGGCCTTGTAGATCCACTTCTCCACGCGAAGGTGCTTCGTGGAGCCGTAGACACCGGCCATGTGGTCGCCGAGCGGGCGGTACGCCAGGGCCAGCGCGGTGATGAGCGCGAGCAGCTGGAGCACACCGGCGAGGAAGGGGCTCATATCCGTGCTCAGAACCTCTCCGGCTTGACGAGGGCGAGGACGAGATAGCCCAGCAGGGCGGCGGCCACGACCAGGCCGACGATGTTCTCGGTGGTCACAGCTTCGCCACCCCCTTGGCGATGAGCGCCACCAGCGCGAAGACCGCAAGCGTGGTGACGACGAAGGCCACGTCGGCCATCGTGAGCTCCTGAAAGGTTCGGCTTGATCTGACCTCTCGAGGAAACCTCCCCGCGCATCGGTTCGTGCGGGTCGTTGACGGCCCTCTAACGGCCGCGGCGGCCGCTTTGACGACTCTCTGACGCCGGCCCCGGCGAACTGCGCCGAAGGCCCGGAAGTACGGGGTGGTACGACCACCGCCCACGAGGGACCGGGACGCTTTCCGGTCACCGCGGACGGGGGCGGCCGATCGGCTGTGGCGGCTCTCCGGCAGCGCGGATCTCCGGCACTCCGAGCGGTCGGCGATGCGAAACGGCAGCACGAGGAACCGGCCGGGACGGCGGCACGGTGGTCCGGCGACAGGGCTGGGGTGTCGTTGCGTCAGAAGCCCACCGGAGCAGGGATGATGGCGCCCATGCGCGTGCGGGAGTGGTCGGTGGCTCTGGGGCGACTGCTGCTGCCCCTGAACCACCCGGAACATGCGGTCTACGGCACGGTCATCACCGGGGCGGTCCTGGCCGCGTACTCGGATCCGCCCGTGCACCTCGAAGACGTGCTGGTCAACGTCCCGGCGACCGTGGTGATCTACTGGCTCGCGCACGTCTATGCGGAGGGTCTGGTGCGCGCCGAGCGGGGCGTGCCGTTCTCGGGGCGGCGGTTGCCGGCCACGATGCGCTCGCAGTCGGGGATCATCCAGTCCGCCCTGGCCCCGATGCTGGTACTCCTGCTGGCCGTGCTGTGCGGCGCGACGTCCACCGTCGCTCTGGAGATCGCCGTCTACTTCACGGTGCTGCTGCTCGGCAGCTTCGGCGTGGTCGGCGCGCGACGGGGCGGCCTCCGGGGCAGACCGTTGATCGTGTCCGCGCTCCTCGCCACGTTTCTCGGATTGATCGTGGTCGCCTTGAAGGCATCGGTCGACTAGGGACCGGCGTGCGCCGTCACAGGGTGGCGAGCTCGGCGGTCTCGCCGGGGGCGAGGAGCCGGTACGGGATGCGGGGTTGCAGCGCGGCGATGATCCGCCCGTACTCCACGGCGCCGGGCTCGCGCAGCAGACCGTCGTGCACGCCCATCGTCGTGCGCGGCGCGACCTCGGCCACGTAGTCGACGACGTCCGCGACGTCGAGCCACGGGGTGTGGACGGGGAGCATGAGGGTGTCGACCGGTGCGTCGGGGACGGTCAGGGCGTCTCCGGGGTGGAAGACCGAACCGTCCAGGAAGAAGCCGGTGTTGGCGCTGCGCGGGACCGCCGGGTGGATCTCCCCGTGCAGTGTGCCGTGCGCCTCGACGACGAATCCTGCCGCGGTGAAGGTGTCCCCGTCTCCTACGACGGTGACGCGGTCCCGGTGGCCGGTCAGGCGCTCTGCCACCGAGCGGATCGTCCACACGTGCAGTGCCGGGTCGGCTTCCAGAGCGCTGCGCAGTCGTCCCTCGTCGAAGTGGTCCCAGTGCTCGTGGGTGATGAGCACCGCGTCGGCTCCGTCGAGGGCTTCGGGCTCGGTGAGTTCCCCCGGGTCGATGACGACGGACTGTCCGTCCTTCTCCAGCCGGGCACAGGCGTGTCCCCACTTCGTGACCTGCACGAGCCCTCAACTCCCTTGTCCGGAACCGTCGGACGGATCCGGCCGCCCTCGGGGTGTTCCACCACTCTGCGCGGCGTCCGGTCCGACCGGGAGGGGTTCACGGCTTCGCTGTCGCGGCCGGTATCGAGTGTGTCGGCTCCGCAGCGGATGGACCGTCCGATCCCGGTTCGGCGAGGGAGTCGGGGAGGGAATTCCCCCACTCCGCCATCGCGTCGAGCACCCCTCGCAGCCCCTGACCGAGCGGCGTGAGCTCGTACTCCACGCGTGGCGGCACCTCGGGATGGACGGAGCGGATCACGATCCCGTACGCCTCGAACCTGCGCAGGCGGCTGGTCAGGGTGTGGGGACTGATGCCGGGCAGCGCGTCGCGCAGCTGGGAGAAACGGCGCTTGCCCGGCAGCAGTTCGCGCACGATCAGGGTCGCCCACGGTCCTTCCAGGACGGTCAGGAACCGGGCGACCCCGCAGTCGGGCAGCGGCGGTATGTGCGGTGTCACAGTTCCGACGCTACCCCAATAGTGCAGTTGATGTAACCAGTGCATCGTATGCACTAATGACGCCATGAGCTATGTGATCCATGGCGCCACGGGCGCCCAAGGCACTCCTGTCCTGAACCGGCTGAAGGCCGCCGGGAAGCCGGTGGTCGCGGCGGCCCGGAAGGCGGGCACCGCCGACGACGGCACCCCGGTCGTCGCCGCGCGCTACTCCTCCGTCGACGAGCTGACGGCCGCTTACGAGGGCGCCGACGGCGTGTTCGTGCACCTGCCGATCGGCCCCGAGGAGGAGCGTGCGGCGTACGCGGGCACCATCGTCGCCGCGCTCTCCGTGGCGCGGCCCGGCCGGGTGGTGGTCTCCACCAGCGGCGCGGTCGTCGACAGCCCCGGCTCACCGCTCCAGGCCGGGGCAGACGCCGCCGTCCCCACCCTGATACGCGGGCTGGAGGAGACCGGTCTGTCGTACGCGGTGATCGCTCCGCGGCTGTTCCTGGAGAACCTCCTGCTGCCGCCCGTCCTCGACGCCGTCCGTGCCGAAGGGGTGCTGCGCTACCCGCTCCGCGCGGACTTCCCCGTCTCCTGGTCCTCGCACCTGGACAACGCCGATGCCGCGGCCGCGCTGTTCGACCGTACCGACATCACCGGCACCGTCGCCGTCGGACAGCATCCGGGCCTGACCGGACCTGACATCGCCGCGGCCTTCGGCGCCCACATCGGCCGGACGGTCTCCTACGAGCCCATCACCCCCGAGGAGTTCGGCCGTCAGCTCTCCCCCGTCATCGGAGCCGGCGGGGCCGCGGGCGTCGCCGGTCTCTACGCGTGGTTCGCCACCGCGACGGAGAACACGATCGCCGCCGACAACAGCGCCCAGCGCATCCTGGGCCTGAAGCCGCGCAGCGCGCACCAGTGGCTCGAAGAGGTCGGCCGGTAGCGGCCGTTCACCGGGTGAGTCGACGCGCCCGGCACGGCGTCCCCGGGACCGTCCGGGATCCCGGGGACGCCGCCGCGCGGGCGTGGACGGCCGCCCGCGGGCCCCGGCGGAGACGTCCGACTCCGACGGGGAGGACATACGGAGGACGTACGCGCTCCTAGTCCTGACGCGGCACGACGAACGCCACCGAGATGTCGATGTCCGCGTCGCGCCGCCTGCGCCGGGCCTTCGCCGTCACGGCGTCGCGAATGGCGGCATGGAACGCCTCGTCCGCGGTGGGGGCACAGGTGACGAAGGTGTGGGTTCCCGGATGGCCGTCCGCCGTGATGATCGGCAGCGTCACGTCCCACCACCCCGTCTCGGACCCCTCCAGGGCCCCGTACCCCTCCACCGGAACGACCGTCGCATGCGCGCGCCCGGAAAGTTCGAAGAACTCGTCCATGGCGTACCTCCCCGCCGTCACGACGCACCTCCGCGTACGGCGCACAGGAGGAACGCTGGCACGACACACCCTGCCCAACGGGCGAGGCCCCGCACATCCGGCCGTGGCAGACACCCGCTGCACCCGGAGGAGACACCGCGCGCACCACGCCGTACTCTTCGGGGAGTACGAAGCCCCTGACCTGCGCGGATGCAGAGGCTCAGGGGCGATCCAGACGGGCCGCCGCCGCGAGGACCGCTTCGGTCCGCCGCTCCAGCGGCCCGGTCGCTTCGAGGATCGGCAGGTCGCTCCAGGCGCCGAGCGGATCGTCGTGGACGAGGCCCAGCAGCGCGTCGTTCACGGTCTGCCGGAGGCGGGGCAGGTCCGCCTCCGGCAGGAAGCGTTCCGTCTCGGCCGTGATCGGCAGTACGACCAGGAGGTCCAGGCTCGCCATGGCCGACTCCAGTACGTCCGGGTCCGCCTCCTCCTCGACGTCATGGCCGTACGCCGCCAGGTAGGCGAGGAAGTCCACCGGTGTGCGGTCGAAGACGATCCGCTCCGCGGGTGAGCGCAGCAGGAGCAGGGATCGCCTCAGCTGCACGCGGTAGTCATCGGGCGATGGCGGATGGCCGAAGAGGTGGCCCTCCTCCTCGAGCAGGAGGTAGGGCTCCTCGACGGAACCGTGGCCGGGCAGGCGGGCGCAGACGTCCTCGATGAGGGTCGTCTTCCCCGTTCCATGGGTGCCGGATACGCCGATGCGCACCTGAGCCCTCCTCGTCAGGTCCGGTACTCCGGGCTACGGATTCCGGCTTCGGTTCGCAGCCCCGACCCTGTATGCATACCGGAGATCGGCTCGGCTACTGGTCGAGTACGGCCTTCATGACCGCCTTGGCGATCGGCGCGCCCAGGCGTCCGCCCGCGATCTCGGAACGGGAGATGTTCATGTCCTCGGGATCGACGAACACCGCGACCGCGACCGGTGACCCGCCGTCGGGGTTCTTGGCGTACGAGACGAACCAGGCGTACGGGCGCTCGTCCCGCACATCGGCGCCGTGCTGGGCCGTTCCGGGCTTGCCGCCGACCGTGACGCCGGGGATGCGGACCTTGTCGGCCGTCCCTTCGTCGACGGTGTGTTCCATCATCTGCTGCACCGTCTTCGCGGTCTGCGGCGAGACGGCCTGGTCCAGTTCCTCGGGTTCGTACTTCTGGACGGTCGACAGGTCCGAGCCGCGCAATTCGTCGACCAGGTAGGGCTTCATGACCTTGCCGTCGTTGGCCAGGCCGGCCGTGACCATGGCCATCTGCAGCGGCGTGGCGATCACACTGCCCTGGCCCATGCCCGTCAGTGCGGTCCCGGGCTGGTCGAGGTCCTTCGGATAGCCGCTCGCGACGGTGCGCACGGGGGTGAACTGCTCCTTGTTGAAGCCGAACTTCTCCGCCGTGTCCCGCATCTTGTCCTGGCCCAGCGTGTGGGCCGCGTCCAGGAAGACGTTGTTGCACGACCACTGCAGGGCCGTCTTCAGGGAGACGCCGTCGCACTGGGAGTTGGGGACCACGTTCCCGATCTCGGTGGTGCTCTGCGGCAGTCGGTACGGGGCCGGGGCGCCGCTCGGCTTGTCGATGTCGGTGACGGTCCCGTGCTCGAGCGCGGCGGCCGCCGTGAGGATCTTGAAGGTGGAGCCGGGCGGATAGGCCTCCCGTATCGCCCGGTTGTGCAGCGGCTTGCCCTTGTCCTTGTCCAGCTTGCGGAACGCCTCGCCCTCCTTGCCGGACAGTCCGGAGAAGACGCCGGGGTCGTACGAGGGGGTGGACGCCATCGCCAGGATCCTGCCGCTGCGCGGGTCCAGCGCCACGACGGCCCCCTTGGCGTCGAGTCGGGTCAGACCGCGGTAGGCGGCCTTCTGCGCGGCGGGGTCGATGGTGGTGATGACGTCCCCGCCCGGCTGCTTGCCGCCGGAGAGCATGTCGAGCGGATTGGTCCCGAGGCGCGGGTCGCCGCCGCTGAGCAGGTCCTTGTTCACGCCTTCGAGAAAGGTGGAGCCCTGGGCCTGGGAGAGGAAGCCGGTCACCGGCGCGTACATCGGGCCGTTGGTGTAGGTCCGCTTCCAGCGGAGGTCGGAGCCGGGGGTCTCGGTGGAACCGGTGACGGCCTTGCCGCCGACGATGATGTCGCCGAGGGGCTGGGCGAACGTGCCGATCGCCACGCGGCGGTTGTCGGGGTGCTCGGAGAGCTCCTTGTGGTCGACGAACTGCACCCAGGTCGCCCGTGCCAGCACCGCCATGGCCAGCACCCCGCAGAAGACGGCTATGTGGCGTATGGTCCGGTTCACGACGCCACCTCGGTGGCGTCGGCGTCGCCGCGGCGGGCGGGGTGTCCGGTGATCATCATCGGTCCTTCCTCCATGTACGGGTGCGTGCGCGGTCGTGGACGGGCGACTGGAATTGGCGCAGAACATGACAAATAACGCCAACACGGTGAACGCCCCACACCGGGCATACCTGTACTGAAGGAGTCCCCCGTCCCCGAACTGGTTCCGGCCGTCCGCATCACGGACGCGAGCCGGAACGCTCCGCCACCCTCACGCAGGGCGCGGCATACGAGCCAATGCGCCCTCGCACGCCTTCATGCCGAATCGGCATACGGCGACGGGGCCCCACCCGTGCGGGCGGGGCCCCGTCGCTGCATCATCCGGTCGGCGGCGCCTGCCGTTTCACCACAGCCGGAGCGGCAGACCGGGACCGGAACGCATCGCGGCCGACGCGGAGTCCCAGGGCACCAGCGCGGGCATCAGCACGCCCGCGTCGCGCTGTTGCGTGACGGCCGGTGCGGCCGGGGCCGTGAGAAGCGTGCGCAGGTCGACGATCTCGTAACCACGCGCCCGTACGGCGTCGATGATCTCGGGGAGGGCGTCCGCGTCGAGGACAGGACCCTGGCCGGTGCCCTGACCGACATGCATCTGAATGATCTCGCCCGGCGTGAGGGCGGCCAGAGCGCGGTCGACGACCTTCTCCACGGTCATCCCGCCGGCGGGCCCCAGGTAGCCGTTGGTGTCGGTGGTCCACTCGATGTCGGCGTACCCCAGCGAGTTGACCTCGGCGATCTGCGTGGGGGTGGTGTCGCCGTAGGGGAAGCGGAAGAAGGGCAGCGGTTCGGTGCCGGCGGCCACACGCACGGCGTCGTCGGCGGCGTTGACCTCCGCGGCGCGTCCGGCGGGGGTGAGGGAGCCGAAGTGCGGGTGGGTGTGGGAGTGGTTCCCGAGCCCGTGGCCCGCCGCGGCGATGCGCCGGACGGCGTCGGGGAGGCGCTCGGCGAAGTCGCCCGTGGGGAAGAAGGTGGCGGAGGCCTTCTCCTCACGCAGGACGGACAGCACGGCGTCCAGGCCCTCGTCGTTCCAAGCCGCGTTGAAGGTGAGCGCGACGACCTTCTCCTGGGTCGGCATGGTGCGGATCGCCGAGCCGAACAGGTGCTCCGGTACAGGCCGCTCATCGCCGACGGCGGCGGTCGGCGCGAGCAGGGCGGCCACGAGCGGCAGGGCGACGCAGCCCCGGCGCAGCGAACGGGAGAGACGAAGAATCACCATGAAAAGGGACCGTACCGGCATTTTTCGCCGCTGGGCGGTGGGCGCGCGGGCGGCGGCGAGGTGCCTACGCGGGCCGCTCGCCCGATTCCCCGGAGTTTCCGCCGTGCCCTCATATGGAAATGGGTGACGTCTTTCCTTCCGGCCGGTTCCACCATGCGTGGTACCGCTCGCAGCTCGCTCTCTTCATCAGCTTCGGGAGCCCTGTTCGGAATTCATCGCCGGGTGCGGAATTGCGTCCGCCCGTCACATCTGCTTCACCAGGACGGCGCGGGTGTAGAGAAAGTGGAATCCCTGGCGCTGTGCGTTCTCCTGGGATTTCGAACCAGGCTGGGTGGTGATGACGGCGATGTCGCAGCCCGCCGCGGCTGCGTCGGCGAGCCGGGCCGTCAGGAGGGCGGTCTGCACGCCGCGACGGCGGTGCGCGGGTGCCGTTGCCGCGCCGGTGAGCTGAGCGACGCCCTCGGCCGTACGGAAGCTGGCCCCGCCGACCACGGCGCCCTCGCGTACGGCGCTGTAGCGCCTCATTCCGGCGGCGCCGACCAGGTCGCGGACGGCAGCGGCGACGACGTCGTACGGGAACTCCTCGTGCGCGGGCACGCCTTGGGTGTCGGGGTGCGCGAACCCGTCGACCACGACCTCCAGCCAGCGCTCGAACTCCGCGTCGTCGCTGAGCCTGACCTCGATGCCTTCGGGTTCGACGCGCCGCTGCTCACCGGTCAGGGGGAGGCCGAGCACGTTCTCGTACGAGGTGAGGCGGTAGCCGCGTCCCGTCAGGAGTTCGCCGATGGCGGGATCGGCGAGGTGGGCCAGCTCCACCAGGACGGGGGCGCCGCGGTCGGCGTACGCGCGCTCGATCTCGTCGAGCGCGGCCGCATCGGGTACGCCGCCGAATCCGAGTCCGGCGACTTTGTTGAGCGGCGAGTGGTCTTCGGCGAAGGACGCCACTCCACCTGACAGCGGTGTGAGAAATCCCGCGCCCTCTCCCTTGCGGCGATGGGCGGCCTCGCTGCCTTTCGTGACGAGTTGTGTCTCGGCCCGCTCGATGCGTTCCGCCAAGTCGGTGTCACAGAAAAGCGGCAGTCGATTCGCGTCCATCCGGGAAGGCTACAGCGGACGCCGCTTCCGGTGCCTCCGAATTCAGTGGCGTTCAGTTCTCGTGGTCGCGGATCGCTCCGCGCACGGCGGTGCAGAACGTGCCGAACCAGGCACCGGAGTCGTCGTAGGTCGCGCGGCGCTTCGCCGGGCTCGACGCATCGCCGAACATCGCGTCGCGCAGCTCGGCCGTCATCTCCAGCTGGACGCCGCGACCGGTGGAGGTGCGGTTGACGATGTTGGCGGTGTCCCCGCCGTCCAGGCCGGGGACGTCGTCGCCGTCGAGCACGGTGATCTGCGTCGAGGTGAAGGATCCGCGGATCGCCTGCTTCACCGCGGACCTGAGCCGCGCGTCCCGGCCGCCGACGACCACGGCCCGGTTCTTGCTCCGCGCGAGGTCGACCGGTCCGTCGGCCAGCTGCTCGGCGCGGCAGCCGTGCAGCGAGACCGCGAAGTCGCTCCGGCGCACCAGGGCGAGTGCGACGGGGTCGTCGCAGTGCGCCGAGGTCACATGGAGGGCGGAATTGCCGGAGCTGCGGAGCCCTTCGAACATCCAGTAGCCGTAGGCGGCGCCGGGGAACAGCGCCTCACCCGGCCGCTCCGGTCGGCAGCCCGCGATGCCCAGGCACAGTTCGCTGGTTCCGGCCTCGATGCCTCCGCCGTGCGGGGCGAGGACGGCGGTGCGGACGGGCCCGGAGGGCTGCCGGGACCGCCGGGCCCAGTCGATGCCCTCGCGGTCGGCCAGCTTCCGGTACAGCTCGGTGTTGGATGCGTAGCGGTCGGCCGCCGCTCCGGCGGCGTCGCCCCGGTCGGCGACGACGGTGAGGAAGGGCACTCCCGCTGCCGCGGCCACCGCCGCGGTGAGGATCGATCGACGTCCGATGTCAGCCACGGCCTCAGCCTCGCATTCCCTGCCGGGCCGTTCCAGATCCCGTGGCGAAGTTGAGTACACGCCCCCCACCTGGTGAGCAGTGTGCCGAGCGGGTCGCCGAGAGGGCTGCGGCCGGGGGCGCTTTCCGGTCATGTGCCCTGCACAGGTCATGCATTACTCATGTGCCCCGCCCGATGGTCCCGTTAGCGTCCCCCGCACGTCGGACGTGCCCGCCCGGCCGGGGCTCGGCGGGTGCGTCCGGCCGCCACCGTCCCGGACCCTACGAAAAGAGTGACGCATGCGGCGCCGGCGTCTTGCCCTCGCGACATCGTTCGTGGCCACCACGTGTCTCGCGACCATGCTGACCCTGCCCTCCACGGCGGAGGCCGCGCCGAGCGACGCGGAGCTCGCCCAGCGCTGGGCACCCGTCCACTACCAGGACACCGCCGACAGCAACGCGGCCGCGGACTACCTTTCCATGGTCCAGTACGACGGCGACTGGGACACCCTCAACAACCAGCAGTCGCTGGCCACGCACCAGGACCGGCTCAGCGCGACCGTCTACTACTCCGTCGTGGAGACGGGCACGCACTGGTTCATCACGTACGGCTACTACCACCCGCGGGACTGGAAGCGCTTCGGCGGGCACGAGAACGACATGGAAGGCGTGATGGAGGTCGTCCGCAAGGACGGCACGCCGTACGGGACGCTCGAGGCGATGATCTCGCAGGCGCACAACCACTACTACTCGTACGTTCCGCGCGGGGGGACGTGGACCGAGGGCCGGGAGAGCATCGACGGCGAACTGCTCACGCAGCCCCACGAAGGCAACTCCCACCCGACCAGCTTCCAGGAGGCGAAGGGACACGGCGCCTACCGTTGGGACGGCGAGGAGTTCGGCGGCGGCGACGGCATCGTCTACTACCCCGGTCCGCCCGGGGTGCCCGGTGAGGTGCCGGAGAACGGCAACGACCGTTCCGTGCAGTACCAGTTGGTGGACTTCTTCGCCCCGGGTGGCTTGTGGGACCGCCGCGACGATCCGGAGACCTATGCGAAATTCGGATCCTTCCGCGGCGACGACGGCAGCGACAACGCCGCGAGCCCGCCGTGGGGATGGGACGACAAGGACGACGGCAGCGACCTGCAGAGGGGCAGCATCACCACCGATCCCGCTCGTCTGATCGACGCCTATTTCGGCAACAAGGGCGACTTCTCGCTGGACTACGTGCGCAATCCGTACGCGGAGTGAAGGGGCTTCCTCACCGTTCTCCGTAGTGTCAGCCCTCTTCCGCCCTGGCCCCGGCCGCATCGTGCGACCGGGGCCAGGACCCATGAAGGAGCCTTCCTCCGTCCCGGGTCCGGCAGCGCGCGCACCGCGAACGGGCGTCCATGGCGGACGCAACGGGCGCCCGTGGGTGAACGATCGACGCCGTCTCGCCGTCAGACGATCGGCTGCCCGATGCCGATCATGTTCCCCTCGCTGTCACGGAACCACACGCCGCGCTCACCCCGCGCACCCTTGCTCGGGTAGTTGCCCTCGATCTCGGCGATCCCGCCCTGCGTACGCATGCCCGGCACGTCGACCTCCTCGAACACCACACCCCGCCGGGCGAGTTCGGTCACGGCTGCGTCGATGTCGTCGACCTCCCACCCCATCTGGGTGAAGGTGCCGGGAGAGGCTCCGGTGGAGCGGAAGACGACGAAGTCGGTGCCGCCGCAGCGGTAGAGGAGCCCTCCGGGTCGTTCGTCGACGGGTTCCAGTCCCAGTTTCTCGGAGTAGAAGCGGCGCGCCCGGTCCAGATCCTGGGCGGGCAGCCGGGTCGCGACGCGGCCCCGGGCCAGGACATTGCTGTCGTCTGCGGTCATGTGCCCACTGTGCCGCGAACGGTGACCGCAGAGGCGGAGGCGCCGCGTACGTGGCGGGTGCGTGCCGCGCGTGCAGGTCACTCACCGCTCACCGGTCGCGTACCGGTCGCTCACCGCTCGCGCACCGGTCGCGCACCGGTCGTCCATCGCGAGGCTATTCGGCTCGTGGAGCCTCCCCCTCCGAGAGGTCACGGCGGCCGGACGCGGCGGGCCAGTCTGCGGCCGTAGGCCTGGCCGGGAGCTTCGATGCAGCGGTGGGTCAGCACGCACAGGGGCAACAGCACGGCGCAGAACGCCGCTTCGAGCAGCAGATTATCGTGTCGCGACCGGCCGATCGTGCCGTCGGTCACCGCCAGCAGCAGCGGATGCAGCAGATAGACCGAGTAGCTGATGGTCCCGAGTCCCACCAGCAGGCGCGGAATCCGACGGTGGCGCACCGCGAGTCCGGCACCGAAGGTGAGCACGGCCAGCAGGAAGGCCAGGATCCAGCCGCGGCGCGTGAAATGGGACGCGTCGCCGTCCGCGTACGCACTCGCCACGGCGCAGGCGACCACCACCGCGGCCGCGCAGAACGCCGCCCGCCAGGTGCTCTCACCGCTCTCGGCCCGGCGGACGGCGGTGCCGAGGAACATCACCGCGAGGATCACCAGGCCCTCCCACACCGGGACCGTGCCGTTGAAGGGGACCAGGACGAGCGCCAGCACACCGCCCAGCACTCCCCCGGCCACCCGGAGCACCGGCGCCCCCGAGCTCGCGCAGCACACGGCGAGGACCAGGGCGATCGAGGCGAGCGCGATCAGCGGACCGGTGCCGATCGCGCCGGAGAGAGCGGAGACCGGCAGTGCGAACCCCGCGGCGACGCTCACCGCGGCGAGCACGGCCAGGGCGACGGCGATCGCCCCCGACCGCCGGTGGAGACGGACCGTGAAGAGGGCGACGACCAGGAGATAGAAGCCCACCTCGTACGAGAGCGTCCAGAGGACGAGCAGGAGACTGGGCGTCCCCAGCAATTCCTGGAGCAACGTGACGTGGGCGGCGGCCACTTCGAGCACGCTCTGCTCACCGAGGCCACCGCGCATCTCCACCACACCCAACAGTTCGAGGGCGACGAAGGAGACGACGACGGCCGCCCACAACGGATACATCCGGAAGGCCCGGCCGATCCAGAAACTCCGGACACAGCCGACGCGTTCGAGCGAGGCCGGGATGATGTAACCGCTCACGAGGAAGAACACCAGGACGCCGTACCGACCGGTGTTGAATTCCGGCACCACCGCGTCCCGGAATTCCCTCATGAAGGCGTATGAGGAATGCTCGAACACCACGACGAGTGCCGCGATACCGCGCAGCGCGTCCAGCCACCCCAGCCGTTCCGTAACCGGGGCGGGACCGGGTGTCGTCCAGCGCAGCCGCGCGCTGGAAATCCGCTCCAGCGGCGAACGGGCAGGGGGAAGGAATTCCTGGCTCCTCATGGCGTCCCACCCCTTGCGGTGTTCCTCTGCGCGCCTCGCATTGCGGGTACGCCTCGAAGCCGACACGTTTCGAGGAGACAGGGCCGGGCGCGCGGTGATCGGTGGAAGCGAGCCCGCATGCGCAGGCCGGCGGAGGTGCGGTCCGCATGGCAGGAGCCACGGGCGACACGACGTTCAGCTTCTGCATGAGCGAGCAGGCGCATGCCCCCCTGGCCTGCGGAACGCCCCCCAGCAGATACGGAAAAGCGTACTGCGGTCGGTCCGGATTTCCGGCCCAGGAACCCGCCGGGAACCACAGTGGAGTACCGCGTACTCATAAAGGGGAGATCAGGCAGTTCACAGCTGCGCGTGCGCCCTTTCCGTCCGTCACTCCGACGAAGGTCCACGCCTCCCGTCCGAAGAGGTAGAAGGAATGCGTACCGCCGTCCCCCGAGTAGCCACGGGATACGGCCGGGAATGCGGACGGTGCTTCAATACGCGCCGAAGACTGCGGCGGAGAAGCCGTGCGGCGGTGGACCGCGCTCGCGGACGGCCGACCCAGCGAACGCCGGATGCGCCGCACCACGATCCCGCTTGTCGTGCATCGGTCATTGCCGTCCGAAGCGGCCATGGGTGGCAAGGTTCACACTATGTCCTCATCAGAAACCTTTTGAGGGCTCCGGCAGTCTCTCTGGGCTGAGGGAGAAAAGGACGTCCGTTCTGAGGCTGACCCATGAAATTTCGGGCCGACACCAAGGCCGAAGAGAAGAAGAGCCGACTCGACCTGAGCATGGCGCAGGTCGCGGGCAGCGCGATCGCGGCCGTCGTGGCCGCGCTGCTCGCGGGAAAACTGGGGGTGTACGGGACCGTCCTGGGGGCGGGAATCGTCAGTGTCGTCGCGAGCACGGGCGGATCGGTCTTCCAGCACTTCTTCAAGCGCACCGGTGAACAGATCCGCGATGTGACGGAACAGGCCAAGCCCAAGGCGCGTCAGGTTCCGGTCGACGACGCGGACGACGACCACACCCTGGCAGGCCACGCCGGCAGCGCCGCCGATCCCACGATGGCCCTCCCCCGCCTCGGCGCCCCGCCCACCGCCGAGGCGGAGGAGGAGGACCGCACACGACTGCTCGAGCAGATCGAAGCGACGCAGATGCTGCCGCGGGCGGATCCGGCGGCGGCGGGGGACGGGGCGCACGGCTCTTCCTCGTCTTCGCCGTTCGACGCCACCACGATGCTGCCCCAGGTCCGGGAGAGCACCTCATCGGCGGACGCCACCGAGCTGATGCCTCACGCCCACGGTCGCTCCGGGCACCCCGCGGACGGACACGATCCGGCCGACGGCCCGCCCGATGCGTACACGCACGGCACCACCCACGGGACCAGACTGCGCGGCTGGAAGCGCTCGATGCTCGCCGCCCTGGCCGTGTTCGTCCTGGCCATGGGCACGATCACGGTGATCGAGCTGGTCACCGGCTCGACGGCGAGCGGCGCCGGCGGTACCACCGTCGGCCGCATCGTGGGCGGGGGCAACGGCGGCTCCGGCGGCGGTGACGACGGTCGGCAGCCCGAGGCCCCCGCGCCCTCCCCGTCGTCCAGCAGCTCCGGTTCCGGGCACGACTCGGGCGGGGCGCCGGACGGCCGGCAGTCCCCGGACCCGTCGCACAGCAAGAGCGGCGGCTCGGACGCGCCGTCGAAGCCCGGCGACGACACCGGCGGCACGGCGGGACCGTCCGGGGGCTCCACGCCGTCCGGTTCCGGCTCGTCGTCCGGTGGCGCGAGTGACGGCAGCAGTGGCAACGGCGGTACCGACGACGGGGGCACCGGCGATGGCGGCCAGGACGACGGCGGCCGGGACAGTGGTGGCGACAGCGGCCCCGGTACGGGGAACCAGCAGCACCGTTCCGAGAGCGAGGACGGCTCCGGTTCGTAGGCCGGGGCAGGTGCGGCACCGTGCCCCGCAAGCCCCGGCCACGCACACCGCCGTCCATGCGCGAGGACCGGGGCCGCGCATCAGGTCGCACCCCGGCCCCGATAGCATCCCAATCCAATCCCCCGGCAGAGAACGGCACATGAACCACCTCAGCACTCCCCCGGCACGGCGGCGCGCCGCCGCCGTGGTCGTGGGTGTGCTGCTGGCCCTGGCCGCACTGCTGGTCTGCAAGCCGTGGGCGACCGCCGCCACGTCCCGGCAGGCGCCGTCCGCTGCCGCGACGGCTCAACAGGAGGCGCACGCCCCGGCGTCGGCGGTCGCCGGACCGTACGCCGTGGGCCGGGACGAGCCCAACGACCGTACGAGCGCCGCGACGTCCCACCCCTCGGACGTCCGCTCGGCCACGGGCGCCTCCGCCAAGGCCGCCGACGTTTCGGTCGGCGACATTTCGGTCGGCGACGTTTCGGTCGGCAATGTCGAGGTCGCCGACTTCTCTGCCGCGACCACGACCACGACCACGACCACGACCACGACCGCGACCACGACCGGGACCGGGGCCGTGACCGGGGCCGCGACCGGCACCAAGGGCGAGGATCCGCCCGGCTGTCAGGACGACCGGCGCGGCGACAACGGCGCCGAGCCGTCCGTCCCGCCCCGCTCCGGGTCCTCGTACGACCACGGGCCGCTGCTCGGTGAACGAGCCGTCCCCGGCGACCGCGCCGCGGCGCAGGCCCTCGCCTGCCGTCCCGCTGTTCCGGTCCCCTCCCTGCCGGCGTCCACGCCGGTGCGGCTCTCGGTGGTGCAACGGGTGTAGACGGCGGCGGGGGGGGGGGGGGGGCCCCCCCCCCCCCCCGGGGGCCCGGGGCGGGAGCCGGGGGCGGAAGGGTGGCCGGAGCGGGCGCCGGGCC
>NZ_JBEYUP010000019.1:0-133166 GCF_040643575.1 Streptomyces sp. NPDC047108
AACGCGAGGACAGCCGGGGCCGGGCGGGCGGGAGGGGGGGGGGCCGCGCGGCCCCCCCCGGCCGCCCCGCCCCCCCCCCGCGACTCGTACGCCGCGTGCGCCCCGTCCGTGCGGCCGGTCCCGCGCCCGTCGGTAGGGGCCGGTTCCGGCGTCCGCCCGTACGGGCAGCCGTCCGCCCGTACGGCCGCGGGTGCGCGGACGCTCAGCCGATGCCCTGGCGGTCGGGGCGGCCGGAGAACTCCCGCTCCGCCGGATCGTGCACCGCAAGCTCCAGGCCCCGCTCCAGCAGCTCGCGCTGTCGCAGCAGCGGCTCCCTGCGGGGCTCAGGGGTCAGCAGCATCAGATCGTCGAGCGCGGCGACGATGCGCCGCGTCACCTGCGGGGCCGCGACACCCACCCGGCGGATCTCCACCAGCCCCAGATCCACCAGGTCCGGCCACCTCGGCAGCGGCTGCACCAGCCGCAGCTCCCCGCCCGCGTCCCGGTGGTGGACCTCGCCCAGTGCCCGGCCCGCGAGCGCCGCCAGGATCTGGTGGATGCGGTCCAGCGCCTGTACGGCCGTCGTGGGGTCGTTGACGGCGGGGGAGAGGGCGCGCAGCGCGATGTCCGAGAGCTGGCGCAGCCCGAACCCGAGGTCCTGGTGGAACGTCCGCTCCGGCCCCACCTGGAACGCGAACCGCAGCCGCCTCCGGCCGGTCGGCACCTCCCCGCCGTGCACGCTGCACACGGGCGTCCCCGGCACGATGAAGTCGCCGATGCGCGGCTCCAATCGCAGCACCGTGCCGTACCGGCGGGCGAACCGGGTGAGCAGCGCGACATCGACGCCGCGCAGCACCCCTGCCCGTCCCTCGTACGTGATGTGCCCCGTCTCGGGCGGCAGGGCGGCGTGCTCCTCGGACACGGCGAGCCGCGCGTGCCGGTCCAGGACCGCCATCGACTCCCGGGCCACGCGGTCGATGACATAGGTCACGCGCATGAGCCGCAGCGTGGTGTGCACGTACGCGATGAACAGCAGCAGGCTGATCATGACGAGGCAGATCCCTACGAGGCTGGAGATCACGGGCACCGATCGCACGGTCCGCGGGTCCTGGTCCCCCTGCCGCCCGGACTGTGCCAGGAGGGCGAAGACGAAGGTCGCCAGGAAGACCGCGAACGTCGACTTGACGATCCGGCCGCGCACGTACAGCCGCAGCACGCGCGGCGTGAACTGGCTGGACGCCATCTGCACCGCGACCAGCGAGATGCTGAAGACCACGCCGATGAAGGTCAGCATCGACGAGCCGACGGTGTCGAGGAGGGCCCGTGCGTCGTCCGCGACGTTGATCAGATCCTCGATCGCCGCGGTGTCGCCGGCTTCCCGCAACCGGCTCACCAGGAACTCGTCGGCGGAGGACGTCAGCGCCGCCAGCGCCACCGCGCCCAGCAGCCCCGTCACGGGCGCGAACCAGAACGCGTCCCGCAGCCGCTCGCGCAGCGGCGACAGCGGCCGCGGCCGCCGGGCGCGCCGCGATCCGGAGCCGGTCACCATGTGTGTCACGAGGTTCACTCTAGGTGGAGGGCGATCCGCGGATACGCAGGTGAAAGGCACGTCGAACCCCTGGTATCGTGGTCTGCGTCGCCGCGGGAGACTGCGGTTCACCTCGTCCGGGTGGCGGAATGGCAGACGCGCTAGCTTGAGGTGCTAGTGCCCTTTATCGGGCGTGGGGGTTCAAGTCCCCCCTCGGACACCACGACGTACGACAGCAGCGGGCTTCGCCCGGGACGGATGTCCCGGCGGGGCCCGTTTCCCGTGGGGGGCGGGGCCCCGCCGGGACATCCGTCCCGGGCCGGGCGGCCGTACGGCAGGTTCATGCGGGCCGAAGGTCCCGGACCGGGGGCGTACCGGCCCATCGCGCATCGCACGCCCCGGGGACGACTGTTCTCCCAGAGGTACCGCGAGGTGCCCCTCTCCGGCGGAAGGCGGTGGGGACGATGGAGTCTCCCCTGGTGGTCGGCGTCGACGGATCGGAGTCCAGCCTTCAGGCCCTGGACTGGGCGACCGACGAGGCGGCCGCCCACGGCGTACCGCTCCGTCTCCTCCAGGCCTCCCTCTGGGAGCAGTACGAGGGGCGGCGACCGCAACTGACCGCCGGGCGGCCCGCGGAGAAGGTGATGGCGGAGCACATCGTCGCCTCCTGCGCCGAACGCGTCCGGCTCCGCAACCCCGACGTCAAGGTCTCGGGCGAGGTCGTCCCCGACGACGCCGTGACCGCGCTGCTGCGCGAGGGACGCGACGCGCTCGCCCTCGTCACCGGCGCACGGGGGCGAGGGGGACTGGCCGGGCGGCTGCTGGGATCGGTGGGACTCGCGGTGGCGGCGCGCGCCGCGTGCCCGGTGATCGTGGTGCGGGGCGGGGAGCGGAACCGTACGGGAGCCTTCGGCCACGTCGTCCTCGGCGTGGACGACCAGAACGAGAGCGCGGCGGCCATCCGGTTCGCCTTCGCCGAGGCGGAGGCCCGGGGGACCCGGCTGTATGCCGTACGGGCCTGGCGCTGCCCGGTGTTCGAGAGCGACGACCTGGCCGGAGACATCGCACGGGAACACCGGGAACGGGCCTCGATGATCCTCTCCAAGACCCTGAACCGGGCGATGCCGGACGGCGGCGAGGTCCCGGTGCGGCGCCAGGCCGTCGAAGGCCCGGCGCACCGCATCCTCCTGGAGTGCTCCGCCGACGCGGACCTCCTGGTGGTGGGCGCTCCCCGGCGCAACGGGGGACGGGGGCTGCAGCTCGGCCGGGTGAGCCACGCCCTGCTGCACCACTCGGCGTGCCCGGTCGCCGTGGTCCCGCAGACGACCTGAAGACCCCGCGGACGACCTGAAGACCCCGCGCCGTACCGTCGCCGGCCGTGCCGCCCCGCGCCGTACGGTCAGTCGTGCGGGACGATCGTCACCGGGCACGGGGCGTGGTGCAGCGCCGCGTGCGCCACATGACCGAGGCGCGGCGCGGTGTGCGGCCGGTGCACGGGGCGCCCGAGGACGAGCAGGTCCGCATTCCCGGCCGCTGACAGGACGACGTCCGTCGCGCTGCCCGTCTCCACGTGCTCGACCACGGGAAGATCCGGGTACTTCTCCCGCCACGGGTGCACGGCCTCGGCCAATGCCCTCCGCTCGCGGGCCTCGAGCTCGCCCTCGTGGCCCTTGTCCCGCAGCGCTTCCGGCCGGTGGGCGAACAGGGGCGGCGGACTCCAGGCCCGTACCGCTCGTACGGTGGCTCCGCGCGCCGCGGCGCCGGCGAAGGCGAACTCCAGCAACTCCTCGGCGGCAGCACCCAGATCGTTGATGCCCACGACCACCTCGCCACCGGCCCGCCCGGCCTCGCCGGTCCGGCCGGGCTCCCCGGCATGAGGGCCGGCACGGTGCCGGACCATGACGACCGGTCCGTCGGCCCGCAGCAGGATGTGCAGACCCAGCGAACCGAGCAGGAAACCGACCACGACACCGTGTCCGCGGGAACCGAGGACCAGCATCTCCGACGACCCGCTCCGGGCGAGCAGCGCCTCGATCGGGGTCTCGGACACCTGCTCCGCCGTGACGGACAGCTCCGGGTACCGGTCGGTGAGGTCGGCCTTGGCGTCGCGGAGCAGCCGCATCCCCCAGTCCTTGCGCACCAGAGGCTCCTGGGCCGAACGCGCCTCCGCCGGGGGCAGCATCCACGCGTGCAGCAGGTGCAGCGGCAGGTTGCGGCGCGCGGCCTCGCCGGCCGCCCAGTCCGCGGCGGACCGGGACTCGGCCGAACCGTCCAGGCCGACGGTGATGGGACGCATCGTGGGACCTCCGGTTTCTGTCCACTGCCTTGTGCGCCACCGACCTCTTCGGCGGCCCTGACGCCACTGTTGGCACCGATGCCGATGCGCGGCGTCCACAGGGGGCATCGCTCCCCTTGCCCTCCAGCCTCGTTCGGGCCGCGTGCGGCGCCCAGAGGCCGATGGTCCCCGGTCGCCGCCACCCGGCCCCATCACCCCGGGACCTGGGACGGTGCGGCCGCCCGGCCCGTTCCGAGGGCCGGGCCGTGAGGGCCGAAATCAAGGAACGGAAGGGAGAGGGGCGGAATTCCGGAAGGGCGCCGGGGAATTCCTCGGTCCCGCCGCGCGTCCGGAGGTGTCCGAGAAGCAGGACCGGCTCGTTCCCATGGTCCGAACCCGGTCCAACTCATAGAATCCGCATGCTTGTTGACTTTCTCTGAGACGGGGAGACCCACGCATGGCGACATCTGAATCCGCTCCGCATTCCGCGGAGAACTCCGGCGGTATCTCCCGGCGCGGTCTCATCCATCGCGGCGGTGCCGCGGGAATCGGCGCGCTGTCGCTCTGGGGCGGCTTACCGGGCGCCGGAAGGGAGACCTTCGCGGCGCAGGACGCGTACGCGGCGACGCGTACGGACGGTGACGCCGGGGCCGGCATCGTGCGGACGCAGGAGAGCGCCAACCTCTGCGTCTCCTTGTCGCCCGACGGCCGGACGCTCGCCATGGACGCGCTCAACGCCCTCTGGCTGCTCCCCGCCGACGGGGGTGACGCGCGCAGGCTCACCGACGACGCGCAGGACGCGACGCAGCCCCACTGGGCGCCGGACGGCAGGAGCCTGGTCTTCCAGTCCTTCCGCGACGGTGCGTACGACCTGTGGACCGTCCGCACCGACGGCAGCGGCCTCCGCCGGCTCACCGACGGCTCCGGCTACGACCAGGAGCCCGCGTTCTCGCCCGACGGCAGCACCATCGCCTTCGCCTCCGACCGCGGCAACGCCGGCCGCATCTGGCTGCTGGACACCGCGACCGGCGCGCTGCGCGCGCTCACCGACGGCGACCGTGCCGTCTCCATGCCCGCCTGGTCCCCGGACGGCCGGCGCGTCGCGTACGTCGACGGCGCGACGATCCAGGCCGTCGACATCCGCTCGGGGACGACCGAGCGCCTGGTGACCGCACCGGAGGGCGCGACGCTCCACGGACCGGCGTTCGCCCCCGACGGGCGCGGCCTCGCGCACGTCCGCGTGACCGGGGCGAAGGCCGAACTCATGGTGGACGACCGGCCGTTGACGGACGGCGAGGACGTCTTCCCGTTCGCCCCGACCTGGCTCTCCGCCGACGAACTCCTCTACACCGCCGACGGTCTGATCCGCCGTCGGAAGCGGACCGGAGGCGCCGGCCGCGAGATCCCCTTCACCGCCGCCGTCGGCGTGGCCCGTACGCCGTACCGCCGCAAGCGCCCCGACCTCGAGAGCGGCGGCGCGCGCGACGTCCTCGGCATCGCCGACCCCGCGCTCGCACCGGACGGCCGCACCGTCGCCTTCCGCGCGCTGAACGCCCTGTGGCTCCTTCCTGTCGGCGGGCGGGGCGGGCACCCGAAGAAGATCGTGGGCGACGGATACCTCAACGCCGCGCCCGACTGGGCCCCCGACGGGCGGTCGCTGGTGTATGTGAGCGACCGATCCGGCACGGCCAACCTCTGGACGTACGACGTCGCCACCGGGAGGACCGAACGGCTCACCGACCTGCCGGACGCCCAGCTCGCCCCGCGCTGGTCACCCGACGGGTCCCGCATCGCGTACCAGGACGAGAGCGGCGCGACCTGGGTGCTGACCGTCGCGGACGGCACCGTCACCAAGGTGATGGAGGCGCTCTACCAGCCAGGGCCCCCGGCCTGGTCGCCCGACGGCACGGTCCTCGCCCTCGCCGCGCTCGCCCCCTACTCCCGGCGCAGCAGCAACGGCCACAACCAGATCCTCACCGTCGACCTGAACAGCCACGAGGTGCGCTACCAGGCGCCGGCGCCTGGGCGTTCGCTCTCCACCCGCAGCGGCGACGGCCCGCTGTGGACCCCCGACGGCAAGCACCTGATCGTGGGCATGGAGAGTCTGGCCTGGCGGATTCCGGTCGACGCCGGCGGGCGGATCACGGGCGAGCCGCAGCGGATCACCGACGAGACCACCGACTCCCTGTCGGTCGCCGCGCTCGGCGGCACACTGCTGTACCTGGCCAACGGGCGGCTGCGCACCGTGCCGCTCGACGGCGGCGCGCCCCGCACCGTACCGGCGCATCTCACCTGGACGCGCCGCCCCGCCCCCGCCGGGCGCACCGTCGTGCGTGCCGGGGCGGTCTGGGACGGCACCGGCGACAGTCTCCGGCACGACGTGGACGTCGTCGTCCGCGACGGGCGGATCGAGGAGGTCACGCGCCGTGGCGCGGTGCGCGGCGCACGGGTCGTCGACGCCACCGGACTCACCGTCATGCCCGGCCTGATCGACACCCACAACCACTGGCACTGGCGCGGCCCGCAGTGGGGCGACCGCCAGGGCCGGGCCTGGCTCGCGTACGGGGTCACCACCAGCCGGACGCCCGGCGATCCCGCCTACCAGATGGTGGAGACCCGGGAGGCGCTGGCGGCCGGCACCAAGGTCGGGCCGCGCTACTTCGGATCGGGCGAGGGCCTGGAAGGCACACGCGGCTCGCACCGCGTCATGCGGCCGGTCTTCTCCCGCGCCCAGCTCGACCGCGACCTGGGGCGGGCGTTCGCCCTCGAGTACGACCTGCTGAAGTCCTACATCCGGCTGCCGGTCGCCTACGAACGCGACGTCGTCGCCCGCGCCCACGCGCGCGGCATCCCCGTCACCTCGCACTACCTCTATCCCGCCGTGCGCACGGGACTCGACGGGATGGAGCACACCGGCGGTGGCAACCGCCTCGGTTACTCACGGACGTTGAGCTACGCGGCCGGGCGCACCTTCCAGGACTCCGTGGACCTTCTCGCGGCGAGCGGCATGTGGATCTCCACCACCACGCTGTTCGCGTCCGAACTCTTCCTCGACGACCGGTCGCTCATCGAGGACGAGCGCACCCGGGTGCTGTTCCCCGCGTGGGAGTACCAGCGGCTGCTGCAGAAGGCGGAGGACGCGGCCGGCCCCGGAGGGGAGCTCAACCACGCCTGGACGCTGGGCGATGTCGACATGCTGCTCCGGGTGCACCGTGCCGGCGGACTCGTCGTCGCGGGCACCGACGCGGCCCTGGACGACATCGGCATCAGCATCCACCAGAACCTGCGGGTCATGGTGAAGTACGGGTTCACCCCGCGGGAGGCCCTGACCACGGCGACGTCCAACGCCGCCCGCGCCCTGGGGCTGGGCGACCGGCTGGGCGCGCTGGCACCGGGGTTCCTGGCCGACCTGGTGTGCGTGGAGGGCGATCCGCTGCGCTCGATCGACGCGGCCGCCGCCGTACGCCGGGTGATGGTCGGCGGTCACGTCTCGACCGTTTCCGAACTGCTCGCGCCGTTCCGCACGTCCGCGCGGGTCGCGGCACCGGCCGCGCCCCGGAACCGGGTCCTGCGGCCCGCGCCCACCGCCCGTCACGACGCGCAGCACTACTGGCACGAGCCGGAGTGGAGCCACCACGGCTGCTGCCGCTCCCGCTGACTCTCCGTCACGGGGCATCGGGTGGAACCGGCACCGGCCGGTTCCACCCGATATCTTGAAGCGCCGGGGATGAATTCCCGTTGTCCGCAGGACCGTTCCGTCCCAGGCCCCGCGGGACATCTTCCTCGGCGTCAATTCACCTGGCGGTCACGGCCGGCCCAGAACGACTCCCGGAGTTCCCTGCGGAGAATCTTGCCGCTCGGATTGCGCGGCACCCGGTCGATGAACTCGTACCGCTGCGGGGATTTGAATTCGGCGATCCGGTCCCGCAGGAAGAGCTTCAACTCCCGTGGTTTCGCCGCCATGTCCGGGCGCAGCACGACGAACGCGAGGACGCCTTCCCCCCACCGCTCGTCCGGCACTCCGATCACGGCGGCCTCCGCCACCGCCGGATGCTTGCAGAGCGCGTTCTCCACCTCGGCGGGGTAGACGTTCTCGCCGGCCACGATGATCGTGTCCTTGATGCGGTCGCAGACGTACACATAGCCGTCCGCGTCGACGTACCCGGCGTCGCCGGTGTGCAGCCAGCCGTCGGCCAGCGTCTCGTCCGTCGCTGCCTTCATGCCCCAGTACTCCAGCATGACCGCGGGGGTGCGCAGACAGATCTCGCCGACCGTGCCCGCCGGGACCTGCTTCCCGTCCGAGTCGGTCACCCGCACCTCGACGCCGGGGTAGGGCTTGCCGGCGGCGCGCATGCGCGGGCTGCCCACGACGTGGTCGGAGGGCGGCAGGCACAGCGCGGTGTTGCCGCTCTCCGTCAGGCCGTACAACTGGCCCAGTTCGCAGCCCAGGACCTCCATGCACTGCGTCATCAGGGTCTCGGAGATCGGGGAGCCGCCGTACGTCACCTTGCGCAGCGAGGCGAAGTCCTCGGGGCCCGCGCCCGGTTCGGCCAGCATCATCTGCAGCATCGCCGGGACGGCGCAGGTCGTGGTGATGCGCTCCTCGCGGATCAGACGCACGGCGTCGTGCGCCGCGAACATCCGCATGGCCACGTTCGTGACGCCCGCGGTGAACCCCTGCATGGCCCACCAGATGCCCGCGACATGGAAGCCGGGGATGCTGATCAGGCTCCGGTCCGCGGGCTTCCAGTCGATCCAGTCCAGGCCGTGCTCGGCGAGCAGATCGCGGATCGCGAAGAAGCTGCGGTGGGGGAGGACGACTCCCTTGGGCAGCCCCGTCGTTCCGCTGGTGTAGATCTGCGCGATCGGGTCCTCCGGGGCGGCGGCGGAGGGCAGGTCGTCCGCCGGGTGGCCGGACTTCCACGCCCGGAATCCGGCGCCCCGCTCCTCGTCACCGTCCAGGTGCACGATCAGCGGCGCGGACGGCAGACCCGCCCGCGTCGCCTCCGCGCTCGCCGCGAACTCGCGCTCCACGAAGAGCAGTTCCGCACCGGAGTCCCGCAGGATGTGGTCGACCTCGGCCGCGGTGAGGCGCCAGTTGATCGGGACGAGCACGGCGCCCGCCTTGGCGCAGGCGAAGAAGACCTCGTAGTAGTGCTCCGACTCCTTGCCGAGGTAGGCCACCCGGGAACCCTGGCCGGTCCCGGCGGCGAGGAGCGCATGGGCGGACCGGTTGCTCTCCTCGTGCAACTGCCCGTAGGTGACCTCCCGGCCCTCGCACACCAGGGCGGTGCGGTCCGGCTGCCGCGCGGCGTGGAAGGCCACCGTGCCGTCCGCGGTCTGCAGTTCGGGAACGTACATGGGCGGTGTCCAATCCGTAGGAGGTCAGCAAGGGGGCAGCAGGAGGTCAGCGCCAGGTGTTGTGCTCGGGCCAGTAGCGCCTGCCGGTGAGCGCCGGGCCCGGGAGGCGGAGCAGCCGCGGTCCGGGCGAGGGCCACAGGTGGGGGAACGTGATCGGCGCACCGGCTCCGAAACGGTCGGCGAGCAGCGCCAGCCATCCGGCCAGTTCCGTACGGGCCGGGGCCAGCGTGGGCACGGGACCGGCGGACGCGCGGCGGCGCAGGGTCAGGGATCCGTCCGCCTCGTCCTGTTCCCAGGCACCGGGCAGCGGCCCCGCCGCGGCGGCGGACCATTGGCCGGAGCTGACGGCGTCGGCGGTGGTCCGCCGGGTGACGACAGCGGCCAGGGCGTGCCGGGCGGGCCCGGTGAAGCGGGCACCGGCGACGGTGAGCCCGGCCGCCTCCAGCATCCCGATCCAGCCCAGCGCCCACGCCACGTACGAGCGTCCGGCGTCGTGCGAGGGGTCGGGTTCCTCTCCGCCGTCCTTCGCCTGCGCCGCGGTGTGCCGGCCCACCAGGCGCTCCAGGGCCTCGAACCCCGGCCGTCGGCCGGCGCCGAGGGCCGACCGCAGCTCCTCGCCACCCGGTTCGGGCAGATCGAGAAAGACCCCGCTGCGGTCGCCCGCACCGGCGACGGGGGCCCGTTCGCCCTCCGCGGCACGGGCCAGCGCCTCCAGCACACCGTCCCGGTCGCGGACCACGGCCGCGTAGCGGACCGCCAGCGGATCCCGGCCCTCGGCCAGCGTCCGGCACACCGCGGCCGGGCTCCATCCCGGGGTGTCGTGCAGATGGCGGAACAGCCGGTCCGCGGTCCGGGCGAGTGCGTTCTCGTGGTGCGCGGACACCACGAGGAGCCACGGCCCCGGCGAGGCGGGGTCGTCCTCGGGTCGCTCGGGCGCGCCCTCCAGGACGACATGGGCGTTGGTGCCGCCGAAGCCGAATCCGCTCACCCCCGCCCTGCGCGGGCCCGCGCCCGACGGCCACGGCATCGGCTTGGCCGCGAGGCGCAGCGCCGTCCGCTCCCACGGGATGTCCGGGTCGGGCTCGTCCTCGCCCGGCTGCGGCGGGAGTTCGCCGTGCGCCAGCGCGAGCGCGGTCTTCATCAGCCCCGGGGCGCCGGAGGCCGTTTCGAGATAGCCGAGGTTCGCCTTGCACGAGCCGACATGGAGCGGTGGCGCGGTGGGGGAGTCACGGGCGTAGGCCTCGGCGAGGGACTCGGCCTCGATGACCCCGCCGAGCTTGGACCCGTTCGCCTGCGCCTCCACGTAACTCACGCTCTCCGGCTCCACGCCCGCGTTCCGCAGGGCGAGTTCGACCACGGTCTTCTGGCCGCGCGCCGAGGCCACCGACATGCTCGGCCGGTCGCCCTGCTGGTGCACCGCGCTGCCGCGCACCACCGCGTACGGCACGTCCCCGTCGGCGACGGCGTCCGCGTACCGCTTGAGCACCACCACCCCGCATCCCTCGCCCCGCACGTGCCCGTCGGCGTGCCGGGTGAAGGGGCGGCTGCGGCCTGACGGGGAGAGCATCCCCGCCCGGTCCAGGATGCCGGTGCTGAACGGCGACATCAGGACGTTGGCGGCGCCCACCAACGCGACGTCGCACTCGCGCCGCCGCAGGGACTGCACCGCCAGATGCACCGCGGTCAGCATCGACGACGACGCCGTGTCGACCGTGATCGCCGGGCCGTTGACGCGCAGGGCCAGCGCGATCCGCCCCGAGAACGCGCTCGGTGAACTGCCCGTGCTCATGTGCCCGGACAGCTCCCCCTCCGGCAGCCCGCCGCGCAGCCACGCGTACGGGTACTCCACCGGGCCCGCGCCCGCGAACACCCCGACGCTGCGTCCGCCGAGCCGTGCCCGGGAGAGGTTCGCGTCGGCGAGGGCCTGCACCGCGGCCTCCAGCAGCAGCCGCTGCTGGGGGTCCATGTGCAGGGCCTCCTGGTCCGGGATCCCGAAGAACTCCGCGTCGAAGAGGTCGATGTCCTCCAGGTACGCGCCCTGGCGCAGCCGGCCGGCCAGTGGCGCCAGGTCGGGGGCGTCGACGTTCCAGCGCGGCCGGCCGAGGCTGTCGGCCGGCACCCCGGGACCGTCCGTCGGCACGACCCGGCCCTCGCGCAGCGCGGCCCACAGGGCCCGGGGGCCGTCGATGCCCCCGGGCAGGCGGCAGCCCATGCCGACGACGGCGACCCCCTGGGTCTCCTCCTGACGCCGCCGCGCCAGCATCACCATGAGCTGCTTCTTGGACAGGGAGTCCAGATAGTCGATGTAGCTCGTCACCGTGTTCCGTTTCCGTCCTAGAACGCCTGCTCGCGCAGAGCCGCGAGTTCGTCGTCCGCCTCGGCGTCCGTCAGGTCCCGTACGTCGTGGGCCTGTTGATCCGCGCGCGGCGCCCCGGCGGCCGCCGCCTCCTCGTCCTCCTGTTCCGGTACGAGCTGCCCGTCGATGAAGGCGGCGAGGGACCGGACGACGGGGTGGTCGAAGAGCGTGGAGGTGGGCAGCGGGATCCTGAACAGGGCCTCCAGTGCGTTCTTCAGCTCCACCGAGCCCAGCGAGTCCAGGCCCAGGTCCACGAAGCGGGCGTCGGGCTCGACGTCGTCCGGCGAGTCGTAGCGCAGGACCTCGGCGACCTTGGCCCGCAGCAGATCGCGCAGCGCCGCCTCCCGGTCCGGCTTCGGCTGCGCCAGCAGGGCGTCCAGGTCGACGTCCTGCGCCGCCTTCGTCCCGCCGTCCGACACCAGGTCCTTGAACAGGGCGTTGGCGAACGGCTGGGCCGCTGCGTACGCGTCCCAGTCGAAGGAGCCGACGACCGTCTGGCCGTACGGACGCCCCAGCGCCGTGAACAGCGCCCGCAGGGCCGCGCCCGGCTTCACGAACTTCAGTCCGCGGTCCTCGATGCTCCGGATCTGCTGGCCGGTGAGCGAGGCGGCCATGCCGATCTCGGCCCACGGGCCCCAGTTGACGCTGAGTCCGGGCAGTCCCGCGGCGGACCGCCACTGCATGAGGACGTCCATGTAGGCGTTGCCCGCCGCGTAGTTGGCCTGCCCTGCCGCGCCCAGCACCGACGCGATGGAGGAGTAGCCGACGAAGAACCGGACGGTGGGGACGGAGGAGAGGGCGCGGTGCAGCAGCCAGGTGCCGTAGACCTTGGCCCGCAGCACCGTCTCCATGCTGTCCCAGGTCTGCCCGGACAGCGGACCGTCGGCGAGCACGCCCGCTGCATGGATCACACCGCCGAGCGGGGCCTCGGCCGCGGCCAGCGCCGCCACGATCCGCTCGACGTCGGCGGCCTCCGCGATGTCGCCTTGATGGACGGTCAGTTGAACGTCCTCGCCGATCCCGGCCGTGAGTTCCGCCACCGCCTCCGGCGGGAGGGCGCGGCGGCTGACGAGCGCCAGATGCCGGGCTCCCTCGGCGACGAGCTTGCGGGCCGTCGCCACGCCGAGCGCGCCGAGACCACCGGTGATGAGATACGTCTCCCGCGGGCTCAGCCGGACCGGCTCGGCGGGCCGGTCGGCGTCGCGGTCGCGGAACTCGATCACGATCTTGCCGAGGTTGGCGCCGCGGCTCAGCACGCCGAACGCCTCCTCGACCTCGTCGAGCGCGTAGCCGACCGTGGGCAGCGGGCCCAGCCGGCCCGCCTCCACGTGCTCCGCCACCGTGGTCAGGATCGTCTTGTTGAGACGGTCCAGCTCGTCGGCGGGCAGCTCGCTGAGATCGAAGTTGTGGTAGGCGACGTCGGGGCGTGACTTCCGGACCTGCTCGGGCGACCAGACTCCGATCTTGCCGAGTTCGACGAACCGCCCGTCCTGTGCGAGGCAGCGCATGCCGGCCGGGATCCAGTCCCCGTTCAGGCTGTTGAGGACGATGTCGACGCCTTCGCCTCCGGTCGCCTCCAGCACCTCGTCCGCGAAGTCCAGCGTGCGTGAGTTCATGATGTGCTGCACGCCCTGCGCGCGCAGCAGCTCCCACTTGCGGGGGCTCGCGGTGGCGTACACCTCGGCGCCCGCCAGCCGGGCGAGCTGCACGGCGGCCTGCCCGACACCGCCCGCCGCCGCGTGGATCAGCACCCGGTCGCCGGACCTGAGGCCCGCGAGGTGGTGCAGCGCGTGGTAGGCGGTGACGTACGCGGCGGGCAGTCCCGCCGCCTCGGTGAAGCCGAGCCCGGCGGGCTTGCGCACGACGACCGTGGACGGCACCGTGACGCGCCGCCGCATGCAGCCGAGCCGGCTGAGCAGCACCTCGTCGCCAGGGCCGAACTCGGCGTCCGGGCCTGCCGCGACGACGGTTCCGGCGGCCTCGAAGCCGAGCGGCAGCGGCTGGTACGGGATGCCGTGGTCCAGCGCGTACTGGCGCAGCATGCCGAGCGCGTTGAGGACGTCCTTGAAGTTCAGGCCCGCGGCGTGGACCTGGACGGTGACCTCGTCACCGGTCGGCTCCACGTCCTCCACGGGCACCGGGCGGACGGCGGAGAACTTCCCGTACTCGGTGACCTGCAGCTCGGCGTTGGCCTCGTCACGGTCCCGGGAGGCCGGGGGCGTCAGGCGCTTCACATGGCGCACTCCACCCCGGTACGCGACCTGGAACTCGGCTCCCGCGGCGTCCCCGGCCAGCCATTCGTCGACCAGCGGCTGCGGGTCGGGCCCGTCGAGGTCCAGCAGCAGGGTCCGCAGCGCCGGGTACTCGTTCAGCAGCACCGATCCGAAGCCCCACAGCGAGGCGGCCACCGGCGGCTCTGACGTCCGCGGGTCGGCGGCGTCGCCGGGCAGCCACTGGGCCCCCTCGGTGACGAGCTGGACGCGCAGATCGCGTGCGGAGCCCAGGCGTTCGGCCTCCGCCGCCAGGGCGAGCAGATCGCGGTGGTTGCGCTCCGTCTCGGTCCGCAGCCGCTGTTCGCCGTCGAGGCCGGGCTCGGGCCGCCAGAACCAGCACAGGTCCGTCAAGGCCGGGTGCTCGGCGAGCAGACGGCCGGCGGCTGCGGCCTCGGGGGCGTGGTGGAGCTCGATCCCGGCGTCGGCCGCACGGTCCGCCAGGCCCGGCAGGGCGTCCCGGTCAGCGGCCACGACGAGCACCGAACGGCCGCTCTCCGGGCCGGACTTGGCGGACGGCAGGGAGCGCTTGACCCAGCGCGGGCGCAGCAGCATGCGCTCCGCCGGATCCGCCGGTGCGCCCGCGACCCGCTTGAGCCGCACCCCATGGACGACGAACACCGGGCGCGACCCCTCCAGCGCCACGATGTCGGCGGTCAGCTCGGTGCCCGCCGCATCGAGAGCCACCTTGATCAGCACCCGCAGCCCGCCCTTGGGCCGCTTCAGCAGCTCGACACGGCCGAACCCGACGGGCAGATACGTGCCGTCGAGGTCGACCGCCGCGCCGAGGGTCTGCATGGCGCAGTCCAGGACGGAGGCGCGCAGATGCTCGCCCACCGGGGTGTCCAGGCCGCGGAGTTCACCGATCGCGAAGCCCTCCGCGTACCGGTCGACCGTGACGACGCGGCGGAACTCGGGCCCGTACGGCAGGCCCAGCTCGGCGTACCGCTCGTAGAGGTCCTCGCCGCGGTGGCGGACCTCCTCGGTGCCGCAGGCCGCGGCCGCGACGCGCAGCCGGTCGACGACGTCACCGAGGGCTGCCGGGCCCGCGGGCGCGCGGCCCAACGTCGCGGTGGCGTGGACGCGTTCGATGACACCGTCCCGGCCGTCGACACGGCTGGCGATCTCGACCGCTGCGGGGCCGCTTCCACCCTCGCCCAGCGGGCGGAGCCGGGTGCGGACCTCGACGGGTTCGCCCTCCCGCAGGAACAGCGGTTCGAGGATGCTCATGTCCTCCACCAGCCGTGCGGTCTCGCCGTGGACGGCGTCCTGCAGAGCCAGCGCGATCTCGACGTACCCGGCGCCGGGGAAGACGACCTGGTCCATGACCACGTGCTCGGCCAGATAGGCGGGCGCACCCGGGTGGAGCAGGGCGGCGAACTCGCGCTCACCCGCGCCGCGTTGGGTTTCGGTGGTCACATCGCGGCCCAGCAGAGGGTGGTGGGCCGGACCCGTGGCCGCCGTCGCCCGCGCCGCCACGGCCCGCGCACCGGGCAGCGCGTAGCGCTTCCTGGCGAAGGCGTAGCCCGGCAGCGCGATCCGGCGTCCGGGGCGCTCCTCGTGGTAGCCGCTCCAGGAGACGGGAAGCCCCGCCTCGTAGACCCGTGCGAGAGCCGTACGCAGCGTGGTGGCCGCGGGGTCCGTACGGGACATGCTCGCGACCCAGACGTGCGCCGAGGCGTCGCCGCACTGCCTGCCGATGCCCGTGAGCGCGGAGGACGGCCCGACCTCCACGAACACATGGCGCCCGCGGCCTTGGACGCACCGCATCCCGGCGGCGAAGTCGACCGGCTCGGCGATGTGCCGCACCCAGTAGTCCGGGGTGCCGACCTCGGCGAGCGTGGCGACCCGGCCGGTGAGGTTGGAGACGAAGCTCAGCCGCGGCTCCTGGAAGGTGATGTCCGCCACCGCCTCCCGGAAGGCGTCGGACACCTCGGCCATCAAGGGGGAGTGGAAGGCGTGCGACACCGGCAGCGCCTTGGTGGCCAGCCCCTGGGCGCGGACCTTCTCGGTGATCCGTTCCAGCGAGTCGAGACCGCCCGACACGACGCACTGGCGGGGCGAGTTGAGCGCGCCGAAGCTGACGTCGTCGTACTCCTCCAGCAGCGGGGCGACGTCCTCGGCCGCGGCCATCACGGAGACCATCCCGCCGGGTGTGGACACGGACTGCATCAGCCGGGCCCGTACGGCGACGAGCTTGACCGCGTCCGGCAGGGAGAACAGTCCGGCCAGCGCCGCGGCGGTGATCTCACCGACGCTGTGGCCCAGCAGGATCCCGGGCTTCACACCCCAGGACATCCACAGGCGGGCGGTCGCGTACTCGAGGGCGAACAGCGCGGGCTGGGTGTGGAGCGTCCGGTTGATCGCCTCGGCACTGTCCGGGGCCTGACCGAACATCAACTCCTTGACGGAGCGGCCGAGATGGGCGGCGAAGAGCCGGTCGCACTCGTCCAGGTGGCGGCGGAAGACCGGATAGCGCTCGTAGAGCCCGCGGCCCATGCCCGGGTACTGCGAGCCCTGGCCGGTGAAGAGGAAGGCGACACCGGCGTCGCGGAACCCGTCGTCCGGGGCGTCCACGTCGCGCTCCGGACGGTGTTCGAGGAGCCGGTCGAGGTCCTCGCGGGTGGAGACGGGACCGGCGAGCCGCGCCCCCAGGTGCGTACGGCCGAGGTTGGAGCTGTGGCACAGGTCGGGGACCGCGACCTCGGGCCGCTCCGCGAGGAACATCCGGTAGTTCTCCGCCTGTTGGCGCAGGGAGGAGCGGTCCTTGGCGGAGAGCGTGAACACGGCCGTGCCGTCGTCGGGCGCGGACGGGGCGGGCGCCGCGGGCGGCGCCTGCTCCAGGACGACGGAGGCGATGGTGCCCGCGAAGCCGAAGGAGTTGACCAGGGCGCGGCGCGGTCCTTCGGCTTCCCAGGGGCGCATCTCGGTGGGGACGGTCACCCGGTAGCGGTCCCACGGGATGTGCCGGGAGGGCGTCGTCAGATTGATGTGCGGGTAGATCGCCTCGTCCCGGAGCTGGCAGACGACCTTGGCCACGCCGCCGATGCCCGCAGCGGCCTCCATATGGCCGATGTTGGTCTTCACCGACCCCACGACCAGGGGGTCGGTGTCGGTACGGGCGCCGGCGAACACGGTGTTGATCGACCCCATCTCGATGGGGTCGCCGAGCGAGGTGCCGGTGCCGTGCGCCTCGACGTAGCTGATGTCGCCGGGCTCCAGCATGGCGCTTGCGAGCGCGTCCCGCATCAGGGCGACCTGCGCGGTGCCGTTCGGTACGGTCAGGCCGCCGCTCTCGCCGTCCTGGCGGACCGAGGAGCCGCGCACCAGCGCCAGGACGGTGTCACCGTCGCGCCGGGCGTCGGAGAGCCGCTTGAGGACGATCATGCCGGCGCCCTCGCTGCGGCTGTAGCCGTCGGCGGAGTCGTCGAAGGTCTTGCACTTCCCGTCGGGCGACAGCATGTTGGCCCGCGAGTAGACGATGTGGTTCCGGGGGTGGTGGTTGACGTTCACCCCGCCGGACAGGGCGATGTCGCACTCGCCCCGCCGCAGCCCCTGCACGGCCAGGTGGAGCGCCACGAGCGACGAGGAGCAGGCGGTGTCCACGCTCATGCACGGGCCGCGCCAGCCCAGGAAGTACGACAGCCGGCCGGCGGCGGCGCTGTGCGCGGTCCCGGCCGCCACATGGGCGTCCAGCTCGGCGAGGTCCAGCGACTCCACCTCGATCGCGAAGTCCATCTGGCCGACGCCGAGGTACACGCCGCCGTTGCCCCCGCGCAGGGCGGCCGGATCGATGTTCGCCGACTCCAGTGCGTGCCATGCCGATTCCAGCGCCCAGCGGTGCTGGGGGTCGATGAATTCGGCTTCCTTCGGGGATATGTTGAAGAACTTGGGGTCGAATTCGTCCATGCCGGAGACGAATCCGCCGCCGGCCGCGAGAGGCCGCCGTCCCGCTTTCTCCTCCTCGGCCTGGAAGGTCTCCATGTCCCACCGGTCGGGTGGAACGGGGCCCGTTCCCGCGAGTCCGTCGCGGAGGAATGCGGAGAACGCGTCGGGGGTGTTGTTGTCCCCCGGGAAACGGATGCCCATGCCGACGACGGCGATCGGCTCGTACTTCTCCAGCAGTAACTGCTTGACCATGGCGTCATTACGGGACGGCGAAGCCGTGTCGGTCACTGGTGATCCCTGCCCAACTGCGATGAGACGGCGGTGTGCGGAACGGACGGACTACCGGTCCGGGTCAGGACCGGTAGAGCTCCCTGAGCATGTCGTCGACGAGGTCCTTCGTCGGGGCGTCCGGCCCCGGCCCGTCCCCGGCGGCCTCGGGCCCGGTGGTGAAGAATTCCGGCAGGACCTCGGTCATGAGAAAGTCCACGAGATGGCCCACGGTCGGGTTGTTGAACAGGTGGGCCGAATCCATCGGGCGGCCGATCTCCCGTTCCAGACGCGTCCTGGTATCGGTGGCGCCGAGCGAGGTGAGGCCGAGTTCGAAGTAGCTCTCGTGATGGGGGAGGACATCCGTCTCGTCCATCATGAGTTCCCGCTTGAACTCGGTCACGACGAGGGATTCCAGGGCGGCTCGCCGTTCGGACAGTGGCATTCCGGCCAAATCCTTCAGCCAGGGTGTGGGCGTTGTCATGCCGCTCCTCGGGTCGGTTTTTTCGATGCCTGTTGACCGCCGGTCGGCGCAGGGATCAGGATCAGGGAGTCAGAGGACGAAGAAAGCGAAAGGAAAAGGGGGAGCAGTGACGCACGAGGAGACCGACGCGGACGCCGCGGCCCGGCAGCGGGCCGAGGAGCTCTACGCCACGGACGAGACCTGCCGGATGCTGGGGATCACCCTGAAGGAGGCCGGCCCGGGCAGGGCGACCGTGTGGATGCGCGTCACGGACACCATGGTCAACGGCCATGGCACGGCGCACGGCGGCTTCCTCTTCCTGCTGGCCGACGCTGCCTTCGCCTTCGCGTGCAACACCCACGGTCCGGCCACCGTGGCCCAGGGCGCCCAGGTCACCTTCCTGCGCCCGGCGCACCCCGGTGACGAGCTGGTCGCCGAGGCCGTGGAGCGCGCCCGGTACGGCCGCAGCGGCGTCTACGACGTCACCGTCCGCCGCTCGGACGGCGTGGTCATCGCCGAGTTCCGCGGGCAGAGCCAGATGCTCGGCGGCCGGCCCTCCCGGCCGTCGGCGGACTGACCGCCTCACACGCAGGACCGACCGCCTCACCTGCGGGACGGACCGACCCACCTGTGGAACGGACCGCCTCACCTGCGGGACCACTTCGGATCACGGCCGAGGACCGCGAGCATGCGGTCCTCGGCACCGTCCTGCTCCGACACGGAGAGCGCCGGGCGGAAGGAGGCCCCCGGCCGCTCACGCGAGGGCCCCTCCGGCACCTCGGTCCGCGCCACCTCCTCCGCCCGCTCCAGGAGTTCCGCGTCGTAGCCCGCCGGGACGCCGATCGCCGCGGCCACGTCCCAGCCGTGCACCACGTAGTCCAGGAAGTGGAAGCCGATGGCGCGGGCCGCTGGGAAGCGCATCGTCGGGTGGATCTCGGGCAGCCAGAACTCCCGCTCCAGGACGCCGTCCCCGGAGAACGCGGCGAGTACGCGCTCCACGGACTCCGCGTAGGCCCGCCGGGGATCCTCCAGCGGCACCTCCCGCCACGCGGAGGTGTCGGAGACCTCGCCCTCCGCGGCGGCGGCGAAGCCGAGGTGCTGGGCCGTCATGTGCTCCAGGAGCCGGCGCAGTGTCCATTCCGAGCACGGCGTCGGCGCGTCCCGGTCCTCCGCCCGCACCTGGGCGACGATCTCCGCGCTGCGCCGTACGGCCCGGTGGTTGAGGTCGAGGATGTCGGTCATCGTCATGCCTTCCTGCCGCCGTTCTCCCGCCACCAGCGCCGCCCTGACTCGGGCAGGGTGGAGACGGGGTCGTAGAACGGGTAGCGGCGGGTCAGGGCATCGGGGTCGTCGAGCTCGATGCCGGTGCGGTAGTTCTTCGTCCAGTACGAGATGCCGTACTCGCGGTCGTAGTCGGCGAGTTGGTGTACCCAGCGCTTCCCCACGTACGGCACGTCGCAGATGATCCGGGGAGTGGCGTAGCCCGGCAGATACCCCATCACGTTGTGCTGGAGCTCCTGCGCCTCCCAGACGGCGACCCGCCAGTGCTCGGCATTGGGGATCATGTCGCACATGTAGAAGTAGTAGGGCAGGATGTTCGCCTCGCCCTGCAGCAACATGCACAGGTCGAGCAGCGCCTCGGGCGTGGTGTTGACCCCGCGCATGAGGACACCCTGGTTGCGGATGTCCCGCACGCCGGCGTCCAGTGCCGCCCGCGACGCCTCCGCCACCAGGGGGGTCACGGACTGCGCATGGTTGACGTGCGTGTGGATCGCCAGATTGACGGCCCGTCGCGCGGCCGTACGGGCCACCCGCTCCAGCCCCTCGAGCACCGCCGGCTGCAGCCAGTGCTGCGGCAGCCCGGCCAGGGCCTTCGTCGCCAGCCGGATGTCCCGGATGTTCTCCAGGTCCAGCAGACGCATCAGGAACGACTCCAGGCGCGGCCACGGGACGTTGGCCACGTCACCGCCCGACACCACCACGTCCCGCACCCCGGGCGTGCGCTTCAGATAGTCGATCATCTGGTCCTGGCGGTCGGCCGGGGTCAGCGTCAGTTTCAGCTTGTCGACCTGGGGCGTGGAGACGCCGACGAGGTCCATACGGGTGCAGTGGCCGCAGTACTGGGGGCAGGTGGACACCAGCTCCGCCAGCACCTTCGTCGGATAGCGGTGGGTCAGACCCTCCACCACCCACATCTCCGCCTCGTGCAGCGAGTCCCGCTCCGCGTACGGGTGGCTCGGCCACTCCGGGTCGCGGTCACCTGCCACCGGCATCATGTAGCGGCGCACCGGGTCGGCCAGGAACGCGTCCGTGTAGGACCGCGGGTCCGGACCGGCATGCGGCGCCATGGTGTTGAGCATCTGCGGGGTGAGCAGGGTGGACATCGTGGCGAAGCGCTGCTGATCGGCCTCCAGGTCCTCGAAGAAGCGGTCCTGGAGGAGCGAGCCGGTCACGGCGCGGAGCTGCTTGGCGTTCTTCACGCAGTGGGCGCGCTGCCACTGGGCGCTGCGCCACTGCGCCTCGGTGACGTCCCGCCAGCCGGGCAGGCGCCGCCAGTCGGGTTCGGTGAGGGTCACGCGCTCGTACTCGTAGGGCTGCTGACTCGGTAAGGCGTGCGGATCCGATGCCGCGAGGGCTTCCATAGTGATTCCTAGCCGGTCGACGTGGAGCGGGTGCGGTGGCGGTGGAGCACGCGTGCGACGAACTCCTCCGCCGCACCCAGGTAGTTGGCGGGATCGAGGAGATCCGGGAGCGCCGTTCCGTCGATGAACCGGTCCGCCAGCTCCGGTGACGTGGCCAGCACTTCTTCGAAGGGGCGGTGGGTGTCCACGGCCTCGCGCGCCACCTCGCCCAGCAGCCGCTTGGCGGCGGCCTTGCCGAGCAGCGGGGCGAGCGCGGCGTTCAGGCGCTCGGAGACGACGGCGCCGCCGGTCAGCCGCAGATTGCGCAGCAGCCGTTCGGGGAACACCGAGAGTCCTTCGGCGAGTTCGGCCGCGGTGGCCGCGGCACCCGCCGCCAGCCGCAGCCCCTCACGCAGCGGCTGCCACTCGGACTGCCAGCCGCCCGGGGAGCGTTCGTCCTCGGCGACGAGGCTCTGGCCGAGCATCGACGCGTACGCGGGCGCCTGCCGCGCCGCCGACACGATCAGGGTGGCCAGGACGGGGTTGCGTTTCTGCGGCATCGCGGACGACACCCCGCTGCCCTCGGCCGCCGGCTCGGCGACCTCGCCCACCTCGGTCCGCGACATGCCCAGCACATCCGTCGCGAACTTGCCGAGGCCGCCGGCCACGGCGACCACGGCCCAGCCGAGGTCGGCCAGCGGCGTACGGACGGTGTGCCAGGGCGACTCGGGCTCCCGCAGGCCCAGTTCGGCGGCGAGCGCGGCCGTCAGTCCGGCCGCGTGGCCCTCCGTGTCGGCACCCGCCAGGCGCGCGTACTCCAGGTACGCGGCGAACGTGCCCGCCGCTCCGCCGAGTTGGACGGGCAGTGACGCCCGCACCTGCCGGACCCGGTCGCTCGCGTCCAGGACGAGCGTGAGCCAGCCCGCCGCCTTCAGGCCGAAGGTGACCGGGACCGCGTGCTGGGTGAGGGTGCGCCCCGCCATCGGGGTGCGGGCGTGGTCGTCCGCGAGCCGCGCCAGCGCCTCGGCCGTCCGGAGGAGGTCCGCGTCGATCCGGGTCAGCGTCCGCGCCGCCAGCAGCATCGCGGCCGAGTCCAGGATGTCCTGGCTGGTGCCGCCCCGGTGAACGTACTCGGCGGCCTCCGGGTCCACCCGGGCGACGGCCTGGGTGAGCGTGCGGACCAGCTCGACGACCGGATTGGCCGATCCCCGTGCGCGGCGCGCCAGTTCGGTGACCCCGACCGGGGAGGAGGCGACGGCGGACTCGATCGGCCCGACGGCGGACTTCGGGATCACCCCCAGCCGCGCCTGGCAGCGGGCCAGCGCCACCTCCACCTCGAGCATGGCCGCGACCCACTCCTCGTCGCACAGCGGGTCACCGCTCCCGGCGCGCACGGGGGAGAGCAGACCGGAGTCTGTGCCGGGGGTCCCGCGCACAGGCGTTGCGTCCATCGTCAGTCTCCTTCCAGGGTGGTGACCGGCTGCCCGGCCTTCGGCTCCGCGGCGGAGTCCGCCCCCGCGCCCGCCGGGGCGCGCCTGCGCCCCGCCAGCGCCGTACGGGCGATCGCGTCGGCGTCGCCGAGGATCACCGAGTCGGAGCCGGGTCTGATCCCGGCAGCCGTCGCCCAGTGCACGGACTCGGTGGGAATGCCGAAGGCGAACCGCCGCGGGTGCGGCACCCCGTCACCCCCCACCACGTGGTACGGCTTGGGCGTCACGGCGAGGCCGCCGGAGAGCCACGGCTCCCGGCCGGGTTCGTCGAGCGCGTAGCGGCGGCACGCCCCCTGGGCCACGAGGTCCCGGACGAGCGGGTCGGTCGTGGTCCGCAGGTCGAACTCCGGGAGCCTCGCCTCGATGAGCGCCGTGGCCTCCACGTCCGGGCCGGGGACACGGTCCGAACGCACCACGAACGCCGTGCGGCCGGGCGAGGCGTCGACCCGCATCCCCGGGCCGACCACGTCCAGGACCCCGGCCTCCATCAGCGCCGCCATCTCCTCGATGCGGCTGAGGGGCGGGCCGATCGAGACGAACGCGTTCAACGGCGTGTACCAGGACTGGAGTTCGTCCCGGTACGAACCGCCGGTGATGCCGGCGTGGTCCACGACCAGCCGCACCTCGTTGCGGAGATCGCGCATCACGTCCAGCGCAGCCTTCAGCGGTCCCCGTACGTTGCCGCGCCGGGCCTCGGCGATGTCCTGGCGCAGATGGTCCAGCAGCCAGGCCCGGTACGACGCGGCGTCCGTGAACTCCCGGTCCCCGTACGGCCGGGCGATGCGGTCCCAGCTCCAGCGCTTCTCCTCGCCGACGCCGAAGCGCTCCAGCAGCGCCTCCTCGGAGGCGGCGGACCCGGGGCCGTCGGACGCGGCGGACCCGGGGCCGTCCCCGGGCGCCCCCGCGCCCTTGCAGAACTCCGCGAGGAACACGTCCGCGTCGTACCGGCCGCGCTCACCGGCGATCAGCGCGTGGTAATAGACCGCCCGCACCTCCAGGTCCACCAACGGCCAGACCTCCGCGGTGAATCCGGCAGGCCGCCCGGCCTCCTTGCGCCGCCGGAAGCGGGCGATGACCTCCTCCGTGAGGAACAGCGGATGGTGCCGGCCCGTCGCCCCCTTCTGGTTCTCGCCCCGCGAGTGGTACGGCGCCCCGCGCCGTGAACCCGCGATCAGCTGCGGCTCGTTCCCCGAGGGGCGGTAGCGCAGCCTCCCCGCCTCCCGGACGAACGAGCCGCCGCGCCCCGTGGTGAGCAGCGCGAGATGGTCGAAGAAGTTGAGCCCCATCCCGCGCAGGGCCACCGTCTCGCCGGGTGCGATGTCGCCGAGGTCCGCGTCGGCCGGGTTGCCCCGGGGCACGTACGCGAGCCCGTGCTCGGTCGCGAACGCCCCCAGCCGCCGCTCCTCGTCGCTCAGCGGCATGTCCACATGCCCCAGCGCCAGGACGATCGCGTCGCAGCCGGTCAGTTCGACACCGTTCTCCAGCGTCACCGTCTGCGACCCGTCGGCCTCGTCCCGGACGGCCAGCGCCCGGCACCCGTGGGTCTCGACGGCGATGTGTTCGGGCACGGTACGGATCAGCCGGTCGAACACCCAGCCCAGATACCGCCCGTAGAAGGACCGGGTCGGATACGAGTCCGGGCCCAGGTGCCGCGCTTCCTCGTACACATGCGGCGGGTACGGCACGAACGGCTCCAGCCGCTCGAGCAGCTTCGCCCACTCGTACAGGCTCGGCCCCTCGGACAGCGGGCCCTCGCAGTTCACGCTCTCGTCGGTGAACATGGTGACCTGCGAGGCGACGGTGTTCATCAGCAGGACGGAGGGCTGGCTCGTCCGCCACACCCTGCAGCCGAGCCGCAGATACGGCTCGACGATGTGCACGACCACCGGCTGACCGGTGGCCGAGGCGTTGGCACACGCCCGCTCGACCACCGACAGCCCGCGGGGACCGGCCCCGATCACGCACAGCGTCGTGGCATCTATCTGAAGCATGCCGGAGTTCATCCTTTGCTCGAGAGGGCTGCGGACCGGGGCCGGACGTGTAAGCGCATGGAGGCCTCAGCCCCGGGCGGACGTGCGGTCGGCTCCGGTGAAGAGGCCCGCCCAGCGGGTCCGCATCTCGCGCTTGAGTGCCTTGCCGGTCACACCGGTCGGGTAGTCGGCCGCATCGCGGGCGACGATCACGGCGGCCAGCGGCGTCAGTCCGGCCGCGGTGAGTTCCTTGTTGGCCTGCTCGCGCAGCTCCTCGGCCGACGGCTCCACGACCCCCGGCTGCAGGCGCACCACGGCGACCGGCCGGTGGCCCTCGCCCTGCGCGCCCGGGACGCCGACGACGGCGCAGTCGAGGACGGTCGCGGCGCAGTCGGCCAGCAGCACCTCCTCCAGGGGCAGGCTGTAGACCGGTCCGTCCGCGGTGTCCAGCACGTCGACGGTCCGGTCGAGGTGGTAGAAGTTCCCCTCCTCGTCCTTCTTCGCCACATCGCCCGTCAGCCAGTAGCCGTCGAGTTCGAAGCTGCGGGTCAGCTCGGGCGCGTTCCAGTAACCGGGCGTACGCGACGGGGTCTTGACCGCCAGCAGGCCGACCGTGCCCACCGGCACCTCCTCGCCCTCCGGGGTGAGGACCGCGGCCGCGTGCACGACCTCGGTGGGCTTGCCGACACAGCGGTCGTTGCGCTCCGTCTCCGGCGTGGTGACCTGGCCGAAGAGGGCCATGCCCATCTCGGACGAGCCCAGTCCGTCGATGAACTGCGAGCCGGGCAGGGACGCTTCGGCCTCCCGGTCCTGCGGGAGCAGCCACGGCTTGATCAGGCCCGCCGGGCGCTCGCCGAGGGTGACCAGGCGGCGGATGTGCCCGTAGTGCGCGCCGTCACCGGTGTTGAACCAGCTGTGCACCTTCGCGGCGCCCTTGGCGGGCAGGTCGCCCGTCGCCAGCTCGACGAAGGTCCGCGGGAAGGAGGCGACCATCGTCGGCCGGAAGGCCTCCATCACCGGCTCCACGGCGCTGCGCCGCCAGTCGCCCATGACGACGGTGGGCAGGCCGAGCAGGGTGGCGGTGAGGAAGTAGCTCAGGCCGCCCGCGTGCGTGTGCGGCATCAGCGACATCAGCCGGTCGTCGGGCCCGGCCGGGAACCGCTCCATCCGCGGCTCCTTGCCCGCCCAGAACTGGCGGTGCGCGAGCATCGTCGACTTCGGGGTGCCGGTGGTGCCGGAGGAGTGGATGAGCGCCACGACCTCGTCGGCGGCGTGCTCGTACGGGTAGACCGCCGGCAGTTCGCCGTCCTCCGGGTCGTAGGCGCGGAGTTCGGCCGCCGGGATGATGAAGCGCGGCCTGCGCCGGTTGCCCTCGGTGCGGTATGCGGCGACGAGCCGCGTGGGGTCGTCGGCGACCAGGCCGGAAGCGCCGACGTGGTCCAGATAGCGGATCGCGGTCCGCTCCGGCATGGCGTCGTTGATCATCGCCGGGATGGCCCCGAGGGCGGTGAGCGCCAGGAAGTGCAGCAGCGGTTCGAGGCCCTCGGCGACGTAGACACCGATCGGGTCACCCGGCTTCACGCCGTTCGCCCAGTACCAGCGGGCGTACCGGTCCCGCAGACCGGCCAGGTCCCGCAGGCTGTGGCCGCGCAGCACGACCTCGCCCCGGTGGTCGGTGGAGTGGCTGAAGGCGTACGGGACGTCGGCGTGGGGGTTGGCCTCCAGCGCCTTCTGCAGGAAGTTGCCGGCGCCCAGGGCGGGGTCGGTCATGAACTGCTGCCGGACCGGCAGCGGGGCTATGGGGCTCTGGACGCTCATCGTGCACTCCCGGAGTGGTGGTCGAGGGATGCTGTTTCCGAGGCCGCCCGGTGACCCGAGCGGATGGCGCCTTCCATGAGGCCGAAGAACTCGGTGCTGGTCTCCGTGCCGGCCCAGTGGACCCGCCCGTGCGGGCGGGTCAGCGCGGGGCCGCGCGCGACCCAGTCGCCGGGGCCGAAGAGCGCGGCGTAACAGCCGTGGCTGTAGGGCTCGTTGACCCAGTCCGTCACGTGGAAGCCGACGGGCTCGGGCAGTTCGGGGAAGAGACGGGCCGCCTGGGCGAACGCCTCGGCCCGCTGCTGCGCCGGGGGCAGCGCGCCGAACCGGCGGGCCTCGTCACCGGTGACGAAACCGGTCAGCACGCCCACGCCGTCCGCGGAGGGCGAGTCGTCGACGGTGGACAGCAGCGGTCCGTCCGCGCTCACCGACCAGCCCGACAGCCCCTCCGCCCGCCACAGCGGGGACGGGTGGATCAGATGAACCTTCACGGCGCAGCCGGGCGCGGTGCGTGCCCCGGCGCGGGGCGCGGGCAGACCGGGCCGGAAGTCGATGCGGTCGGCCAGGACCGGGGGCAGCGCGACGATCACCGCGTCGGCCCGCACGGAACGGGTCGCGGAGTGCACCGTCACCTCGGCGTCGTCCTGCTCCACCGCGCGTACGGGCTCGCCCAGGCGGACCCGGTCGCCGAGCCCGTCCGCGAGGGCCTGGCACAGAGCATGGGCACCGCCCTCGACACGCCACTCCTGCGCGCCGCCCTCGAAGGCGTTCAGATACCGCAGTCCGCCTCCGGAGCGCAGATAGAACGCCATGTGCAGCACGGAGACGTCCGCCGGTGCGGCGGCCATCATCTCCCCGAGGAACAGCGGGAAGAACAGCTTGCTGTCGGGGTGGCGGAGGTTCTCGTCGGCCCACTCGGCGGCCGTCATGGAGTCCAGGCGGGCGGCGTCCGGGGTGAGCCAGGGCGCCTCGGGACGCACACTGCGCGTCACCTCGTCCAGCAGGTCGAACAGCTCGCCCAGCGCCACGCCGTTCAGCGGCGGGAACCGGCCGGGGACGCTCTCGCTCCCGGACGGGGAGAGCGCGAAACGGCTGTCCCCCTCCATGGTGGTCGGCGCCGTCTTGAGCCCCATGTCGGCCATCAGGCGCAGCAGTTCGGTGTGTCGCTCGCCGAGGTAGGCGGCTCCCGCGTCCGCCCAGCTCCCCGGCGCCACCTCGATGCCGTGCATGCGGCCGCCGACGCGGTCGCGGGCCTCCAGGACCTCGACCTCGACCCCGCGCGAGGCCAGATCGTGGGCGGCGGTGAGGCCGGCGATGCCCGCCCCGATGACGACGACGCTCACCGGCTCACGCTCGCGATCCTCGCGGACAGCGCGCTGGCCGTCGGCGCGGCGGCGAAGTCGTCGAACGACAGCTCCACTCCGTGCCGGCGGGCCACCGCGCTCAGGACGCGGGTCCCCAGCAGCGAGTCGCCGCCGAGTTCGAAGAAGTCGGAGTCCACGGTGATGCTGTCGGTCTCCAGCACGCGGCGGAAGATGTCGACGATGTCGTCAGCGCTCATGAGCTGTCCTGTTCTGTGAAGCCGGCGGGGCGTGGTGCGGCGAAGCCGGCGGGGCGTGGTGCAGCCGGTGCGTCGCGGCGCGATCGACCTTTCCGCTGGCGGTGTAGACGAGTTCGGGAACGACGGTGACCCGGTGCGGCACGAGATGGCCCGGGACCGTTCTGCGCAGATGGGCCAGGACTTCCTGGGCGAGGCTCCCGCCCGCGTCGGGCGCGGCCACCAGATAGGCGGCCATGGTGGTCCGGCCGGCGGCGCGGGCGCCCACGACGGCCGCGGTGGTGACGCCGGGGTGGCTGGTGAGGTGCGCCTCGACCTCCCCGGGGTCGACCCGGATGCCGCGGACCTTGATCTCGGCGTCGAGACGGCCTTCGTGGACGACATGGCCATCGGGGCGGCGGCTGACCCGGTCCCCGGTCCGGAACCAGCGCACCGGTCCGTCCCGGCCCTCACGGATCACGAACTTCTCCGCGGTCGGCCCGGGAAGGTCGCGGTAGCCCAGGGCCAACGCGGGTCCGGAGACGAGGAGTTCACCGTCCTGGCCGATGTCGTCCCGCACGTGCGGGAGCGGCCGGCCGATGGGCACGCGGGTGTTCTCGCCCCACCAGACGCCGGGGCCGGGTGCCCCGGGGCCGTGCAGGTCGACGGCGTGGGTGATCAGGGTGGTCTCGGTGCAGCCGTAGGTGTTGACCAGCCGGATGCGGCCGGTGCCCAGGACGCGCCAGTCGGCGAGGCGGGCGGGGCTCACGGCCTCTCCGCCGATGACCACGGTCCGTACGGTGTCGGGCAGCCGGGCGTCGTCCTCCGCGAGGTGGTGGACCAACTCGTGCCAGAACGCGGTCGGCAGGTCGAGCAGGGTGATGCGCTCGTCCGCGACCGTACGGAGCAGCCGGGGCAGCGATCCTGTGTACGCCTCGTCGTGGAAGACGAGGGTCGCGCCCGCCGTGAGCGCGGGCAGGATCTCCTCGAAGCTGGTGTCCCAGTTGAGGGACGCGAACTGCAGCACCCGGTCCTCGGCCCGGAGGCCGAACAGGTCGCGGAGCGAGGCCACCGAGGCGGCGACGGCCCGGTGCGGCGTCACCACGGGCTTCGGCTTCCCGGTGGAGCCGGAGGTGAAGAGCGTGTACGCCGGGTCGTCCGGCGCGGGGCGCGGCAGCGGGTCTCCGCCGGAGGAGCCCGCGGGCGCGGCGTCGGGAAGGGCGACCACCTCGATCCCCGGGGGCGCGACGGCCCCGGGCTCGGCCGCCAGCACCCGTGCGCAGTCGACGGCTTCCAGCAGCGCCTGCCGGCGGGTGGCGGGGAAGGCCGGGTCGACGGGGCAGTAGGTGCCGCCGGCGCTCAGCACGCCGAGCATGGCCACGATCGTGGCCGGGGAGCGGTCGGTCAGAACCCCGACGACTCCGGGGGACGGCCCCAGCCGCACGGCCGTGGCATGCACCCGGCGCATCAGCTCGGCATAGGTCAGAGCCTGTCCGTTGTGAGAAATTGCGGGCCTGTCTGGATGGTTACGGGCCGCCGCCACGAAGGCGTCAACTAAGTCCGACATCAGAACCGTATTTCAATCGGCGAGGCGGAGAAGGGAATTGAGGGAAGCTCACCCGGGAAAACAGCCCAGCGGGGCATAACGATTACGCTAACACCAGGACTTCACGCTCGGTCAAGAATGACGCCGACGTGATCCACATCACGCGCAACCTGAGCGGAACATTCCATTACTGGCGTGGTTGCGACGCGATGATGAGTGGGGTAGGAACTTCACGATCACATGAGGAGGTTGCCGGGCATGGCACAGCCATTTCAGTTACGCATCCTGGTCCGGGGCTATGAACTGGACACGCAAGGGCACTTGAATCAGGCCGTCTACCTGCAGTACTGCGAGCACGCGCGGTGGGAGAGTCTCCGCGCCGCGGGAATCTCCCAGGACGCCCTGATCGCCACGCGGATCGGTCCCGCGGTGTTGGAGAACACCATGCGGTTCCATCGCGAACTGCGCGGCGGAGACGAAGTCGACGTCACCTGTCAATGGATTTGGGGTGACGGAAAGACATTCCGCGTGCATCAGGAGATCCGGCGGACCGACGGTGTGCTCGTCGCGGAATTGACGAGCGTCGCCGGTCTGATCGACCTGGACAAGAGAAAATTGATCCCGGAGCCGTCCGAGCATTTCCACAAGCTCGCCGAGCATCCTGAAATCATGGGATTCTGAACGGAGTTGCGCCCGGTGGAGACCTCGCCCCGCGGAGGGGCGGAGCCTCCGCGGGCGCTTTCCGTCGGTACCTTTCCTCGCCGTTCATTCCGCGGGCTTCCCCCCGTCCCCGTTGCGCGGCCCGGCTCCCGGGCCGCCGCCGTGCCGCCGATCGCCATGGCCCGAGTCGCCCGGAACTGTGCCCGGCGCTGAACGGCCCGGCCCGGAACCGCCCGCACCTGAACGGCCCGGCCCCGAACCGCCCGGAACTGTGCCCGGCCCCGCACCGCCCGGTCCCGCACCGCCCGGTCCCGCACCGCCCGGTCCCGCACCGCCCGGTCCCGCACCGCCCGGTCCCGGACCGCCGTGTGCCGTCGCGAGTTGCGACAGCGACAGCACGGCCCGTGCGATGTCCGCGCCCTTCGCCCCCAGCCGGTCCGCGAAGCGGCTCAACGTCCTGTTCTCCCAGGCCAGTTCGGTCGCGGGAAGACCGGAAACCCGCCGCACCGACTGGTACCTCCGCGCCAGTTCGGCGCGGCGCAGCACCATCGCGACGATCTGCTCGTCGAGATCGTCGAGCACCGCACGGATCTCCCGTCCGTGGGTCTGCGCCGCCGCGCCCCCGGGGCCGCCCCCGGCCGTACCGCTGGCGGCCGTACCGCTTCCGGGCACCGTCGCGCGGCACTGCACCGCCGGCTGGCGCCTCGACTCCACCGACGCCGTCACAGGAGATCCGCCTGCCCGGCCCTGACCCGTGTGACGAACTCCAGCCCCGCGATGGCCTCCCTCGCCAGGTCGAGCGCCTTCTCCGCGGTGTCCGCGTGCGCACGGGCCTGTGCCAGACGGGAATCGGAGCTCTGCAGTCCACCGAGCGAGGATCCGGGGGTGCCGAGCACCTCCAGCCGTACGCCCTCGGGGTGCGGGCCGTCCGCGCCGGCGACCTCGACCAGGACGCCGGCCCCCGGTGCCCCGGCGAACCAGATCGCCTCGTGGCGCCTCGGGCGCGCCGGATCGGCCAGCACCGCCCGGATGTCGGGCAGCACCTTCTCCCCGGTGCACTGGCGCAATTGGTACTCGACCAGGTCGACGCCGGTGGCGTCCGTGACCATGTTCCAGATCTCGTCGCCCCCCACGCGCAGATGGGTCTCGATGATCCGCGGCCCGGCCTCGGTGAGCACGACCTCGGTGTGCGTGGGCCCGTACTCCACGCCCAGGGCGCCGAGCACGGCGACGACGTAGGCGCGGATCGCATCCCCCGTCTCCGGCGGCAGCGGCGCGGGCATCACATGACCCAGCTCCACCAGGCTGACCGGATCGGAGAACTTGCGGGTGACGGCGACGACTTCGTGCTCGCCCAGCTCGGAGAAGCACTCCACGCTGTACTGCGGGCCGGTGAGGAACGGCTCGGCCACCACATCGGCCGGCCGCTCGTCCGTGCCGCGAGCCCGCGCGAACGCCGCCTCCGCATCGCCGGCCTCCCGGACCACGGTGACGCCCGAACTCGACGTCCCGCTCCGGGGTTTGACCACGTACGGATAGCCGTACTGCTCCGCGAACGCCCGCAGATCGGCCGCCGACGCGACGGCAGCGGAACCGATCGCCTCGAATCCGGCCTCCGCCAGGTGCTGCCGCATCGCGAACTTGTCGAAGACGAGGCGGACGGTCTCCGGCGCGTGCGCCGGAACCCCCAGTGCGCGCCCCACGGCGGCGGCCTTTTCCTGGCACTGGTCGCCGAAGGAGCCGATCCGGGTCACCGGTTCGATCGCGTGGACGGCACGGGCGAGCGCGATCCAGTGCTCGACCGGGGCGTCCGCCCCCACCGCGAGGATCCGCGCGTGCCCCCCGGCCTCCTCCAGCTTGGCCAGGTGCTCGGGGCGGCACAGCACACTGGTGGTGACGGCTCTGCCCGTCGCGGCGCCGAGTGCGCGCATACGGCCCGGGATGTCGTAGCCGTTGCCGAAGACCAGTACGTGTTCTGACATGACGTCTTTCCCTCGTTCGGACATCGCCTGCGGACGGGTGGGGTCGGTGGGCATGCCGGTCAGCTCCCGTCCGGCGTGGTGATCACGGAGATCTTTCCGGCGAGCTGCTCGCCGAGTGCCACGGCCGCGTCGGTGTCGGGTCCGGTCACCAGGACCTGGCCCACCCGGTCCCAACTGGCCTCCAGGGGACGGATGGTGTCGCCCACCGCGACGGTGACGTCCACCCCGAGGACCCCGTCCTGCCCGCGGACGTCGGCGTCCCCCTCGACCGCGCTGACCCGGCCCGGCTCGGCGGTGAGGAAGCGTGTGGCGGCAGCCGCCCTCGGCTCCGGCCGCCCCTCCAGGGCCGGAAGCACCCCGGCGGCCCAGCCGGACACGTAGCTTTCGATGTCCACCCCGTAGGCGGCATCGACCAGATCCATGATGCGGTCGCCGCCGGGCCGGCTGTGCGACTCGATCAGCCGCGGGCCGCGGCCGGTCAGCTTCACCTCGGTGTGTGCCGGGCCGTGACGCAGGCCCAGGGCGTCCAGGGATTCCGCGGCGCAGCGGAGCACGGCGTCCTCGTCGGCCGGTGACAGCCGGGCCGGCATCGCGTGGCCCGACTCCACGAAGGTGCCGAGCGTGGTCTTCTCGGTGACCGCGAGCGGGACGTGCCGTCCGTCGAAGCTCATCGACTCCACGCTGAACTCCGGCCCGTCCAGGTACTCCTCCATCAGGAAGCGGTCGACGGGGAAGTAGTTCGCGAACGGGTGGTCCGTACTGCCGCGCAGATCCGTGATCGCACGCCACACGGCATCAAGCGCCTCGGGGCCCTCCACCTTCCGCACGCCGAAACTGGCTGCCGCGTCGACCGGTTTGACGATGAACGGGTAGCCGTGGCGCTCCCCGAAGTCCGACAGGGCCTCGCGATCGGTCACCGGCCCGGCCGCCACGGCGTCGGGCCGCCAGGACAGATGGAGGCGCATCGCCTCCTTGTCCCGCATCAGACGCGCGCAGCGGTGGCTGTTCCCCCGGAGGCCGAGGGCGTCGCTGATGAGACCGACCGGCTCGACGCCCGGCTCGGTGATCGTCGTGACACCGGCGAAGCCGTACACCTGGTGCGCGGCCGTCACCAGCGGGCCGAGCACGGACCAGTCGGTGTAGTCGGCGAGCAGGGCCGCCTCGACCAACTCCGCGTGCTCCGGCCGGTATTCCTCCGGGCGCTGGACGTTGACCACGCGCAGGCCCAGGTCCCTCGCCTTGCGGACGGTCTCCACCCGTCCGCCGATGATCAGCACGGTACGGCTGCGGTCCGCCCGGGCCGTGCTGTCCGTCCTGTGCGGCGCGTCCGTCGAGTGCGTCGTACCGGTCGTGTGCGTCGTGTGCGTCGTGTGCGTTCCCATGGCGCCTCAGCTCCTGGCCAGTTCGCCGGGCACGTCCGGACCCGGCACGTCCGGACCCGGCACGTCCGGACCGGGGGAGAGGTCGCCCCGTGCGTCCGCCGCCACGCCCGCGTCCGAGCCCGAGTCCCCATCCGCGTCCGTATGCGGGGCAGCGTCCCGTTCCGCCGTCACCGCCCGCTCGGCCAGCGTGCGTTCGCCCCACCGCACCACCGGGACCATCGCGAACCCGGCCGCCGCGAAGAGCGCGCCCAGCAGGATCCAGCCCGGCCAGCCCCAGTACACGAGCATCCCCGTCAGCGCGAGCGGGCCAACGATCTCCGCCACCGTCAGACCGGAGCCGAAGAACGCCTGGTACTGCCCGTGTTTGCCGTCCGGCGCCAGACCGAAGCTGATCTCCCACGTGCCGGCCATCTGCACCATCTCGCCCAGGGTCTGCACCGCGGCGGCCGTGATCAGCAGCAGGATCGCCGACCAGGCCGAGCCTCCGGTCCCCGAGAAGGCGAAGACCACACAGCCCGCGCCCAGCAGCAGAGCGCCACGCACCACATACCGCGCCGCCCCCGCCAGGTCCGTGACCCCGCGGGCCACCCGCACCTGGAAGACCACCACCGCAAGGGTGTTGAGCACGAACATCACCGACAGCACCCAGGCCGGAGCCTCGGTGTGCCCGACGATCCACAGCGGCAACGCGACGTCGATCAGCGGCACATGCAGGACGAGCACCAGATTGAGCAGGCTCGCCGCGACGTACGGCCGGTCCTTGAACACCGTCTGCGTCTTCTCGCCCTTGGCCGCCACCGGCGTCGACGCGACCGCGGGCACCCGCCACAGCACGAGCGCCGCCACCACGAACCCGGCCGAGTTGAGGGCGAACGCCGCGAGATAGGCCTCCCGCGCGTCGAAGAGCAGCACCAGGCCGCCCAGCGCGGCACCCACCGAAAGACCGGCGTTGTAGCTCGCCTGCAGGAACGCCCGGACCCGGGTGAGCTGTTCCTTGGGCACGACCCCCGCGAGCAGCGCCTGCTGGGCGGCCGAGCCGCTGCGCTGGCCCACCGCGTACAGGCTCGCCGAGAGCACGAACAGCGGGAAGGAGCGCACGAACAGATACGACCCGACGGCGACCGCCGCGCAGCAGAAGAAGAACACCGTCGTCCCGCGCACCCCTCGGCGGTCCGCGATGTGACCGAGCGGCACGCCCAGGAGCAGCGCCACCGTCCAGGCGATCGTCAGACCGAGACCCAGCTCGGCCGGGGACAGGCCCACGACCGTGGTGAAGTAGAGGGCGGCGGTGACGTAGTACGCGCCGTCTCCGGTACGGCTGATCAGCTGCGCCAGAGCGAGTGTCCGGGGTGGGCCCGGAGGCGGGATCAGGGTCTTGATCATGGGACTCCTCGGGTGGCCCGGCAGGCGCGGGCGCTCCGTTCGTGCCGACGGCCCGTGCCGGGCGGGCGGCTAGGCGGTGATCGGGCCGAGTGCGTCGACGGCCGTCTCGAGGTGGGACTGCTCGTGGGTGGCGGAGAGCGCGAAGCGGATGAGCCCGGTGCCCTTCTCGACGGTCGGGAAGAACGCCGGCAGGACGAGCACCCCCGCGGACCGCAGCCGCCGTGCCGCCTCGAACGCGTCGGCCTCCGTCCCGAAGTGCGCACCGCGGATCGGTGAGTGCTGCCCGGCGTTGACCAGCCGGCCGTCCGTCAGCAGGTCGAACGCGGCGGCGTTCGCCCACAGCCGCTCCTGGAGACGCGCCACCTCCCCGCTCAGGTGGAGCTCTGCCGCCGCGACGTCCGCGGCGAGCAGCGGCAGCATGATGGAGTGCCCGAAGACCAGCGGGTTGGCGAACTTGCGCAGCACGCGGACGTCCTCGGCCGACCGCAGCACCGCGAAGCCCCCCGCGCCGCCGAACGCCTTGGACAGCGAGCCGACGATCATCACATGGTCCGGGAGCCGGTCGCCGAACGCCTCGTACGCGTATCCCGCGCCGTGCCGGCCCTCGATGGAGATCCCGTGCGCGTCGTCGACGTAGAGCAGGCCGTCGGCCTCGCCCAGCGTCCGGGCCAGAGCGACCACGTCGATCAGGCCGCCCATCGATCCCACCCCGTCGACGAGCGCGATGGGCGTACGGCCCTGAGCCGTGGCCTCCGCGATGCGCGTCGCCAGGGACTCGGGGTCGGCCAGGTCGAACCGGCGGACCGGGCCGAGCTGTTCCATGAGACCGCGAAGCACCTGGATCGAGGCGTGGGCGGTCTTCTCGACCAGGAAGACGGGGCCCTTGGCCGAGACGGGATAGCCGGGCAGGGCGCCGTTGCCGAGCAGCGGGAGGACCCCGAGGTGCACATTGCTGACGGAGGTGAACGGCACGGCGGGACGGCCGCCGTAGATCTCGCTCAGCAGCTCCTCCAGCTGTCCGAGGTACACCGGGCGCATGCGGTTGCGCGATGAGGAGAAGTGCGCCCCGAACCGGCGCAGGGCCTCCTCCGCCGCCCCCGTCAGCGCCGGATGGGCCTCCAGGCCCAGGTAGGAGCAGGAGACGAACTCGATGGCGCTGCTGCCGTCCTCCAGCTCCACCACCTTGCCGTCGCGGCCGGTGATGACATGTCCCGTCAGCCCTTCGTCGAAGGCTCGGTCCAGTGAGTCGGTCGTCCTGCCGATGCGGGCGGCGACCCAGTTGGCGGGCCTTGCGCCGGTCGCGGTGGTCTCCGGGCCGGTGTCTGCGGTGGTGGTCATGACGCGTCCTTGGGTGCGGCGGCGGGAATCCGGGTGAACAGCTCCGCACAGAGGTCCCGGTAGTGCGGAAGCCGGTCGCCGAGCCCGCCGGAGAGTTCGTGCAGGAAGTGGGCGAAGGCCTTCTCGTCGCCGTCGCGCGTGATGTCTTCGAGCCGGGCCGCGCCACTGGCCAGCGCCTCCCGGGCCCTGCCGGCGTACGGGTTGGCGGACTGGATGTCCCAGTACACCTCCGGGGTGCCGGACGCGATCCGGGCGAGCAGGGCCAGCAGTGCCGCGTGCGGCGGGGGAGCGAGGGCGGCCAACTCCTCGATGTCGACGTCGAGTCCGGCGAGTGCGTGGCCGAAGGCCAGCACCGTGGCGTGGGTGAGCGCCTGCGAGGCGGCGGCCAGGCGGTCGTGGCGCTCGGCCCCGACCCGTACGACGCGGCCGCCGTTGCCGGTGACCAGGGCCAGGAGTTCGGTGACCAGCGGCCCGTCGCGCAGCACGACCGCCGCCACCGGGCGGCCGTCCAGGCCCAGCGAGGGCGCGAACATCGGGTTGAGGCCGACCGCCTCACGGCCCGCCGCGCGGTCGGCGACCGCGGCCGCGATGCGGGTCTTGACCGAGAGCGTGTCCGCGAGGAGCGCCCCGGGCCGCAGGGAGCCGGCCGTGGCCCGCACCGCCTCCAGCGCGGCCTCCTCGGGCACGGCGAGCAGCAGCAGATCGGTCGCGGCCAGCTCCGCGCGCAGCGCCTCGTCGGGTGCGGTGACGTCACCGGGGAGATGGCGGACAACGGCGCCCGCCGCGGGCGGCGCGGGATCGACGACGCACACGTCGATGCCCGCGCCGGTGAGCAGGCCCGTGAACAGGCCGCCCACGGCGCCGGATCCGCCCGCCAGCACACATCGGCGGATCCGGCCGGGCACCGCCGTCACCGGTGCCGGCCTCGGGGAGCCGCTCATGAGTGCGCCGCCTGCTCGTCGCGGGCCGCGGTCGTGCCCGCCGCGATCGCCTTGGCCATCGCGCGGGACTTCACCAGCGTCTCCTCGAACTCCTCGGCCGGGTCCGACAGGGCGATGACGGCGCCGCCGACCCCGAACGACGCGCCCTCCTCGGTCGCCACGATCGTCCTGATGACGATGGACAGATCGGCGGCGCCGCTCAGCGAGAACCAGCCGAGCGCGCCCGAGTAGACACCGCGCGGGCCCTGCTCGAGCCGGTCGATGATCTCCATCGTGCGCAGCTTGGGAGCGCCGGTCATCGAACCGCCGGGGAAGGAGGCCCGGACGCAGTCCACGGCGGACACCCCGTCCCGCAGCGTGCCGCGCACCGTGGAGACGAGCTGGTGCACCGGGGCGTAGGTCTCGACGTCGAACAGCTTGGGCACATGCACGGACCCGACCTCGCACACCGTGTTGAGGTCGTTGCGCAGCAGGTCCACGATCATCAGGTTCTCGGCGCGGTCCTTCTCGCTGCCGCGCAGCCCCTCGCGCAGCGCGCCGTCCTCGGCCGCGGTCGCGCCGCGCGGGCGGGTGCCCTTGATCGGCTTCGACTCGGCCACGCGGTCCGTGCCGATGGTCAGGAACCGCTCGGGCGAGGCACTGAGCACCGCCACGCCCGGGAAGTCGAGCAGCGCCCCGTACGGCACGGGGCTGACGCGCCGCAGATGCCGGTACGTGGCGAGCGGATCGACCCGCGTGCCGGTGACGACCATGTTGGTCAGGCAGATCTCGTACGACTCGCCGTTGCGGATCTCCTCCAGGCAGTCGCCGATCAGCCCGAGGTACTCCTGCCGGCTGTGGCGGGAGGCGAGCGCGGCCGCGTCCGGAGACACCGTGCCCACCAACGGGCTGTGGTCACGGGCGATCTCGGCCGGCAGGACGGCGAGGCGGCCGACGGTGGCATCGAGCCACTTGGCCGCGTCGGGGTCGTCCGGGGCGATGCTCAGGCAGAGCAGATAGGTGGCGTTCTCGGCGTGGTCGATCACCACGGCCCGGTCCGTGAACAGCATCGCCGCGTCCGGGGTCGGCGCGGTGTGCGCGGCCCGGGCCCCCGCCTCGGCCTTCAGCTCGTACCCGAGATAGCCGACGTATCCGAGGTTGAAGGAGAACGGCAGACCGGCGGGACGGGGGAGGGCGCGCCGGCGCAACTCCCCGTCCAGATAGTCGAAGAAGCCCTGCCGCACCTCCTCGTCGGGCAGCCCTTCGCGCTCCACGCGCACGGTGCCGGTGGAGACCCGGTGGGTGACGTACTCGGCGAGAGGTCCGGTGCCGTCGCCGAGGACGGAGAAGCGGGCGTTGCCGTCGGCGTGCGAACCGCTGTCCAGCCAGAAGCTGTGCCGGTGCCCGGCGAACAGCTCGGCATGGGCGATCTCCGCGTCCGGCGCGGTCTCCAGCCGCCGTACGTGCAGGTGGTACGGGGAGCCGGTCGCAGCGCGCGCCGGAGTGCGGCGACGGTGCGTCAGGTCCCGGAAGTTGGCGAGGAGTTCGCGGCCGTACTCGCTGGAGATGGACTCCGGGTGGAACTGCACGCCCCACACCGGTTCCGTGCGGTGGCGCAGCCCCATCAGCACGCCGTCCTCGGTCCAGGCGATGCCCTCCAGTTCGCCGGTGAGCCCGGTGACCGCCAGTGAGTGGTAGCGGACCGCGTCGAACGGTGAGGGCAGCCCGGCGAAGATGTCCTCGCCGTTGTGCCGGACCGGGGAGATGCGGCCGTGCACGGGCTCGGGCGCGTGCGCGACCGTGCCGCCGAAGAGTTCGGCGATGCCCTGGTGGCCCAGGCACACGCCGAGCACGGGCAGCCCCGCGTCGCGGATCGCGCGGGCGCTCACGCCGAAGTCCAGCTCCCGGCCCGGCCGTCCGGGGCCGGGGGAGACCACGATGTTGTCGTAGTCGGCGATGTGCAGGGCGGACCAGGCGACGTCGTTGCGTACGACGGTCGGCGCCTGGCCGTTCACCTCGCCGAGCAGCTGGTAGAGGTTGTAGGTGAAGGAGTCGTAGTTGTCGATCAGCAGGGTGCGCGTGGGGGACGTCATGACGCATCGCCCCGGTCGGCGCGGCTGCCGGGCAGGCGGCCGGTCGCGTCACCGTCGATGACGAGGTCCTCGACCCGGCACGTCTCCTCGATGATCAGCTCGTAGAGGCGCCGCAGGAAGGTCCCGTCGATGCCGTGGTCGGCGCCGAAGAGGGCGGCGCGCTCCTGGACGAGCCCGATGCGGTGCGGCTGCATCATGGGGACGTCGTGCTCCCGCTTGTGCTCGGCGATGCGGACGCACACTTCGACCCGGGCTCTGAGAGTCTCCAGCAACTGGTCGTCGATGGCGTCCAGTTCGCCGCGCAGTACGGCCAGACCGGCTTCCCCGGCGGTCGAGGTGGTCGTCATGGGCACTGCCCTTCTCAGTGTGGTGGTGCAGCGGGGGCGGTCCTCCTGGTCGCGGTGGCCCTCGGCCTCGGTGAAGGCGCCGGTCGCGGCGAGCAGGCCCGGGACGACGCCGATCTGGGCGTCCCCGTGCTCGATGGCCAGACCGCCGCCGGGCCGCAGCAGACGCGCGGCGCAGGCGATGACCTGGCGGATCACGTCCAGCCCGTCGGCGCCGGCGAACACGGCCTGCCGGGGGTGGTGCCGGCCCCACTCGGGCAGCAGCTCCGTGCCGAGGGGGACGTACGGCGGGTTGGCGAGGACCAGATCGGCGGTGCCGTCCAGGTGCGCGAGGAGCGTCGGGTCGGCGACATCGCCCTGGTGCACGGTGACCGGCCGGTCGCCGGCCTCGGCGCGCTCGGCGGCGTTGCGCCGGGCGCACTCCAGGGCGGCGGTGTCCACGTCCACGGCGTGCACCGTGGCGTCGGGCCGGGCGTGGGCGACCGCCAGGGCGACGGCCCCGGACCCCGTGCAGAGGTCGACCACGACGGGGTCCTTCGTCCCCTCGATCGCCGACAGCCCCCAGCGCAGCAGGAGTTCGGTGGGGAACCGTGGGACGAACACGTCCTCGGTGACCGTAACCTCGATCCCGCCGAGCCGTGCCCGCCCGGTGACGTGCCCGAGCGGGATGCGCGATGCGCGGCGCCCTACCAGGGTCCGCAGTTGTGAGGCGGCGGCTTCGGGCACCGGGTGCTCGGGGCGGGGTGCCTTGTCCGTGAGTCCCAGCACGTGGGCGGCCAGGGCTTCGGCGTCCTCACGCGGGCTCCACACACCACTGGCGGTGAGGACGCGCTCCGCTTCCCGGAGTAAGTCTGCGAGCGGCTGTTCAGCCACCGTCGTCGTTCCTTTCAGCAGCAGCGAGCAGGGGCGTTCCCGGATCCCGCGGCCCCGGCGGGCCGGTGGCCGCGGGAACGGGCCCGGGGTTGACGGTGCGTCAGGAGCTTGAGGCGGCGTGGCTGGCCGCGTAGTACTCCCGCAGGGCCTTCGCGATGGAGGGATGGATGCGGGAGGAGGCGAGCAGCTCCGGCGGAGGGGTGAACTCCGGGTCGAACTCGTCCGCGATGCGGGTGTACGCGACCCGGAGGTAGTGCTCGATGGTGAACGGCCACTCGACGGGGACCGTCCAGTTGGACTCGTAGCCGGTGGCCAGCATGTGCGTGACCGTGGTCTCCACGACCTCCTCGCGGGACATCGGCTGGATCGGTGCCCGGACCGGGCGGAACATGTCCAAGTCGAGCGAGGTCTCCTCGCCCAGGAGCCGCGCGGTCATCTCGCGGGCGAGCAGCGGGGAGAGGGTGAGGCCGTCACGGTAGGTGCCGGTCATCATCCACAGGCCGGCCAGCTCCGTCTCACCCAGCAGCGGCATGCCGTCCAGCGCGACGGGGCGGTTGCCCACCTGGACGGTCCGCAGCCCGCTCTCGCCGAGGTTGCGGCGGATCTGGCGGTTGCCGCAGTTGAGCAGGAACAGGACGTCGGAGATGAGCGGGGTCTCGCGCGGCTCGGGCGAGATGATGTTCGTCGCGCCGACGTAGACGCGCCCCTCGCCGCGCGGGACGACGTGCAGACCGCAGGCGAACGCACGGTTGGGCGTCCGCAGGACGCTGCGCGGGGCGGTGCCGTCCTCGGTGTCGACCAGGGCGGACACGCCGTATCCGCTGATGAGCCGCGGAATACGGGCCGCCTGCTCGGGCACGCTGTCCAGCACGGTCTGGGACGCGGAGCCGGCGGCCAGGACGAGCTGTTCGGTCGCCAGCACCGCCCCCGACTCCACCTGGACGCCGCGCACCCGGCCCGCGGCCTGGTCGACCCGGGTGGCGCTCTCGGGGATCAGCGTGCCGCCCTCGGCGACGAACGCCTTCTCCAGACGGTCGAGCAACGCGTGGGCGTCGACGGCGTGTTCACGCGGGAGGAACATCGCCTGGAGCGGGCGGCCGGTGGGCTCGGCGTCGAGCCAGTCGATGTCCTCGGGGTCGATGTCCTCGAACTTCTCGCCGTAGTCGACGAGGGTCTTGCGGATCGCCTTGAAGTTCTGGGTGTCGATCTCCGGAACACCCACCGCGTTCAGCATGACGACCGTGCCGTCCGCGGTCAGCAGCTCGGAGCCGTCCGACTCCGGGGAGATCCCGTCCAGCCAGTCCGGCCACAACGCGCTCGCCTGGTGGGCCCAGTCGAGCTTGGTGCGGCCGAACTCGCTCTTCAGCAGGGTGGTCGTCACCTCGCCGAACGTCCCGATCATCGCCCCCGCGGCCGACGACGCGGCCCAGGGCCGATGCGGGCGGCCGAGTACGGCCACGCGTACGTTCCGCCGGGCCAGGGTGAGGCCGAGCGACAGACCGAGCGAGCCGTTGCCGACGACGACCACGTCGTAGGCGCGCTGGTCCCCGGTGGATGTTGCGGACACCTTGGATGTCCCCCCAAGTCAAGTGAGTGAACGTCTGCGGGTCTTGCGAGACGGGCGGGCTCCCCGGTGGATCGGGCAGGTGGATGTCTCGCTCGCGGCCCGGACGGAATGTGGTACTTCGCCCGCGTTCCTGCCGACGTGCCGGAGCTAGCCAAACACAGCCACCGAAGGAGCCCAAGCGTTTTAGACGGGCCTAAATCAGTGCTCCGCAGGGCCCGTCGGGGTCACGCGGACACACCCGGTCAGGCCGCATGGCTGACGGGCCGGGAGCCCAGGACCAGCGCTTCGCCCGTCTCGGTCAGGGAGTGGATGACCTTCCGGCCGGCCCGCCGGCTGTGGACGAGACTGCAGTCCCGCAGCACGCCGACGTGCTGGCTGATCGCCCCCGGAGTGACGTCGATCGCCGTGGCCAGCTCCGTGGTCGTGGCAGGGGCCACCAGGGCCTCGACCACCGCCGCGCGCACGGGGCCCATCAGGGAGGCCAGGGCGCTGGAGTGCTCGAGCCGGCGGCGGTTCCATATCTCGCCCACGTCGGGCCGTGGATAGACGATCATCGACCCCAGCGGCGGCAGCATGGTCAGCACCTCAGGACCGCAGAAGATGCTCGGGACCAGCACCAGGCCCCGGCCGCCCAACTTCTCCTTGAAGTCGTAGGCGCTGCGCACCGTGATCCGGCTGTCCTCCCATCCCACGCGCCGGTTGAGCGAGGAGAAGACGGAGGCTGTCCCCGACGTCTCCATCACCCGCGTCCGCGAGCGGATGTCCGACTGCAGCCCACCGTGCAGCCGGCGCCAGTGCGGATCGAGCGCCAACCGCCAGTAGACGTCAAGGAGATGGGTGATGGTTCTGATGGCCTGCCCGGGTTCGTCGAGCATGCGCCGGTGCATGGGCGCCGCCTCGGCGCGCCAGGCCGCGGGCGTGCCGGAGTCGGCCGCCATCCAGGCCACCTCGTCGACGAAGTGCTCAGGCGTCGTCGAGCGGACCTTCTCCAACTCCCCGGCGATGTCCGCGGGTTCGGCACCCGGAGCCGGAGTGAGGAAGTCCGGGACATAGCCCGTGGGCGGGACCACCGCACGCAGTGGAGAGAAGTCGACCCCCTTGAGGCGCGCCCGTACATCGCTCACCCACGGGGCGTGGAGCTTCCTGCGCTCCGGTGAGGCCAGCATCCGAAAGCTGTAGACCGCCTCCCCGAGCGGGGACGGCGAGAACCTGACCTTGGAAATATCGTCCGATGTCGCTTCATAGCAGATCACAACAGTTTCCCCCTGTTATCCCCCATACTGCGATGCTGCGCACCCGGCCCGGACGTGTGTCGTCGCCCGGGTCGGGACGGGTGTGCGGCGGACGCGCCGGAGCCCCGGCAGCGGCCGTCGACCACCCAGCAACGATCGTGCCATGCCCCGGTGACATCGCTCAGGAAGATCGCAAACGCGAGGAACAGGGGCGCACTGCCCGCCGCACGCGGGCGTGAACGCGGGTCTCCCGCGCCCCGTTCGCGCCCGGCCAGGTCAGCGCCCGCGCGTCGGACCGGAATGCCGTATTCGGGCGGCGGCTCCCCGTTCGGCGGAGTGACCGAGTCCCGTGTTTCGCGTGACCGAAACGCATCCATAGAAGGCCGGAATGCCGTCCTTGGAGCGGAGCGGCGGGGCGTCGCGCACCCCCGGGCCGCCTGGTCCCGCGGTCCTGTGCCGTACGCCCCCCGTCACCACGCCCGACCACCGTCCGGGCACCGGACGACGCATGGGTCCGGTGCGCGCTGCACCGGACCCGCGGAGCGAACGAGGAGCGTCGTGACTACGCCGGGAGCTGGGCCTCCACCGCGGAGACCAGCGCCGCGTCGTCGGGCGCCGTCTGCGGGCGGAACCGGCCGACGACCTCCCCGGCCGGGCTCACGAGGAACTTCTCGAAGTTCCACTGGATGTCGCCCGCGGCGCCCTCCCCGTCCTGCGTCTTCACCAGTTCGGCGTAGAGGGGGTGCCGGTTCTCGCCGTTCACGTCGATCTTCTCCAGCAGGGGGAAGGTCACGCCGTACGTCGCCGAGCAGAACTCGGCGATCTCCTCGGACGTGCCCGGTTCCTGCCCGGCGAACTGATTGCACGGAACGCCCAGGACGCTGAAGCCGCGGCCCGCGAGACGCTCGTGGAGCTGTTCCAGGCCGGTGTACTGCGGGGTCAGGCCGCACTTGGAGGCGACGTTCACGATCAGCACGGCCTTGCCCCGGTGGTCGGCCAGGGAGGTCGGTTCGCCGGACAGCGTGCGCAGCGGAATCTCGTAGATGCTCATGACGCCCATCAAAGCAGCAGGCCCGGTGCGTGAGCACCGGGCCTGCCTTTCAGTAGCGGGGACAGGATTTGAACCTGCGACCTCTGGGTTATGAGCCCAGCGAGCTACCGAGCTGCTCCACCCCGCGTCGGTGAACATGACCTTACGCGCTCGGGGCCCGGCAGCCAAATCGGTTCCGTTCCGCCTCCCCCTGGCGCCCGCCTCCGCAGTGCTGCCGTCGTGGGCGGCCCCCTGTTGTCCGCCCACGACGCCCCCGTCGGCGTTCCGTGGCCCCCAGGCCGGGCCCCGGACCGTCCGTCCTGCCGCGTCTCGCGTGCCCACGACGCCGTACGCCGTACGACGTCGTGCGTGTACCGCCCCCGCGGCGGCGCACGCACTCAGCGGCGGCGCAGGCGCTGCCGCTCCTTCTCGGAGAGGCCGCCCCACACCCCGAAGCGCTCGTCGTTGGAGAGCGCGTACTCCAGGCAGCGCAGGCGCTCCTCGCAGGCCGTGCAGACCTGCTTGGCCTCTCTCGTGGAGCCGCCCGCCTCGGGGAAGAAGAACTCGGGGCCGGTCTGTGCGCACAGGGCCCGCTCCCAGTCGGGCTCGCTCCGTTCCATGGCGGTATCCGTATCGGTGCAGTCGATCAACATGAGGCCCACTCTTCAGGCCACTGATCAACGGTCTCTGAACGTCTCATCAACGGCCGGACGCGCCTGTGACATGCATCACATAAACTCTTGTCTGTACACGCCACGCGGCGTGCCGTGCCCCGGGGCATCCGGGCGGACCCGGAGGGAGCCATGCCGGAGCTCTACATCGACGGCCGATGGACGGCCGCCCTGGACGGCCGGACCCGCGAGATCCGCTGCCCCGCGGACGGCTCGCTGGTCGCGATCGTGGACGAGGCCGGGCCGAAGGACGCGGCCGCGGCCATCGCCGCGGCCCGCGACGCCTTCGACCGCGGCCCCTGGCCCCGTACCCCGGCCGCCGAGCGCGGCCGCCTGCTGGTGCGCGTGGCCGACCTGCTGGAGCGCGACAAGGCCGACTTCGCGCGGGCCGAGTCCCTGGACACCGGCAAACGGCTCGTGGAGAGCGAGTACGACCTCGACGACATCGCGAACTGCTTCCGCTACTTCGGCGAACTCATGGCCGGCGGCGCCGCGGGCCGCGTGATCGAGACCGGGCAGCCGACGGTCGACAGCCGCGTCGTGTACGAGCCGGTCGGCGTCTGCTCACTGATCACACCGTGGAACTACCCGCTGCTCCAGACCGCCTGGAAGGTCGCCCCCGCCCTCGCCGCGGGCAACACCTTCGTCCTCAAACCGAGCGAACTGACCCCCCACACCGCCATCGGCCTCATGCGGCTGCTGCGGGAGGCCGGGCTGCCCGGCGGCGCCGGGAACCTGCTCCTGGGCGCGGGCCCCGCCGTCGGCGCACCGCTGACCACCGACGAACGCGTGGACCTGGTGTCCTTCACCGGCGGTGTGCTCACCGGCCGCGCGATCATGGCCGCGGCCGCCCCCACCGTCAAGAAGATCGCCCTGGAGCTCGGCGGCAAGAACCCGAACATCGTCTTCGCCGACGCGGACTTCGAGACCGCCGTCGACTACGCCCTGATGGCCGTCTTCCTCCACTCCGGCCAGGTCTGCTCGGCCGGCGCCCGGCTGCTGGTGCAGCAGGAGCTGCACGACGCGTTCGTCGACGAGGTGGTGGCCCGGGCCCGGCGGATCCCCCTCGGCGGCCCGTTCGACGAGCACGCCCGCACCGGCCCGCTGATCTCGGCCGGGCACCGCGAGAAGGTCGAGGCCTACGTGGCGGCCGGCCTGAAGGAGGGCGCGGTGCTCCGCTGCGGCGGCAAGCGCCCCGACGACCCCGCCCTGGGAGGCGGCTTCTACTACCTGCCGACCGTCCTGGACGACTGCGTGCCCGGCATGTCCGTGGTGCGCGACGAGTCGTTCGGCCCCGTCCTGACCGTCGAGCGGTTCCGTGACGAGGACGAGGCACTCGCGCTGGCCAACGACACGATGTACGGGCTGGCCGCGGGCGTCTTCACCCAGGACGCGGGCAGGGCCGAACGCGTGGCCTCCGGGCTGCGCGCCGGCACCGTCTGGATCAACGACTTCCATCCCTACGTACCGCAAGCGGAATGGGGAGGCATGAAGCAGTCAGGCATCGGCCGTGAACTCGGGCCCGCGGGCCTTGCCGAGTACCAGGAGGCCAAGCACATCTGGCGGAACACCGCGCCGCAGCCCCAGAGGTGGTTCGAGTGAGCTCGACCGAGCCCACCGGGCCCTCCGCGGCATCCGGTGGTGACGGTCACGACGACGAATCGCTGACCGAACTCGGTTATCGCCCCGAACTCAAGCGCACACTCGGCAACTTCCACACCTTCGCGGCCGGCGTCAGCTACATCTCCATCCTCACCGGCACCTTCCAGCTCTTCTACTTCGGTATCGCCTTCGGCGGCCCCGCCTACTGGTGGTCCTGGCCCATGGTCTTCGCGGGCCAGCTCATGGTCGCCCTGTGCTTCTGCGAGCTGGCCGCCCGCTATCCGGTGGCCGGGTCGATCTACAACTGGGCGAAGAAGATGGGCGGCCCGCACGTGGGCTGGCTCGGCGGCTGGATGATGATGACCGCCACCATGGTCACGCTCGCCGCCGTGGCCCTGGCCTACCAGGTGACGCTGCCGCAGATCGACCCGGTGTTCCAGTTCATCGGCGACGGCAGCGGCAAGAACGACGCCGCGGCCAACGCAGTACTCCTGGGCTCCGTCCTCATCATCTTCACCACGCTGATCAACGCCTTCGGCGTGAAGCTCATGGCGCGGATCAACTCCGCGGGCGTGTTCATCGAGCTGATCGCCGCCATCGTGCTGATCGCCCTGCTCGCCGCGCACATCACCCGCGGCCCGAGCTCCGCGCTCACCGAGACCTACGACCTGGGGGCGGGGCAGAACCTCGGCTATCTCGGCGCGTTCCTGACGGCCTCGCTGGCGTCCGCGTACGTCATGTACGGGTTCGACACCGCGTCGTCCCTCGGCGAGGAGTCCCACAACCCGTCCCGCAACGCGCCGCGCGCCATCCTCCGCGCCCTGGTCGCCTCGTTCGTCATCGGCGGCCTGATCCTGCTCTTCGCGCTGCTCGCCGTGCCGGACCTCCAGGCGGAGCAACTGAGCACCGACGGCCTGCAGTACGTGGTGCTGGCCACCCTCGGCAAGAACGTCGGCGAGGCCGTGCTGTGGTGCGTCGTGATCGCGATCACCGTGTGCGCGCTGGCCGTGCACACCGCCGGCATCCGGCTGATGTTCGCCATGGCCCGCGACAACAACCTCCCCGCGGGCTCGCTCCTCGCCCGCGTGCACCCGAGGTTCCAGACACCGATCGTCCCCGCCGTCGTCATCGGCCTGGTCGGCGTCATCATCCTGGTGATCAACATCAATCAGCCGCAGATCTTCTCGGTGATCACCAGCATCGCGATCATCATGATCTACCTGGCCTATCTCGCCGTCACCGCACCCATGCTCCTCCAGCGCCTGCGCGGTAAGTGGAAGCCCGCCGAAGGGCGTTTCTCGCTCGGGCGGTTCGGCCTGCCCATCAACATCGTCGCGGTGCTGTGGGGCGCCGCGATGTCCATCAACCTGGCCTGGCCGCGCCCGGACGTCTACAACGCGCAGCCGCCGCAGCACTGGTACCTGCGGTGGGGCGCGTTCCTCTTCATCGGCGTCGTCGCCGGCGCCGGGTTCGCCTACTACTGGTTCGTCCAGCGCCACCGCACCGGTGTGCTGGAGGAGCACCGCGCCGCGCAGCCGCCGGCTGCCGGCACGACGGGGTCGCCGGGATCACCGGAATCGCCTCGCTGACGCGCTGCCCAGGCGCCGCCGAAGGGAGTGGACTGTGGACTCGTTCGACTACGTGGTCGTGGGCGGGGGGACGGCCGGATCCGTCGTCGCCGCCCGGCTGTCGGAGGATCCCGGCGTCACCGTCTGCCTCCTGGAGGCAGGCCCCTCGGACGTCGGGGACGACAACATCCTGCGGCTCGACAAGTGGATGGGGCTCCTGGAGTCCGGCTACGACTGGGACTACCCCGTCGAGCCCCAGGAGTACGGCAACAGCTTCATGCGCCACGCCCGCGCCCGCGTGCTCGGCGGCTGTTCGTCGCACAACTCCTGCATCGCCTTCTGGGCGCCGGCCGAGGACCTCGACGAGTGGGAGGCCCTGGGCTGTACGGGATGGGGCTCCAAGGACTGCTTCCCCCTCTACCAGCGGCTGGAGAACAACGACGGGCCCGGTGAACACCACGGCAGGAACGGACCCGTGGTGATCCGCACCGTCCCGCCGCACGACCCGTGCGGGCGGGCGTTGCTGGAGGCGTGTGCCGACGCCGGGATCCCGACCACGCCCTTCAACGCGGGCAGGACCGTCCTGAAGGGCGCGAACTGGTTCCAGATCAACCGGCGTGAGGACGGCGTCCGTTCCTCGGCCTCCGTCTCGTACCTCCACCCGGTCCTGGGCAAGCGGCCCAACCTCGAGGTCCGCACCGGGCTGCAGGCCAAGCGCCTGGTGCTGGACGCCGACGGGCGCTGTACGGGCGTGGAGTACCTGGCGCCCGACCTGATCCACACCCTCACGGTCGCCGCCCGCCGCGAGGTCGTCGTCTCCTGCGGCTCCATCGACACCCCGAAGCTGCTGATGCTCTCCGGGATCGGGCCGGCGGAGCATCTGCGCGAGATGGGGCTGGAGGTACGCGTGGACTCCCCGGGGGTCGGCGCGAACCTGCAGGACCACCCGGAGGGCGTCATCATGTGGGACGCCAAGCAGCCGATGGTGGACTCCTCCACCCAGTGGTGGGAGATCGGGATCTTCTCGGACACCGAACCGGGCCTGGACCGCCCGGACCTGATGTTCCACTACGGCTCCGTGCCCTTCGACATGAACACCTACCGGCGCGGCTACCCGACGTCGGAGAACGCCTTCTGCCTCACCCCGAACGTCACGCGCGCCCGCTCCACGGGCACGGTCCGCCTGCGCAGCCGCGACTTCCGGGACAAGCCCAAGGTGGATCCGCGCTACTTCACCGACCCGGAGGGCCACGACCGGCGGGTCATGACCTACGGTCTGCGGCTGGCCCGGCGGATCGCCGAACAGGCGCCGCTCGCCGACTGGGCGGGCGCCGAACTCGCCCCGGGGCCGGGCGTGCAGACGGACGACGAGCTGTTCGACTACATCCGCCAGACCCACAACACCGTCTACCACCCCTCCTGCACGGTCCGGATGGGCGCGGACGACGACGCGGCCGCCCCGCTCGACGCACGGCTGCGGGTCAAGGGCGTCAGGGGCCTGCGGGTCGCGGACGGCTCGGCGATGCCGTTCCTGGTGGCGGTCAATCCGTGCATCACGACGATGATGATCGGCGAGAAGTGCTCCGACATGATGAAGGAGGACTGATCGCCGAGTGTCCACCCCGCGGGAAACGGGCCGGACGGCACAGCCCGAAGGTGTCCCGTGACCGGTGTGGCGGTCGGTGCGTTGGTTCCGCTTGAGATCAAGCCGTGTTTGACCTGTGAACTTGTGCTCAAGTGCGGTGCCGGAGCACAAGGTTCTGCTGTCTTCCGAGTTGCCCTCTCTGTACGCTCAATTCGTTTGGCGTGCGGGGGTGTTGCGTTGCAGCACTCCACTTCGGCCGATGGCCGACAGCCCGCCGCTCGCAGCGGGACGAACAAACTGGAGTTGTTGCGCGATGAACAAGCGAACCGTGTGCTGTGCAGTGTCCGCTGCCCTCGCATCGACGTTGTTTCTTGGCGGTTGCGGAGGCGGCGAGGGTACGGCGAAGGAGATCGAGGGAGCAGACAGCGCTGAGAAGGGTGCCAAGACTTCGGATCCCTCCAAGGAGGCTTCCCCGGAAGCGGACGCCCCGAACTTTCCTTTCCCCCAGGACCTCAAGGTGACCATCGATGCTGATACGACGGGGGACAAGGTCAAGGACACGATCCTTCGGGACAATGGATATGCAGTGAAGTCGATTCTTCTTGGCTTCGCAAAGCAGGATCCAGGATTGGCTGTGCTCGGCGACTATCTCGGCGAAAAGGCGCTACTGGGTTTCTCGGGTGGTATCGAGTCGTTCAAGGCGGACGGCAAGACGATCTCCGGATCCGTTCGCTACTACGACCGTGTCGTGAAGCTGGGAGGCCAGGGTGCCGCCACGGTCCGGTACTGCGAGGACCAGCGCTACCTGTACGACAAGGACGCCAAGACGGACAAGGTCAACAAGACGAAGCCCAGTGCCAAGAGTTTTGTGCTCCACACTGCTGTCGTGAAGAAGGACGACGACGGCACGTGGAAAATGGTGCTGGAGGAGTCGGAGAAGGGGGCGGCACAGTGCCGGCTCTGACCTTTCGCCGGGTGACATCGACGGCGATATGCGCGGCGGCTGCGCTGATGCTCGGCACGACATCCGCTTCGGCGGACACGGATATGGGACAGAAGCCTCCGCCCTCCGACAGCAAGCCGAGTAATGAGATCGGCTCCCTGGTGCAATTCAAGGCGAGTCGCCCTGGTTCCGGCGGCCGCCCCATGACCCCGGTCGCCGGCAACTGGAACCCGCCCGCGTGCTGGTATGAGCCCAAATACACTCCCAAGGAGCTCCAAGACTACTTGGCCAGTCACGACTACGGCTCGGGAAGTGCCGGCAACGGGATGTCCGAGGAGTACGGCAAGGACAACTTCCACAAGGGCGACAAGGGAGCTTGGTATGAGCTCGTGAAGAGCGGCGACGCGAGCTTGGAGGAGTTCGCGGAGCGCTGCGCAAGCTTGGACGTCTACCAGTGGATCGGCCCAGCTGATCCCGCTCCACCTGGCACTCCTGTTGTCGATCCTCAGGTCCTCGCGGGACTCGCATACGACCGCACCAGGCTCCCGGCTCCGCCCATGAAGCTCAGCCCTTCAGCCGAGAATCAGGTCGTCAATCTTGAGACCTATGCATCCTTTACCGAGGAACTCGATCGTGTCTGGGTAACCGCCAGCCTCAACCACATGGACGTCAACGTCGCTGCTACGACGGTTGCCACACCGGTCGAACTGCACATCGAAGCCGGAACCGAGTATGCAAACCCGCAGTCATGCACGTACGACCTCGTGAGAAAAGGAGGGGGCTACAGCGTCAATACGCGAGAGTCCGATTGCAACATCACCTACCGCAAGTCCTCCGGTGACGGTACCTACAAGCTGCAGGCATCGATCACCTGGAAGGTCACCTGGACCGACTCGACAGATCCAGATGGCCCTGCTCAGCAGCCCCCGCTTCCCAACGGAGAGTCCACGAACCAGCAGGATGTCACCGTCAAGGAGGTTCAGGCGATCAATCGTTGACCCTGTGACAGGTCACCAAAGAGGTCAGTGCTTGTGCACTCGGGGTGCCTGTTTCTTCGATGCGCTGGACACCTGCTTCTTCGCCACGTTGGGCGCCTGCTTCTTCGGTGCGCCGGACCCCTGCTGCTTCGCGCGGGGGCCGTGACCCGCGAGGCCGTGGGGGTCGTAGCCGGGGAGGGTGCCGTCGGCCTCGGTGACCAGGATCAGCCCGGACATCCCCATGTCGGCGTGGCTCTGCACATGGCAGTGGTACATCCAGGCGCCCGCGCCGATGTTCTCTCCCGCGATGATCTGGAAGCCGAAGGAGTCACCCGGGCCGGTGATCTTGTTGTCGATGACGCGGCTGGGGTCGTCCGCGCCCGTCAGCAGTCCCGTACGGTTCTCGGCCCAGCGATGTCCGTGCATATGGAACGTGTGGTACGTCCTGCCGTGCGTGATCACGACGATCTCGACGCGGTCGCCCAGCTTCACCTTGAGGTCCGGGCCCTCGTGTCCAGGGCCGTTGTTGATCACCGTGTCGTTGAAGCAGAGCGTGAACTGCCGGTCCGGGAGGATGTCGCCCTTCCTCCGGACGATGAGTCCGCCGTAGAGGCCCTTGTGGATGCCGCCGGTGCCGTGGTCCGTGCCCACCGCGTGGTCGTGGTAGTGCCAGTAGCCCGCGCTTCCCGCCCGCCAGGTGCCGTCCTCGCGGACACCGGGGGTGTGTGTGCGCCAGGTGTAGACGCGAGTCTTGCCCGGATCCGTGCAGCTCCGGTTGAGCCGGGTGCCGTCGCTCTCGACGTCGTAGTCGACGCCGTGGACGTGCAGGCTCACGGGCTCGTCCATCAGGTTCGTGAACTCCACGTGGAGGGTGTCGCCCTCGGTCATCTCGATCAGCGGGCCGGGCACGGTGGCCTTGCCCTTCGCGAGGCCGAAGCCGAGCCGCCCGTCGGGCATCTTCTCGGCGTACAGCTTCAGGCGGCGGACCTTTCCGCCGGCCGCCGCGCGGGCGGGTGTCTTCGTGCGTGCGCGCGGTGCCGTGCCCCGCGCTGCTCCCACGGCCTCCGTCTCCGCGGCCTCCTGGGCATGCGCGGTCTGCGCACCGAAGGCCATCGGTGAGATGGCCGCCGCGGCGGCACCGCCGGCGAAGAAGCGTCGGCTGAAGGTGCGTCGGGGCAAGCTGCCGGCGGACTCGGACATCGCTCCTCCTTCGGGCGGTACGGGGTCGCGTACCGGGGAAGGAGGCCGGTTCCGCCCGCTGCTGCGAACGGGGGAGAACCGGTCCGACAATCGGCACACACCGGATCACATACCCCTGGCCGGAGGCGAGCTGAGCACATGTCACCGGACATTGCACCGGTTGGCGCGGGGCCGTACGGGGTGGTGCCGCTCCGGCGCGGGGCGGCACCGGCGTGTCGCCTCGGCCGTTCACCGCGGACGGACGGACGGCCGGCCGGGCGGCTCCCCGACCCGTTTCGCGCGCCGCGGGTACCGCCCGACGCCCGGGCCCCGCGGTCGCCGCCCGTACCTGGCCGAGCTCGTGGGCCGCGGCCTCGTTCCTGGCCTCTGCCGCCCCCCGACGAGGTCAGACGTCGATCTCCGTATCCGTCAGCGGGTAGGCGACGCAGCTGTGCGTCCAGCCGAACGGCCCGTCGGACATGCGGAGTCGGGCCTCCTCGGCCGCGTGCACCTCGCCCTTCACCACGCGGACCACGCACAGCCCGCACTCGCCCGACCGGCACGCGGCCTCCGGGCGGATGCCGCGGTCCTCCAGCGCGTCCAGGAGCGGACGGTTCCGGGGCGTACGGAACGACGTCCCGCCGGCCGTGACCGTCACCTCCTCCTCCGGGTCGGTCCCGGCGGGCCAGTGCGGCTGTGCCTCGGGACGGGCGGGCGCGCCGTTCGCCTCGAAGCGGATCCGGCGGCGGGGGTGGCCGAGGAGGGTGAGCTGTTCCAGCGCGTACGGGTAGAGGGCCTGCGGACCGCAGACGTAGACCATCCGCCCGTCCAGGGGGCCGGCCAGCGCCTCGATCGTCTCCGCGGTCAGGAGCCCGGACGGGCCTGCGCCGAGCGGGTCTCCTTCGAGGACGACATGGTCCACGCGGATCCCCGGGTGCCGGGTTTCGATCGCGTCCAACTCGGCCCGGAAGATGATGTCGTCGGCTCTGCGGGACCCGTAGATCAGGTGGAAGCGGCGCGGCAGGGCGTGGTCGGCGATGTCGCGGATCATGCTCATCGCCGGGACGACCCCGGAGCCGCCGGCGAGGAAGACGACGTCCTCGCCGTGGAAGAGCGGGTTGTGGTGGAACGTGCCCATGGGGCCGGTGGTGGTGAGCCGGTCGCCGACGGCGAGCGTGTCGATGAGGTGGTTGCTGATCCGTCCTGACGCGACCCGTCGCACCGTCAGGTCGTAGTGGTCGGCCCGGGCCGGGCTGGAGGACATCGCGTACGGCCTGCTGGTGCCGTCCGCGAAGACGCCCACGTACTGGCCCGCGAGGAAGGGCGGCAGCGGGCGGCCGTCCTCGCGTCGGACGCGGAACGTCTTCGTGCTCGCCGTCTCGGTGATGATCTCCGCCACGGTCAGGGTGAGGCGCCGCGGGTGGTAGGCGTCGACGTCCGCGGTGCGCGCGACGGGCTGTGCCGCGCGGCCGTCGATCTCGGCCCGGATCTCTTCGTGTCCGTCGAAGAGCGGGGCGATGGGGTGATGCATGGGGTATCCCTCCGGGAAGCGGCCGGGTCAGGCGGCGGCCGTGGTCTCCAGCACGCGTCGGGCGGCGTCAGCACCGGCGGTGAGGGTGGGCTGGAAGCCGCCCATGCCCGTCCACGCGCCGGCGAGGTGGAGCCCGGGGACGTGGCTCTCGCGGTCGCTGTCGCGGAACAACCAGCCCTCGGTGGCGTCCTGTTCGTATCCGTAGAAGGCCCCGCCGGGGTGCCCGAGGTAGCGCATCATCGTCAGCGGGGTGGCGACGTCGACCTCCTCGATCGCGTCCCGTACCCCCGGGGTCGCCTTCTCCAGAAGGTCCAGCAGGGTCTCGGCGTAGGCGAACTTGGCGCGGGCGTAGTCCTGCGGCGGGAGTGCCTGCCAGGCGTCGGCGTACTGAAGCGTCATCAGGCTGACGTGCGAGGCGCCGGCCGGTGCGAAGCCGATCGGCTCGACGTCGTACGAGGAGGCCACGATGGACCGCGCCGGCTGACGCGTGCGCATCGACGCGAAGGTGCGGTCGTCGTCCAGGTCGGCGTTGACGAAGGTGGTGCTGGTGGTGAAGCCCAGCACCTCGGGAGTGGCGTCGAGGCCCATGTGCAGGACGAAGCCGGACACCCCGACGCGCCGCGAGCCGAGGTCGCGGGCGACGGCGGGCGGCAGGGAGGTGCCTTCGAGCATGCCGTAGGTGGTGGGCAGGGAGGCGTTGGAGACGACATCGGCCGCGCTCACCTCGTCGCCGGTGTCCAGGCGTACGCCGACGGCCCGGCCGTGGCGGGTCAGGACGGCGTCGACGGCGGTGCCCAGGCGGACCTCGCCGCCCGCTCGGAGGAAGGAGTCGAGCAGGGCGCGCGACATCATCTGCGAACCGCCGCGTATGTGCCACGGCTTGAACTCGAAGTACGCGAACAGGACGAGCGCCAGGTCCTGGAACGGCAGCCGGGAGGGCGGCAGTCCGAGATAGCCCCAGTACGTGCCGAGGACGCATTTCAGGCGCTCGTCGTCGAAGTGCTCGTCCAGCACGTCCTTGTACGGCCTCAGCGCCTGCCGGAAGAGCACCGGGTCGACCTGCTCCCCGGGGGTGCCGCCCCGCGCGGCCACCTGCCAGAAGGTGACGGTGCGCACCAGCTCGAAGAACCGCTCGACGCGGGACCGGTTGCCGGGGAAGGCCGCCTCCAGCGCGTCGGCCGCACCCGCCCAGTCGGCGGGCAGGGTCACGTCGTACACGCCGGGCACCACCGCGCGGTACAGATCGCGCTCCTCGACGAACTCCAGCCGGTCGGCGACGTCCAGCCGGGTCAGCAGCTCGCGCAGCGAGAACGCCTGCCCGGGCGCGCCGATCCCGGAGAGCTGGTGCAGGGCGACCTCGAACTCGAACCGGCCGCGCCGGAAGGAGGTGGCGCAGCCGCCCGGTACGGTGTGCCGCTCCACCAACAGGGTGCGGGCGCCGCCGCGTTGAAGTGTGGCGGCGGCGGTCAGGCCGGCGTTGCCCGCGCCGATGACGATCGCGTCGTAGTCGTTCACGCCCCCTCCGCGTCCCGCTTGATCTGCTCGAACTGGGCGCCCATGGCCTCGGACAGGGCCTGGGCGGCGGACAGCGGACGGACCATCACCATGAAGTCGTCGATGAGGCCGTTCTCGTCGGTGTGCAGGAAGTCGCAGCCGGTGATCTCCCGTTCGCCGACGCGGGCGGTGAAGACCAGGGCGTGGTCACGGCCGTCGGCGCCGGCGATCTCGCGGACGTAGCGGAAGTCCTCGAAGACGCGGGAGACGCCGCGCAGGATCGCGGCGGTGATCGCCTTCCCGGGGTACGGGCGGAACGCGACCGGGCTGGTGAAGACGACGTCCTCGGCCAGCAGGTCGCTCACCGCGTCGTGGTCACCGGCCTCGACGGCCTTGCGGAACGGGTGCATGGTCGGCTCCTCCACTCGGGAGACTTAGGTCGCGGGGTACGGGGCCGCGGGGGTACGGGAGTCCTGGTCGAGAGGTATTCAACTTTGCGACTAGGTGTGGGAGAGAGTAATCACGGAAGTGATAGCGTGTCCAGATGTCTCTGAAGTACGCGGTTCTGGCGGCGCTCCTGGAGGGCGAGGCGTCCGGGTACGACCTGGCGAAGCGCTTCGACGCCTCGATGGCCAACTTCTGGCAGGCCACACCGCAGCAGCTCTACCGCGAGCTCGAACGGCTGGCGGGCGACGGCCTCATCGCCGCGCGGGTCGTCCAGCAGGAACGGCGGCCCAACAAGCGGATGTTCACGCTCACCGAGGAGGGCCGCGAGGACCTGCGCACGTTCGCGGTCACGCCGCCCCGCCCCACCACCATCCGGGACGAGTTCCTCGTCAAGATCCAGGCCGTGGACGAGAGCGACCAGGACGCGGCCCGCGCCCTGGTCGAGGAGCGCATGGAGTGGGCCCGCGGCAAGCTCGCCCGCTACGACCGGCTGCGCGAGATCCTTCTCGACGGCCGCAGCGAGGAGGAGTACCTGAGCACCGCGGAGCGGATCGGCCCGTATCTGACGCTGATGCGGGGGCGGGCCTTCGAGGAGGAGAACTTGCGCTGGGGCGAGCAGGTCCTGGAGATCCTGGCCCACCGCAAGGCCGTCGGCAGCCGCCCCTGACGCGCTCGCCCGCCCCTGCTCAACACCCGTGCTGCCAGGGACCGTTCATGCCGCCGCGCCCGGGTGGTCGACGGCCTGATCCGCCCAGATGACCTTGCCGTGGGGCGTGTGCCGGGTGCCCCAGCGGCGGCTGACCTGGGAGATGAGGAACAGCCCGCGGCCGCCCTCGTCCGTGGTGCCCGCGCGGCGCAGATGCGGCGCCGTGGCGCTGCCGTCCGACACCTCGCAGATCAGGGTGTCGCCCCAGATGAGGCGGAGCCGCACCGGCCCGGCGCCGTACCGGATGGCGTTGGTGACCAGTTCGCTCACCACGAGTTCGGTGGTGAACGCGGCCTCGTCCAGGCCCCATTCCTTCAGCTGACGGATCGTGCGGTCCCGCGCCTCGGACACCACCACGGGGTAGGCGGGGAACTCCCAGGTGGCCACGCGCCAGGCGGGGAACGCGTGCGTACGGGCGACGAGCAGGGCCACGTCATCGGGACGGTCGGGCAGCAGCGCGGAGAGCACCGCGTCGCACACGCTGTCCAGTGAGGTGCCCGACTCGGCCGCCGTCCCCAGGGTCCGGCAGAGCTGGTCCAGCCACTGGTCGACATCACGGTCGCGGTCCATCAGGCCGTCGGTGTAGAGGAACAGCGTGCTGTCGTCCGGGACCTCGACCTCCATGCTCTCGAACGGCAGTCCGCCCACCCCGAGGGGCAGGCTGGGTGGCATCTCCAGCAGTTCCACCTTGCCGTCGGGGCGTACGAGGACCGGCGGCGGGTGGCCCGCGCAGGCCAGGGAACATCGGCGGGAGACCGGGTCGTACACCGCGTACAGACAGGTCGCCCCCTCACCGGTGTCCGCCTCGGGCAGGGCGTGCGTCTCGTCGGGGTCGACCGGGTGGGCCACCTGGTCGTCGAGGTGGGTGAGCAGTTCGTCCGGCGGCAACTCGACGTCGGAGAGCGTGCGGACGGCGGTGCGCAGCCGCCCCATGGTCGCCGACGCGTGCACCCCGCGCCCCACGACGTCGCCCACCACGAGGGCGACCCGGGCACCGGAGAGCGGGATCACGTCGAACCAGTCGCCGCCCACGCCCAGGCTGGTGTCCCCGGGCAGATAGCGTGAGGCCACGTCGAGGGCGCTGCGGCGGGGCAGCCGCCGCGGCAGCAGGCTGTGCTGCAGGGCGAGGGCGGTGGCGCGCTGCCGGGAGTAGCGCAGGCCGTTGTCCACGCACACCGCCGCCCGCGCCGCCATCTCCTCGGCCAGGAGCAGGTCGTCGGAGTCGAACGGCTCCCGGGTCCGGTGGCGGCCGATGAACGCCACACCGAAGGTCGTGCCGCGGGCACGCAGGGGGACCGTCATTGCGGAGTGGAGCGGATACTCGGCGGCCCGCTCGGCCCGCAGCGGTTCGAGCGCGACCCACCACTCGAAGCCGATGTCGTGCCGGGGGTCGCTGAGCACCGCGCGGCCGGTCTTCACCGCCCGCGCGTGCGGCGCGAACTCCGGGTACCGCTCCACATCGCCCAGCTGCAGCGTCGCCTCGGGACAGCCGTCGATCGTGGACAGCTGCGCGGTGCGCCGCAGGGTGACCGAGTCGGCGCGGAGCGTCGTCGTCCCCGGCTCCTGCCCGGACAGGACGGACGTCAGCAGGTCGACGGTGACGAGGTCGGCCAGCTCCGGTACGAGGGCCTCGGCCAGTTCGTGCGCCGTGCGCTCCGTGTTCAGGCTGCTGCCGACGGTTCTGCCCGCCCGGCTGAGGAGAGCCAGCCGCCGGCGGGCCAGGTACTCGGCGGTGATGTCGATGCCCAGCGAATACAGCGCGCGGACCTGCCCGTCGGGGTCCTTGAGCGGAGTGAAGTGCTGGACCCAGGCATGCCCCTCCGGCCCGCCCGGCAGCCGCAGGAACGTCTCCATCGACACCGATTCCCCGGTACGTACGGCCCGCCTCATGAGCGCCGTGACCTCGGGTCCCACATCGGGCGGCAGCAGATCGTCCGGTCCCTTGCCGAGCATCTCGCTGCGCGGCAGATTCCATGCGCGGCAGGCGTGCTCGTTGACCTGCGTCAGCCGCAGTTCGAGATCGTGGATGCCGCCGGTGAACGGGATCTGCTCGAAGCCCCACTCGACGAGATCGGTCCCGCCGTCGCGGCTCCACGGCGTCAGCCGGATCAGCCACACCGCGCGGACCGGACCGTCGTGGTCCTCCCACGGCCGGACGACGAACTCCGCCTGCACCGTGCCCCCGTCGCGATGCCGCAGCGCCACGCTCCCCGCGTACCCGCCGCGGACCAGGTCCTCGGAGGTGATCGCGTACCCGTCCGCCAGCAGCCCCGCCAGCGGGCGCCCCTCCATGTCCTCGGCGCGGTACCCCATCAGCTGCTGCGCGTCGCGGCCCCAGGAGACCACGTGCCCGTGCTGGTCCAGCATCCCCACGGCGATCTGCGCACTGTCCGGGCCCGCTGGGTCCATCGGATCATCCCCGGGGAATCGGTCACACGGCGCGGCGAGCGGCGACGCACCTGCTTGCAAGTCTGATGAGCGGGGGTTGTATGCGCAAGATGTGCCGTTTTCGGCTTCGGGCGGCCCTGAGGCCCCGGAACCCCGGTGATCCGCGGGCGGACGATGATCAGCGCGCGAGCGGCCCGAGCCGCTCGTAGCGGAGCATGACCACGCCGTTGCCGAACGTACGGCTCTCGATGAGCCGGAGGCCGACCGTGACGTCCGACTCGTGGAACAGCGGCCTGCCCCGGCCCAGCAGCACCGGGTGGACGTAGATCTGGTACTCGTCGATCAGATCGTGCCGCCGGAACGTCTCCGCGAGGTCCGGGCCGCCCACCACCAGGTCGCCGCCCGGCTGGGCCTTCAGCTCCTCGATCTCCTCGACGACGACCTCACGCTTGACCGTGGTGTTCCAGTCGGTCGTGTCCTCCATGGTCCGGGAGTACACGATCTTCGGCATCTCCCGCCAGATCCCGGCGAAGTCCAGCTCCGTCTCGCTCACGGAGGGATCGGCGTCGACGGTCGGCCAGTACGCGGCCATGAGCTCGTGGGTGATGCGCCCGGCGAGGATGCCGCCCATGGCCCGGATCGTCTCGTTCATGTGGCGATGCAGCTCGTCGTCGACCTGATGCCAGTCGATCTCGCGGTTCGGCCCCTCGAAGTAGCCGTCGAGGGACATCCCCAGGAACAGGACGATCTTTCTCATCGCGGACCTCGCGGGCTCGTCGCGGCATGGCGGTGAGGACTGCGCCGCCCTCACCGCCGCGACGATACTCCGCGCGTACGGCCTGCCGGGCCGTACGCGCCGGGGGCGCGGGGGAGGTCAGCGCCGTGCGGCGAACTCCACGAAGGCGGCCCAGGAGTCGGGGGTGAAGGCGAGCTGTGGGCCGTGCGGATCCTTGGAGTCCCGTACGTGCACGGTGCCGGGGCAGGTGGCGACCTCGACGCATGCTCCGCCTTCGCCACTGCTGTGGCTGCTCTTGCGCCACGAGACGGCGACCTCGACGCACTCGCCGCCGTCTCCGCCGCTGTAGCTGCTCTTGCGCCAGGTGAGCTCGGTCGATTCGACGTTCATAGTTCTCCCAGCATCTTCTGAATCAGGGTCAGGGACTCCCTGGGTGCCAGTGCCTGCGCCCTGATGCTGCCGTAGCGTGCCGCCATGATACGGACCTCCTCAGGGTCGGTAATAAGGCGGCTGATGCTCTGTACCTCTACATAGGCAACCTGCTGCCGCCTCTTGGGGGTCAACAGGATGAATGGACCTTCCAGCCCGCCGTGGCCCTCACAGTCGAGAGGCAGCACCTGGATCGAAATGCTGCGGAGTCCGCCCAGTCGCAACAGGTGTTCCCGTTGTTCTTGTTGGACTGCTCGTCCGCCAACAAGGCGCCTGAGTACGGATTCCTCAACAACTGCGGAGACCATCGGCGAGGGCCATCGAGTCAGAAGCTCCTGACGTACCGATCGGGCAGTCGTTCGTTGCTCAATGGTCTCGTCGTCCAAGAGGGGTTGCCGAGCGGTGAAGATGGTGCGCGCGTATGCCTCGGTCTGGAGCAATCCCGGGACGGTCAGCGTGCTGTAGAAGTTCAACTCGACCGCCTCCGACTCCAGGCGGGCGTAGTCGCGGAACCAGGCCGGGTGGCGGACGCGGGCCTTCGTTCCCGCTCGGGCGACGTCGTCCTTCGCCGTCTTCAACAGGCCGCCCGCGCCCAGGAATTCGTCCGCCGCGTCCAGGAACTCCGGCTGGGGCGTGCGGCGGCCGCGTTCCAGGGAGGAGATCGTGTCCTCGCTGTACCCCAGCCGGTCGCCCAGCTCCTTCTGCGTCAGCCCGTTGCGCTCCCGCAGGAGCTTCAACTGCTTGCCGACGGCGCGGAAGAGATCCGCCGCGTCGTCCGCGCCCTCCGAGGGTTCCGGGCGCTCCTCGCGACCCCGGTCGTCCGTCACCATGCCGCTCACCGTCTCGTATGCCGCGCCCCGCCCCCGGTTGCGCCCGCCGGGACGGACACGCAACCCTCCGCGCCCGTACACGCACGCAGTGTACCGGCTGCCGTGCTGGTCAGGCTACGACGGGTCGACCACGCTCGGTGACATGAAGCCCGAAATCACCCTCCCGGCAACGAGGTTCAGCCAGCGGTTCAGCTCCACCCCGCGCGGGGCGCGACGCGCGCGCGTCTCCGCAGTACGGCAGCTCGCCGCGTGGGGCTGGGCGCACGGCGGGGCGGCGTCCGAGGCCGTCGCGCTCGTCGTGTCCGAGCTGGCCGCGAACGCGGTGCGTCACGGCCGCGTCCCCGGGCGGGACTTCGCGCTCGGTCTCACGCTCGCCGCCGGGCCCGACTGTCCGCCTCTCCTGCGGATCGAGCTGTGCGACGCGCGGGACGAGAAAGCGCCCGGACCGGGCGCCGGATCCGGTTGCGTGGATCCGTACGCCGAGTCCGGGCGCGGACTTCTGCTCGTCGCCGCTCTCACCGACCGCTGGGGCGTGGAGCCGCGGGTGCCCGTCGGCAAGACGGTGTGGGCCGAGCTGTCCCTCACCGGCACGTGACGGACGGATGCATCGGCAGCACGCCCGTACAGCCGTACAGCGCGACCGCAGTACCGCTGCGGGCTTGTGGTCAGGCCGACTTGGTGCGGGCCGCGCGGCGCGCGAGCAGCGCCGCGCGGCGCTCGTCGAACTTCGTCGCCTGGTCGTCCAGACCGCCCATGAACAGGCCCAGCTCCTCCTGCGCCTTCAAGCCCTCGGGCCCGAGGCCGGAGATCTCCAGCACCTTCAGGAAGCGCAGGACGGGCTGCAGGACGTCGTCGTGGTGGATGCGGAGGTTGTAGATGCCTCCGATGGCCATCTGGGCGGCCGCGCGCTCGAAGCCGGGCATGCCGTGGCCGGGCATGCGGAAGTTCACGACGACGTCGCGGACGGCGGACATGGTCTGGTCGGGGGCCAGCTCGAAGGCCTTCCCCAGGAGGTTCCGGTAGAAGATCATGTGCAGGTTCTCGTCGGTGGCGATCCGCGCCAGCATCCGGTCGCACACCGGGTCGCCGGCATGGTGGCCGGTGTTGCGGTGCGAGATGCGGGTCGCCAGCTCCTGGAAGGCCACGTAGGCGACGGAGTGCAGCATGCTGTGCCGGTTGTCGGACTCGAACCCCTCCGACATGTGGGCCATGCGGAACCGCTCCAGCTCCACCGGGTCCACGGCCCGGGACGTGAGCAGGTAGTCGCGCATGACGATGCCGTGCCGGCCCTCCTCGGCCGTCCAGCGGTGGACCCACTGGCCCCAGGCGCCGTCGCGGCCGAAGAGCGTGGCGATCTCGTGGTGGTAGCTGGGGAGGTTGTCCTCGGTGAGCAGGTTCACCACGAGGGCTATCCGCCCGATGTCGGTAACCTTCGACTGCTCCGGCGCCCACGGGTCGCCGTCGAGCGGGCCGTCGAAGTTCCGGCCGTCACTCCACGGCACGTACTCGTGCGGCATCCATTCCTTCGCCACCTTGAGGTGGCGGTTCAGCTCGGTCTCGACGACCTCTTCCAGGGCGTACAGCAACCGGGCGTCGCTCCACGCCTCCGACGACGGTACGAGAGGGGTGGGGCTGAAAGTCACGGCGACTCCTGGGGACGTGCGCGGACATGCCGGGGCATGCAAAACAGCTACGGCAGCGTAGGTTACGAAGCCGTAGGTTAAAGCCCCGATAAGTTCAAGGCCATGCCTGCGTACGCTTCGTCCGGCTATGAGTGAACTGTGCAGAGGATCTGCTCCATGCGGTACGTGGATTGATGTCCCCTACGTTCCGCGCCCCGGCCGTTACCGGTAGAGGTCCCGCATCCGCACGGACAGGCAGGTCACGCAGCCTTCCAGCTTCTCGAACTCGCTGATGTCCACCGGTACGACGTCGTAACCGAGACCGCCCAGCAGCTCCGCGCTCTTCGGCGCGTTCGCCGACATCAGCAGCTTGCCGCCGCCCAGCAGCACCACGTGCGCCCCGTTCTCCTCCGGGACGGGCAGGAAGTGCGGGAAGACCGACGGGTCGTCCACCAGCGGCGCGTGCCCGATCACGGTCCCGTCCGGCAGCGCCGTCACCGCGGACTTCAGATGCAGCACCCTGCTGACGGGCACCGCGATCACCCGGGCGCCCAGCGGCTCGAAGGCGGCACGGAGCTGCTGGACTCCGGCGGCGTTCGTCCGCCCGCCCCGCCCCACGTAGATCGTGTCGCCGACCTTGAGGACGTCGCCGCCGTCGAGCGTGCCCGGATCCCAGACCCAGTTGATCGAGCAGCCCATCCGCGCGACGGCCTCCTCGACCTCCGCCGTCTCGGGCTTGCGGGTGTCCGCGCCGGGGCGGGCGATCAGGGCGACGTTCCGGAAGAGGACCACCGTGTCCTCGATGAACACGCTGTCCGGGCAGTCGTGCGCGGGCTCGACCTCGAACGGCTCCCAGCCGTGGGTCTGGAGCGCCCCCACGTACGCCTCCCACTGGTTCAGCGCGCGGCTGTAGTCGACCGGCGCGCGTTCGATGTGGGTGACGATGCCCTCGGCGAGACGCGGACTGGGACGGCGGATCAGCGCCTTCTTGCTGGGCACGGGTGCTCCCTTGGGTGTGTGGGGGACGCGGGCGGGCGGTACGGGGGTGTGGGGGTGTGGGTGCTACGGGGGGCGGGCTCGGACGGTTCGGCGGGTGGACGGGCTCGGACGGTTCGGCGGTTCACGGTCGACGCGGGGTGCGGGTGTTGCCGGTGTTGCGGGTGCTTCGGCGGGCGGGTGGCGGGCATGAGCCGTGGACCGCGATCGGCTCGTACCCGGAGTACCCGCTCCTACCCTCGGGCGGCTCCCTCGGGTCCGTGCACCCATCCTGAACTGCGACGTGGCTCATCCTCCACCGCCGCGGCCCGCACGCCGCGGAGAATCCCCGGCGTGACACGGATCCCGCGGGACCCGCCCGACCACGTGGACGAACTGCTCCCGCCGCTCTCGACCCGCTTCCGGGTCCGCGGCCCATGCGTGAACTGGCCGAGCGCGCACGCCGGTCGGCGCGGCAGGGCGACTCGGCACGCTGCTGGAGGGGCTGGAACGGCGCTGGGCGCACGGGCGGCGGCTCGCCGTCACAGCGCCCGCCGGGGGCGGGGCACCCGTTCGTGTCCCGTAAGGGCGTATGAGGGACAATGGGCCCATGACGGAGCGCAAGCCACCTGGCGTCCCCTTCGAGTCGTGGGTCGACAAGCAGATCAGGGAAGCGACGGAGCGCGGCGCTTTCGACAATCTGCCCGGCGCGGGCAAGCCCCTGGCCGACGCGAACGCCCCGTACGACGAAGAGTGGTGGATCAAGAAGAAGATGCACGACGAGGGCGGCATGGCCCTGCCGCCGACGCTCGCCGTGCGCAAGGAGGCGTACGAGGCGCGCGCGGCGGCGCTCGAGGCGGCCTCCGAGCCCGAGGTGCGGAGGATCGTCGCGGACATCAACGACCGCATCCGTGAAGCGATCAGGACGCCGCTGGCCGGTCCTCCGCTGAATCTGGTCCCCTTCGACGTCGAGACGGTCGTCCAGGAGTGGCGCGATCAGCGCCCGTCGGCCTGAGCCGTCCGCCGGCCGTTCCGCGTCATGAAGGGGCGCGAGTCCACGTCCGCGTGTCGAGCGCATAGCCGTACTCCGGACGGCCCTTGACACTGCTCGTACGGAACGGCCGGCCGCCGTCGTCGATGCGCACCGTCCCCTTGCGGCCCCGGCTCGTCCAGTCGAGCTCGAGGAACCAGCGGCAGGAGCAGCCCGCGGTACGGGCGTTGACGAGGAGCACGAGCGGGTCGGTGGCCGAGACGCGGTAGGGGAGGCGTACGGCGGGCAGCGGCTTGTCGGACACCCCGTCGTAGCCGTCGGTGGGACGGGCCAGCGGGCGCGAGGCGTCCAGGTCCACGGCGAAGGCGGCCGGGGTGAGGGCCCCGCCGCAGCCGTTCTCCATGGCGAAGGACGACCAGGCCAAGGGCCTGTCGCGGCTCACGACGCGGACGTGGAGCTCCTGGAGCACGACGGCCTCGGATGAGGTGCCCTGCAGGGTCACCTCCACGTTGGTGGTGGCGCCGTGGACGGCCCGCTGCGCGGAGGCCCAGGTGGGCGCGTCCTGTTCGACGGGCGGCGGCGGTACGCGGGACGGCGACCTGTCGACGAGATAGCGGTGGTCGCAGCCGTTCTCCCATACGTGCGACCGGGTCGTCATGGACAGCGGCGCCGCCCGGCTCGTCCCGTCCCGGCCGCCACTCGCGTGCTCCTCGCGGCCGGACTCCCCGGTGCCCTCGGAGCCCTTGCCGTCCCGGCCGCCGCCGGTTCGGGACGGGGACGCGGACGTGCCGCTCGTCGTGTCGTCGTCGGCGACGGCGCGGGCGGTACCCCGGGGATTCGTGACCGCCTGAGGCGCGTGCGCGGAGGCGGCGACGTCCCGTGGCGACCGCTCGTCGCGGGAACCTGTCAGATGCGTGGCGGTGAGGGCCGCGAACACGGCGAGGGCGACGGCCCCTCCCACGAGTCCGGGCCAGTGGCGCTGCGGCCGTCCGTCGGCTCCGGTGGCTGTCTTGACGGCCGGGGTGGACGCGCCGGGAACGCGGGGGCGCGGGGAGGCGGGCGGGGTGGAGGAGCTGGCCGCGAGCCGGAGCCTGAGCTTTTCGCGCGGGCGCGCGGAGGGCGTCGCGGGCGCGGGCGTGGGTGCGGGCTCGGACGGATGCGTGGGCTTGGACGGATGCGTGGGTGTGGGCGGACGCGTACGGGAGGCGTCGGAGTCGGCACCCGAGGGGATCGCGCCGACCGCTGCCGGGCCGGACGGGTTTGTGCTCGGCGACTCAACGCCGGACAGGTGCGTGCTCGGCGGTTCCGCGTCGGCCGCGTCCGCCTCGCCCGACGTCGCGGTCAACGGCTCCGCGCCGCGCGCCGCGACCGGCTTCCCCGGATCGCGACGGGCCGCTTCCGCCAGGATCCAGAGGCGGTGGAGGTGCATCAGCTCATTCGTGTCCGCGGCGCACAGCCGGGCGAACCGCTCCACCGGCGCGTACTCGGCGGGGACCGCGTCACCGTTGCAATAGCGGTGCAGCGTCGAGGTGCTGACATGGAGCCGGGCGGCGAGCGCACCGTAGCTGCGCCCCGTCCGCTCCTTCAACGAGCGGAGGAACGCGGCGAATTCGGCGACGCGATCCGGCACCCCTGGTTCCGCTCCCGGTCGCGACCCCCGCCCGGACCCCGAACTCGAGCCTGGTCCCGCCCCTCGCCCGGACTCCGAACTCGAGCCTGGTCCCGCCCCTCGTCCGGACTCCGAACTCGACCCTGGCCCCGACCTCGATCCCCAGTCCGATCCGGCCACAGTTCTCCCCCCGCCCCGCCCCTGGCAACGACCCCAAGGGTCTCTGCCTCTCCCCACGCCAGAGTACGCGGAGCGGTTCCGCCGGTACGGCGTGTCGTCACAGGCCGAACAGCGCGCGGCACGGCTCCAGTCCGTGGACCTCGACCGGCACGGTGCGGCGTGCCTCCCAGTCGGCGCGGTCCAGCCGCAGCCGTTGCAGAACCCGCGCCTGTCCGCGTACGGAGGCGGTCGTCAGTCCATCGTCGCGGTAGCCGATACGCCGCGAGACACCGAGTGAGCGCCGGTTGTCGGTCATGGCGGCCGATGTCATCCAGCGGGCGCCCAGCCCCGCGAAGGCGAAGTGCGTGACGGCGGCCCGCATTTCGGTGCCGATGCCGTTGCCCTGGTGGACGGACCCCAGCCAGGAGCCGGACGTGGCCTCCCTGGTCACGGCGAAGTCCTGTGCCGATACGTCCTGCCGTCCGACCACCTGACCCTCGCTCAGAACCGCGAGGCTCAGCGTCCAGTCGTCGGGCCGCCATTCCGCCACCGTCCTGAGCACATGCTGAAACGTCCCGCGAGCGCGCGCCTCGGGCCCGCCGTCCGTCCACGGCACGGAGAACGGCATCTCCGCCGGATCGTGCACACCCTCGGCCGCCACGTCGGCGAGCGCGCCGAGCAGTTCCACATCCGGCAGGAGCAGTTCGAGACGCGGGGTCGTGATGCGAAGCCCGTAGAGGGGCCAGATATGCGCTGCCATGACGAAACCCTGCCGAACCGAACTCTCGCCGTCGAACCATTTACGACGGCCCGCAGTTCCCGCCGATGCATGTCGCATGGACCGTCGCGGCCGCTCGAGTACGGGGCGTAGTCCTGCTCCAGTAGCTTTCACCCGGTGTCGTAGCTTGCCCGTACCGCCTGGAATCACGAGCTGCGTGCAGTAGCACCATTGGAGAGTTCCCATGCCCCGAGAGGCGCCGTACCGTGCCGTGGCCGACCGGCTGCGCGCACGGATTCTCGCCGGAGAATGGGAGATCGGGGAGCGCCTGCCGTCCCGGGCGAAGCTCGCCGGGGAGTACGGGGTCGGGCGCAACGTGATGCAGAGGGCCGTGGACGGCTTGATCATCGCGGGCCTCCTCGAAGGGCGGGCGGGCTCGGGCACCTACGTCCGCGCGCCGCGCGAGCGTCTGCGGATGATCCGTTCGCGGCACCGCGACGTCGGAGGCGGCCCCTCCTCCCTCGACAGGGTGAAGGAGCGGGGCAGGGCGGGCGCCTGGGACACCCATAGCCAGGTGCGTGTCCCCGCCCCTGAGGGGATCGCAGAGCGGCTCGCAATCCGTCCCGGAGACCTCTGCGTCAACACGCACTACGAGTTCCTCGCCGACGGCCAGCCCGTCCAGCTCTCCGAATCATGGGAGCCGATGGCCGTCACGGACGAAACGCCGATCGTCCTGCCCGAGATGGGTCCCCTCGCGGGAAAGGGCGTCGTCGTGCGCATGCGCTCCATCGGGGTGGACATCGGCACCGTCGTGGAGCTGCCGCGCCCGGCCCGCGCCACCCGTGCACAGGCCAACCTGCTGGGAATCAGCGTCGGGGACCTGGTGCTCCACATCGAGCGGACCATCCACGACACCGGCGGGCGTCCGGTGGAAACCGCCGACATCGTCATTCCGGACGTGCGCCGGGAAGTGGCCTACGAGTTCGGCGTCGACCAGCCGTAGCCGTCGAATCCGTCACGCGAAACAGCACAGCCGAAGAGTGGAGCTGCCTCGCATGTCATCACCTTCCCGGCCCGGACTCCTCCGCGATCCGGATTTCCGGCATCTGTTCGCCGCCACCGCCCTCGGCCAGTTGGGCGATCGCATCATTTTCCTGGCCTTGCCCCTGGTCGCCATCGTGGGGCTGAACGCTGACGAGTTCCACGTCGGACTGCTGACGGCGATGACCACCGCGGGGTCACTCCTGATCGGACTGCCAGCAGGTGCCTGGGTGGACCGCATGCGGAAGCGATCGGTGATGATCTGCACCGACCTTGTGAGAGCGCTCGTCCTCCTGGCGATACCGATGACGTGGTGGGCGGACCTGCTGACCATCTGGTGGCTCTACGCAGTCGCTTTGGCTCATGGAGTGCTGACCGTCTTCTTCGATGTCGCCTACGTCAGCTTTCTGCCGCACCTGGTGGGACGCGGACGCCTGGTCGAGGGAAACTCACGACTCTCTGCCATCCGTTCGGTGACGAGTATCAGTGGCCCGGCGGTGGCGGGACCGCTGGTCGGCTGGGCCGGAGCTCCCGCGACACTCCTGGTGAGTTCGGCGGGGATGGCCGTATCGGGTGTGCTCGCGATGAGGATCCGTGCCCGCGAACAGAAGGCGGAGCCGCGTGTTGCCGGTCCTCGATTGCGCCGAGAGATCAGTGAGGGGCTGACGTTCGTTCTGCGGCAGCCCGTCCTCCGCGCAACCATGCTGGGGGACGCGCTCTTCAACCTCTTCCTGGTCATGTATCAGACCATGTTGCTGGTCCACCTGGAGAGGGAAACGGGCCTCGGTTCCTTGGGAATGGGCCTCACTCTGTCGGTAATGGGATGCGGGGCGCTGGTGGGCGCACTGCTGGCCGCCACGGTCTCGGAAAAGGTCGGACAAGGGCCGGTCATCTGGCTTGCGCCCCTGGTCACCTGTCCGCTGACCGCGCTGATGCCGTTGGCGCGAACCGGGTGGAGCGTGTACGTGGCGACGGCCGGACTTGCGGCCCTTTCGCTGGGCGGAGTTGTCCGCGTTGTGGCTCAGTCCAGCCTCCAGCAGGCGCTCACGCCCCATCGGCTCCTGGGCCGGATGAGTGCGACCGTCCGATTCGTGTCCTGGGGCTGCCTTCCTCTGGGGGGAGTCCTGGGCGGCCTGTCCGGCTCTGCCTTGGGCGCGACGGCCACCCTGTGGCTCGGCACCGCCGGCATGACAGCGAGCTTCCTCCCGAACTTCCTGTCGCCGCTGCGCAGCCTGCGTACCGTGCCCGAGGTCAGGTGACCGGCCCCGCGCGGCCGCGCACATCGGTCCGCGTTCATGGGCCGCCCTCAGGCACCCCGTTCGTCCGCCCGCGGTCACGCGCCCCGGGCGACAAGACGGAGCACCGCGTCCAGCCCTCGTCGGCTGCCCGGTGCCGCTCCGGCGGGTAGCACGTAGGACCGGAGACCGGCTCCGGCCGCGCCGCCGTCCTTCGCCGGGTGGTCGCCGACCATCAGGGTCTCCGCCGGCTCGGCGCCGAGCTGCCCGCAGGCACGGTGGAAGAGCCGCGGGTCCGGCTTCTCGGTGTCGTGTTCGTAGGAGTGGATCCAGGACCCGATGAAGCGGTCGAGGCCGTGGTGGGCGAACGTCGGCCGCAGGTCCCAGCCGACGTCGCTCACCACCCCCATCGCGATGCCGAGACGGGCGAGCCGTTCGAGGGTCTCCTCCGCGTCGGAGTACGGGAGCCAGTGCTCCGGCGTACGCAACTGCCCGTACAGCGCCTCGGCGTAGGGGGCCAGGGCGGGCACGGACGCGTACCAGGTGGTGAACGCGTGGCGGTGCGCCTCGGAGGAGACGTCGCGCCCCCGCTGGGCGGCCACCACGCCGGGGTCGGACAGTCCTGCCTCCAGACCGTCGAGGAGGGCGTCCATCTCGCTCTCCCCGGGCGGCCGGGGCAGGGCCGCGCGGATGCGGTCGGCGTAGGACCGTATCTGGAACAGCGTGCCGGAGAAGTCGAACAGCACGGCTCGTACGGGTGCGGGGGAGGGGCTGCCGGACGTGGCGCGCAGCGGGCCCTCCGGGCCGCAGACGGGAAGGTGTGTCATACGGCCTTCCTATCCTGCGGGTTGCGCGCCGCCCGGAGCAGGGGCGTCGACCGCTGAGCGCGGAGGGCCGCGTTGTCGAACGGCAGCGGTCAGGCGCCGCCCGTGCGGAAGGGCAGGGGTTCGCCCGTCTCCAGGAGGGTCTTGAGGCTGGACAGCAGCATCGGCCAGCCCGGCTGCACGACCTTGAGGAACAGCCCCTCCGGGTCCAAGTTGCTGTGCACGACGCTGAGTTGCGTGATGGCGCCCATCGCCCCCAGCTCGTACATCACGGTCGACGAGTGACCGCCGTTGGACTCGGGCTGGTCGGTCTGGATCCAGTCGTAGGCGAGCCGGCGCCCGGGGAGGCACTGCGTCACGGTGCCGGACCCGTCCGGGGCGCGGCTGGTGAGCGGGGAGCCTGTGCGCCAGTCGGTGTCGAACGACATCCCGAAGCGCCAGCGCGGCACCAGTTCCGGATCCGTGAGGGCCTGCCAGACCTGCTCGGGGGTGGCGCGGATGTAGAGGTCGAAGGTGAGGGTCGTCATGTGCGGAGCTCCGTCGCGGCAGGTGACAGGGGCGGCTTGACTGCCGTCGCCAACGATGATCTTCGCGAGCGGACGCTACTCGACGGGCCCGGAGATTCCTACGACGTCGCCCCCCGGCGCGTGGTCACGCGCCGGGGGGCGAGCGATCAGGGAGCACTCGGGGCGGAGGTCCCTCGCCGTCCGCCCTCCCGCCGCGGACGCCATATGACGCCGCGTCACACCTCGTCCGCCTCCACCTGGGTCAACTCCCCGTCCATCCGCATCCACCGCGTGATCCCGATCTCCTCCAGGAACGGCACGTCGTGGCTCGCCACGAGCAGCGCGCCCTCGTACGACTCCAGAGCCGCCGTCAGCTTGCGCACCGACGCCATGTCGAGGTTGTTGGTGGGCTCGTCCAGCATGAGGAGCTGCGGGGCGGGCTCCGCGAGCATCAGGGAGGCGAGGGACGCGCGGAAGCGCTCGCCGCCCGACAGGGTGCCCGCGGTTCGGTCAGCACGCGCGCCGCGGAAGAGGAAGCGGGCGAGGCGCGCGCGGATGCGGTTGTTGGTCGCCTCCGGCGCGAAGCGGGCCACGTTCTCGGCGACCGTCAGCGTGTCGTCGAGGATGTCCAGCCGCTGCGGCAGATACCGCACCGGCACCTGCGCGTCCGCCTCGCCGCGCACCGGTCCGATCTCGCCCGCGATCGTCCGCAGCAGGGTCGACTTCCCGGCGCCGTTCCGCCCCACCAGGGCGATCCGTTCGGGGCCGCGGATCTCGAAGGCGGGCACGCGGGCGACGCCGTGACGGAGTTCCAGATCGCGCACGGTCAGCACGGTCCTGCCCGCGGGGACCGCCGTGTGCGGGAGATCGACACGGATCTCGTCGTCGTCGCGTACGGCTTCCGCCGCCTCGTCGAGCCGTTCCTTCGCCTCCTCCAGCTTCTCCGTGTGCATGATGCGGTGCTTGCCCGCGGACTCCTGGGCCGACCGCTTGCGCAGCTTCATCACGGACCGCGGCTCGCGCTTGATCTCGTACATCTTCTGGCCGTAGCGCACGCGCCGGGCCAACTTGACGTGGGCGTCCGCCAGTTCGCGTTTCTGCCGCTTCACATCGGCCTCGGCCACCCGGACCATGCGTTCGGCCGCCTCCTGCTCGACGGCGAGCGCCTCCTCGTACGCGTCGAAGTTCCCGCCGTACCAGGTCACCTCGCCGCCGCGCAGATCGGCGATCTGGTCGACCCGTTCGAGCAGTTCGCGGTCGTGGCTGACCACGATCATCAGGCCCGGCCAGGACGCCACCGCGTCGTAGAGCCGCCGCCGCGCCGCCAGGTCCAGGTTGTTGGTCGGCTCGTCGAGCAGCAGGACGTCCGGCCGCCGCAGCAGCAGGGCGGCCAGGCGGAGCAGGACGGACTCGCCGCCCGAGACCTCGCCGATGGTGCGATCGAGTCCGATCCGGCCGAGCCCCAGGCCGTCCAGGGTCGCGCGGGCGCGTTCCTCGACGTCCCAGTCGTCGCCGACCACGGCGAAGTTCTCCTCGCTCGCGTCGCCCGCCTCGATGGCGTGCAGCGCCACCCGCGTGGCCGCGATACCGAGGGCGTCGTCGACCCGGAGTCCGGTGTCGAGGACGAGGTTCTGCGGCAGATGTCCGACGTCGCCGGACGTACGGATGCGGCCCGCCGCAGGGGTCAGTTCCCCGGCCATCAGCCGCAGCAGGGTGGACTTTCCGGAGCCGTTCAGCCCGATGAGTCCCGTACGGCCCGGCCCCACCGACAGGTCGAAGTCCTCGAAGACGGGGGTTCCGTCGGGCCAGGCGAAAGCGAGTCCGGAGCAGGTGACGGACGGGGTGGCGGAATGAGTCATGCAGGCCTCCAGAGGTTGCGCTGAGCGAGGGGCACCACGTGGAGACACCGGGGACGGGTGCGGCAGCGGCGATGAGAGCGGAGGTCGACGAAGGGCCGGACGCGTTCGGCTACGCGGAGGGCCCTGGTCGCGGGAGAGCGGCTCGGTGCCGAGGTCGCACACGGCTCGACGCAGGAGCAGGTCGACTGCCTCACTGCGGAGCACGGTGTCTTGAGGACCTCAGACGAGCAACGGCTTTCTCCGATCGGCGACAACAGGGCCGTGGAAGAAGCTACGGGGGGTGGTGCCGGGCGGCAACGCATTTATGTCCGGCGCCGGCCGGGAGACGCGCGGAGGGCCGGTTCGGCGGGGCGTCGCCACCGACACGTCGGGGATGGGCGGCTGGCCCCGCCCCACGTATCGTCGGCCTCCCGTCCGCCCCCACCGGAGGTGCCCGTGCCTGACGGTCCGCTCACCCTCCCCGCCGAGCTGTGCCTTCTCACCTGGGACACCCGGACCGGCAAGCCCGCCGCCCCCGCGTCCCTGCCCTACCTCGTCCGCGCGGGCGCCCTCACGGAGCTCGCCCTGCGCGGGATGCTGCTCGACGACGACGGGACCGCCACGCCCGTCCCCGATGCCGAGACCGGGGACCCGGTGCTGGACGGGCTGCTCGAACTCATCGAGGAGTCGCGGCCGCGCACCTGGAAGACCTGGGTCGGCCACGACACCGGGCCGACCCTGCGCGCGGTCCGCGCCCAGCTCCGGGACACGGGCCGGGTGGGGACGCGGCACCGGCGCGTCCTCGGGGTGTTCCCGGTCAAGGACCACGTCCTGGAGAGCACCGCCGAGGCCGAGGGGTTGCGGGAGCGTGCGCTGCGCGTGCTGCACGGTCCCGGCGGCGTCGCCGAGGTCTCCGACCGCGACGCCGCGCTCATCGCCCTCGCGGCGGCGGGCGAACTGCGCACGGTGGTGTCGGCGGGCGACGCCGAGGCCTACCAGGAGCGGATCGCGGCGCTGGGGGAGCGCGGTGGCCTGGCGGCACCCGCGTTGAAGAAGGTAATGGGCGAGGTGCAGGCGGCGCTGATCGCCGCGGTCACCACGGCGGTGCTGGTACCGACGATCACGTCCGGCGGCAGCTGAGCCGGGCTCAGCTGCCCGATCCGCCCTACGAGTCCTGGAAAGCCCGGCGCGTACGAGTCCTGGAAAGCCCGGCGCGCCCGTGCATCGCTCCGGACAAGACCGAACCCCCGGGACGGTCCCGGGGGTTGTGTATCCACAGGGTGCGAACTGGCTGATTTCGTACGGTCGGGTCAGGCCTGTCTCAGCAGCGCCGCGAGCTCGCCGTCCACGTCCCAGTGCGAGCCCTCGCTGCCCGCGGGCACCAGCAGGTACGAACGCTGGAGGAACCGGCGCAGATCGGCGGTCTCCATGCGCACCATGGCCGTACCGACCGTGGCGTGGAACTCCAGCACCGTCAGGTCGTCGCCGAACGGGCGCACGTGCACGTCGCCCTCGCCCGCCGGGCCGTCGAGGCCCGCGGCCAGCAGATCGCGGCCGAAGACCCAGGCCACGTCCGAGCCGGCGAGCGAGGCCCGCGGCGGGAAACAGATACGGATGGCCAGCGGGTCGTCCCGCCGGTAGCTCAGTACGGCGGTCATGTCCTGCACCTGGGCGTCGGACGTGATGAGGCCGGCACGGACAGCTTGGTCGATGACAGGGGACACGCCTGCCTCCTCGCGCTCGTAGGGATCCTCGGGGACCGTTACCGGTACTGAGGTATGGACTGCGACATGGGTTCCACTTCTTATGACGAGCGTGTGGCCGGATCCGTGCACTGCGAAGCAGGGTGACGTCTGTCACCCGGCTCGTGAGTGATAGGACTGAATTATGGGATGGGCGGAATTGTCCTGGCCGGACACCGAGGCCGAGGCCGTGGCGGAACAGGAACGCCTGCGCGGGCTCGTCGATCTGGAGAGCCCCGGTCCGCCTCCGGGCGCGGCCGGCCGCATCGCCGGCGTGGACGTGGCGTACGACGAGGACTCGGGCCGGGTGGCGGCCGCCGCGGTCGTCCTGGACATGGAGAGCCTGGAGGTCACGGAGCGGTCGACCGCGGTCACCACGGCCACGTTCCCCTATGTGCCCGGTCTGCTGGCCTTCCGCGAACTCCCGTCCGTGCTGCGGGCGCTGGAGCAGCTGGTCGCCCCGCCCGATCTGGTCGTGTGCGACGGCTACGGCATCGCGCACCCGCGCCGCCTCGGACTCGCCAGCCACCTCGGGGTGCTGACCGGGCTCCCGGCGTTCGGGGTCGCCAAGACGCCGTTTACGTTCGCGTACGAGCCGCCGGGCCCGGAACGCGGCGACCGGACCCCGCTGATCGACGGCGGGGACGTGGTGGGCCGGGCGCTGCGCACGCGTGAAGGGGTCAAGCCGGTCTTCGTCTCCGTCGGGCACGCGGTCGGTCTGGAGGAGGCGTGCGCGCACACGCTGCGGCTGACCCCGCGCTACAGGCTGCCGGAGACCACGCGCCACGCCGACAGCCAGTGCCGCCGGGCGCTGGCCCTGGCGCTCGCGGAGGGCTGAGCGCTCAGCGGGCCGGTTCCGGGGGGCGTACGCGTCCGGGGGCGGCGGGGCCTGTGACGCCGCAGGTCGTACGGGGTGGCGCGGGGGCGGCGGGAGTGCCGGGGGCCGGTCCTGGGCGAGCCCGGGAGCGGCGGCGCGGCACCGCCACGTAGGCTCGGATCATGTTCGTTCTTGAGCTGACCTACACCGCGCCCGCCGACGAGGTCGACGCCCTCCGTGAAGCCCACATGGAGTGGGTGGACGAGCAGTTCGAGGCCGGGGTGTTCGTCGCCTCGGGGCGCAAGACCCCTCCCGACGGCGGGGTGATCCTGGCGGTGGGGGACGACCGCGACCGCATCGAGGCCGTGGTGGCCAGCGACCCGTTCGTGCAGGAGGAGGTCTGCGGGTACCGGGTCACGCAGTTCAGGATGAGTCGGACGGCGCCGGGGCTGGAGGAGTTCCGCCAGCAGCCGGTCGGCTGACGCCGCCCGTCCGCCCGTCCGCTCGTCCGCTCGTCCGTCCGCCCGCCCGCTCGCCGGCCCGCTCGCCCGCCGTACGAGGGCGCGCGGCGACGGGCGGGCTTCCGCTTCTCTCGTTCAGCCGCGGTGCCGCAACCCTTGTCCCGGCCTTGCCGTACGCCCTGCCTCCACCGTGCGGCACTGGCGAGGGTCTGGTCCTGGTGCCCGAGGTCGGCTAGTTTCGCGCGCCATGAGGCTCACGAGGCTCCTGAGGCGTTCGGTTTCATTCGGCCTGTGCGCGGCGGCGCTTGCGACCGTCGCCACCCCGGCGGGTGCGGCGGACCACGACCGGTCCGGCATCGGCTGGCAATCCACCCCCACCGGCAGTGACGCGCGGTTCCGCGGGCTCGCCGCGGTCAGCGGCAGCACGGCCTGGCTGGCGGGATCGAAGGGTACGGTCCTGCGCACCGTGGACGGCGGACGGGCGTGGCGGAACGTATCGCCGCCCGGCGCGGGGGAGTCGGAGTTCCGGGATGTCGAGGCGTTCGACGCCCGGCGCGCGGTCGTCCTCGCCATCGGCGAGGGCGAGGCGTCCCGCGTCTTCCGCACGGAGGACGGCGGGGCAACCTGGAAGGAGAGCTTCCGCAACACCGACCCCAAGGCGTTCTACGACTGCATGACCTTCTTCGACCGGCGCCACGGCCTGGCGATGAGCGATCCGGTGGACGGGAAGTTCCGCATCCTCGCCACGGACGACGGCGGCCGGAACTGGGAGGTGCTGCCCTCGGACGGCATGCCGTCCGCGCAGACCGGCGAGGCGGGCTTCGCGGCGAGCGGCCAGTGCCTGGTGTCCTTTGGCCCGCGCGATGTGTGGATGGCGACCGGTGGCGCCGCCACGGCGCGGATCCTCCACTCCCGCGACCGCGGCCGTACGTGGACGGCCGCGGAATCGACGATCCCGGCGGGCGATCCGGCGAAGGGCGTGTTCGCGGTGGCGTTCCGCGGCCGCGGGCTCGGCGTTGCGGTCGGCGGCGACTACCGCCCCGACCAGGCGTCCCCGCAGGCGGCGGCGGTCAGTGGGAACGGCGGCCGCACATGGCGGCAGGCGCAGACCCCGCCACCGGCCTACCGCTCGGGCGTGGCGTGGCTCCCGACGCCCTGGCCCGCGGCGATCGCGGTGGGCCCGGCGGGCAGTGACCTGTCGCTGGACGCGGGGCGTACGTGGCGGACGTTCGACTCCGGCTCGTACGACACGGTGGACTGCACGCGCGAGGGGGCGTGCTGGGCCTCGGGCGAGAAGGGCCGCGCAGCGCGCCTGACCCGCGGCTGACACGCGCCGCGTCCGGGGCCCGCAGCAGCCGGGCCCCGGCGCGGGCGGTTCCGGTCTCGCCGACGTCCTTCTCACCGGAGGCGGAGGAGCGCCGGCTCGCGGCGGCGCTCCTCCGCCCACCGGCCGTCGTCGGCGAGGCGGAGCTGCCCGGCGGTCGCGTGCGTGACGCGCGGTCGTCGCGCCGGGCGGGACGCGCGGCCGTCGCCGTTGGGGCGTGCGCGGGCGACTGTGCCCGCGCGTCCTGTGAACGACGGGCGCGGGGGCAGGCGCGTCGACGCGGAATTCCGCCATGCGCCCCTCGGGGTCGTCCGACCGCGCCCGTCGGACCGTCGCGGGCGGAGCGCGGCGCCCGCCGAGGGCCCTATCCGCCGCTCAGGACGCGGAACTTCAGGCCCGCCGCCGTCAGACGGCCCGTCAGCTGCGGGCCCATCGCCACCGCCGTCGTCAGCTGTCCCGCCCTCTTCGGCAGGTCGTCATGGGCGAGGCACAGAGCTGACTCGGCGAGCATCTTCGCGGTCTCGTCGTACCCCGGGTCCCCGCCCGCGACCTCCGTCACCACGCGCCGGCCGCCGCCCTCGCCGATGAAGCGGACCGAGAACCAGCTCCGTGCCCTCCGCTCGGCGCCCGGTCCCTCGCCCGGCGACAGGCGCGCGGACAACCGCCGCCGCGCGTACGGGACCTGGGCCAGCGCGAACACCGCACCGACCGTGGCCATGCCGCCGACCGCGACCGGCAGCCGCTTCACCGCCGCCTGGTGGCGGTAGCGGAAGTCGGGCCCGTACCGGTCGAGCGCGGCGGCCGAGCGGCCCACGATCTGCGCGTCGATGCCGGGCAGCGGCAGCGCCCAGACACCCGCCTCGCGGCTGCGCCGCGGAAGGACCGTCATCCCCCGTGCTCCGCGCGGGATCGCCGGCCCCGTCCGCACGGTGCGCCCCTCGGCCGCACCCGGCCACGGTTCGCTGCGCTCGCGTTCACGCGCGGTCCGCCGCATGTCCACCGGCCGGGACAGCGCGGTCAGAACCGACGCCAGCGTGCCGCCGGAGAAGGTGGCGTTGGTGCGGACGTAGCCGTCGATGCGCAGCGGTACGTCCTCCGGGAGCTGCTCGACGGTGAAACGCACACCCAAGTCGTGCGGGACGGAGTCGAATCCGCAGGCGTGCACCAGCCGGGCACCGGTTTCCCGGGCACGCGTGTCGTACCGCAGGTACATCCGGTCGACGAACTCCGGCTCGCCGCACAGATCCACGTAGTCGGTCCCGGCCTCCGCGCACGCGGCGACCAGCCCCTCGCCATGGTGGGTGTACGGACCCACGGTCGTCGCCACCACGCGCGTGTCGGCGGCGATGCGGCGCAGGGACGCGGGGTCGCCGGCGTCCGCGGTGAGGAGCGGCAGCGCGGCCCAGCGGGGGTCGGTCTCGGCCAGCCGTTCGCGGGTGCGCTCCAGCTTGTCCGGGCTGCGCCCGGCGAGTGCCCAGCGGCAGTCGTCGGGGGCGTTCCGCGCCAGATAGGCGGCGGTGAGGCGGCCGGTGAATCCGGTCGCGCCGAACAGCACGATGTCGTAGGTCCGCTGCACCCTCACGCTCCCCTCGGGGGCCGGTCGGCCCGTCGGCTCCCGGCCGAGTTACGCCACGGTAGGGAGCGTCGCCACCCTGGTCAACAAAGCCTCACCGGCCGCGCGTCCGCCGGCCCTGCCGACGCGTGCGCCTCCGCACCCGCCGTCGTCCCGTGTCGTCGTCCCGTGTCGTCCTGCCGGGTCATGCAGGTCCGGCGAGCCTTGACGCGGCCCTGCCGCTGAGGCACTGTCAGCTCCAGGACATAGGACGTCCCACGTCCGGTGTGGCCGAACTTCTGCCCGATGGCCCGACATTGTGGAGCCGCCATGCCCCTCCCCACCCCCCTCACCGGTGTCGTGCCGCCGCTGTGCACCCCCCTCACCCCCGGCGGCGACATCGACACCCGCTCCCTGCGCGCCCTCGTCGAACGCCTCGTCGGTGCGGGCGTGGACGGTCTCTTCGCGCTCGGCTCCAGCGGTGAGACCGCCTATCTGAGCGATGCCCAGCGCCGTACGGTCCTGGAGACGGCGGTCGACGCCGCGGGCGGCCGGGTGCCCGTCCTCGCCGGGGTGATCGACATGACCACGGCCCGCGTCCTGGACCACGCCCGCGCCGCGGCAGAACTCGGCGCCGACGCCCTCGTGGCCACCGCGCCCTTCTACACCCGCACGCACCCCGCCGAGGTCGCCGACCATCTCCGGCGCATCCGCGGGGGCGTGGACGTACCGCTCCTGGCGTACGACATCCCCGTGGCCGTGCACACCAAGCTCCCGGCCGCCGTCATCCTGGACCTCGCCGCCGACGGCACCCTGGCCGGTCTGAAGGACAGCAGCGGTGACGACGGCGCACTCCGCCGGCTCCTCGTCGAGATGCGCCGGCGCGGCCTCGACCGAACCTTCTCCGTCCTCACCGGCTCCGAACTCGCCGTCGACGGCGGCCTGCTGGCCGGGGCGCACGGTGTCGTACCGGGTCTTGGCAACGTCGATCCGGCCGGGTACGTCCGGCTGTACGCGCACGCCCGCGCCGGCCGCTGGGCGGAGGCGGCGGCCGAGCAGGACCGTCTCGCCGCGCTGTTCGCCCTCACCGATGTCGGTGACGAGGCCGCCATGGGCCGTAGCTCCTCCGCACTCGGCGCCTTCAAGGCCGCGCTCCACCTGCTGGGCGTCATCGACTGCCCGGCCACCGCCGCCCCGCAGATCCCGCTGGGCGACACCGCGGTGAAGTCCGTACGCCGTCTGCTGGAAGAGGGAGGGCTGCTGTGAGCGCACCCGGGGCCGCGCCGGGAGGCATACCCACCCGCTGGTACCGGGAGGTCTCCCGCCGCCAGTGGACGTCGATGTTCGCCGCCTGGGTCGGCTACGTCCTGGACGGCTTCGACTTCGTGCTCATCACCCTCGTCCTCACCGAGATCGCCGACGACTTCGGGCTCACCACGGTGGAGGCCGCGAGTCTGGTCTCGGGGGCCTTCATCACCCGCTGGCTGGGCGGCGCGCTGCTCGGTGCGATGGGGGACCGCCACGGCCGCAAGGCCGCGATGATCGCCAGTATCCTGCTCTATTCGCTGGGTACGTTCGCCTGCGGCTTCGCGTGGAACTGGACCAGCCTGTTCGTCGCGCGGCTGGCCATCGGCATGGGGATGGCGGGCGAGTACAGCGCCAGTGCCACGTACGTCCTGGAGAGCTGGCCGGTCCGGCTGCGCAACCGCGCCTCCGGCTTCCTCATCTCCGGCTACGCCTTCGGTACCGTGCTGGCGGCCGAGCTCTACCAGTGGGTGGTGCCCGCCCTCGGCTGGCGCTGGATGTTCTGGATCGGCGTGCTGCCCGTACTGGTCGCGCTGTGGGTGCGGCGGGCGCTCCCCGAGGCCGACGACTGGAGCGCCGAGGTGGCCGGGGCGAAGGCCCGGCCGGATCCGTTCCGGCCGCTGTTCGCCACGCGAGGGCGTGCGGTGGTGAACGCCGCGCTCACCGCCGCCGCGAGCGCCGCCTTGTTCTTCGTCTTCACGCCCGCCGGTGCCGGACGGGTCCCGGTCCTGTCGGCGGTCGCGGCGGCCTGCCTCATCGCCTTCGCGGTGCAGCTCGGCGGGCGGCGCGGCTGGGTGCTGTACGTGGCGCTGATGGTCACCGTCTTCTGCGCGTTCCTGTACAGCTGGCCGATCCAGGCGCTGCTGCCGACGTATCTCAAGACCGAACTGGGCTACGCGCCAGGGCAGGTCGCGGACGTCATGTACTACGCAGGGTTCGGCACGATGCTCGGCTGCTGGCTCGCGGGCTTCGCCGGGGACCGCCTCGGCACGCGCCGCGCGTACGCCCTCACCCTCACCGCGTCGCTGGCGTTCGTCTTCCCGGTCTTCGCCGTCCAGGACAGCCTGGTGGGCCTCGGCGTCCTGCTCTTCTGCCTGCTGGCGCTGAGTCAGGGCATCTCCGGCATCCTGCCCAAGTACATCGCGGGGCACTTCCCGACCGCGACGCGCGCCGCCTCGCTCGGCTTCGTCTACAACGTCGGCGCGCTGGGCGGGGCCGTGGCGCCGGTGCTCGGCGCGCGGCTGGCCGAGGGTATGCCGCTCGGGCAGGCGCTGGCCGTCCTGGCCTTCGGGCTCACGGCCGTGGTGATCCTGCTCGTCGGGGGCAACGTTCCGCACCGCCTCCACCGGCGACTCGACCGTACGGCGGACGCCGACCGGCTGGTGCACGGGCCGGTGTCGGTCACCCCGGCTAGCGTGGACCACGCAGGCCGGGGCGAGCCGGGCGGGCGTACGGGGTGAAGCGAGGGAAGCGATGGCGGCGGCGAAGGACCAGGACCCCGCGAAGGCTCTGAAGGGGCCGCTGAAGGTGCGCGACACGGTGCGCGCGTTCGCCCTGGGGCTGCCCGGGGCGGTCGAGGAGTTCCCGTGGGGCGAGAGCGTCATCAAGGTCAACAAGAAGGTGTTCGTCTTCCTCGGCGTCAGCGACGGCAGCTACCCGCCGGGCGTCACGCTGAAGCTGAAGGACGAGGCGGTCCACGAGCACGCGATGTCCTGCCCCGGCGCTGAGCCGGCGGGCTACGGACTGGGCAAGGCCGGGTGGGTGAGCATCCCGCTGGCCGAACGGGGCGCGCCCGCGGCCGATCTCCTCTGCGACTGGGTGGAGGAGAGCTACCGCGTCATCGCTCCCAAGCGGCTGATCGCGGAGCTGGACGCGGACTGACCACCGGGACGCGCGGACTGACCACCGGGACACGCGGACTGACCACCGGGACACGCGGACTGACCACCGGGACACGCGGACTGACCACCGGGACACGCGGACTGACCACCGGGACACGCGGACCGGGCACGTGGACGCGGACTGACCACCTGGACGCGCGGACCGGTCATGTCCCCGTGCGAGCGCCGCGGCCGTAAGGCGAGCGTGCCGCCACCGAGGTCCGGTCCGTCCTGATTTCGCCGTACCGCCGACCGTGCGCGTGACGCGAGCCACACGCGCCGACTTCCCTGCTCGTCGCGGGAGTTCGGGGTCTTCGGGCCGTCCGGGCGCGCCATCCGTGTGTTTCACATTCGCCGGGGCTTGTGCGCAGTGGAACGTGTTCTTAGCATCACTGATGTTACATCAATAGTGTCAAAGCTCTTGGGGGCTTGATGGCAGCCGCAGGGAAAGGCCCGCTCGCCGGTGTGCGGGTCGTCGAGCTGGCGGGAATCGGCCCCGGGCCGTTCGCCGCCATGCTCCTCGCCGACCTCGGCGCCGACGTCGTCCGCGTGGACCGTCCCGGCGGCGCCGGGCTCAACATCGACCCCGCGTACGACGTCACCAACCGCAACAAGCGCTCCGTCCTGCTGGACCTCAAGTCCCCCGCGGGCCCGGCCGCCGTGCTCGACCTCGTCGGCCGCGCCGACGTCCTCATCGAGGGCTACCGCCCCGGTGTCGCCGAGCGCCTCGGCATCGGCCCCGACGACTGCTTCGCGCGCAACCCGCGGCTGGTCTACGGGCGCATGACCGGCTGGGGCCAGGAAGGCCCGCTCGCCGACCGCGCCGGACACGACATCGCGTACATCGCCATCACCGGCGCACTCGGCATGATCGGCCGGCCCGACGAGCCGCCCGCGATCCCCGCCAACCTGCTCGGCGACTACGCCGGCGGCTCGCTCTACCTCGTCATCGGCGTCCTCGCCGCCCTCCAGCACGCTCGTACGGCGGGCCGCGGCCAGGTCGTGGACGCGGCGATCGTCGACGGCACCGCGCATCTGACCGCCATGATCCACGGAATGATGGCGGCCGGCGGCTGGCAGGACCGCCGCGGCTCCAACCTCCTCGACGGCGGCTGCCCCTTCTACGGCACCTATGAGACCGCCGACGGCGGCCATATGGCCGTGGGCCCCCTGGAGCAGCGGTTCTACGACGAGTTCGTCCGCCTCCTCGGCATCGCCGACGCCGCGCCCGCCCGCAAGGACTTCGAGCGCTGGGGCGAGCTGCGCGCCACCGTGGCCGCCCGCTTCAAAGAGCGCACCCGCGACGCATGGACGGCCGTCTTCCAGGACTCGGACGCCTGCGTCGCTCCCGTCCTCTCGCTCCGCGAGGCCCCCACCCACCCGCACCTCGCCGCCCGCGCCACCTTCACCGACCACGGCGGCATCACCCAGCCCTCGCCCGCCCCGCGTTTCTCCGTCACCCCCGGCGCCGTGACCCGGCCGCCCGCGCAACCCGGTGCGGACACCGCGGAGGTGGCCCGTGACTGGGATGTGCCGCACCTCGCCGACCAGCCCCTCCAGGAGGACCGTTGAAGCGCCGGATCTTCACCCCAGAGCACGACGCGTTCCGCGAGACCGTGCGCACCTTCCTCGCCAAGGAGGTGCTGCCGCACCACGCGCAGTGGGAGAAGGACGGCATCGTCGACCGCGCCGCCTGGCGCGCCGCGGGCCGCCAGGGGCTCCTCGGCCTCGCCGTGCCCGAGGAGTACGGCGGCGGCGGGAACGACGACTTCCGCTACGCCGCCGTCATGCACGAGGAGTTCGCCCGCGCGGGCGCCACCGGCCTCGCGATCGGGCTGCACAACGACATCATCGGCCCGTATCTGACCTCGCTCGCCACCGACGAGCAGAAGCGGCGCTGGCTGCCCGGCTTCTGCACCGGCGAGATCATCACCGCGATAGCCATGACCGAGCCGGGCGCGGGCTCCGACCTCCAGGGCATCAGGACGACGGCGGACGACCGCGGCGACCACTGGGTGCTCAACGGCTCCAAGACCTTCATCTCCAACGGCATCCTCGCCGACCTGGTGATCGTCGTCGCCAGGACGTCGCCCGAGGGCGGGGCGCACGGGCTCAGCCTGCTCGTCGTCGAGCGCGGCGCCGAGGGCTTCGAGCGCGGCCGCAACCTCGACAAGATCGGGCAGAAGGCCCAGGACACCGCCGAGCTGTTCTTCAACGACGTGAAGGTGCCCAAGGAGAATCTGCTCGGCGAGCTGAACGGCGGCTTCGTCCACCTGATGACCAACCTCGCGCAGGAGCGGATGGCCATCGCCGTCGCCGGGGTCGCAAGCGCCGAGCACCTCCTGGAGATCACCACCGACTACGTCAAGGGGCGCGAGGCGTTCGGCCGTCCGCTCGCCAGGCTCCAGCACATCCGCTTCGAGATCGCCGAGATCGCCACCGAGTGCGCGGTCGCGCGTACCTTCCTCGACCGCTGCATCGAGGACCACACCGGCGGCGAGCTCGACGCGGTGCACGCCTCGATGGCCAAGTGGTGGGCCACCGAGCTCCAGAAGCGGGTCGCCGACCGGTGCCTGCAACTCCACGGCGGATACGGCTACATGGCCGAATACCCGGTCGCCCGGGCCTACACCGACGGCCGTATCCAGACGATCTACGGCGGCACGACCGAGATCATGAAGGAGATCATCGGCCGTTCCCTGCTCTCCTGACCCGCACCCCGAGCCCCACCCGGCCCACCCTCGAAAGGCTGCTGACGTGAGCACCGAAGCGTACGTGTACGACGCCATCCGCACCCCGCGCGGGCGCGGCAAGGCCAATGGCGCCCTGCACGGCACCAAGCCCATCGACCTCGTCGTCGGGCTCATCCACGAGATCCGCCGCCGCTTCCCCGGACTGGACCCGGCCGCCGTGGACGACGTCGTGCTCGGCGTCGTCAGCCCCCTCGGCGACCAGGGCTCCGTCATCGCCAAGACCGCGGCCCTTGCGGCCGGACTCCCCGACACCGTCGCGGGCGTCCAGGAGAACCGCTTCTGTGCGTCCGGCCTGGAAGCGGTCAACATGGCGGCGGCCAAGGTCCGTTCCGGCTGGGAGGACCTGGTCCTGGCGGGCGGCGTCGAATCGATGTCCCGCGTCCCGATGGGCTCGGACGGCGGCGCCTGGGCCATGGACCCGATGACCAGCTACGAGACCGGCTTCGTCCCGCAGGGCATCGGCGCCGACCTCATCGCCACCGTCGAGGGCTTCACCCGCCACGACGTGGACACCTTCGCCGCCCAGTCGCAGGAGCGGGCCACCGAGGCGTGGAAGGACGGCCGCTTCGACCGGTCCGTCGTCCCCGTCCTCGACCGCAACGGACTGGTCGTCCTCGACCGCGACGAGCACATCCGTCCCGGCACCACCGCGGACACCCTCGCCTCCCTCAAGCCGTCCTTCGCCACCATCGGCGACGCGGGCGGCTTCGACGCGGTGGCGCTGCAGAAGTACCACTGGGTCGAGAAGATCGATCACGTCCACCACGCGGGCAACTCCTCCGGGATCGTCGACGGCGCGGCCCTGGTCGCGATCGGCAACCGCGAGGTCGGCGAGCGCTACGGCCTGACGCCGCGCGCCCGGATCCTCTCGGCCGCCGTCTCCGGCGCCGACCCCACGATCATGCTGACCGGCCCCGCCCCTGCCTCCCGCAAGGCGCTGGCCAAGGCGGGCCTGACCGCCGGCGACATCGACCTGGTCGAGATCAACGAGGCGTTCGCGGCCGTCGTGCTGCGTTTCGTCCGCGAGATGGGCTTCTCGATGGACCAGGTCAACGTCAACGGCGGCGCCATCGCGATGGGCCACCCGCTCGGTGCCACCGGGGCGATGATCCTCGGCACGGTCATCGACGAACTGGAGCGGCGCGACCAGCGGTACGGGCTGGTGACGCTCTGCGTGGGCGGCGGTATGGGCATCGCCACCGTCGTCGAACGCCTCTGACACGCAGCCGCACCCCCGTCACGCCCACGCCGGAACACCACGGAGACTTCGCCATGACCGAGAGCACCACCATCCGCTGGGAGCAGAGCGAGGACGGCATCGTCACGCTCGTCCTCGACGACCCCGACCAGTCCGCCAACACCATGAACCGGGCCTTCAAGGCCTCCCTGACCGTGATCGCCGACCGCCTGGAGGCGGAGCGTGACTCCGTCCGCGGCATCATCGTCACCTCCGCCAAGAAGACCTTCTTCGCGGGCGGCGACCTGAAGGACATGAGCAAGCTCGGCCCCGAGCACGCCCAGCAGGCGTTCGAGATGGGCATGGGCATCAAGCGCGACCTGCGGCGCATCGAGACGCTCGGCAAGCCCGTCGTCGCCGCCATCAACGGCGCCGCTCTCGGCGGCGGTTTCGAGATCGCGCTCGCCTGCCACCACCGCGTCGCGCTCGACGCCCCCGGCTCCAAGATCGGCTGTCCCGAGGTCACCCTTGGCCTGCTGCCGGGCGGCGGCGGTGTCGTCCGCACCGTACGGCTGCTGGGCATCACCGACGCGCTGCTGAAGGTCCTGCTGCAGGGCAACCAGTACAACCCGCGCCGCGCCCAGGAGGCGGGGCTGGTCCACGAGGTCGCGACGACGCCCGAGGACATGCTCGCCAAGGCGCGCGCCTTCATCGACAGCCACCCCGAGTCGGTGCAGCCGTGGGACGTCAAGGGCTACAAGATCCCCGGCGGGACCCCGTCCCACCCCAAGTTCGCGGCCAACCTGCCCGCCTTCCCGGCCAATCTGCGCAAGCAGACCGGCGGCGCGCCCTACCCGGCCCCACGGAACATCCTCGCCGCGGCCGTCGAGGGCGCCCAGGTCGACTTCGAGACCGCCCAGGTCATCGAGTCCCGCTACTTCACCGAGCTGGTCACGGGCCCGATCGCGAAGAACATGATCCAGGCGTTCTTCTTCGACATCCAGGCCGTCAACTCCGGGGCCAACCGCCCCTCCGGCGTCGAGCCGCGCACCGTCCGCAAGGTGGCCGTCCTCGGCGCGGGCATGATGGGCGCCGGGATCGCGTACTCCTGTGCGCGGGCCGGGATCGAGGTCGTGCTCAAGGACGTCTCGACGGAGGCGGCCGCCAAGGGCAAGGCGTACTCCGAGGCGCTGCTGGACAAGGCGCTCGCCAAGGGCCGTACGACCCCGGAGAAGCGGGACGAGGTGCTGGCCCGCATCACCCCGACCGGCGACGTGCAGGACCTGGCCGGCTGCGACGCCGTGATCGAGGCGGTCTTCGAGGACCCGGCGCTCAAGCACAAGGTGTTCCAGGAGATCGAGTCGGTCGTGGCGCCCGACGCGCTGCTGTGCTCCAACACCTCCACCCTCCCCATCACGCTGCTCTCCGAAGGGGTCCAGCGCAGCCAGGACTTCATCGGGCTGCACTTCTTCTCGCCGGTCGACAAGATGCCGCTGGTCGAGATCATCAAGGGGGAGAAGACGGGGGAGGAGGCGCTCGCCCGCGCCTTCGACCTGGTGCGCCAGATCAGGAAGACGCCGATCGTCGTCAACGACTCGCGCGGCTTCTTCACCTCCCGCGTCATCGGCCAGTTCATCAATGAGGGCGTGGCCATGGTCGGCGAGGGCGTCGACCCGTCCTCCGTCGAGCAGGCCGCCGCCCAGGCGGGCTACCCGGCCAAGGTCCTCTCGCTGATGGACGAGCTGACCCTCACCCTGCCGCGCAAGATCCGCGACGAGACGCGGCGCGCTGCCGAGGCGGCGGGCCGCTCGTGGGACGCGCACCCCGCCGACACGGTCATCGACCGCATGGTCGACGAGTTCGGCCGCCCGGGCCGCAGCGGGGGAGCGGGCTTCTACGACTACTACCCGGACGGCAAGCGGGCCGGCCTGTGGCCGGGCCTGCGCGAGCACTTCGCGAAGCCGGACGCGGTCATCCCGTTCGAGGACGTGAAGGAGCGGATGCTGTTCTCCGAGGCGCTGGACACCGTCCGCTGCCTGGAGGAGGGCGTGCTCACCTCGGTCGCGGACGCCAACATCGGCTCCATCCTCGGGATCGGCTTCCCCGGCTGGACCGGCGGCGTCCTGCAGTACATCAACGGCTACGCGGGCGGGCTGCCCGGCTTCGTAGCGCGCGCCCGTGAGCTGCAGGCCGCGTACGGGGACCGGTTCGCGCCGCCGGAGCTGCTGCTGGGGAAGGCGGAGCGGGGCGAGACGTTCACGGACGCGTGACGCCCGCCGCCTGACGGCCGGTCACCGGCCGGCCCTGCCGTTGCCTCCGGGCCGGATCCGCGTCCGCGCGGGTCCGGCCCCAAGGCGCTACGGGAGCCCGGAGCGCGAACGGGGCGGTGCGGTCAGGCCGTCACGCCCGCAGCCGCCGGGGCCGTCACGCGTTTCCCTTGCCGCCCTGCCCGTTCCGGCGGTCCCGCTCGCCGTCCTCGCCGAGCCAGCTCCCCAGCTCCTCCTTCATCGACCGCTGGAACGCCGTGACCAGGGCCTGTACCACCAGCGGCTGCATATGGGCGGACAGCGACCTCGTCCGTGCCAGCCGCTCCGGCCCCGGTTCGTCCTCGCCGGAGGAGTCCCAGACCTCCTCGCGGAAGAGCCGGCTCAGCTCACGCGCCGCCGAGCGGGTGTGCTCGACCACCACGGTGCGCGCCGCGAGGATCGCCTCCAGCGAGATCGGTACGTCCAGCAGCCGTGCCCCGAGGTGCAGCAGACCCGGGTCGATCCGCAGGACGTCCGGATCCCCGGTCCGCACGAGGACGCCCATCGCCGCGAGCCGGTCGAGGTCCGTCTCCGCCAGCTCCCGCCCCACCCGCCGTTCGAGCTGATCGCGCGTCGCCTCCTCGGCGCTGTCCGGCACCCAGGAGGCGACCAGCGCGCGGTGGATGGCGAGGTCCTGCGCGGTCAGGTCCGGCGGGAGATGGCTGAGGTAGCGCTCGATCGCCGCCAGGGTCATACCGTGGCTCTGCAGCTCCTCGATGAGTGCGAGCCGGGACAGGTGCTCCTCGCCGTAGCGGCCGACCCGGCGGGGGCCTATCGCGGGCGGGGGCAGCAGGCCGCGCGTGCCGTAGAAGCGGACGGTGCGGACCGTGACCCCGGCCCGTGCGGCCAGCTCGTCGACGGTGAGGGCGAGTTCGTCCTCCGCGGACGCCTCGGCCTCCGGAGTCGTCTGCTCGGTCATCGGCTGCGCCCCTCCTGTCCGTGCGCCGTTCCGGTTCAACAGTATTGCTGTCTCACCAGTCCTGTGAAACGCCTGGGACGGTCCGCATCCGGTATCGGTGGCCGGGCAGCCGGGTGCGGACCGGACAGGAGGGGCGGAGGGCCGGGCGGGTGGGCGACCCGAGGCCGGCCCCGGTCAGGCCTGGTGGCCGACCAGCGGTATGGGGTCCCCCTGCTCGCCGTCGTCCGAGCCCTTCTTCTCCGGGCGGGGCCCGAAGTACAGCAACTCCCAGAGGGTGCGGTCCTGCACGGTCTCGGTCCGGTCGCCCCGTGCGGCCTCCACGGTGACCTCGCCGAGGAAGCGGTGATAGGCGCCGGCGTTGCCGAAGTCGAGCATGAAGGAGTCCTCGCGGTGCTCGAACGTCACCGCGTAGGACGCCCCGCCGGACTCGGTGCCGTACCGGAGCCGTTTGGCGACCGGTACTCCGCTCTCCGCGTTGACGACGACGTCCTCGGCCGAGAACGTCAGGCTCTCCTCGCCCACGGCCGAGGCCAGGACCTTCTCCGACCGGGCGACCAGGAAGGCGGGCATCCGCTTCTTGCCGTAGATCTCGTCGCTGACGAACATCAGCGTGACCACGGTGTAGTCACCGACGCACGCCCGGCCCCAGTACCAGTGGTCCAGGACCTTGCGCGGCGCGACATTGCCCCAGTTGTGGTCGTGGTAGCCCACGCCCGTCAGCCGCTGGGTCCCTCCCTCGCGGACCAGGGTCACCTCGGCGGCGGCCCGCGCGCACACCGGCAGCCAGGCGATGTACAGGTCCTCGTCCTCGCCGAAGAAGACGTGCCCCGTCTCGGGGCGCCACGGCGGCACCTCGGGGGTGAGCCTGATGTCCGCCTGGAATTCCGGGAGTTCGACGTGGACGGTGTAGCCGTCCTCGATGCTCCCACGGAAGGTGTTGGCGCCGATCGTCACGTCGCAGCCCTCCTTCGACGCGGTGAAGTCCTCGGGCGCCTCCGTGCACGTCTCGTCGACCCTGGTGCCGTCGGGCAGCGTCAGGGACACCAGCACGAACGGAGTGAGGGGGGACTTCGGGGAGACGAACGGCGGCTTGGTGTGGAACTCGACCGTGAGGGTCGATCCGTCCTCGAGGTGCGCGTCGCAGTACCACCACTCGAAGGTTCCGTCCGCCGCGTCCGTGCGGAGGCCGTCCTCCCAGGGCTGGATCACCCCAGGAGTGATGCCGAGTCGTTCGTAGTGCTCGGGCCGGGTGCCGATCACGGCGTGCATGGGCCGTCTCCTTCTGTTGTCGTCCCCGTTGCGGTGTGTCCGGTGGTCTTTCGGTCCGGTGCGTCCGGTGCCCCTGCTGCGTGCGGTGCGTCCGGTGCCCCTGCCGCTTGCGGTGCGTCCGGTGCCCTGCGTGCGGCCGGGGTCAGGTGCCGGTGAAGACGGGCGCGCGCTTCTCGATCAGCGCGGAGATCCCCTCGTGCGCGTCGGCGCTCGCCAGCAGCCGCGTGCCCGCCTCGCGCAGTCGGGCCGCGGCGTCCCCGTCCGGCTGGGCGACCGCGGCGCGGGCCTCCGCCAGGGTGGCCCGCACGGCCAGCGGGGCCTGCTCGGCGATACGTCGTGCCAGCTCCACGGCCCGCTCCCGTTCGTTCCCCGCGGGAACGACCTCCTGGACGATGCCCATGCGCAGGGCCTCGTCCGCGTCGAACAGGTCGCCGGTCAGCAGATAGCGCATCGCGCGCCCCCAGCCGGCGCGCTGCGGGAGGCGGGCCGTCGCCCCGCCGAGGGCGATGATGCCGCGGCCGACCTCCTGCTGGCCGAAGACAGCGTCGTCCGCCGCGACGCAGAGGTCGGCGTTGAGGACGAGCTCCAGCCCCGCGGTGAAGCAGCGGCCCTGGACCGCCACGACCACGGGCTTGGAGGCGGGCTCGCCCCACAGGCCCCACGGGTCGCGGCCCTCCGCGGGGACGATGCCCGTGTCGCCGGCGGCCAGCCGCGGGGCGAGCGAGGCGAGGTCGAGTCCGCCGGTGAAGTGGCGGCCGTGGGCGTACAGGACGCCCACGCGCAGCGCGTCGTCGTCGGAGAGCCGTGCGTACGCCATCGCCAGCCCTTCGATGACCTCGGCGTCGTACGCGTTCGCCTTCTCCTGCCGGTCGACGGCGATCATCAGCAGCGGGCCGTCCTGGTGGACCTGGACCGTGGGGCTCATACGGGCACCGCCTGTGACGGGACTGTCTCGGTGAGAACCATGGCGGCAACGCTAGGAACCCGGCTGTCGGCGATCGCGACATCCGGCGTAGCGTTCGCGACATGAAGGTCGGAGTGATCGCCCTGCCCGGTTGCTGGGACTCCGGACTGACCACGGTCCTGGACGTCCTGCGCACCGCCGACGCGGCCCGTCGCCAGGTGGACCGGGACATTCCCGATGTCTCGGTCGTCACGGTCACCGCGGACGGGGCGCCCGTACCGACGGCCGGCGGCCTGCTCGTCCCCTCCGACGTCGTGCTGGGCGACGCGGCGTACGAGAGCGAGCTGGACGTGCTCGTGATCCCCGCGATGGCGGCCAACACCCCCACCGGCATCGTCACCGCGCTCGCGCGCGAGGAGGTGCAGGGGCTGCGCGGGGCGCTGCGCGCGTGGGCGCTCGGCGGGCGGGACCTCGCCGCCGCCTGCACCGGCACCTTCGTCCTGGCGGAGGCCGGGCTGCTGGACCACCGGCAGGCCACCACGAGCTGGTGGCTGAGCGATGTCTTCCGGCAGCGCTATCCGAAGGTCGGGCTCGACATGTCGCGCATGGTGGTCCGCGACGGGACGATCGCCACGGCCGGAGCCGCGTTCGCCCACATCGATCTCGCGATGAGCCTGGTCGGCCGTGTCAGCCCGCAGCTCGCGGAGTTCACCGCTGCGACGCTCCTCATCGACGAGCGCCCGGCGCGCAGCGTGAACGCCGTGTCCGGCTACCTCTCCACGGCGGACGAGCTGGTGACCGCGTTCGAGGCGTGGATCCGCGCCAACGTCGAGCGCGACATCGGCGTCGCCGACGCGGCCGCGGCCATCGGTACGACACGGCGCACGCTGGAACGCCGGGTCCGCGACCGTCTGGGCCTTTCCCCGTACGCCCTGATCCGGCGGCTGCGTGCGGAGCGCGCGGACCATCTGCGCCGGACCACCGGTCTGAGCCTGGACCGCATCGCGCCCATGGTCGGCTACGGCAGCGCCGCCACGCTGCGGGCGGCGCTCAAGGCGGAGACGGCGCGGGGAGATGCGGAGGGCGGGGCCGGAACCTGAGGGCGCCGGACCTCACGCGCTCGCCCACGCGACCGTGCCGGACCTCACGCGCCCGCTTCACCGTCAGGCGTCCGCCTCCCGGACCCGGACCCGTACCGCGGCGAGTGCCGTCACGACGCTCCGCGTCCAGGACAGCCGGGCCTGTTCGCGCTCCCCGGGATCGTCGCAGGCCGGGTAGCCGAAGGCCCCGTCGCCGTGCTGCTGGGCGAGGAGGAACCGCACGGCGTCGCGCGCGATGCGGTGATCCGCCCATCCGGCCCCGGCCGCCCCCCGGAGGATGTCCGCGACCCTGCCCAGGTGGTACGTCTTCACCGCCTCCTGCAGGGCGGGCGCGGCGCTCGCCGGGTCCGTGGTGCCCTCCCTGTCCGCGCACGCCGTCAGGTCTGCCGCGCTACGGGCGTCGATCAGCCCGAGACCGGCGAGGCGGTGCACATTGCCCACCGCTTCGGGCGGGACCGAGTCCAGGGTGCGGACGGCGTCCGCGGTGGCGCGGAGGAACCGCTCCAGGGACGGGCAGGAGATCCCGTTCGCCCGTAGCCCCACGGCGAACTCCCCGGTGACCTCCATGCCGTGACCCTGCCAGACCCGGTCCTCCGCCTCGGCCAGCAGGGTCGAGAGGTGCCGCAGCGCCGGACCGGCGAGCTCCGGCTCGCCGAGGGCGGCGGCACCGCACGCCGCGGCCGCCACGGCGGGCAGCCCCGTACGGACGGGGTGGCGTACGCCGTGCTCGGCCAGCCATGCGACGGCCTGCCGCAGCGGCCCGGTCACCTCCGCGTCCGGCGCCGCCGGTACGGGGAGGGGCGGGCGTGGCGCGACGCGCGTACGCGGGCTCCGGTCGAGCAGTCCGGCCAGCGCCGCGACGATGGTGGTGTGGTAGCCCTCGGCCCAGACGCGGTAGCCGTCGTCCTTCTCCGCGAAGGCCGGGTGCACGATGCCACTCGGGCCGGCCACCCGCCCGTCCGGTTCCTGAACCGCCGCCAGGAACTCCCGTGCGCGGACGGCCGGTTCGGAATCCCTGATCCCGAAGCACAGCAGACAGCACAGCAATTCTCCGACGAGGTCGGCGTTTTCGCGTGCCTGGGAGATGGTCAGCAGCGTTTCGACGAGTTCGACCGCTTCTCCCGCATGGAATCCGTCGGGCCAGCGGGGTTCGCGCAGACCGAAATCCGTGACGTAGAAGACGGTGTGCGTGACGGCGTAGATGTCGCGGTCGGTCAGCTTGACGACATTCGGGCGGCGGCAGAGGAGCGAGAACGGCAGCACATCGTCCATGGACGGCATTCCGTGCTCGTCCTCGATGCCGCACAGCGCGAGTGTGTGGAGCAGGTCGAGCTGACGATACGGCACCCGCTCGAATGCCGTGGAATACCCTCCGGATGCCGCTTGCCGGACGATCCGCAGGAATTCCGGGGCGTCGTGGCCGCACAGTCGCAGCGCCGCGTACGTCCCGGCGTAGAGGAGAAGAGCGGTCTCGTCCCGGGCGACGAGTTCCCGGTAGGAGGGGCGGTCGGTGATGTCCCGGACCCGGCGGAGAAGCGCGGCGTAGTCGTCCTCCAGGGGCTCCGGCACGAGACGGGCGCGCAGCCCGACGAGAAAGGCCGTCTCGATCAACGCCTTGCGGACGAACAGGACTTCGTCCTCGCCGGCGGTGATCGGGTCGATCAGGGCACGGCGCGCAGCGAGCCAGGCCACCGCCCGTTCCTCCACTGCGCGCCCTTGGGATGATCGGCGGCCGGGTTGCACGGTTGTCATGGAATGCCTCCCGGCGATCATCGGTTACCTACGGGATTCAGCCTTCGGCGCCGGACTCGGCGCTGTCGGCCACTTCATTCGCGACGACGAGGACGTACCGCTCCCAGGCGAGTACGTATCCGGCGACGTCGTCGAGCTGACTGACCTGGGTGACGACGCGCTCCAGGGGGACGTTGAGGTCGACGAGACCGCTTGTCCTCAGGAAGTCCAGGGCCTTTCGGGCGTCGACGGGCGGGGGACAGGGTGATGTCATGGCGTACCTCCGTTGGTTGGCCGGGCACGTGCCAGTCGAATATCGCCCTGTATGAAGGTCAAGTAACCAATTCGCCCTGGCTGGGCGCCAGTTCGAGACGCATCACCCGTATTTCATGCGCGTCGACAGCGTCAAACCACTCGAACGGGTGGAGCGCGGCGCCGAGTTGTCGCGGAATTCATCCGGGAAAAGGATCGGGCGTGCGAGCGGAAAACGTTCGGCCGCCGCCGGAGTACGCCGGGAAAGCGCCCCCGTGGATGCCCCCGTGCGACCGCGGGATCATTGCGGCGCCCTCATCGGATGACGAGTCCCGCGGCGTGCGTGCCACTCACGGAAACGCTCCCGAACCACGCCGGGCGGACCACTCCGAGCCGACGGGGGCGCGGCTCGCGCGCGGGCGAGGGATGATGGAGGCGTGACCGCGCACGAGGCGGCGGCCCGGGAGCACCGGGCCCGGGAACCCCGGCCGCCTCCCGTCGGCGGGATGCTGTGGAGCCTCGCCGGGGAGGTGCGGGCCGTGCTGGCTCTCCCCGCCGCGCTGACGATGCAGGTCGCCCACCCCGCCGTCGGAGCGGGCGTCGACGATCACTCCGTCTTCCGCGCCGACCCCTGGGGCCGCGCCGAACGGTCGCTCGCTTCCACCCTGCTCTGGGTGTACGGCGGCGAGGCCGCGGCCGCAGAGGGCCGCCGGCTGCGGAGGCTGCACGAGCCGGTCCGGGGCACCGACGCGCACGGCCGCCCGTACCGCGCGCTCGCCCCCGCCACCTACGCCTGGGTGCACGCCACCGGCTTCCCCGTCCACCGGCACGCCCAGCGCGTGATGGGCCGCCGCCCGTTCACCCCCGCCGAGGAGCGGCAGCTCTACGGCGAGTGGCTGCGTGTGGGCCGGGTGCTGGGCATCGCCGACCGCGACATGCCGCAGACGCTCGAGGACTTCTGGCCGTACTACCACGGCGTGCTGGAACACGAACTCGAACCGACCGTGGTCGTACGGGAGTTGGTCTCCACCGAGGTGTACGTGCCGCCGCCCGCGCGCGGTCCCCGGTGGCTTCGGCCGGTCCTGGGGTGGGCCTGGCCGGTGCTGCTGCCCCCGCTGCTGAAGGTGCGGCGCTTCCTCACCGTCGGGCTGATGCCGCCGGATGCGCGCCGCGCCATCGGCCTGGAGTGGAGCGCGGCGGACGAGCGCAGGCTGCGGTGGTTCGGGCGGGCCGTACGGGTGCTGGTGCCGATGCTGCCGGAACGGCTGCGGTACCTCCCGTACGCGCGTGACGCCCGCCGCCGCGCCGCGATCGGCTGACCGATCGCGCACCGTCAGCACCTCGCTCCGTCAACGCCCCGCCCCGGTAGGGCTGTTCGCCAAGTCCTTCCGTCCCCGACCGGGGACGGAAGGACAGGCGTGCGGGCGCGTGCAGCGCCCCGACCCGCCCGGCGCGTCGCCTACTTCGCGCCGCGCCGCTCCTCGTGGTCGTGGCCGTGCGCGTGGACGGAGTTCGTGGCGGCGATCTTCTTCCAGGACTTCGGCTGCGCCGGTGTCCCCTTCACGTCCTCGGCGCGTCCGCCGGTCCCCGCGTCGGCCCGAGCGCCGATCTCCGCGCGCGCCGCCGCCGGTGCGTCAGGCTTCGAGGGCGTGAACAGCCATGTCTCGAAGAGGTCCGCGAGCGGCTTGCCCGACACCTTCTCGGCGTACCGGACGAAGTCCCGCACCGATGCGTTGCCGTAGGCGTTCTCCTGCGTCCAGCCCTTGAGGATCGCGAAGAACGCGTCGTCGCCGATCTCGTTCCGCAGCGCCTGCAGCGTCATCGCGCCCCGGTCGTACACCGCCTGGTGGAACTGGTTGTCCGGCCCCGGGTCGCCCGGCTTCACCTTCCAGAACGCGTCGTCGGCCTTGTACGAGGCGTAGGCGTAGTCGGCCAGCTCCTGCGCCGTCCCCTCGCCCTCCTTCTCCGACCACAGCCACTGCGAGTAGCGCGCGAAGCCCTCGTTGACCCAGATGTCGTTCCAGCCCTTGACCGAGACGCTGTCGCCGTACCACTGGTGGGCCAGCTCGTGGACGACCACCGACACGTTGGCACCGGCGGAGAACTGCCGGGGGCTGTAGAACGGCCGGGTCTGGGTCTCCAGCGCGTACCCCGTCGTCACGTTCGGGACGTAGCCGCCCAGCGCGTTGAAGGGGTACGGGCCGAAGACCTCGGTGAGCCACTCGGCGACCTCGACGCTCCGCTCCACGCTCGCCCGCGCCGCGCCCGCGTTGCCGCCCAGGTCCTTGCTGTACGCGTTGAGCACGGGCAGCCCGTCGGCGGTCTTGTCCGTCGTGACGTCGAACTTCCCCACGGCCAGGGTCGCGAGGTAGGTGGCCTGCGGCTTGTCGGAGCGCCAGTTGGTGCGCGTCCAGCCGAGCCGTGAACTCTCCGACAGCAGCACGCCGTTGCTGATCGCCTGGGTGCCCTCGGGTACGGAGACGGAGATGTCGTACGTGGCCTTGTCCAGCGGGTGGTCGTTGCTCGGGAACCACCACCAGGCGGCCTCGGGCTCGCTCGCGATCACTCCGCCGTCCTTCGTCCGCAGCCAGGCGGAGTAGCCGCCGACCTTCACCTCCGACGGCGTGCCGGAGTAGCGGACGACGACGCTGATCTCGCGGTTCTTCGCCGGCGGCGCCTGCGGGGTGATCTCCAGTTCGTGCGCGCCGGACCTGCGGAACTCGGCCTTCTTCCCGTTCACCCGCACCTCGCTCACGTCGAGGGCGAAGTCGAGATTGAAGCGGGAGAGGTCCTGCTGCGTGGTGGCGAGGAGGGTCGCGGTGCCCTCGAGGCGGTCGGTCTTCGGCTGGTACTTCAGCCGCAGGTCGTAGTGCTTGACGTCGTACCCGCCGTTGCCGTTCTCGGGGTAGTACGGGTCGCCGATACCCGGGGCGCCGGGCGTGCCCGCCTGGGGTGCGGCTGTTGCCGCGGCGACGGGGATCGCCAGCAGGACGCACGCGGTCAGCGCGCTCGGGGCGAGGAGTCTGCGGTGCACGGTCAGTCCTCCAACTGGTCGGGGAGAAGGATCAGCCGCGACCCTATTCGGACATCTGTCGCACCGTCACGAGATCCGGCCGTGGCGTCACAAGATCGGCATCCGGACGACATGCCTGATCGCCCGGAGGGACGGGTGGCGGGGAGGTGTGCGGGGGCATGCGCGGAGGGACGGGAGTGGACGTGCGCGGAGGGGCGCGCGGGGGCACGCGCGGCGCCCGCGTGTGCGGCAGGGACTGCCCCGGAAAGCAGCGAACGCGGCTCCGGCACCGACCCCCGTCCGCCCCCGACCCGCCCTCTGTCGCACGGGAGTTGACCCGTGTACCCTCCGGCCGGTGGCGATACGCGCGCGGGGTACCCGCATCCAGTGGAGAACGCTCGTGCCGGCGGTCCTGGCCGCCCTCCTGGCCGTCCTCGTCCAGCCCTCCGGGGTGCCGACCGCCGCCGCGGCCGCCCCCGCCGAGAGCCGGCCCACGTACGACTACGCCGACGCGATCCGCGAGTCGGTGTGGGTGGACACCGGAATCGACGGCGACGGGGACGGCAGGAACGACCGGGTCGCCGCCGACATCGTCCGGCCGCGCGAACCGGCCCAGCAGGGCCGCCGCATCCCCGTGATCATGGACGCCAGTCCGTACTACTCGTGCTGCGGGCGCGGCAACGAGAGCCAGAAGAAGACGTACGACGCGGACGGCCGGCCCGTGCAGTTCCCGCTCTTCTACGACAACTACTTCGTGCCGCGCGGCTATGCGGCCGTCCTCGTCGACCTCGCCGGCACCAACCGCTCAGACGGCTGCGTCGACGTCGGAGGCCGCTCCGACGTGCAGTCCGCGAAGGCCGTCGTCGACTGGCTGAACGGCCGCGCCCGCGCCTACGGCTCCCGTACCGGCGGAACATCCGTCAGCGCGCGCTGGTCCACCGGCGCCGTCGGCATGATCGGGAAGAGCTACGACGGCACGGTCGCGAACGGTGTGGCGGCCACCGGCGTCAGAGGGCTGAAGACCGTCGTCCCGATCGGCGCCATCAGCTCCTGGTACGACTACTACTTCGCCAAGGGCGCCCCGCTCTACGACAGCGGCCCGGACTGGCTGTCGGACTACGTGGAGAGCCCCGAGGCGCGCGCCCGCTGCAAGGCCGTGCAGCAGCAACTCGTCGACGGCGCCCCGCGCAGCGGCGACTGGACGCCGCTGTGGAGCGAGCGCGACCACGTGCCCGACGCCGGCCGCGTACGCGCCAGCGTCTTCGCCGTCCACGGCATGCAGGACCTCAACGTCCGTACCCGGCACGTCGGCCGGTGGTGGGACGCGCTCGCCGACGCGGGCGTGGAGCGCAAGATCTGGCTCTCCCAGACCGGGCACGTCGACCCGTTCGACTTCCGCCGCGCGGAGTGGGTGAAGACCCTGCACCGCTGGTTCGACCACTATCTGCTGGGCCATGACAACGGCATCGACCGCGAGCCGATGGCCGACATCGAGCGGGCCCCCGGCCGGTGGTCCACCGACCGCGTCTGGCCCGCGGACGGCACACGGGCCACCACCCTGCGGCCGCGTACGGGAGCGCAGCCCGGCGTCGGACGCCTCGGCCTGCTCCCCGCCCGGCCGGGAGCGGCGGAGACCTTCACCGACGATCCGAAGCTGAGCGAGACCGACTGGGCCGCCGCGGCCGGCACGCCGTCACCCGCCAAGGCGGCCTTCCTCACCCCGGTGCTGCGCAAGGACCTGCGGCTGTCCGGATCCGGATCGGTGACGGTCACCGCGACACCGTCGACCGCCGGCGCCCATCTGTCCGCCGTCCTCGTCGACCTCGGGCCCGCCACGATCCGCGACTACGGCGACGCGGGCGAAGGCATCACCACGCTGCCCGAGCGCACCTGCTGGGGGAGCAGTACCGGCGGGGACAGCGCCTGCTTCAAGGAGACCGAGCCCAGGACGGCCGCGGTCGGGCACACCGTCTTCAGCCGCGGCTGGGCCGACCTCGGCAACTACGCCTCGGAGCACACCGGCCGGCCGCTGACGCCGGGCAAGAAGTACACGATCACGCTCGACCTGCACGCGAGCGACCACGTCGTACCGGCCGGGCACCGGCTCGCGCTCCTCGTCGCCGGCACGGACGCGGGGCTCATCGAACCGCCCGCCTCCACGCCCCGGCTCACCCTCGACCTGCCCCGGACGTCCGCGCGCCTTCCGCTCGTCGGCGGCGCCGGGGCCTTCGTCCGCGCCACGGCCGGGAGCCCGCCCCGGGCGGCCGCGCCCACGGACCTCCCGCGGACGGCCGTCGGCGATCCTCGCGCCGCCCGGGTCCCGTCCGGGACCGGCCGCTGACCGAACCCCGGAGACCACCGACCCCGCCGGAACCACCAGGGAGGCAACGCCCCGTGAGACCCCGTGCACTGCTCCTCGGCGCTCTGGGCGCCGTGTTCGCCGCCCCGCTGCTCGTCGCGCCCGCGCACGCGTCCGGAGCGGCGGGCCCGGCCGGCCCGGCGGCCTTGGCGGACGCGGCCACCGCGCGCACCGGCGCGGGCACCACCGCCGCCCCGCCCCCGCGTACCGGCTTCGAGCGCAGCAACGGCGCCCGCTGGACCACGCAGCCCGAGGAACAGGACCTGCTGGCGCGGCTGGACCGCGACAACGACCGGGTCGCCGTCGACCGGATCGGCACCACGCGGCAAGGGCGGCCCCTGCAGCTCGTACGGATCGGTGGGAGCGCCCCGCCCACCGCCGCGCAGACCGCCCGGGGCAACGCGCTGCTGCTCCTGTGCAGCCAGCACGGTGACGAACCGTCAGGACGCGACGCGTGCCTGTCCACGGTCCGCGACCTCGCCTACGCCCGGGACGCCGGGACCCGGCGCTTCCTGGAGCGGACCAGCGTTCTCGTCGTCCCGACCGCCAATCCGGACGGACGGGCGGCCGACACCCGGGGCAACGCCGACGGCGTCGACATCAACCGGGACCACATCGAGTTGAAGACCACCGAGGGCAGAACCGTGGCGGCCCTCCTCCGCGACTACCGCCCCGACCTCGTGTACGACCTGCACGAGTACGGCCCCACCGAGCCGTACTACGTCAAGGACCTGCTGTCGCTCTGGCCGCGCAACCTCAACACCGACGAACGGGTGCACGACGAGGCGCACACCCTCTCCGAGGCGTACGTCCGCCCGGCGGCCGGGGCGGCGGGCTTCAGCACCGGGATCTACGGGATCTGGACCGATCCGGAGACCGGCGAGCCGGTCAAGCAGGTCGCCGGCGACGGCCAGGAACGCATCCTGCGGAACACGGCCGGGATCAAGCACTCCGTCGGTCTGCTGGTGGAGACCCGGACCGATCCCCTGACCGACGAGGAGGCGGCGGACCCGGCCCTGAACAACCGGCGACGCGTCGGCTCACAACTGTCCGCTTTGCGCGGTTTGGTGGATTTTGTGGGTGAGCGGCGCACCCGGATCGAGGCCGCCACGACACTGGCCCGGCTGTCCGGATACGCCGATCGCGGACCCGTTCACCTCGGTGGCGCGGATAACGATCCGGCCACACCGGACGAGGTGATCGAGAACCCTCCGTGTGGTTACCGTCTCACCCCGGAGCAGTACGGCGACGTCTCGGACGAGCTGGCGCTGCACGGAATCCGGTCGAAACCGGGCCGGAACGGCGTGCTGGTGCCTCTCCGGCAGCCACTGCGCGCCCTCGTACCGCTCCTTCTCGACGAGCGGGCCGCCTATCACCTCACGTCAGGACGGTCCGTGAACGACTGCTGACCGCTGAATGCCCTGCATGACGCCGGAATGAGAACACGACCTCGTGGTAAGGCGTACGGGCAATATGAATTCAGCCATGAAAGGGTCGTGACGTGCCGGACAAAGAACATGACTCGCATAGCGGGGCAGACGAGGTAGTGGTCAGACATCTACCCGGAAGTCCGCACGGGACGCGTCACCCGCAGACCGACAAAGTCGTATTCGGCGTCACCGCGGCGGCGACGCTGCTCTTCGTCGTCTGGGGCTCCGTCTTCACGGACGCACTGGAATCCGTCTCCAGCTCCATGCTGGGCGGCCTCATGCACAACGGCGGCTGGGCCTTCGTCCTCGCCGCCTCCGGATTCGTGGTCTTCGCGCTGTGGCTGGCGGTCAGCCGCTACGGGAAGATCACCCTCGGCAGCGAGGGCGAGGAGCCGGAATTCAAGACGGTCTCGTGGGTCGCGATGATGTTCAGCGCCGGTATGGGCATCGGCCTGATGTTCTACGGCGTGAGCGAGCCGCTCTCCCACTTCAAGGAACCGCCGCCCGGCACCGATCCGGCCGACGCGGCCCAGGCCATGGAGACCGCCATGGCCACCACGCTCTTCCACTGGACACTGCACCCCTGGGCCATCTACGCCGTCGTGGGTCTCGCCATCGCGTACAGCACCTTCCGGCGCGGCAGGCGGCAGTTGATCAGCTCCGTCTTCGAGCCGCTGCTCGGCAAGCGGCACGCGAACGGCTGGGGCGGCCGGGTCATCGACATCCTCGCGATCTTCGCGACGCTCTTCGGCTCCGCCGCGTCCCTGGGTCTCGGCACGCTCCAGATCCGCAGCGGCATCGAGGAGCTCGGCTGGATGGGCAGCGTCGGCACCGGGCTGCTGGTCGCGATCATCGCGGTCCTCACCGTCGCGTTCGTGGCCTCCGCGGTGTCGGGTGTCGCCAAGGGCATCCAGTGGCTGTCCAACATCAACATGGTCCTGGCGCTGATCCTGGCGCTCTTCGTCTTCGTCGCCGGGCCCACGATCGTCATCCTCGACCTGCTGCCCACCTCCATCAGCGCCTACCTGGGCGACCTGCCGCAACTCGCGGGCCGTACCGAGGCGTCCAGCGGCAAGGGCGTCGACGACTGGCTCTCGAGCTGGACGGTCTTCTACTGGGCGTGGTGGATCTCCTGGACGCCCTTCGTCGGCATGTTCATCGCCCGCATCAGCCGCGGCCGGACGATCCGTCAGTTCGTCGGCGGCGTGATCCTCGTCCCGAGCTCGGTGAGCCTGCTGTGGTTCGCGATCTTCGGCGGTTCGGCGATGACGCTCCAGGACCAGGGCCGCCTCGGCGACGAGGCCACGCCCGAGGGCCAGCTCTTCGCGGTGCTCCAGCAGTACCCCGTCGCCACGCTGATGAGCCTGCTCGTGATGATCCTCGTCGCGATCTTCTTCGTCTCCGGCGCGGACGCGGCCTCCATCGTCATGGGAACCCTCTCCCAGCGCGGCTCCATCGAGCCGGGCAAGCCGGTGGTCATCTTCTGGGGTGTCCTCACCGGAGCGGTGGCCGCGGTGATGCTGTTGATCGGAGGCGGTGCGGGCGATGCGCTCACCGGCTTGCAGAATCTGACGATCCTGGTCGCGGCGCCGTTCGTCCTGGTCATGGTCGGCCTGTGCTGGGCGCTCATGCGCGACCTGCGCCGTGACCCGCTGATCGTGCGCGGCGAGAAGGGCGAGGTGGCTGTCGAAGAGGCGGTCATCGCGGGCCATGAGAAGTTCGGAGGCGACTTCGAACTCCGCATCGGCCCTGCCACGAACGGAGAAGGCGGCGACAAGGCGCCGGTGGAGAGCGACGCGCCCAAGAGCTGACGCTCTCACCCGGCGCAATGTCCGCGGCGGCCCTCTCACGCCGCGTCGGTCGAGCCGGGAGAACACGGAGAACGGCGGTGCCGAACCCACAACGCGTGGGTTCGGCACCGCCGTTCGGTATTGCCCTGCTCCGTATTGCTGCGTATGACGCCGTTGCGTACGGCCGGAATCAGACCAGTTGGGGCTGCGGTTCCGGTTCCGGCTTCAGCATGGGTACGGCCTTCGGTTCCCACTGTTTGGTGGTCCGCACGTAACCGAGGATCACCGAGCACATCGCCAGAATGAGCAGCGGGCCGGCCACCCACGGATGCTTGCTCATCTCCAGCGGCAGAAAGCGGTACGACAACAGGAGCGCCCCGAAGACCGAAGTGCCGTAGGCGACCAGCTGGATGGCCGACCGGTCCCAACCGCGGGCGAACGCGCGCATCGCCGCCTCGATCGTCAGCGTGAACACCACGCCGGCCACGAGATCCACGCCGTAGTGGTAGCCGAATCCCAGGGTCGCCCCGAGCGTGGTGATGAGCCAGAACGTGCCCGCGAAGCGCATGAGGCGCGGGCCCTGACGGGAATGGATGAAGATCGCCGTGGCCCATGCCGTGTGCAGGCTGGGCATGCAGTTGCGCGGGGTGAAGTCGTTGAAGGGCATCCCGTGCGGGACGTCGATCGGCGGCGGCGTGTCCGGCCACACGTCGGTCACCGCGAACTGCCCGCCGTTGACGCCGTAGGCGAAGATCGGCCCGACCACCGGGAAGAGCATGTAGATGCCTGGCCCGAGAAGGCCGATGACCAGGAACGTGCGCACCAGATGGTGGCGCGGAAAGGCGCGTTCGGCCGCCACATGACGCATCTGGTACAGCGCGATGACGACCGCGGCCACCGCGAGCTGGATGTAGACGTAGTCGAGAACATGCTCGCCGACGGGCCCGGTGGCGCGGACGATCCGGCCCACCAGCCACGACGGGTTGCCCAGCGCCTGATCGGCGGTCGCCACGTACTGGTCGAGCACCGTCGGCTGGGTCTTCGACGTGATGAGCAGCCAGGTGTCGCCGGTCTTACGCCCGGCCACCAGCAGCAGGCCCAGGCCGACGCCCTTCAGCAGCAGGGCACGTTCCTTGCCCGTGCGGCGCGTGACGGCGATGACCGCGTACCCCAGAAGCACCCACAACGCACCGTTGCCGAACGGGTGGCCGTGGGTCTCCGGTGCGTCGACCGGCCACCGCACCGCCAGGAAGACGAGGTCGATGCCGATCGCGACACCGGCCGCGATGAACCGCTCCCGCCAGCTGAGCACCACCATCATCAACGCCATACCGGCGTACAGCAGAGGCCCGGACTTCGGGAGGAAGAAGACCTCGCGCGCCTGGTTGGTGATCGGTCCGGGTTGCCCGTAGTGACGTGCGGCGATCTCCAGGGCTATGAGGAACCCGAGGGCCACCGCTCCGGCCGCGGCCCACAACCACACCCGTGGTCGACGCCACGCGGCGGACGTCGGTTCGTTGTTGTTTTGTCCCGTTATTCGCGAGAACACCCGCGTTGCTATAGGTATCAATTTTTTGGTCGTTTTGTTAGGTGCTAGCCGAATAGGTCACTTTTCGCGCCGGATAACATGGTTTTCCGCCGAAGGACGGGCGATGAGAGGGCTCATCGCAGTTCGATCATCCTATCGAGCGGTGCGGGGGCCCGGCAGGGGCGCATCCTCCTCATCCATGGGCGTAGTTCCTCCGCAGTCCGTGCTGTGACTCGCCCGGCGGCCTTGGTCGGCAGCCGCCGGGGCGAGGTGGTGCAGGTGGGCTACGCCCCTGATGTCCTCAAGGCGTGGACCCTGTTCATTCACGCGGTGGGACCGAGGTTCCCCTCCCACCAGGACGCCTTGGCGCCCCCCGGGGTTGCTTCCGCCCGGAGCCCGGAGCCCGGAGCCCGGACCGGACCGGAGCGACGAGCGACGAGCAGCGAGCGGGGTCCAGAGGCCGGGCCGGAGCGGGCAGGGGACAGCCGCCTGCCGATGATTCGGCCGACGGCTGCGGGAGAGAACCCGGACCCGGGTGACGACGCGCTACGAGGTGAGCTGCGCGAGAAGGGTCAGGCGGCCTTCTCCTTCTCGCCGCCGCGGCGCGAACGCTCCCGCCACTTCGCCAGCAGCGGCCAGACGATCACCAGCGCCGCCACCGCGTACAGCACCACCGCCACCGGCTCGCTCCACAGCCCGCTCACCGCGCCGTTGCTGAGCTGGAACGTGCGGCGCAGCTGCTCCTCCGCCAGCGGGCCCAGGATCACGCCCAGGATCAGCGGCAGCACCGGCAGCCCGAACCGCCGCATCATGAAGCCCAGCAGGCCGAGTACGAGCAGCACCACCAGGTCGACGGCCTGGAAGTTGACGGCGAACGCGCCCAGCGCGGAGAAGAACAGGATCCCCGCGTAGAGGTACGCGCGCGGCACCTGCAGCAGCTTCGCCCACACCGGCGCCAGCGGCAGGTTCAGCAGGAGCAGCAGGACATTTCCGACGAAGAGGCTGGCGATCAACGCCCACACCAGGTCGCTCTCGCGCTCGAAGAGCAGCGGTCCCGGCTGGATCCCGTACTGCGTGAACGCGGCCAGCATCACCGCGCCCGTCGCGTTTGCCGGAAGGCCCAGGGACAGCATCGGCACGAACGATCCCGCCGCCGCGCCTTTGTTCGTGGCCTCCGGGCCGGCCACGCCCTCGATCGCGCCGCGCCCGAACTCCCCGTCCGGGCCCGCGAGCCGCTTCTCCGTGGCGTACGAGATGACGGTCGGGATCTCGGCGCCGCCCGCGGGTAGCGCGCCCATCGGGAAGCCGATGAACAGTCCGCGCAGCCACGGCTTCCACGAGCGCCGGAAGTCCTCGCGGCCCATCCACGGCCGTCCGACCGGTACCGGCTTGGGCGGGGTGCGCCGCAGGTGCGCGGCCACCCACAGCGCCTCGCCGACCGCGAAGACGGCGACCGCGACGACCACGATGTCGATGCCGTCGGCGAGTTGGGGCACGTCGAACGTCAGCCGCTGCTGGCCCGAGATCGAGTCGATCCCGATGAGGCCGATGGTCAGCCCCAGTGCCAGGGAGGAGAAGCCGCGCACCCGCGAGGAGCCGATGACCGCCGTCACCGTGGTCAGCGCGACGACCATGATCGCGAAGTACGCGGGCGCGCCGAGCGTCACCGCGAAGTCCACGACGAGCGGGGCGAGGAAGGCGAGCATCGCCGTACCGATCGTGGACGCGATGAACGACCCGATCACGGCGGTGGCCAGCGCCTGGGCCGCGAGCCCGCGTTTGGCCATGAGGTTGCCCTCGACGGCGGTGACCACCGAGGCCGATTCGCCGGGGGTGTTGAGCAGGATCGAGGTGATCGCGCCGCCGAACATCCCGCCGTAGTAGATGCCGCCGAACATCACGAAGGCCGCCGTCGGCTCCATGCCGAAGGTGACGGGCAGCAGCAGCGCCACCGTCATGGCCGGGCCGATGCCGGGCAGCACCCCGACGGCCGAGCCGATCAGCACCCCGATGAAGGCGTACAGCAGGTTGGCGGGCGAGAGGACCGTCGCGAAGCCGCCGAGCAGATCGGAGAGCGCGCCCATCACAGGATTCCCTTCAGCACGCCGGGCGGCAGGATGATCCCGAGCCCGTAGGCGAACGCGTAGAACGAGCCGACCGACAGGCCGGCGGAGACGGCCGCGTCGCGCAGCCAGCTCCGGCTGCCCAGGGCGAACGCCGTGCCCCAGAAGAGGATCGCGCCCGAGATCGCCCAGCCCAGCGGCTCGATGAGGACCGCGTTGGCCAGGAAGAACGCGATCACCAGCAGCACGGCGCGCCAGTCCACCGGTGCGTCGAGGTCGATGTCCTCGCCGCTCTCGGCCTCGCCCCGCCCGCCGCGCAGTACGTCGACGGTGAGGACCGCCGCGCACACCAGCAGGCCGATGCCGATCGCGAACGGTACGGCCTTGGGGCCGATGGGGCCGGTCTCGGCTGCGGGCAGATCCGCCATCGTCGCCGCGTCGACCAGGACCACCGCGCCGAGCAGCGCGAGGAGCCCGCAGACCAGCAACTCCGCCCGGTTCGCTGGGCGTTCGCCCGGTCCCACCGCGCCGCGCGCGGCATCCGCCGTCGTGTCCGTCGTCTCGCTCATCGCGTCAGCCCCAGCCGCCGGAGGGTCTTCGCGACCCTGGTGTTCTGGTCCGCGAGAAAGTCCTCGAACTTCTCGCCCTCCTGGAAGGCGTCGGTCCAGCCGTTGCGCCGTACGCCCTCCTTCCACTCGTCCGAGTCGCGCATCGTCCGCAGCGCGTCGACCAGCCGGTCGCGCCGGGCCCGGGAGATGCCGGGGGCGGCGACCACACCGCGCCAGTTGACGGCGGAGATCTCGATGCCCTTCTCCGCCAGGGTCGGCGCGTCCACGCCCTCGACCGTCGTCCTGCCGGTCGTCGCCAGGATCCGTACGTCCCCTGTGGCGATCTGGTCGACCATCTCGCCGATGCCCGTGGCGGCCACGTCGATCTTGCTGCCGAGGAGCGCGGTGAGCAGTTCGCCGCCGCCGTCGTAACCGATGTACCGGGTCTTCGTCGGGTCGATCCCGGCGGCCTCCGCCACCTGCATCGGCAGCAGGTGGTCCGGACCGCCGGGGGAGGAGCCGCCGCCGACCGACAGGCGGTCCGGGTCGCTCCGCCAGGCTTCCAGGAAGTCGTCCAGACTGCGCAGTTCGGAGTCCTTGGGGACGACGACGGCGCTCGGGTCCTCGATCAGGCGGGCCAGCGGGGTCGTGTCCTCCAGGCCCGCCCGCGACTTGTTGGTGAAGACCGCGCCGACGACGCCGAGGCCCATCATCATCAGCGTCTCGTTGCTGCCGCGGGAGTTGACCAGCCGGGAGAGCCCGATGGTGCCGCCCGCGCCGGAGATGTTCACGACCTCCATGCCGCGGGCCGCCTCGGCGGAGGTGAGGGCCTTGCCCGCCGTGCGGGCCGTGATGTCGAAGCCGCTGCCCGGGCTGTTGCCGACGATCATGCGCAGCCGGCCGAGCGGCCCTGACGCGCCGCTGTCGCTGTCCCGGGTCACCCCGCATCCGGACGCGGTGGCGTACGAGGCGGGTACGAGCAGGCCCGCGGCGGCGGCGCGCAACAGCGTGCGTCTGTCCATGCGGCTCTCATTTCCTGGGTGCCTACCGAATGGGCCAGACGATCCCAGGGCATGTGCTCCCGGTCACTATTCGCAAAACAGTGGTCGTTGAGTAACTTGTGGTCCCCATGGAGCTCAGAGTTCTGGTCGTCGACGACGATTTCATGGTCGCCAGGCTGCACAGCGTGTGCGTCGACCGGGCGCCGGGCTTCCGTACGGCCGGAGTGGCGCACACCGGTGCCGAGGCGGTGGCCAGGGCCGCGGAGCTGAACCCCGACCTCGTCCTGCTGGACCTCTATCTCCCCGACGCCCCCGGACTCGACGTGCTCCGCCGGATCCGGGAAGCCCGTCCGCGGACCGATTTCCTCGTGATCAGCGCGGCCACGGACGCGGAGACGGTGCGCGAGGCGCAGCGCGCCGGCGTGGTGAACTACCTCATCAAGCCGTTCGAACAGGCGGAACTGCGGGCCAGGCTCCGGCACTACCGCGCCGCCCACGTCGCCATGGCCGGGGCGCCGGACACCGCGCAGTCGGACGTGGACCGTCTGTTCCCCGCGCCCGAGCGCGGCCGGGGCGCCGCGCCGCTGCCCAAGGGGCTCAGCGCTCCCACGGCGGCCCTGGTGGAGACGGCGCTGCGGGCACGGGCCCCGGAGGATCTGTCCGCGAGTGAGTGCGCGGCCGATACCGGGCTGTCGCGGGTCAGCGCCCGGCGGTATCTGGAGCACTTCGCGGAGGCCGGGCGGGCCGAAGTGCACCTGAAGTACGGGACGACGGGCCGCCCCGAGCGCCGCTACACCTGGCGGCACTGAGCCGGGGATCCCACCGTACGCGGCCTGTACGCCACCCATCCGTCAGTGGCCTGTCCGCTCCGTCAGCGGTCTGTCCGCGCCGCCTGATCGCCGGTGGCCACCAGGCGCGCCGCCTCCTCCGCGCACCCCCACGACACCGTCACGCCCCCGCCGCCGTGGCCGTAGTTGTGCACGCACAGCGCGCCGCCGGGCAGCCGCTCCGCCTCGATCCGGACGCTCGACCGGAACGGCCTCAGTCCCACGCGCTGTTCCAGCACGCGGGCCTTCGCCAGTCCGGGGTGGAAGGGGGAGCAGCGGCGGACGATCGCCTCGGCGGCCGCCGGGTCGGGGCCCGTGTCCCAGACGTCCTCGCGGGCCGTCCCGCCGAGCACCAGCCCGTACGGGTGCGGCAGGAGGTACGTCGTCTCCTCGGCGCTGCCCTTCGTCGCCACGAACCAGGTGTCGACCCCGGGGTTCTCCACGATCACGATCCGGCCCTGCACGGGCCGGACCTCCGCGTCCGGCACCAGCTCGCGGGCGCCGAGCCCGGTGCAGTTGACGACGACGGGCGCGGCCCGGCCCGCCTCGTCGAGCGAGGTCACCGCGCGGCGCTCCAGCACAGCGCCCGCGGACGCCAACCGCCGTTCCAGATACGCCAGATGGGTCCGCATGTCGACCAGCGGCACGCGGGCCCTGACCCCCGCCTCGTGGCCGTCGGGCAGTTCGTCGCGGTGCGCCGCGCGCAGACCGGGCACGCCGTCGGCCCACGTGCCCAGGTCCTCGGCGCGGGTGTCGGCCATCGTCCCGTCGACCAGGCGCACCCCGGTCTCCCCGGGACGCCCGGCCAGCGCGCTCAGCACGTGGAAGGAGCGCAGGGACCACGCGGCGGCGCGCTCCTCGGGCTCGACGCGGTACGGCCAGCACAGCCCGCCGGCCACGGCGGACGTGGTGTCCGTGTACGGGTCCCGGCTCCACACCGTCACACGCCGGCCGCTCTCGGCGAGCGTGACCGCGGTGGTCAGCCCGATCACCCCGCCGCCGACGACGATCACGTCACTGTCCATGCCGGGACGCTATCCGCTGCCCACCGCGGCACGCGAGGGCGGCACCCGCCCCGCGAGCCCGTGCCGCCAGGCTCACGGCCCGCGTTCAGCTCTTCGCACGCTTCGCGACGACGGTTAACCTGACCGGAAACGGCATGTGCCTGCTCCTCGTCCGGCACGTATCCGCAGGTGACGGGGGTGGCGCGGCTCACCACGGCGCGAGGCGGGGGGCGGTGTCGGGGAGGGGTGAGTACGAGATATCTTGATATCGAGACGATGGAGAAACGTGAAGCGGAGTATCGGTGACTGACTCGACGATCATCTACACGCACACCGACGAGGCCCCGGCCCTGGCCACGTACTCGTTCCTGCCTGTGATCCGGGCGTATGCCTCAACCGCCGGCGTCAGCGTCGAGAGCCGCGACATCTCCCTGGCGGGGCGGATCATCGCGAGCTTCCCCGAGCGCCTGGAAGAGGGCCAGCGCATCGACGACGCGCTCGCCGAGCTGGGCGAGCTCGCCAAGACGCCGGGCGCCAACATCATCAAGCTGCCGAACATCTCGGCGTCGATCCCGCAGCTGAAGGCCGCGGTCGCCGAGCTGCAGGAGCAGGGCTACGCGCTCCCGGACTACCCGGACGACCCGAAGACCGACGAGGAGCGCGACATCCGCGCCCGCTACGACAAGGTCAAGGGCAGCGCCGTCAACCCGGTTCTGCGCGAGGGCAACTCCGACCGCCGCGCCCCCGCCTCGGTCAAGAACTACGCCAAGGCCCACCCGCACCGCATGGGCGCCTGGACGGCCGACTCGAAGACCAACGTCGTGCACATGACCGGCGACGACTTCCGCTCCACCGAGAAGTCCGCGGTCGTGTCCGAGGACGGCTCGTTCCGTATCGAGCTGGCCGGTGACGACGGCACCACGACCGTGCTGCGCGAGTCGGTGCCGGTGCGTGCGGGCGAGGTCGTGGACGCCTCCGTGATGCGCGTGGCCGTGCTGCGCGAGTTCCTCACCCAGCAGGTCGCCCGCGCCAAGGCCGAGGGTGTGCTGTTCTCCGTGCACCTGAAGGCCACGATGATGAAGGTCTCCGACCCGATCATCTTCGGCCACGTCGTCCGGGCCTTCTTCCCGAAGACCTTCGCCGAGCACGGCGAGACGCTGGCCGCCGCGGGCCTCACCCCGAACGACGGTCTCGGCGGCATCCTCAAGGGCCTGGAGTCCGTGGAGGGCGGCGCGAAGATCAAGGAGTCCTTCGAGGCCGAGCTGGCCGAGGGCCCCGAGCTGGCGATGGTCGACTCCGACCGCGGCATCACCAACCTGCACGTGCCGAGCGACGTGATCGTGGACGCCTCCATGCCGGCCATGATCCGTACCTCCGGCCACATGTGGGGCCCGGACGGCAACGAGGCCGACACCCTCGCCGTCATCCCCGACAGCAGCTACGCCGGCATCTACCAGGTCGTCATCGACGACTGCCGCGCCAACGGCGCCTTCGACCCGTCCACGATGGGCTCGGTGCCCAACGTCGGCCTGATGGCGCAGAAGGCCGAGGAGTACGGCAGCCACGACAAGACCTTCGAGATCCAGCACACCGGCACGGTGCGCGTCCTCGACGGCAAGGGCGGCGTCGTCCTGGAGCAGACGGTCAGCGCGGGCGACATCTTCCGCATGTGCCAGACCAAGGACGCGCCGATCAAGGACTGGGTCAAGCTCGCCGTGACCCGTGCCCGCGCCACCGGCGACCCGGCCGTGTTCTGGCTGGACGAGGGCCGGGCGCACGACGCCAACCTCATCGCCAAGGTGAAGCAGTACCTCCCCGAGCACGACACCGAGGGCCTGCGGCTCGAGATCATGCGTCCCGTCGACGCCATCGCGTTCTCGCTGGAGCGGATCCGCCGCGGCGAGAACACGATCTCGGTCACCGGCAACGTCCTGCGTGACTACCTGACCGACCTGTTCCCGATCCTGGAGCTGGGCACCAGCGCCAAGATGCTCTCCGTCGTCCCGCTGATGAACGGCGGCGGCCTGTTCGAGACGGGCGCCGGCGGCTCCGCCCCGAAGCACGTCCAGCAGCTCGTCAAGGAGAACTACCTGCGCTGGGACAGCCTGGGCGAGTTCCTGGCCCTGGCCGTCAGCTTCGAGCACCTCGCGCAGACGACGGACAACGCGCGCGCCCAGATCCTGGCCGACACCCTCGACCGGGCCACGGCGACCTTCCTCAACGAGAACAAGTCGCCGAGCCGCAAGCTGGGCGGCATCGACAACCGCGGAAGCCACTTCTACCTCGCCCTGTACTGGGCGCAGGAGCTGGCCAAGCAGACCGACGACGCGCAGCTCGCGGAGGCGTTCAAGGCCCTGGCCGAGACGCTGACGCAGCAGGAGCAGGCCATCGTCGGCGAACTGCTCGCCGTCCAGGGCTCGCCGGCCGACATCGGCGGCTACTACCAGCCGTCGACGTCCAAGGCGGACGCCGTGATGCGCCCGTCGAAGAGCCTCAACGAGGCGCTGGCGACGCTCGGCTGACGCCGGCCCGCCGGAAGACCGGCCGAGGTCCCCCGGCCCCCCTCCACCGCCCGGCGGTGGGGCGCGGGGCCCGGGGGACCTTCGCGTCGGGCCGCCGCACCCCGTCACCGCGGCTGACGTGTGACCCACCCCGCTCGCCGGACGTCCCTGATCCGCACCCCACGCCGCCAGTGCCGGGTCAGCCACGGTTCGACCCGCTCGCCGCCCTGGTGCACACGCCCGCCGCGTTGGCCGAAAACCCGAGTAGGCCCACTACGAGGGTTTCCGGCCGCCTTGCGATCGCACGCACCAGGACGCCTCGCCACCGGACGAACCGTGACTGACGTGGCACTAGGATCGGCGCTCTGATGACTGCCACCCTCGTCACCAAGGATCTCGCCGCCGGCCACGGCGAACGCTCCCTGTTCTCCGGTCTCGACCTGGTCGTCGCCCCCGGCGACGTGATCGGCCTCGTCGGCGTCAACGGCGCGGGCAAATCCACCCTGCTGCGCATGCTCGCCGGCCTCGACGCGCCCGAGCACGGCTCCCTCCACCTCAGCCCGCCCACGGCCGTCGTCGGGCACCTGCCCCAGGAGCCCGAGCGCCGGCAGGGCGAGAGCGTACGGGAGTTCCTGGCCCGCCGTACGGGCGTGGCCGCGGCCCAGCACGCCCTCGACGAGGCCACCCAGGCGCTGGCCGACGGCCTGCCGGGCGCCGACGACGCGTACGCCGACGGTCTGGAGCGCTGGCTCGCCCTCGGCGGCGCCGACCTGGAGGAGCGGGCCGAGGAGACCGCCGGCAGCCTCGGCCTCGCCGTGGGACTGGACCGGCCCATGACGACCCTATCCGGCGGCCAGGCCGCCCGCGCGGGCCTGGCCTCCCTCCTCCTCAGCCGCTACGACGTGTTCCTCCTCGACGAGCCGACCAACGACCTGGACCTGGACGGGCTTGAGCGCCTGGAGGCGTTCGTGACGGGCCTGCGCGCCGGGACGGTCGTCGTCAGCCACGACCGCGAGTTCCTCACCCGGACCGTGACCAAGGTCCTCGAACTCGACCTGCACCAGCAGCAGGTGAACCTTTACGGCGGCGGCTACGCGGCGTACCTGGAGGAGCGCGACGTGGCCCGGCGCCACGCCCGCCAGGAGTACGAGGAGTACGCCGACACCCGCGCCGGCCTGGAGTCGCGCGCCAGGATGCAGCGCAACTGGATGGCCAAGGGCGTGAAGAACGCCCGCCGCAAGGCAGGGGACAACGACAAGCTCGGCCGCAAGTTCCGTTCGGACGCGAGCGAGAAGCAGGCGTCCAAGGCCCGTCAGACGGAGCGGCTGATCGAACGGCTCGACGTCGTCGAGGAGCCGCGCGAGGAGTGGGAGCTGCGGATGGAGATCGCGGCCGCACCGCGGTCCGGCGCCGTCGTGGCGACGCTGACCGGGGCGGAGGCCAAGCGCGGCTCGTTCGCCTTCGGGCCGGTGGATCTCCAGGTCGACTGGGCCGACCGCGTGGCCATCACGGGCGCCAACGGCTCCGGCAAGTCCACGCTGCTCGCGGCCCTGCTCGGCCGCCTGCCCCTGGACACGGGGCAGGCGACGCTCGGGCCCGGCGTGGTCGTGGGCGAGGTCGACCAGGCCCGCGGCCTGTTCTTCGGCGACGAACCGCTGATGGACGCTTTCGCCGCGGCCGTCCCGGACACGAGCCCGGCGGACGTCCGCACCCTGCTCGCCAAGTTCGGCCTCAAGGCGGCGCACGTGCTGCGGCCCGCGTCCACCCTCTCCCCGGGCGAACGCACGCGCGCGGCCCTGGCGTTGCTCCAGGGCCGCGGCGTGAACCTCCTGGTGCTGGACGAGCCCACGAACCACCTCGACCTCCCGGCGATCGAGCAGCTGGAATCGGCCCTCGCCTCGTACGAGGGCACCCTGCTGCTCGTCACCCACGACCGCCGCATGCTGAGCGCGGTGCAGGTCACTCGCCGGGTGGAGGTCGCGGGAGGACGCGTGACGGAGCGCTGAACTCCCGTGCACGGGCGGGCTGTTGCCTCCGTGCCGTTGCTCAGGGCTGTCGCATCACGGATGTTGCCTCGCGCCGGGCCTCGTCCTGAGGGAGCCGGGACCGGCGGTCAGGCGGCGGCGTCGGCGGGCTCGGTGGGCTCCGCGAGCAACCGCCCGGCCAGATAGCGCTGGAACTGCCAGAGCGGGCGCTCCAGATGAGAGAAACGGCCCCCCGACGGGCCCGGGTCGGTGGCCAGTCCGCGCTGCACCCCGCGGATGGCGCACAGGTCCTCCTCCTGGACCAGCTCCAGCTGCGCCCGCGACACCTCGACGAACTCCTCGAACCCCGCCGACTCCTTCGCGGCGGCCGGGACGAGCACGGTGGCCAGCGCGTCATGGGTGTCCGGGCCCGTCGGCAGCCAGCGGAAGCAGGTGACCGAGGTCGGGAGGAACGCCATCACCAGCTGCGGAAAGACCCCCGCGATGAGCATCCCCGACAGCTCCGCCTCACCCAGTCCCGGGATCAGGGCCGACGGGTCCCACAGCGCCTCCGCCACATCGGCGCCCAGCGCTTCCTCGGCGGTGTCCGCGAACGGCATGAACGCGGTGAACCAGCGGCCCTCGCAGGCGTCCAGCACCGTGTCCTTGCCGGGCAGCACCGGCTCCAGCGTGGCCGCGTGCGTGCCCAGGTGGTGGTAGCTCTCCGCACCGTTCTCGACGGCGACCTTCCAGTTCGCCGGAACGCCGTCCCAGCGCGCGGTGTACGCCACCACCAGGTCCTGGAGCCCGTACGGTGCCAGGCGTTCGTCCAGCCTGGCCAGCTGCGGGGCCGGCGGCTCGGCGTCCGGATCGGCGTTCACCATGATGAGGCCCTGCCACACCTCCAGCCGATGCCGCGGCAACCGGCATGCGGAGCGGTCGAATTCGACCTTGTTCATCAGCGGAGCGCCGTGCAGCTGACCCGCGTACTCGCCGTTCAGCTTGTACGTCCACGTGTGGTACGGGCAGGTGAGCCGCTTGAGGTTGCCGCGCTCCGGCGCCGTCTCCGGCGGCAGGACGTCCATGAAGCGGTGCCGGCACACCCGTGACAGCGCGTGGAGTCCGCCGTCCTCGTCGCGGGTGATGAGCAGCGGCCGGCCGAGCAGGTCGACCCGCAGATAGTCGCCGGGCGACGCGACCTGGTCGACGTGGCCCGCGCACAGCCACTCGCCGCGGAAGATGCGGTCGCGCTCGAGATCGTGGACGGCTGGGGAGGTGTAGAACGCCGCGGGCAGTGTCTCGCCGCGCTCCAGCGGGAGCCGGGCGATCCGGGCGAGTTCGCCGAGGAGTGGTGCGATGTCGCCTGCCGGGGTCACTGACATGGTGCGACCGCCTTCCGTCATCGGGAGATCGGGCCTTGTAGGACACGACGCTAGGTCGCGGGCCCCGGCCGGCGGATCGACGTCAGGTCGGATTCCTCCCCGGCATCCCGGTACATCCTTCGGATGAGCGCGGGACGCCGGCGGGCGTGCGGCGTGTGGCGGACGAGCGCGGGTGGCGGACGTGCGGCGGCGGGCGTGTGGCGTGCGGCGGCGGGCGTGCGGCGGTGGGCGGCGGGGGCGCGAACCCCCGCCGCCCGTCCCTCACTTGCCGTCCGGTCCCAGCAGCCCTGCGCGCCGCAGCGCGTCGGCCATGGCGCCGTTGGCCGGCGCCCCGCCGCGGTTGCCGCCCTGGCGCTGCTGCGGTGCGCCACGGCGCGGCCGGTCCTGGCGGCGGCCGTCACCGCGTCCGCCACCGCCCTCGCCGCGTCCGCCGCCGCCCTGCCGGCCGTCCCCGCGACCGCCCTGACGGCCTTCGCCGCGTCCGCCGCCCTGCCGCCCGCCACCGGCCGGCGACTCGTCGTCCAGCCGCAGCGTCAGCGAGATCCGCTTCCGCGGGATGTCGACGTCGAGGACCTTCACGCGGACGATGTCGCCCGGCTTCACCACGTCCCGCGGGTCCTTGACGAACGTCTTCGACATCGCCGAGACGTGCACCAGACCGTCCTGGTGGACGCCGACGTCCACGAACGCCCCGAACGCGGCGACGTTGGTGACGACTCCCTCCAGGATCATCCCGGCCGCGAGGTCACCGATCTTCTCCACGCCCTCCTTGAAGGTCGCGGTCTTGAAGGCAGGCCGCGGGTCGCGCCCCGGCTTCTCGAGCTCCTTCAGGATGTCGGTGACCGTCGGGAGGCCGAAGGACTCGTCGACGAAGGTCTCCGGCTTCAGCCCGCGCAGGACGGACGTGTTGCCGATGAGCGTCTTCACGTCCCCGCCCGTCGTGCCCGCGATCCGCCGCACCACCGGGTACGCCTCCGGGTGCACGCTGGACGCGTCCAGCGGGTCGTCGCCGCCGCGGATACGGAGGAAGCCCGCGCACTGCTCGTACGCCTTCGGGCCGAGCCGTGCCACGTCCTTGAGCTGCTTGCGGGCGCGGAAGGCGCCGTTGGTGTCGCGGTGCGACACGATGTTCTCCGCCAGGCCCGTGCCGATGCCGGAGACGCGCGCCAGCAGCGGCGCGGACGCGGTGTTGACGTCGACGCCGACGCCGTTCACGCAGTCCTCGACCACCGCGTCCAGCGAGCGGGACAGCTTCACCTCGGACAGGTCGTGCTGGTACTGGCCGACACCGATCGACTTCGGGTCGATCTTGACCAGTTCGGCCAGCGGGTCCTGCAGACGGCGCGCGATCGAGACCGCACCCCGCAACGACACGTCCAGGTCCGGCAGTTCCTGGGAGGCGAAGGCCGACGCGGAGTACACCGAGGCCCCGGCCTCGGAGACCATCACCTTCGTCAGCTTCAACTCCGGCTGCCGCGCGATGAGATCGGCCGCCAGCTTGTCCGTCTCACGGGAGGCGGTGCCGTTGCCGATGGCGATCAGGTCGACCCGGTGCTCCTGGGCCAGCTTCGCGAGCCTGGCCAGCGCCTCGTCCCACTTCTGCTGCGGTACGTGCGGGTAGATCGTGTCGGTGGCCGCCACCTTGCCCGTCGCGTCCACGACCGCGACCTTCACGCCCGTACGGAAGCCCGGGTCCAGGCCCATCGTGGCGCGTGTGCCCGCGGGGGCGGCGAGCAGCAGATCGCGCAGGTTCGCGGCGAAGACGCGCACCGCCTCGTCCTCGGCGGCCTGCCGCAACCGCAGGCGCAGGTCGATCCCGAGGTGCACGAGGACGCGCGTGCGCCAGGCCCAGCGGACCGTGTCGGAGAGCCACGCGTCGGCGGGGCGGCCGCGGTCGGCGATGCCGAAGCGCGCGGCGACGGCCTGCTCGTACGAGGTACGGCCGTCCTCCGGCTCGTCGCCCGGACCTGCGGGCTCCAGGGTGAGGTCGAGGATCTCCTCCTTCTCGCCGCGGAACATCGCCAGCACGCGGTGCGAGGGCAGTTCGGTGAACGGCTCGGCGAAGTCGAAGTAGTCGGCGAACTTCGCGCCCGGCTCCTCCTTGCCCTCCCGCACCTTCGCCGCCAGCCGCCCGCGCTCCCACATGCGCTCGCGCAACTCGCCGATCAGGTCGGCGTCCTCGCCGAACCGCTCGGTGAGGACGGCACGCGCGCCGTCCAGCGCCGCCTGGGCGTCCGCGACACCCTTGTCCGCGTCGACGAACGCGGCCGCGGCCGCGAGCGGCTCCACCGACGGGTCGGAGAGGATCCCGTCGGCGAGCGGCTCGAGGCCCGCCTCGCGCGCGATCTGGGCCTTCGTACGGCGCTTGGGCTTGAAGGGGAGGTAGATGTCCTCCAGCCGGGCCTTGGAGTCCGCGGCCCGGATCCGGGCCTCCAGCTCCTCGTCGAGCTTGCCCTGCGAAGCGACCGACTCCAGGATCGCGGTACGCCGCTCCTCCAGCTCCCGCAGATAGCGCAGCCGTTCCTCGAGCGACCGCAGCTGGGCGTCGTCGAGCATCTCGGTGGCTTCCTTGCGGTAGCGCGCGATGAACGGCACGGTCGACCCGCCGTCGAGCAGCTCGACGGCCGCCTTCACCTGCCGCTCCCGTACGCCGAGCTCCTCGGCGATCCTGCCCTCAATCGACGTCGTCACGATCCCGTTCCGCCTTGTCGTTGCCACTGGTGCCTGCATTGTGGCAGGTGACGATGGGATGGGCGGGAACGGGCGTGGCGGCGTGCCCCGGGCCGGACCGGCTGCCCGCTACCCCTTCCCGAGGAGGTCGGAGGGGAAGGCCCCGGCGGCGACGGCGGTGCCGGTCCAGCCGCCCGCCAGCTCCGTCAGCCGCTCGACCCCGGCCGCGCCCAGGTGCTCGTACGGTGCGCGGTCGAGCCGGTCGGTGTCCTCCTCGATCCGGCGGCGCAGCTCGGTGCCGTCCTCCGTCAACTCGCCCTCGGCGTCCATGAGTCCGCGCGTGCGCAACCGGTCCTCCGCGGCGGACCAGTCCTCCGTCGTCCATCCGCGCGTGCGCATCAGCCACTTGGGCTGCTGGCCCTTGCCGGTCGCGCTGTGGCTGACGATGGCCTCCAGGGCGTCGAGTTCGGCGCCGGCGAGCACCGCGATGTGGCCGTCGCCGCGGTGTTCGCGCAGCAGGGTCACGGCGTGCCAGAAGGCGAGGTGCGGCTCCTCGGGCACCGGCAGGTCGGCGTGGGCCGCGTACAGGGGCCGGGCCGGACGGCTCCCGGCCTCCGCGGCGCGCATCGCCAGCTCCGCGGCCTCCGCCATCTCCGGGGAGGCGACGGCCTCGTCGCCGAGCAGCCGCCGCAGCGTGGCGTCGACGCCGCGTGTGCGGGCGTCGAGGGTCTTCTGGGGCGACGCGGTGCTCCAGATCCCGGGTACGTGCCGGGCCACCAGGTCGTGGCTGAAGTTGTAGAAGGCGGCGGTGACCGCACCCGGGCCCACCGGTCCCATGGCCGCGGCCCGCGCCGCGAAGTACGCGGCGGACGGGTCGTCGTGGCCTATGGAGGTCATCTCCCGCGCCATGTCGGCGGAGAAGTAGATCGCCGAGTGGAGCGGGTTGAGGACGTTGTGACAGCGGCGGCCGACGCGGGCGGGGAGCGGAGTAGTCATGGCACCGCACGCTACCTGCAGGTAGAGGCGGCCAGAAGAGCGCCCGCCGCCGCGGGCTCGCGCCCCCGTCGGGGCTCTGTCGGCGCCGGATGCGGTGCCCTGCCCGTGCGAGGTGCGGGCCCCCGCACGGGCGAGGTCCGCGGGCCGTCATGGACGCGCAGGCCCCTGGACCGGAGGCAGCGACAGCCCGGATCCCCGTGGCAGGAAAGGTGGGGAATACGTCATTGCCGCCATCGGCGGGCGCGCCCAGGATGAGAGGCATGTCCGAACGCACCGTGCTGATCGTTCTCTTCGAGGGCGTGCAGAGTCTCGACGTCACCGGCCCTCTGGAGGTCTTCACCGGTGCGGCGACGGCGCTGTCGTCGGCCGACCCGGGCGATCCTGCCGTGCTCGACGCCAACGCCGCCGTGCGCGGTGCTGAGGTGTCGCGCGCCGCCGTGCCCGGCGGCGGCGACCGTGCGGCGTACCGCGTCCTGACCGCCACCCTGGACGGCGCGCCCGTCCGCAGCTCCAGCGGGCTCCTCCTCACGCCCGACTGCGCGCTCCCCGATGCCCCCGCCGCGCACACGCTGCTGGTCCCCGGCGGCTACGGCACCCGCGCCATCGACCCACACCTCACCGACCGGGTGCGCGAAGCGGCCGCGTACGCCCAGCGCGTGGTCTCGGTGTGCAGCGGGGCGTACGTCCTCGCCGAGGCGGGGCTGCTCGACGGACGGCGGGCCACGACCCACTGGTCGCGGTGCGCCGACCTGGCACGGCGGTTCCCGGCCGTCGAGGTCGTCCCCGACGCCATCTACGTCCGGGACGGGAGCACCGCCACGTCCGCCGGCGTCACGGCGGGCATCGACCTCGCGCTGGCACTCGTCGAGGAGGACGTCGGACGCGACATCGCCCTGCTCATCGCCCGGTACCTCGTGGTGTTCCTGCGCCGCCCCGGCAACCAGACGCAGTTCAGCGTCCAGCTCGCCACCCAGACCGCACGGCGCGAACCGCTGCGCGACGTGCAGCAGTGGATCGCCGAGCACCCCGGCGACGATCTGTCGGTCGAGGCCCTGGCCCGGCGGGCGCGCCTCTCGCCGCGCCACTTCGCCCGCGCCTTCCAGGCGGAAGTGGGCTGCCCGCCCGGGCGGTACGTGGACCGGGTGCGGCTGGAGGCCGCGCGGCGGCTGCTGGAGGACACCTCGGACGGGGTCGAGGAGATCTCCCGGGCCTGCGGCTACGGCACGCCCGAGTCGATGCGCCGCGCCTTCCTGCGCGCTCTCGGCACCGGTCCGGCCGAATACCGCTGTCGTTTCCGCCCGTTGGAGATGTCCGCGGCCGGCGGCCCGACGGCCTGAATCCCGTACGCGCGACCGCACCACCCACCGAACGAGAGGACTGCCCCGTGCAGATCGCCATCCTGCTCTACGACCGTCTGACCGCCCTCGACGCCATCGGCCCGTACCAGGTCCTCAGCCGGATCCCCGGCGCCGAGGTCGTCTTCACCGCCGAGCGGACCGGTCCGGTCCGCGACGACATCCGCTCGCTGAGCCTGGTGGCGGATGCCGGGCTCGACGAGGTGAGCCGCCCGGACGTGCTCGTCGTCCCCGGCGGCCCGGGCCAGTTCGCGCTGATGGACGACGGGCCGCTGCACGCCTGGCTGCGCACGGTCGATGCCACCACCACCTGGACCACGTCCGTCTGCACCGGCTCCCTGATCCTGGCGGCGGCCGGACTGCTCAAGGGGCGCCGCGCCACCTCGCACTGGCTGGCCCTCGACGAACTCCGCGGGTTCGGGGTCGAACCGACCGGTGAGCGCGTCGTGTTCGACGGCAAGTACGTGAGCGCGGCCGGGGTCTCCTCCGGCATCGACATGGGTCTGGCGCTCGCCGGGCGCATCGCGGACGACGCGACGGCCCAGGCGATCCAGCTCGGCATCGAGTACGACCCTCAACCGCCCTACGACGCGGGGGCGCCCGGGAAGGCGCCGCAGGAGGTCGTCGACCTGCTCCGGTCCCGCAAGCGCGTCATCATCGAAGGTTGAACCGGGAGCCGCGGTCACCGGGAGGCGGCCACCGCAAGCCGTGGACGGGCCGGAAGCCGCGGACGGCCGGGCGGCCGGCCGAACGGTCCTGGCGGCTCGCAAAGGCCGGGCGGCCGGCAAGCGGGCCTGGCCGCTCGTAACGGGCCCGGGTGGCGCACGTGGCTCCGGCGCCCGAAGCGTCGGTAGCCGGCGTGCGCCACCCGGTTCACCCCGTCCTACCGGGACCTATCGAGCGGCCCCGAGGCGGCAGGCGCGCTTGCCGTGCGAGTTGGAGACATCGAGCGCCTCGAGCCGGGACAGGCAGATCGAGAGGGAGTTGGGCGATCCCTCGCCGTGGTCGGCGATGGTGCACGCCTTCGCGGCATTGCCGCCGACGGGCACGTTGTACCCCTTGTCGCGCAGGTACTCCTGGCAGTCCCAGGACCACGCCTGGGCGGTGCCCGGTACGAGGAGCGGCAGCGCTCCGGCCAGGACCGTGCCGCTCGCCGCCACCGCGAGCCGCCGCTTCCATGTGCCGCGGCGTGTCCTGCTCTCCTGTGCGTTCATCTGAAGTTCCTTCCCCGTGACTGTGCGCCGGGCTCGTCCGATGCGCAGCCGGAACGTGCGGCCTCTCGCCGGGATCGTCAACGGATCGGCCGCCCGGCGCAGTTGATGTTCGCGTTCCACCGTGCCATCCATGCGGCGGGCCTGTCGAACGCCCCGGTCCGGGCCCGTCCGCGGGCGTCCGCGACGTCTGCCCCGCGGCCGAACTCGCCGCCGTACCACAGGCGTTCGCGGGCGACCGGCCCATGGCCGGGAGCCTCAGCCCCGCCAGGTGAAGTCCGGGCTCCGGCGCTCCAGGAACGCGGCCACGCCCTCGGCGGCCTCGCCGCTCTCCCGCGCCAGCCGCGACCAGCGCTCCTCCCGTTCGGGCAGCGCCGGCGCGCTCGCGAACTCCTTGGCCGCGGCCTGTGTGAGCAGCGACCGCGAGGTGAGGATCCCGGTGAACTCGGCCACGCGCTTGTCCAGGCAGTCCGCGGGCAGCACCTCGTCCACCAGACCGGTGCGCAGTGCGCGGTCGGCGTCGATCAACTCCGCCGAGAACAGCAGGTACTTGGCGGTGGCCGGGCCGACGAGCGAGGCGAGCCGGCGCGTGGACGGGGCGGGGTAGACGATGCCGAGCTTGGCGGGAGTGATCCCGAAGGCGGAGCCCTCGGCGGCGAACCGCAGGTCGCAGGCGGCCGCGAGCTGGCAGCCGCCGCCCACGCAGTAGCCGCGGACGGCAGCGAGGGTCGGCTTGGGGAAGGCGGCCAGCGCCTCCTCCGCGGCGACCGCGAGTCCCTGCGACTCCGTCGGCGACTCCCTGAGCGAGCCGATGTCCGCGCCCGCGCAGAAGGTGTCCCCGGCTCCGGTCAGCACCAGCACGCGTACGGCGGGGTCGGCCTCCAGGTGGTCCAGGAGACCCGGGAACGCGCGCCACATGGCGGTGGTCATGACGTTCCGCTTGGCGGGGTTGTGCATGACGACGGTCGCGACACCGTCGGCGGTGCTCACCTGCAGTCCTGGCTCCATGGCCGGATGCTATCCGGGCGGGTCGGGGACGACGGAGGCCAGGTGGGCAGGACCAGTCGTACAACTACTGCCTTCATGCGCAGATGGTCAGAATCCGCCGATACTCCGTCGATACCTGATGGCTTCCGGCCACCAGACCGGTACGGACCAATGTATTCCCAACACTTCGACGTGTGAGGAGGTCTCCGCCGTCCTGTCGTGGGGACAATGCGATGCGACGGCAGGGGGCGCGGCTTTTGTCCGGCGGTTCGTCGTGCGCAGCCGAGAGCGGAGAGGAGGTGCGGGACATGGAGATGCACGGCGGCAGGCAGGCCGACCCGGGAGCGTCCATGGCCGCGGAACAGGCCATGGTGCCGGGGCAGTCGGCAGTACCGGCGGCCGCGGCCCCGGGGCACACCGTGGTCCGGGGGCACGCCGTTGCCCATGCCGGGGTACCGGGGCCGGCGGTGGCCGCAGCCACCGCGGCGACCGGCGTCACCGAGGCGCCCCTCGCGGACGGGTTCCCCTCCCGCCCGCCCTACGAGGGCGTCTGGCGCTTCACGGCACCGGCCCACGACTCCGCGGTTCCGCAGGCGCGCCGCGGCGTGCGCGATCTGCTGCGCAGCCGGCGCGTACCGCTCCAGGACGACGTCCTCCACGGCCTGTTGCTGATCGTTTCGGAGTTGGTGACCAATGCCGTACGGCACGCGGCTGTGCTCTCGCCCAGCGTCGCGGTGGAGATCTCCGTCCGCGACGGATGGGTGCGGGTGGCGGTCGAGGACAACCACCCGTACCGCCCGAAGGCGCTGGTGGCGGAGGAAGGGCAGACGGGCGGGCGGGGGCTGCTGCTGGTGAAGGCGATCACCGCCGAGGCGGGCGGGGTCTGTGACGTCGAACCGACCGCGGGCGGCGGCAAGGTCATCTGGGCCGCCCTGCCCCTTGCTCTCTGAGCCCTCGAAGAGCCCTGCCCCTCACTCCGAGCCCTCGGAGAACCTCGCCCCTCGTCCCTCGCCCCCCCCGCGAAGACCCTGCCCCCTGATCCGGGGCAGGGGCCGGTCGCCCGCCGGGGGCGACGTCGCGACCGGCCTCCGGCCCGCCCGCTCTACCAGCCCGCCGTGGTCCCCGTCAGCTCCCGGATCGCGGGGCGCGCCGCGTCGAGCACCGTCATGAACCAGGCCGAGAACGGCCGCTCCTCGTGCATCCGCGTCAGCTCGGCCGCCGTCACGAAGACCGTTGAGCCGACCTCGTCCGGATCCGGCCGCGGCTCGTCCCGCACCAGCCCCACGAACAGATGGTTGAACTCCTGCTCCACCAGCCCCGAGGCCGGGTCGGGGTGGTTGTACCGCACCGTGCCCGCCTCGCCCATCAGCGACGGCGAGACCCCGAGCTCCTCCGCCGTACGCCGGGCCGCCGCCGCGAACGGCGCCTCGCCCGGGTACGGGTGGCCGCAGCAGGTGTTCGACCAGACACCGGGGGAGTGGTACTTGCCCAGGGCGCGCTGCTGGAGCAGCAGCCGTCCCGAGGTGTCGAAGAGGAAGACGGAGAAGGCCCGGTGCAGTTTGCCCGGCGGCACATGGGCGGAGAGCTTCTCCGCGGTCCCGATCGTCGTGCCGTTCTCATCGACCAGTTCGAGCATGATCGGCGTCGCGGCGCCGTTCTGCGAGGCGTGGGCGGCGGTGGCGGGTGTGGTCGGCATGGCCATCCTTGGGTCGGGCTGCAGAGTTCAAAGTCTGCCGTACAAAACGGGCAGGGCCGTGCGGATCGGCCCGCATGTCAGCCTGATAGGCGGCGCGCCCGCGCGGGGCGCGTAAGCCGATTCAGTGACGCGGCCGGGGCGGTTCCTGGTTCAGTGGCACAGCCCGGCCTCGTGCTCGGCGTGACCGACGGGTTCGAGCTGGAACGTGCAGTGCTCGACGTCGAAGTGGCGGCCGAGGCAGCCCTGCAGCGCATGGAGCATCTTCTCGTTGCCCACCGAGTCCAGGACGTCCTCCCGTACGACCACATGCGCGGAGAGTACGGGGAGGCCCGAGGTGATGGTCCACACATGGAGGTCGTGCAGGTCCTCGACGCCGGGCAGCGCCACGATGTGCGACCGCACCTGCGCCATGTCGACGTCCTTCGGCGCCGCCTCCAGCAGGACGTCCAGGGCCTCGCGCAGCAGCCGCCAGGCGCGGGGCACGATCATCAGTCCGATGGCGATGGAGGCGATGGGGTCGGCCTGGCGGAAGCCGGTGGCCATGACCAGGACCGCCGAGACGATCACCGCGAGCGAGCCCAGGGCGTCGGACATGACCTCCAGGAAGGCACCGCGCACATTGAGACTGGCCTTCTGGCCGCGCATCAGCAGGGCGAGCGAGACGCAGTTGGCGACCAGGCCGACGGCGCCGAAGACGATGGTCAGCCCGCTGTTGACCTCCGGCGGCTGCAGCAGCCGCTCGATCGACTCGTAGAGGATGAAGCCGCCGACCCCGAACAGCAGAAGGCAGTTGGCGACCGCGGCGAGGATCTCGGCTCGCGCGTACCCGAAGGTGCGGCGCTCGCTCGGCGGACGGTTGGCGAAGTGGATGGCCAGCAGCGCCATCACCAGCCCGACGGCGTCGGTCGCCATGTGGCCCGCGTCGGCGAGCAGCGCCAGCGAGCCGGTGAGGAACCCGCCGACGATCTGCGTGACGAGCACGGTGACGGTCAGGCACAGGGCGATGCGCAGCCGTACGCGATGCTCGGCGGCCGCGGTGCGGTCCGCGCCCGGCGCCAGGCCGTACGCGGGTCCGTGGTCGTGCCCTGCCCCCATGACGCGTGCCTCCAGGATCGGTCGGGACGTCGCTGCGGATGCCGCGACGGCAACGGTCGGCGGTGCCGACGGGATCACAGTGAACTACGCGCGAAGGGCAGGAGCAACACGACGCTGAACACCGTTGTCATGTGCTCTGACCTGGCGTTTTGGGCTCTCTCAAAACGTGCTGGCACCAGCCCCGCCGCACCGGCTCGACCATGCCGCGGACCGGGTGCCGCGCGTTCCGGCCCGGCGCGCGCCCGGCCCGCTCGACTCCCTCGGTGGCGAGCCGGGTGGCGGGCACGCCGCGGGCGGTGCGGCCGACGGGGAGAGGGCGAAGCGTGTGACGGGGGGCGACTCGCAGGACCCCGCGTCCGGCGCTCGTCCGGTCGGGCAGCTCGCGGTCCGGGACACTGCCGCGGACGAGCGGGACGCCGTCGGGCGGCCGCGCGGGCCGCCGCCCCCGGCCGGGAGGTCTCGAGCGCGACGACCGGCTTCCCGGGTGCGGGTCGTCACGCGCCCGGGAAGCCGGTCATCGCGCGCACCACCGGGGTACCGACGTATCCGGCTCCTGCGGTGATCGGCCACGTCATGGCGGGCGGCCTGGGCTCCGGGCGGTGATTTGCGGCGATGTGGGCGCTTCCTGCCGCCGTTTGTCGCAGGACCGCATGATCGACCATGATGCTCAGAGGCGGAGCCAGTCGGTCGTCTCTCGCAACCTGTGCGGCCTTATCAGGGCGTAAACGGCCAATGAACGGTCGCTTCCGAGGATCCGATAGCCTCTGCCGACGTGCCGCCGCCTGGTCACGGGGCCGGGGTGTGCCACGACCGCTGCCCGGACCTCCCACGTCCCGGCGCGGCCATGTCAGATTTCCAAGGAGTGAGTTCGACTGTCGACCGCAATCCTCACCGGTCAGCCGGTCGCCGGATCGCAGCTCGAGAGCGACCTGCGGTCGCTGGGCTTCGACGTCGTCGAAGCGGGGGCCGACGCCGACCTGGCAGGGCTCGTGGGCTCACTCCCCGCGGCCGAGCGGGTCGCGCTGGTGGATCCCCGTACGGTCGCCCACACCCACGCTCTGCGGCTGGCCCTCACGGACCCGCGCTTCCCGGCCGCCGCCGCACCCGGCGTGGTCACGGCGCAGGCGGAGGCCCGCCCGGACCTCCTGCGGGCGCTCGCCGCGACAGCGTCCCCGGCTCCCGCGACGGTCCCCGTCGACTCCGCCGTCCCCGCCGCCGAATCCGCCGCTTCCGAGCGCGTCTCGCTCGCCGAGCCCGCCGCCGCCGACAGCCTGCCGGACCGGCTCTCCGCCGCCCTCGGCGCCGCGGACGTCGCCGTCCACCGGCCCGAGCTCGGTGTCCTCGTCGCCACCGTGCCCGCCGGTGAGGAGGAGCGCACCGCCGCCCGCGCGGCCGTCGACGCCGTCGACGACGAGAAGGTGCGGCTGCGGACCGCGGTGAAGGCCCGCGACGGCTTCTTCACGACCTACTGCATCAGCCCGTACTCCCGCTACATCGCCCGCTGGTGCGCCCGCCGCGGTCTGACCCCCAACCAGGTCACGACCGCCTCCCTCCTCACCGCGCTGATCGCCGCCGGCTGCGCGGCCACCGGCACGCGCTCCGGCTACGTCGCCGCCGGTGTGCTCCTCATCGCCTCCTTCGTCCTCGACTGCGCCGACGGACAGCTCGCCCGCTACTCCCTGCAGTACTCCACGCTTGGCGCCTGGCTCGACGCCACCTTCGACCGCGCCAAGGAGTACGCCTACTACGCGGGCCTCGCGATCGGCGCGGCCCGCGGCGGTGACGACGTGTGGGCGCTCGCCCTCGGCGCGATGGTGCTCCAGACGGTCCGCCACATCGTCGACTTCTCGTTCACCGAGGCCAACCACGACGCCACCGCCAACACCAGCCCCACAGCGTCCCTTTCGGACCGGCTGGACAGCGTCGGCTGGACCGTCTGGCTCCGCAGGATGATCGTCCTGCCCATCGGTGAGCGCTGGGCGATGATCGCTGTCCTCACGGCCCTGACCACGCCCCGCATCGTCTTCTACGCGCTGCTCGTCGGCTGCGCCCTCGCCGCCCTCTACACCACCGCCGGCCGCGTTCTCCGCTCCCTGACCCGCCAGGCGCACCGGACCGACCGCGCCGCCGAGGCCCTGCGCGAACTCGCCGACTCCGGCCCGCTGGCCGACCTGTCCTCGGTCGCCGTCCTCCGGGGGACGCGGCCCTCGGCGTACCTCGCTCCGGTCTGGGCCGCCCTGGGTACGGTCGCGCTGCTCGTGGTGGCGTTCGACCCGCCCTTCGGCGCCTGGTCCCTGCCGGTGGTCGCCCTGCTGCTCTACGCCCGCTGCTCCGGCCGGGCCCTCACGCATCCGCTGAAGGGCCCCCTGGACTGGCTGGTGCCGCCGATCTTCCGCGTCGCCGAGTACGGCCTCGTCATGATCGTCGCGATCCGGGCCGATGTGAACGGAGCCTTGCCGGCGGCCTACGGGCTGGTGGCCGCCGTCGCCTACCATCACTACGACACCGTGTACCGCATCCGCGGCGGCACCGGTGCGCCCCCGCGCCTGCTGGTGTGGGCGATCGGGGGGCACGAGGGACGCGTGCTGGCGATCGCGATCGTCGCCGCCTTCCTGCACGGCACAGCTTTCACCATTGCGCTGGCGGCTCTTGCCGCAGTCCTGGCGCTGGCGGTGCTCACCGAGAGCATCCGTTTCTGGGTCTCTTCCCGAGCACCCGCAGTACACGACGAAACAGGAGAACCCGCATGATCGGCCTCGTGCTGGCAGCAGGCGCCGGACGGCGTCTGCGCCCTTACACCGACACCCTGCCCAAGGCCCTGGTGCCGGTCGACGGCGACACCACCGTCCTCGACCTGACGCTCGCCAACTTCGCCGAGGTGGGCCTGACCGATGTGGCGATCGTCGTCGGCTACCGCAAGGAGGCCGTGTACGAGCGCAAGGAGGCCCTGGAGCAGAAGTACGGGGTCAAGCTCACCCTGATCGACAACGACAAGGCCGAGGAGTGGAACAACGCCTACTCCCTGTGGTGCGCCCGTGACGCCCTCAAGGAGGGTGTGATCCTCGCCAACGGCGACACCGTGCACCCGGTCTCCGTCGAGAAGACCCTGCTCGCCGCCCGCGGCCAAGGCCAGAAGATCATCCTCGCCCTGGACACGGTGAAGCAGCTCGCCGACGAGGAGATGAAGGTCGTCGTCGACCCGGCCAAGGGCGTCCGGCGGATCACCAAGCTGATGGACCCGGCCGAGGCCACCGGTGAGTACATCGGCGTCACCCTCATCGAGCCCGAGGCCGCCGCCGAGCTGGCCGACGCGCTGAAGACCACCTTCGAGCGCGACCCCGACCTCTACTACGAGGACGGCTACCAGGAGCTGGTCAACCGCGGCTTCGCGATCGACATCGCGCCGATCGGCGACGTCAAGTGGGTCGAGATCGACAACCACGACGACCTCGCCAAGGGCCGGGAGATCGCGTGCCTGTACTGACCCGACTCATCCCCTCGCCGCTGGTCGTCGACATCCGCGCCGGAGCGATCGACGATCTCGCGGGGGTCCTCGCCGACCAGCGGATCTCCGCCTCCGGGAAGCTCGCCATAGCGATCAGCGGGGGCTCGGGCGCCGCACTGCGCGAGCGCATCGCCCCCGCGCTGCCCGGCGCGACCTGGTACGAGGTGGGCGGCGGGACGCTCGACGACGCGATCAAGCTCGCCGACGCGATGAAGTCCGGTCACTACGACGCGGTCGTGGGCCTGGGCGGCGGCAAGATCATCGACTGTGCGAAGTTCGCCGCCGCGCGTATCGGGCTGCCGCTCGTCGCCGTCGCGACGAACCTCTCGCACGACGGTCTGTGCTCCCCGGTCGCGACCCTGGACAACGACGCGGGCCGAGGCTCGTACGGCGTCCCGAACCCGATCGCCGTCGTCATCGACCTCGACATCATCCGTGAGGCGCCGGTCCGCTTCGTCCGGTCCGGCATCGGTGACGCGCTGTCGAACATCTCCGCCGTCGCGGACTGGGAGCTCGCCAACCGCGAGACGGGCGAGCAGATCGACGGTCTGGCCGCGGCCATGGCCCGTCAGGCCGGCGAGGCCGTGCTCCGCCACCCCGGCGGTGTCGGCGACGACGGTTTCCTGACGGTCCTCGCCGAAGGTCTGGTCCTCACCGGCATCTCCATGTCGGTGGCCGGCGACAGCCGCCCGGCCTCCGGCGCCTGCCACGAGATCAACCACGCCTTCGACCTGCTCTTCCCCAAGCGCGCGGCGAGCCACGGCGAGCAGTGCGGGCTGGCGGCGGCGTTCGCGATGCATCTGCGCGGCGCGCACGAGGACTCGGGCCTGATGGCGGAGGTACTGCGGCGGCACGGCCTGCCGGTGCTGCCGGAGGACATCGGCTTCACCCTGGACGAGTTCGTGCAGGTGGTGGAGTACGCACCGCAGACCCGCCCCGGGCGCTACACGATCCTCGAGCACCTGGACCTGTCCGCCGACCAGATCAGGGACGCATACGCCGACTATGCCAAAGCCATCGCTAGCTGAACTGCGTCCGGTCGTTCACCCCGAGGGTGTGAAGGACCGGCGCAGCGGTGAGCACTGGGCCGGACGCCTGTACATGCGCGAGGTCTCGCTGCGTCTGGACCGGCACCTGGTGAACACGCGGGTCACGCCGAACCAGCTCACCTATCTGATGACCGTTGCCGGTGTCCTGGCTGCCCCGGCCCTTCTGGTGCCGGGCATCCCGGGCGCCGTCCTCGGTGTGGTGATGGTCCAGCTGTACCTGCTGCTCGACTGCGTCGACGGCGAACTCGCCCGCTGGAAGAAGCAGTTCTCGCTCGGCGGGGTCTACCTGGACCGGGTCGGCGCCTACCTGTGCGACGCCGCGGTGCTGGTCGGCTTCGGCCTGCGCGCCGCCGACCTGTGGGGCTCCGGGCGGATCGACTGGCTGTGGGCCTTCCTCGGCACCCTCGCCGCCCTCGGCGCCATCCTGATCAAGGCGGAGACCGACCTCGTCGGCGTCGCCCGGCATCAGGGCGGGCTGCCGCCGGTCAAGGAGGCGGCGTCCGAGCCGCGCTCCTCGGGCATGGCGCTGGCCCGCAAGGCCGCCGCGGCGCTGAAGTTCCACCGGCTGGTGCTCGGCGTCGAGGCGTCGCTGCTGATCCTGGTCCTGGCGATCCTCGACTCGGTGCGGGGCGATCTGTTCTTCTCGCGCCTGGGCGTCGCCGTGCTCGCCGGCATCGCGATCCTGCAGACGGTGCTGCACCTCGTATCCATCCTCGTCTCGAGCAGGCTGCGATGAGCGGGGCCGGTATGAAGCTCGGAGCGGTTGTCCTGACCATGGGCAACCGCCCCGAGGAGCTGCGTTCCCTCCTGGACTCGGTCGCCAAGCAGGAGGGCGACCGCGTCGAGGTCGTCGTGGTCGGCAACGGCTCCCCGCTGCCCGAACTGCCCGAAGGCGTACGGACGGTGGAGCTGCCCGAGAACGTCGGCATCCCGGCCGGGCGCAACGTCGGCATCGAGGCCTTCGGCCCGGGCGGCCGCGACGTCGACGCCCTGCTCTTCCTGGACGACGACGGTCTGCTGCCGAACTCGGACACCGCCGAGCTGTGCCGCCGCGCGTTCGGAGCCGATCCCGAACTGGGCATCATCAGCTTCCGGATCGCCGACCCGGACACGGGCGAGACCCAGCGCCGCCATGTGCCGCGGCTGCGGGCGTCCGATCCGATGCGCTCCTCGCGCGTCACCACCTTCCTGGGTGGCGCGAACGCGGCCCGTACGGCCGTCTTCCAGCAGGTCGGCGGATTGCCGGACGACTTCTTCTACGCCCATGAGGAGACCGACCTCGCCTGGCGGGCGCTGAACGCGGGCTGGATGATCGACTACCGCTCGGACATGGTGCTGTACCACCCCACCACTGCTCCGAGCCGTCACGCCGTCTACCACCGTATGGTCGCCAGGAACCGGGTCTGGCTCGCCCGCCGCAATCTGCCGGCCCTCCTGGTCCCGGTCTACCTCGGCGTGTGGCTGCTGCTCACGCTGGCGCGGCGGCCCTCGCGGCCGGCACTGCGGGCCTGGCTGAGCGGCTTCAAGGAGGGGTGGACGACCCCGTGCGGACCGCGTCGCCCCATGCGGTGGCGTACGGTGTGGCGGCTGACCCGACTGGGCCGACCTCCGGTCATCTGACAAGCTTCGTGTCTGAGAGCATCGGTCGTACAGCGGGACCGGCTGCACCTCGCCGAGCCTGCCCATGCCCGATCCGGCTGCGCAATGTGAAGACGAGAGTTTCCATTAGTGAGTGAGACAACGCATGACGGTGCGGTCGCGATGAGCGCCCCGCCATCCCCTGACGAGGGTCTGTCCCCGGCGGAGCTGGCGGACAAGTACGGGCTGTCCGTGAGCGGTGCCCGCCCATCGCTCGGTGCGTACGTGCGCCAGCTCTGGGGACGCCGCCACTTCATCCTGGCCTTCTCGCAGGCGAAGCTCACGGCCCAGTACAGCCAGGCGAAGCTCGGCCAGCTGTGGCAGGTGGCGACCCCGCTGCTGAACGCCCTCGTCTACTTCTTGATCTTCGGCCTGATCCTCGAGGCCGACCGCGGCATGTCGATGAACGTCTACATTCCGTTCCTGGTCACGGGTGTCTTCGTCTTCACCTTCACCCAGAGCTCGGTGATGGCCGGCGTCCGCGCGATCTCGGGCAACCTCGGGCTGGTCCGCGCGCTGCACTTCCCGCGTGCCTCGCTGCCGATCTCGTTCGCCCTGCAACAGCTCCAGCAGCTGCTGTTCTCGATGATCGTGCTGGTCGTCGTCGCGGTGGCCTTCGGCAGCTATCCCGCCATGTCGTGGCTGCTGATCCTCCCGGTCCTGGCGCTGCAGTTCCTCTTCAACATGGGCCTCGCGATGGTCATGGCCCGTATGGGGTCCAAGACCCCTGACCTGGCCCAGCTCATGCCGTTCGTCATGCGCACCTGGATGTACGCGTCGGGCGTCATGTTCTCGATCCCGCTCATGCTCGAGGACAAGCCGGCGTGGATCGCCGACGTCCTGCAGTGGAACCCGGCCGCCATCTACATGGACCTCATGCGGTTCGCGCTGATCGACGGGTACGGCTCGGAGAACCTGCCGCCGCACGTCTGGGCCGTCGCACTCGGCTGGGCCGTGCTCGTCGCCATCGGCGGCTTCGTGTACTTCTGGAAGGCGGAGGAGCGGTACGGCCGTGGCTGAGCTGGAGACGGGCGCACAGATCCCGACCGTCATCGCGGACGAGCTGCACATCGTCTACCGCGTCAACGGCGCCAGGACGGGCAAGGGCAGCGCCACCGCGGCGCTGAGCCGCATCGTCAAGCGCGGCGGCGAATCGCCCGGCGTGCGCAAGGTGCACGCGGTGCGGGGGGTGACCTTCACGGCGTACCGGGGTGAGGCGATCGGTCTGATCGGTTCGAACGGTTCGGGGAAGTCGACGCTGCTGCGGGCCATCGCGGGGCTGCTGCCG
>NZ_JBEYUP010000020.1:0-111491 GCF_040643575.1 Streptomyces sp. NPDC047108
CCCGATTGGAGGGGTTCACGCCTTCCGGCGCGGCTCCCACGTTAGCGGATTTCCCGTCCCGCTCATAATCGAGCTTCCGGTTCCGAATTCCGGCATGCCGAAATTCTCCCCGAAGGGATCAAGCTTCAGTGGATGCCGCCGAGCGGCGCGAGTGAAGCCACAGAACCGCACCGGCTCCGTGGCAACCCGGAGAACACTACGGATGGGGTTCACCCGTGTCAACCCCCTGTGTCCTGCGGGTGAACCGCGGGTCCATCACTCCAGGTCGGAGAGGCGTCCGTCGGCGTCGGGCTGGGCGTCCTCGACCCGTCGCAGGAGGCGGGTGAGCACGTCTCCGAGCTGTCCTCGCTCCTCGTCCGAGAGGTCCTGGAGGAGGTCCTCCTCGAACACCGAGGCCATCCGCATCGCTTCGAGCCACTTCTCGCGGCCCTCCGCCGTCAGCTCGACGATCACCCGGACGCGGTTGTTCTCGTCGCGCTCCCTCGTCACCAGCCCTTCACCCGCCATGCGGTCGACGCGGTGCGTCATCGCGGCCGGGGTGAGGCCGAGGCGCTTGGCGAGGTCGCCGGGGCCCAGGCGGTACGGGGCGCCGGAGAGGACGAGGGCCTTGAGCACCTCCCACTCGGCGTTGCTGATGCCGAGGGTCGCGGTCTGCCGGCCGTAGGCCACGTTCATCCGGCGGTTGAGGCGCTGGAGAGCCGAGACGATCTTCTCGACCTGGGGGTCGAGGTCGCGGAACTCGCGCTGGTAGGCGGCGATCTGGGCCTCGAGGCTCGGCTCCGTACCGGACTCCGCGTCCGCGGGGGTGTCAGCCATGAACGGGAGTATGGCACGCAACTCATTCGCGTTGAAGTCCTTTGGTGTGTACTCTTTAGCTTCGAACTTTAGAGTTGAAGTCTTCAGGCTTCGACTGTTCGTCCTTTGTCCGACTCCCGACCTAGGAGGTGAGCGTGAACACCGCGATGGGCACCGCGCTGCGCAGGATTCAGCTGGGGACCGCACTGGCAGCGTTCGGCAACGGCTTCACCGTCCCGTTCCTGTTCGTCTACGTGGCGCAGGTGCGTGATCTCGGCGCGAGTACCGCGGGCGTGGTGCTGGCGGCGTTCGCCGTGGCCGCGCTCGTCGTGCTGCCCCTCACCGGCCGGGTCATCGACCGCCGCGGGCCGCTACCCGTGGCCGTCGCGGGGTCGGTGGCCGCGGCGGCGGGTGCGATGGGCCTCGGGCTGGCGAGCAGCGAACCCCTGGTCATCGCCGCGGCGGGCACGCTCGGTGCGGGCATCGCGGTGATCCAGCCCGCGCTGGCGACGATGATCGTCTGGTGCTCGTCGACGGTCACGCGGTCGCGCGCCTTCGCCATGCAGTTCTTCCTCAGCAACCTTGGCCTGGGCGTCGGCGGTCTGCTCGGCGGCCTCATCGTCGACACCTCGCGGGCATCGAGCTTCGTCCTGCTCTTCTCCATCGAGGCCGTGATGTTCCTGGTCCTCGGCGCGACCGCGGCGACCGTACGGCTCCCCCGCGTCCCGCGCATGGAGGACGCGGTGCCGACGGACGAGCGGTCGACGGGCGGGTTCCGGGCACTGCTGGCCGACCGGTCGATGGTGCAGCTCTGCGTGCTGGGCTTCGTGATGTTCTTCGCCTGCTACGGGCAGTTCGAGTCGGGGCTCTCGGCCTTTGCCGTCGAGGTTGCCCACGTCTCGCCGGCGATGCTCGGCGCGGCCCTCGCGGCCAACACCGCGGTGATCGTGCTCGCGCAGTTCGTGGTGCTGAAGATGGTGGAGCGGCGACGGCGCAGCCGGGTCATCGCACTGGTCGGGCTGATCTGGACGGTGGCGTGGATCGCGGCCGGTGCGTCCGGTCTCGTGCACGGCAGCCAGGCGATGGCGACGGCGGCGATCATCTCGACGTACGCGCTCTTCGGTCTCGGCGAGGCGATGCTGTCGCCGACGATGGCTCCGCTGGTGGCCGATCTGGCGCCGACGGCGCGGGTGGGGCAGTACAACTCCGCCTTCGCGCTGGTGAAGCAGCTCGCGCTGGCCGTCGGCCCCGCGGTGGGCGGGCTGATGGCCGGTTCCGGGATGTACGTGGCCTACATCGCGATGCTCATCGGGTGCTCGCTGGGCATCACGGTGCTGGCGCTGCGCCTGGGTCGCCGTCTGACCCCGGTCCAGGACCGGCCGGGGCGCGCTCCGCACCGGGAGCCCGCCGCGGACACTGCGGTGACGGCTTCCGTACCGGCTCCGCGAGCGGAGTCGGATGCGCTCGGCGCGAGCGTCTGATCCACCTGTTCCGCCCGGCACGCCCGGACGGGACCGTTCCGCCTGATCCGTCGCGATGGCAGCCCGCCCCCATGGCGGGCTGCCCGCTACTCCTCGGGCAGGGCGAACTCGCACCAGACCGCTTTGCCGCCGCCCGGCGTGCGGCGGGATCCCCACGCCGAGGCGATGGTGGCGACGATCGAGATGCCGCGGCCGGCCTCGTCCACGGGCTCCGCACGGCGGCGGCGCGGAAGGTGGTCGTCTCCGTCGGTGACCTCGACGATGAGGCGGCGGTCCGTGCGGCGCAGCCGCAGCCTCATGGGCGGGGTGCCGTGCTGGAGGGAGTTGGCGACGAGCTCGCTGGCGGCCAGAACCCCCAGGTCGCGCAGCTCCATCGGGAAGCGCCAGCTCGCCAGGACGCCGGAGGCGAAGGCGCGGGCGCGCGGCGCGGCCTCGACTCCGCCGAGCAGCTCCAGTGCGGCGTTGTGGAACAGCTCGGCGTCATGGCCGGTACGGGCGGGGTGCTGGAGGACGAGGACGGCCACGTCGTCGTCGTGGTCCGCGGTGACGCCCAGGGCGCGGATCATGCGGTCGCAGACCACCTGGGGTGTGCCGGTGGCGCCGGCGAGCGCCTGCTCCAGCGCGGTCACACCCTCGTCGATGTCCTCACCACGACGCTCGACCAGGCCGTCGGTGTAGAGCACGGCGGTCGCGCCGGGGCCGAAGGGTACGGAGCCCGAGGTGTGCAGCCAGCCTCCCGTGCCCAGGGGCGGCCCCGTCGGTTCGGCGGCGCGGCGGACGGTGCCGTCCTCGTCGCGCAGGATGATCGGCAGGTGGCCCGCGGAAGCGTAGACGAGCCGCCCCTCGTTGGGGTCGTGGACGGCGTACGCGCAGGTGGCGATCTGGCTGGGGTCGATCTCCGAGGCGAGCCCGTCGAGGAGTTGGAGCACTTCGTGCGGGGGCAGGTCGAGGCGGGCGTACGCGCGGACGGCCGTACGGAGCTGGCCCATGACGGCGGCGGCTCGCACCCCGCGGCCCATCACGTCGCCGATCACCAGGGCCGTGCGGCCGGCGCCGAGGGTGATGACGTCGTACCAGTCGCCGCCGACGGCCGCCTCCGTGCCGCCCGGCTGGTACGTGGCGGCGATGCGCAGGTCGTCGGGCTCCTCCAACTCCTGGGGGAGCAGGCTGCGCTGGAGGGTGACGGCGGCCTGGCGCTGACGCCGCTCGCTGGTGCGCAGCCGCTCCGCGGCCTCGACCTGGTCGGTGACGTCGGTGGCGAAGACGAGCACTCCGCGGTGCGTGGCGGTGGCGGGTGCGCTCGAAGCAGGGGCTGCGGCGGCGCCGTTGGGAGCATTGGTGTGTGCCCCCGGCGCACACACGGAACGTGCGCCCTGCTCGAGGGGACCGCTCGGGGCCGCGAGATCGATCGGACTGCAGGTGAACGTGTAGTGGCCGGGGCGGGCGCGGCCGGTTCCCGTGGACTGCGGGAGGTCGGTGTCGCCGCTGGCGGGGGCGTCATCGAGGCCGTCCGCGAACGCATCTCCCCTGGCCGCCTCTCCCTTGGCCGTCTCACCTCTGGCCGCGGGCACACGACGGGACTTGACGGTGCGGGAGGTGCCGCTGCGCAGCACCTGGTCCATCAGCGGCAGCAGGCCGAGTTCGGCGAGTTCGGGGAGGGCTTCTCGGGCGGGGCGGCCGGGGGTGCCGGCGCCGAAGACCGCGGCGTACGCGTCGTTGACGTACGCGATGCGGTGCTCGGGGCCGTACACGACGGCGACCAGGCCCGGGACTTGCTCCAGGACGTCCTGAACGGACAGCCCGCCCACGGTGATGCGTGGGTCAGGCGATGCGGAGGCGACCGGAAGCGCGGGCAGCGCGGCGGCCCCGGGACGCTCGACGCGGGCGGCCGGCACGGGACTGCCGCTGCCCGCCGCCCCCGGGGGCTTCCGGGGGCGCGAGCCGCGGTCCGTCCGCGCGGCCGCGCGTCGCTGCGTTCCGGGGAGCCGGGCGCTCCAGCGGGTGAAGTTCACTGAGTTATGCCTCGTGATGTCGCTTCGGGTCAGCCAGGCCGGCCGGGAGTACAGCAGATGCCGTAGTTCGTTCCGCACAACACTCTTCGTAGGGATGAGCCCACCCATGGTCACACGTCCAGTGTGGCCGAGGGGACTGACATTCGTCAGACGCGGTGCGGCGCCGGGCAGTTCCGGGCGTAGCCCGAAAGCGTGATCCGGCGGCGTTCCGTCGTCGTGTTGCGTGCGCGCCTTACGTCGTCTCGTTATGGCGGCCGGTTCCGGCCGCGAGTTCGAACTCGGCGCGTGGGTTCTCCAGCGAACCGAGCGAAACGATTTCGCGCTTGAACAGCCCCGCCAGCGTCCACTCGGCGAGCACCCGGGCCTTGCGGTTCCAGGTGGGCACCCGGCTCAGATGGTAGGCGCGGTGCATGAACCAGGCGGGGTAGCCCTTGAGTTTGCGCCCGTAGACGTGGGCCACTCCCTTGTGGAGCCCCAGGGAGGCCACGGATCCCACGTACGCGTGCTCGTAGTCCTGGACGGGCTCGCCGCGCAGGGACGCGACGATGTTCTCGGCGAGCACCTTCGCCTGGCGGACCGCGTGCTGGGCGTTGGGCGCGCACTCCTGGCCCGGGCTCTTGTCCTTGCCCTTGGCCTTGCCCTTGTCCTGGTCCTCGGGGTGGCTCTTGCCTTTGGCGCCTTTGGCGCCCTTGCCGCCCGCGGTGACGTCCGGGACGGCGGCGGCGTCCCCGGCGGCCCATGCGTGTTCGGTGCCCTGGACGCGCAAGGACGGTGTGCAGATCAGGCGTCCGCGCTCGTTCAGGGGCAGGTCGGTCGCGGCGAGGATCGGGTGCGGCTTGACGCCGGCGGTCCAGACGAGTGTGCGCGTGGGGTAGCGGGAACCGTCGCTGAGCACCGCGACCCGTCCCTCGCAGCTCTCCAGGCGGGTGTCGAGCCGGACGTCGATGTTGCGCCTGCGCAGCTCGCTCACGGCGTACTTGCCCATGTCCTCGCCGACTTCGGGGAGGATCCGGCCCGTCGCCTCGACGAGGATCCACTTCATGTCGTCGGCGGAGACGTTGTGGTAGTAGCGGGAGGCGTAGCGCGCCATGTCCTCGAGCTCGGCCAGGGCCTCCACGCCCGCGTAGCCTCCGCCGACGAAGACGAAGGTCAGCGCCGCGTCGCGGACGTCGGGGTCGCGGGTGGAGGAGGCGATGTCGAGCTGCCCGAGGACGTGGTTGCGCAGGCCGATGGCCTCCTCGACGGTCTTGAAGCCGATGCCGTGCTCGGCCAGGCCCGGGACGGGGAGGGTGCGGGAGACCGAACCGGGGGCCAGAACCAGCTCGTCGTACTCGAGCTCGATGGAGCCGGTGCCCTCCTCCTCGGTCGCGAGGGTGGTGATCGTCGCCGTGCGTTTGGCGTGGTCGATCGCGGTGGCCTCGCCGATGACCACCTGGCACCCGTCGAGGACGCGGCGCAGCGGCACCACCACGTGGCGCGGCGAGATCGAGCCCGCGGCGGCCTCGGGCAGGAAGGGCTGGTACGTCATGTACGGCTCGGGGTCGACCACGACGATCCGGGCCTCGTCCCGTTTCAGCTTCCGCTGAAGGCGCAGGGCGGTGTACATCCCGACGTATCCGCCGCCGACAACGAGAATGCGCGCCGGTTCCTTCACAGAGGGTCTCCTCGCGACGTTGCTCACAGCACACTCCCATGACGCACCGGCCACGCGCGTTTGTCCACAGGCTCGGCGAAATGTGTGACCGGGTGGCGGAGAGCGGCGCTCCGTGCGGGTGCGCTCGTGATCGGTCCAACGGCGCAGGTCAGCCGGTGGCGCGGGGGTCCGGCGGGGGCTGGGCGGACAAGCGGAAGCCGCTCGTGGTCCGAACGGGGCGACGCGCGCAGAAAGGGGAGCCCCTTCTTTCTTGACCTGGGCTCAACTATCTTCGTACCTCGTCGGGGTGCCGGACCGCCCCCGGCAGTCAAGGCGGGGAGTCTCCGGGGGGAGACGTCATGACCGGGGGAAACGGGGATACACGTATGCATATTCAGGGCTCTTCGTCGCTGCGGGTGGATGCGCAGCGCAATCTTGAGCATGTGCTGCGCGCCGCGCGCGAGGTCTTCGGCGAGCTGGGCTACGGCGCGCCGATGGAGGACGTGGCGCGGCGGGCACGGGTCGGCGTCGGCACCGTGTACCGGCGCTTTCCGAGCAAGGACGTGCTCGTCCGTCGGATAGCCGAGGAGGAGACGGCCCGGCTGACCGAGCAGGCGCGCGCCGCTCTGGGGCAGGAGGAGGAGCCGTGGTCGGCGCTGTCGCGCTTCCTGCGGACCTCGGTGGCCTCGGGCGCGGGACGACTGCTGCCTCCGCAGGTGCTGCGGGTGGGCGTGGACGCGGACCAGGAGACGGCGCAGGGATCGGCCGGACCGGGCTCCGGTGCGGGCGTCGCCGGCGGTGCCGCTGCCGGTGCGGCGGCCTCTGCGGGCGCGCCGTCCGCGGTGGGTGCCCGGGTGCCGCACCAGAGGCACGCACAGGCCGGACTGCGACTGGTGGAACAGCCGCCGACGCAGACGGGCGAGACCGCACGGACCGCCGAGAGCGCCGGGGCGGCCGGCTCTCCCGGCGACGACGACACCGGTATAGGTGAGCTGCTCGACGTCGTCGGGCAGTTGGTCGACCGCGCGCGAGCGGCGGGCGAGCTGCGACGGGACGTGACGGTCGCGGACGTACTGCTGGTCATCGCCACCGCCGCGCCGTCCCTGCCGGATGCCGCGCAGCAACAGGCGGCTTCGGCACGGCTGCTGGACATCCTGCTGGAGGGACTGCGGTCACGGCCTGTGGCCTAGGGCGTCACCTAGGCGGCGGTTGACCGTCCGACGGGTTGAGGCGGGTGCGGTTCTCGGGATGACGCCCGGGTACTGGGGCCGTTCCTGGCTCCCGTGGGCAGGGGGCGTCGGGGGTTGTGCCCTGCGCTCGGGTGCGAGGACACGTGCTGCCTGAGGTATCGGCACTCGCGCCATCGGGTTGACCGGCGGTGGGTCGATTGCGCGGCATCGGGCTCGTGGGGTGTTGCCTCCTCGAGCGGCGCCCGGCGGCGCCCGGGTCTGCCGTGCGCTCGTGATGCGGCGGCGTACCGAAGGGTGCCGGCCGCTGCGGGGGCGACGGCGTTACCGGGGGCCGAGGGGCGGATCTCGACATGCGTGCGCCGTCGCGCGGGTGTCGTCGTGCCGGGTGTCGTCGTGCGCGAGTTCCCTGCACCGGTGTTCCGGACCTTCGGACTCCGGCCTTCTCCGGTATCGGCCGCGGGTGCCGCACGGCGGGCCCAATACCTGCGCGCTGTCGCGGTGAGTCGACCCGACCTCCAACTCGTGTGCGACATCCGGCCATCGCGGAAGTATGCCCCGATCGGGGGACGCATGAGGCTCAATCGTGTGAACACACCCCGGAGGGGTGGTTGGCCGCCATGACGGGTGGACGACGGGCGGCTGTGTGTCAGGCTGACACGGTGTTCCGGTGTAACTGTGGGTACGGGGGCCTGGGCTATGGACGCTGACGGGCGGGACGAGCCACGTCGCGGCGGCGAAGTGGCCGCCGGCCCCTTACCGAACGTGCCGTCGCAGCGCGAGGACGGAGCAGGGCAGGACGGTGCGCCCGCCGAAGTGGTCCGGTCGGACGCCGACTTGCTCGTCGTCATGCGCGACGACCTCGACGCCTTCGGTGAGTTGTACCGGCGTCATGCGGACGCGGTCCGGCGGTACACGCGGATGTGCTGTCGCGATGCCCGTGGTGCTGAGGACCTGACCGACGTGGTGTTCCTCCGTACGCTGCAAGCGGTTCGGGGCGGCACAGGGCCCGACGCGGCGGTCCGTACCCATCTGCTCACGACGTTGCGGCGCGTGGCAGCGGCCTGGGCCACGACCTCGAAGCGCGATCTGCTGATCGAGGACTATGCGGTGTTCGCCGGGGCCGCGGAGCGCACACGCGATTCCCATGAGGACGCGTTCATCCCGGACGCGGACGTGCGCGCCATGCGCGGGGCCGAACAGTCCCTGGCGGTACGGGCGTTCCGCAGTCTGCCCGAGCCCTGGCAGACGGTGCTGTGGCACACGACGGTCGAGAAGGAGTCGGCCGACGAGGTCGCTCCCCTCCTCGGCCTGGACTCCAAGGCGACAGGGCTGCTGGCGCAACGCGCGCGAGAGGGACTCAAGCAGGCCTATCTGCAGGCACATGTGAACTCCTCACTCCTGACGGGCGGCGACTGCGCGCGCTACGCCGACCGGCTGGGCGCGTTCGCCCGCGGCGGTCTGCGCGGAGAGGCCGCGCGGGGACTGCGGGAGCACGTGGCGATGTGCCCCAAGTGCCGTACGGCCGCCCTCGGGGCGCGGGATGTGAACGCTCGCCTGCGCGCGCTCCTGCCGGTCGCGGTCCTCGGCTGGTCCGCCACCGGGTACGCGACCGAGGCGACGGACATCGGCGCGGGGGCGGCCACCGCCTCCACCGGCGGCACCGCGCGGCCTGCGAGAACGGCGGTGCCCACGCCGCGGAAGGACGGCGCGGGCAAGACACCGGGCGGCCGAGGCAAGAGCGGGCGTACCCCGAGGACGCGCCCGGGCGAAACGGGCGCGGTGGGAGCCGAGCTGTCGCCGCCCACGGGCTCTCCCGCGCCGAGGGCGCGGCGTAGGGACACGAGCGAAAGTACGGGCGGGCAGGCGGACTCCCGCGCAGGCAGGGGTGCAGCCCGCGCGGGAGCCACGGTCGGGGCCGGAGACGGGGCCGAGGCCGGGGAGGTGGCCGGAGGCGGGGCATCGGACTCGGGCCTGGCCGATGCTGCGGGTACGACGGACCGTCGTCCCGATACGGGAGAGGCGGACGGGACCGCGGTCGGAGCGGACACGGCGGGCGCGAGCGCCGAACCGCACGCCTTCGTCTGGGAGTTCACCGGCGGCCCCGCATATGTTCCCGCAGGGATGGACGCCCGCGCTGACGTCGACGCAGGCTCGGGCGATGCCGGTCCGGAGAGCGCGGACCCCGCCGTTGAGAGCAGGAGTGAACCGCGCGACGACGCGAGTGCGTTGGGCAGCGACAGCGACAGCGACAGCGACAGCGACAGCGACAGCGACAGCGACGAACTTGCCGACCCGTCCGAAGGCGACATCGAGGCCGGGGCCGATGGCTCCGCACCTGCCGGTCGGCTCGGGCTCGCCGCAGGGGCGACGGCGTCCGTCACGGACGGCCCGCTCGCGGAGTCGACGGCCGGGTCCGTGCAACACACCGCCCTGGAAGCCGACTTCGGTACCGGCACCGACGGCGACACCGACGAAGCGGAAGCCGATGACGGCGCGCGTGCGGGCGCGAGGGACGATGCGAACGCCGATGAGGCGGCAACACTCGCCCTGCCCGCCGTCACACCGGACCCCGCCACCGCACCCCCACCCGCCGAAGCACCTCAAGCCGACGCGGGTGCCCTCAGCACGTCTGGGGCCCGGGGCAGCAAGGGCGCCCACGCGGGTCGGCACAAAGGGCTGAGCGTGCCCGCGAAGGTCGCCATAGGGGCGGTGGCGGCCGTCGTGGCGGCGGCCACCGTGCTGTCCGTGACCGTCGGGAGCGGTGAGCCCGAGGAGGAGAACCGGGCCGAGCCCTCGGCATCGGCCCCCGCCGAGCCGGGCGACTCCGGGGACAAGGCGGCCCCCGAACCGCCAGGACGCACGACCGAGCGGCCCGGCCAGGCGGGGCCTGAGCACGGGCAGGACGAGAAGCCGGGGCGCCGAAGCCCTACGCGGTCCGACGAGGGGCACCCTTCCGCCCAGTCCATAGGGCCCGCCCCGGACTCGGCGTCCGGCTCCGGCCCAGGCTCCGGGCAGTGGCCTGGGCCGTCCACGCGGCCTCCGTCCGGGACCGGAGTCCCGGTGCCCGTGCCGCCGGGGTCCGCCACTCCGTACCGGCTCAGTCAGCTCGCGTACGACGTGTCGGGCGACGGATCGCGGCCCGAGGTGCGGAGGGCGGGCAGTTCCTGGCTGTGGCAGCGCGAGGGGCAGCGGATAGACGGCACCCGGTACGCGCACGGGGCGAGCATGCACGCCAACTCGTCCGTGACGATCGATCTGAATCGTTCCTGCGTGGCGTACGACGCGCTCGTGGGTGTGGACGACGGCACGCTGCTCGGGCTCGGATCCGTGCGGTTCTCGGTGTACGCGGACGGGGCGCGCCTGTGGCGTTCCGACGCGATGCGCAGCGGCGACTCGGCCAGGACCGTCCATGTGCCGCTGTCGGGGCGGAAGACGCTACGCCTGGTGGTCGAAGGCCGGTCGCTGCTGGGCACGGTGGCACTCGCCGACTGGGCGCAGTCGAGCATCACCTGTCACTGACTCTCACCGTCACCGGGACCGCGACCCTGGGATGGCACAGTACAGGGTGGCACAGCCTTCGGATCCCGCGCGGCCCGGACCACGACGTCCCCTGACCACGACGTCCCCGGACCGCGGAGTCCTCGGACCACGCGCTCCTCGGACCACGCACCGCCCGCATCCCACCCCGTCCTCACAGCGCAGGGCGCGGGGCCACTCCTCCCGCCACCGCCCGCTGGCGCGGGGCCGCCGAGCCCGTCCAGCACGTGCCGCGCCGCGCGAGGAGGCGGCGGAGCCACAGCTCCGTCGACACCAGCTCCGCCAGCCCGTCCAGCGGAAGCAACTCCCCCTCGGCAGCCGCCCGTACGGCTTTGCGGATGACGCGGGCCTCGACCAGGCCCGCGTCGGCGAGCAGCGGTGCGTCGAAGAGCGCGACGAGGTCCTCGGCCGCGACGCGGAGCCCGGAGCGTACGGCCGCGGCCCCGGCGGCCTGCGAGGTGGCTCCCCACCCCGGGGGGAGGTCGCGGATCCCCGTGCCCGCGAGCACGGTGCGCAACACCATGGCCCGCGCACCGGGTTGGACGCGCAGGGCCTCGGGCAGGGCCCGGCAGGCGCGCACGACCTGGTTGTCGAGGAAGGGCGCGTGAAGTCGCTGGCTGCGGACCTCGGCGGCCTGTTCGAAGACGCGGTGGTCCATGGCGTAGCGGGCGAGGGCGGCGCGGGCGCGGCGTTCGCCGGGGCGTTCCAGGGTCCCCGGCCGGGTGGCGGCGTCCTGCAGGCGGACCGAGACGTCCGCGAGCGCCTCGCCCGTGAGCCAGCGCGCAGCGGGCCCCGACCGGCACCAGGCGAGGGCGGCGATCGAGGCGTCCACGGCTCCGGCCGGTCCGCTGCCGCTGCCGCTGCCGCCGGGTGACGCGGTGCTGCCGCTGTCCGCGCCGTCGTCGAAGCGCCGTTCCAGCAGGCGTGCCGCCGCTTCCCGTACACCGTCCCGGTACGAGGTCCGGGCCAGACGGCGCGCGGCGCGGTAGACGGTGATGGGCACGACCAGTGAATGGGCCGAGGCGCCTTCGGACTTGGCGAGGGCCGCGACGGGGCGGAGCAGGCGGCGGCGCTGACGGTCCATCAACAGGTCGGCCAGGCGGGCAGGGTGGGCGTCGAGCACCTGCCGGGCGCCGTGGCCCACGAGGTGGTCGGCGCTGCCGGCGGCGAGCCGTCTGCGGTGCCGCTCGGCGCTGACCAGGGCCGGACCCGGCTCGTCGGTGAGGAGCATGGTGTCGAGTCCGGCGTACGGCAGGGCGTCCTCGTCGCCGGTGACGACGATGTGGTGGAGGCGTGGGTTCGCGGCGATGCTGCGGGCGCGCTCGAGTTCGGCCTCCCTGACGGTGCGGGCGTGTCCGCCGGAGGCGCCGGAGACCAGGTCGTTGAAGGTGACGGCGAGCAGGCGTTCGCCCGCGCCGGTGCCGTGCCCGAGAGGTGTTCCGGGGACGCCGGGGAGGCCCGCGGCGAGCAGGGCGAGGGTGGAGGAGGCGCTGCCGCCGGAGAGGTCGGCGCCGATGCCGGGCGCGGGTGCGCCGCGTCTGGCGCGTCTGGCCGCGGGGCCCATGCCGGGGACGGGGCCTGGGTCGGGTTCGGGCATCTCGGGTGCGTGACGGGGTGCGGCGAGCCGGGCCCTGACGGCTTCGACGAGCGCGTCCCGTACCCCGTCCACGGCTGTGGCGGCCTCCAGTTGGGGCGCGGCGACGGCCAGCGAAGCGGTGGGTTCGTAGCCGGTGATCTCGCGGGATCCGTCGCGGAGGATGAGGGCGTGTCCGGGCGGTACGCGTCGCACGCCCGCGTAGGGCGTGCCGTCGCCGAGGGCCTCGGGGGCGTCCGGGCAGGCGAGGAGGGCGGCGAGGTGGCCGATGTCGAGCTGGGCCTCGATGAGGTCGGCGAGCGGGAGGGCCGCGGTCGCGTACGCGGTGCCGCCCTCCCAGGCGGTGTGGAAGACGGGCCGTGCTCCCGCCAGATCGCCCGCGATGGTGAGGCGGCGGCCGACCTGGGCCACGGCGGTGTAGCTGCCGGGCCAGGCGGTGAGGTGGCGCAGGGCTCCCCCGCGCGCGGTGAACAGGCCCGCCCGCAACTGCTCGTCGCTCGCGCCGCAGCAGCCGAGGACGGCGAGGCGGGTGTGGGGGCCGGCCTGGACGACGCGCACCTCGTCGGGGCGCCAGTCGCCGACGGCCCACAGCGGATCCGGTCCCTCCCACAGGAGTTGGGCACCGACGGGGTGCACCGTACGGGCCTCGTCGGAGACGGGCGCCGCGGCGGCACTGCTCCATCCCACCAACCACCGCATCGCCGCCTCCACACGCTGTGGGCAACCAGGAAGTAGCAGTCATCATGCACAGTCGGACGGCGGTTCCGGCGCCGAACCCGCCGAGTGGTGTCCCGGCCCGAACGACCGGTCCCCCAGGGAAGGGTGCTCCTGTGTCAGGGACCATGCTGCCACGACACAGGCGCGTGGGAGCGGCAGGGGAGCGCACGGGCAGACGGACGGCGCACGCTCATCTGGCGGACAGGCAGGTAGCATTCAGCACCGAAACAGTGGATTCACGCCCAATTGTCCCGCGCCCTCGGGCGGTTGGCGGGGCGGCCGGGAAACGACGTACTCGTGCGTAACCCGTGCGCGGCGGGGCGGTCGCCAAACCTCGGACCCGGAGGCGCCATTCGGCCAATCTGCCGCGGAGGCGCGAGCGGGGGCGTATCGGCGCCAAACGGCGCAGAGGGGAATCAGAACGCGCGCGATCCGGGAGGCGGCACCCGCCCCCCGGACCGGTCCGCCACCCGCGGGGAATGAGGTGGCGGTGTCCCCCAGCCCACTGGATCCAGTTCAGTGGGCCGACCCACGCACAGCCATGGAAGCGCTCGCCGCGGTGGCCAGGACAGAGCGCACGGCCGGGCGCACGGCCACATGCACCGGGAGCACACGCCCTCGCGTGAAGCGGGCGGCACCGGCCACAATCTCGCCATCCGGCACACCGCCCCTTAACGGTCGGGATGCGGCGAACTACGCTGGGTTTACGAATGCCCCGCGCCTATGCCGGGGCGGCCGTCGGTGTGTCGAGGGGTGGCGCATGTCCAGGGAGCAACGCGGGCCGAACGAGAAGCTCGGCACGGTTCTCGCCCTCGCGGGGATCAGCAATGCCGGGCTCGCACGCAGAGTCAACGATCTCGGAGCCCAGCGCGGGCTCACCCTCCGGTACGACAAGACCTCGGTGGCCCGCTGGGTGTCGAAGGGGATGGTGCCGCAGGGCGCCGCGCCCCACCTGATAGCCGCGGCCATCGCCGGCAAGCTCGGCCGGCCCGTGCCGCTGCACGAGATCGGGCTGGCGGACGCCGATCCGGCGCCGGAGGTCGGTCTGGCCTTCCCGCGCGACGTGGCCGCCGCCGTGCGGTCGGCGACCGAGCTGTACCGGCTCGACCTCGCGGGCCGCCGTGCGGGCGGCGGCGGCATCTGGCAGAGCCTGGCCGGTTCGTTCTCGGTGAGCGCGTACGCGACTCCGGCCTCCCGCTGGCTGATCACACCGGCCGACAGCGCCGCCGCCCGCGAACCCCAGGACGCGGAAGCCGGCGGCGGGGACGGCACACCGCTGCGCGTGGGCCACAGCGACGTTCGGAAGCTGCGCGAGGCGGCCGAGGACGCGCGCCGCTGGGACTCCAAGTACGGGGGCGGGGACTGGCGTTCGTCGATGGTCCCGGAGTGCTTACGGGTCGACGCCGCACCGCTGCTCCTGGGCACCTACAGCGACGACGTCGGCCGCTCGCTCTTCGGCGCGACCGCCGAACTCACCCGCCTCGCCGGGTGGATGGCCTTCGACACCGGCCAGCAGGAGGCCGCCCAGCGCTACTACATCCAGGCGCTGCGCCTCGCCCGCGCGGCCGCGGACGTCCCGCTCGGCGGCTACGTCCTCGCGTCGATGAGCCTCCAGGCCACCTACCGTGGCTTCGCCGACGAGGGTGTGGACCTCGCCCAGGCCGCGGCCGAGCGCAACCGGGGCCTCGCCACCTCCCGCACCATGAGCTTCTTCCGCCTCGTCGAGGCGCGCGCCCATGCCAAGGCGAGCGACTCGCAGGCGGCGGGCGCCGCGCTCAAGGCCGCCGAGGCGTGGCTGGAGCGGTCGCGGGACGGTGACGCCGACCCCTCCTGGCTCGGCTTCTACACCGAGGACCGGTTCGCCGCGGACGCCGCCGAGTGCTACCGCGACCTGAAGGCGCCGCGCCAGGTCCGCCGCTTCACGGAACAGGCGCTCTCCCACCCGACCGAGGAGTTCGTACGGTCCCACGGACTGCGGCTGGTGGTCTCCGCCGTCGCCGAACTGGAGTCGGGCAACCTCGACGCGGCCTGCGCCCAGGGCGCGCGGGCGGTGGAGGTCGCGGGGCGCATCTCGTCGGCGCGCACCACGGAGTACGTCCGCGACCTGCTGCACCGCCTCGAACCGTACGGGGACGAACCGCGCGTCGCCGAGCTGCGCGAGAGGGCCCGTCCGCTGCTGGTCTCCCCCGCGTGACAGCCTGGCGGGGTGGCCGGTGACGGGTGACCACGTGGCAGGTGACCACGGTGACCGGTGACCGCGTGGCAAGGCGGCCGCGTGGCAGGTGACCACGGTGTCCGGTGACCGCGTGGCAAGGCGGCCGCGTGGCAGGTGACCACGGTGTCCGGTGACCGCGTGGCAAGGCGGCCGCGTGGCAGGTGACCACGTGACGCCGGAACGGCGCCGTCGCGTGAGGCAGGACGAGGGGACGGCGGGACCGGGTACCGGCATGACGGCCGCGTGATGTCATCCGGGACATCGCCCCGGCGTCCGGTCGCAGCCCGTCGCCCTGCGGCGCGCCCGGCGGCGAGCCAGGGCATCATCGTGGCAGGAGGTGGCGGCGGTCGGCAGGGGCCAGCGAGCGGAGGTGAACCGGTGACGGTGGCGGACGACGGCGATGTGCTGGTGATCGGCGGCGGGATCGTCGGCCTCTCGGCCGCGTACGCGATCACGCGCGCCGCGCCCGGCACCCGCGTCACCGTCCTGGAGAAGGAGAACGGTCCCGCGCGCCACCAGACCGGCCGCAACAGCGGTGTGATCCACAGCGGGATCTACTACCGGCCGGGGTCCCTGAAGGCGCGCTTCGCGGCACGCGGCGCCGCGGAAATGGTGAAGTTCTGCGCAGAGCACGACATTCCGCATGAGGTGACGGGCAAGCTGATCGTCGCCACCGGCCGTTCCGAACTCCCCCGGCTGCATGCCCTGGTCCAGCGGGGGCGGGAGAACGGGATCCCGGTGCGCGAACTGGGCCCGTCGCAGATCGCCGAGTACGAGCCGCGGGTGCGCGGACTCGCCGCGATCCATGTGGGCACCACCGGCGTCTGCGACTTCGGCGCGGTCGCGGCCCGGCTCGCCTCGCTCGTGCAGGACGCGGGCGGACGGATCCGCTACGGGGCGCAAGTCCGCACCATCGGACGGCGCCCGGGGCGCGTGGCCGTGCGCACGGCGGACGGCGCGGTCCTGCGGGCGGGCGCGCTCGTCAACTGCGCCGGGCTGCACTGCGACGAGATCGCCCGGCTCGCGGGCGACGACCCCGGCATGCGGATCGTGCCCTTCCGCGGCGAGTACTACGAGCTGGTGCCCGAGCGGAACGACCTGGTCCGCGGGCTCGTCTACCCGGTTCCCGACCCGGCCTTCCCTTTCCTCGGCGTCCACCTGACCCGTGGCATCGAAGGAGCCGTCCACATCGGCCCGAACGCGGTGCCCGCGCTCGCCCGCGAGGGATACGGCCGGCTGACCGTACGGCCGCGCGAGCTGGCGGGCACGCTGGCCTACCCCGGGGCGTGGCGTATCGCCCGGCGCCACTGGCGCTACGGCGCGGGAGAGCTGCACCGCTCGCTCTCCAAGCACGCCTTCGCGCAGGCCGTGCGACGCCTCCTCCCGGACGTCGCGGACGAGGACCTGACGCCCGCACCCGCGGGTGTCAGGGCGCAGGCCGTGCTGCCGGACGGGACGCTGGTCGACGACTTCCTGATCACGCAGTCGCCCGGCATGATCCACGTGCTGAACGCCCCCTCACCGGCGGCGACGGCGTCGCTGCCGATCGGCCGCGAGATCGCGCGCCGGGCACTGGCGGTCCTGGCGGACGCGGGCGCGGTACGGGCGTAAGCGACACGAGCCCGGAACGGCACCGGCGTGGAACGGCACGAGCCCGGAACGGCACCGGCGTGGAGCAGCACGAGCCCGGAACGGCACCGGCGTGGAACGGCCAGACCCGGGCTCCGGCTGCCGGACAGCCGCTTGCGCGCGGCGCCTTGCCGGCGACCGGCGCCGGAGGACGCCGGTCGCCGGAGGGCCCGGTTCGGCCGTCGTGGGCCGACCGTAGAATCGGAGGCATTGTGCAGCCCCCTGAGAAGACCGAGATGTCCGAATCCACCGACGACGCGCCGCTCACCGACGCGTCCCCACCGCAGGCCGAGCGCCGCATCCTGTTCCCCGAAGGTCCCGCCGTCGATCCCGCCGGTTCCCACCACGAGCGCCGGATCCGCAGCTTCCGTCCGCGCCGCGGCCGGGTGACCTCCGGGCAGGGCGACGCGCTGCGCAGGCTCTGGCCGACGTGGGGCCTGGACATCGACGGGCGCTCACGGCTCGACCTGGACTCGCTCTTCGGCGGGCTCCCGGTCGTGCTGGAGATCGGCTTCGGCATGGGCGAGGCCACCGCCGCGATGGCGGCCGCCGACCGCGGCACCGGCATCCTCGCGGCGGACGTGCACACCCCTGGTCAGGGCAATCTGCTCGGTCTCGCCGAACGGAACGGGCTGACCAACGTCCGCGTCGCCAACGGCGACGCGATCATCCTGCTCCGCGAGATGATCGAACCCGCCGCACTCGCCGGGCTGCGCGTGTACTTCCCCGACCCCTGGCCGAAGAAGCGCCACCAGAAGCGGCGGCTGATCCAGCCCGAGTTCGTCGAACTGGCCGCCTCCCGCCTGCGGTCCGGAGCGCTGATCCACTGCGCGACCGACTGGGAGCCGTACGCCGAGCAGATGCTCGAGGTGCTGACCGCCTGTCCCGAGCTGGACAACACGCGGCCGGACGGGGGCTTCGCGCCCCGCCCCGACTTCCGGCCGCTCACGAAGTTCGAGAACGCGGGCCTCGGCAAGGGGCACGTGGTGCGCGACCTGCTGTTCGTACGGCGCTGAGAGATACTCGACGGCAGACGCCGCCGGGGCAGTACGAGACCGAACCTCGATACGCCGTCGCACCGCGCTCCGCCCCTCGTTAGGGTCGACTGGTGCATCCGTCCCCGTTCCCGCAGCAGCCGCAGCAGCCGCAGCACCCGCCCGTGCCGGTGTACGAACAGCAGCCGCAGTTCCACGCCGTACCGGACCGGGCCAACTGGCGTTACCGCCCTCGGCGGTCCTTCCGGCACAGCAAGGCGCTGCGCTTCGGCACGCTGATCACTCTGCTCGCGCTCTGCGGCCTGGTGATCCTCGCCCTCGTGCGCGAACAGACCGGCACCGAGGGCTTTCTGGCCGGTCTGGGGCTGGCCGTGCTGCCGGTGCCGCTGATGATCGCCGCGTTCCGCTGGATCGACCGGGTCGAGCCCGAACCGTGGCGGAACCTGGCCTTCGCGTTCGCCTGGGGCGCCTGCGCCGCGACCCTGATGGCCATCATCGCCAACGGTTTCGCGACCGAGTGGATAGCCACCCGCGTCGAACCGTCGTCCCCGACGGAGGCGCAGACCTGGGGCGCCACGGTCATAGCCCCGGTGGTGGAGGAGAGCGCGAAGGGCGCCGCGCTGCTGCTGCTCTTCGTCTTCCGCCGCCGCGACTTCGACGGCATCGTCGACGGTGTCGTGATCGCCGGGATCACCGCGACCGGCTTCGCCTTCACCGAGAACATCCTCTACCTGGGCAACGCCTTCGGGGAGGACCAGGCCCTCGGCTCGTCCGGGATCTCGGTGACCGCGGCGACGTTCTTCATCCGCATCGTCATGTCGCCGTTCGCGCATCCGCTGTTCACGGCGCTGACCGGCATCGGCTTCGGCATCGCCGCGCTCGCCACACCCCGGCAGCGGGCGCGGCGCGTTCTCGTGCCCCTCGCGGGCCTTCTCACGGCGATCGTGCTGCACGCGGTGTGGAACGGTTCGGCCACCGTCGGCGGTCTCGGATTCATCGCCGTCTACGGCATGTTCATGGTCCCGGTGTTCGGGCTGCTGATCTGGCTGGTGGTCTGGTCGCGCGGCAGCGAGCTGAAGACCGTACGGGCCCAGCTCCCCGCCTATGTGGCGGCCGGCTGGCTGATGCCGCCGGAGCCGCAGGCGCTGGCGTCCATGCGGGCGCGCTCGCTCGCGCGCAGCGTGGCGCGGCGCCACCACGGGAAGGACGCGGCGCGGGCCGTCGCCGAGTACGAGTCCTTCGCCACCACGCTCGCCTTCCTGCGGCAGCGGGCGCACCGGGGGACGGCCGGGGCGGACTTCGTCGCCCGGGAGCAGGAGCTGCTGCACCACCTCTGGCAGCGCAAGGAGGTGGCCCAACCCGCCCTGGCTCACGCCGCGTTGGTCACGTCGCCGCCCCGGGTCGCGCCGCAGTGGGGACACGGGCCAGGTCCGCAGGGCCGCTCGCCGTACGGCCCCGGCATGCCGCAGCCGTACGGCCAGGGACCGTACGGTCAGGGCAGGTACGGGCAGGGACCGTACGGGCAGGGGCACGGGGTCCCTCCGCAGCACGGTCCGGGCCCGTACGGCGGTGGCCAGGGACCGGCCGCGCCGACCGATCACCGTCCTCCGTACGGCCGTTGACGCACCGCGCGGAGGCCGCGCCGGGGACGACCGGCTGAGCACAGGGCGGCCGGACGTCGATCAGCACACCGGACGTCGGCCCGTGGGCCGTTGCCGTGGGCCGTGGACGTGGGCCGTGGACGTGGGCCGTGGACTGCATGCGGACAGACCGGCAGCCCCGGTGCCAGGGGGGAGGAAACACCGGGGCTGTCGGCGAACGCGGTGGGGGTGGCCGACCGGTGGACGGACGGCCTCAGGGTGAGCGCGCCGGGGCGGCGCGGGAGGGGAAGGGAGCGGGCTCCGGGTCAGGGAGTCTGGCCCTTGCCGCGCAGCCACGCGGCCGGGTCGATCGGGTCGCCGCCGCCCGGACGGACCTCCAGGTGGAGGTGGGCGCCGGTGACGTTGCCCGTGGCACCGACGCGGCCGATGGTCTCGCCCGTCGTCACCTTCCCGGACGTCTTGGTCATCGAGGACAGGTGGCAGTACCAGACCTCGGTGCCGTCGTCGAGGGTGAGGATGATCCGGTAGCCGTAGGAGCCCGCCCAGCCGGCCTCGGTGATCGTGCCGCCGTGCACCGCCTTGGCCGGGGTGCCGCTCGGGGCTGCGAAGTCGAGCCCGGTGTGGTCGCTGGACCACAGGGAGCCGGCCTGTCCGAAGCCGGCGGTGAGCGTGTACGAGGCGACGGGGAGGGTGAACTGCTTGGCCAGCTTGGCCAGTCGCTCCTCCTCGGCCTTGCGCGCCGCCTCCTCCTTGGCCTTGCGCACGGCGGCCGCCTTGGCCTCCGCGGCCTTCTCCTTGGCCTCGGCCGCCTCTTCGGCGGCCTTCTTCGCCGCGGCCTTCTGGGCCGCGTCGCGCTGCGCGCTCTCGGCCGCGGTCTGCTGCTGCTCGGCCTGGCGCATGATGCGGGCGCGCAACGCCTCGCCCGCGCCGGTGCCGTTGGCGGCCTCGGTGTCGGTGAGTCCCGCGGTGGAGAGCGGGGTCGCGGCTCCGGCGGGGGTGTCTTCGTCGGACACCAGGGAACCGATGCCCGGCAGGGACTTCGCGTCCGGGAGCTGGTCCGAGACGGAGCCGAGGTCGGGCATGGAGATGGAGACCGGGGGCTTGTCCTGCGCGCTGGCCATGCCGCCGGCGCCGACGGCCGCGAACATGCCGACACCGAGGACGGCGCCGCTGCGGGCCATGCCGCCACCGCGCTGCTTGATGACGCGGTGCCTGCCGCGTACCGGCGCAAGGGAGTCCTCGGTCGGGTTCCACTCGCCGTCACCGGCGGCCGGGGGTTCCTCGCCGAACTCGCCGAATCCGCCGGGGCCGTAAGGGGCGGAGGGTTCGTACAAGGGCTCCGGAGCAGGCCTGTTGGACGCCACGCGGGCGCTCTCCTTTCCTTCCTTCACGCCTACCGGGTTAGCTGACGGGTTCGGAGCAGGAAGGTCTCCTACGAGCGCCTTTGGGAAAGGTGCCCGATTCACCCCAAGAGTGTGGTTCCCCGGTTCCCTTGGTGCAGTTGGTGCCAGTGGTGCGGATCACTGCGGTGGTACTGGTGGTGCTGATGGTGCGGGATTCGGCGTAGGCGCACGGTGCCACCTCTTGTGGCGGCTGGGACGACCGCGCTGCGTTATCGAACGTTAATAGACCGCGGGACCTGTTTCCAAGCTGTTCCGTGTGATCGTTAACGAAATCCGTAGGGGCAAATCGGTACATGATCCAGGAAAAACGGGCGAGTTGACCTCTCGACCGGCAAGCGTCTCTAGCTGATGGTTCGTCAGTTGTTATGCGGAGGGGTGCGATCCGGTTACGGTCCGTGGCGCACCGGACGTGTCACCGCGAGCAGCGCCATGTCATCCGGTGCCTCACCCGCCGCGTGCCGCCGGACATCGTCCACGAGGGCGTCGAGGAGCGTGCCGGGATCGGGGAAGTGCATACCGCGCAGCCGCTCCCCCGGGTCGTAGAAGACACCGCGCGCGTTGCGCGCCTCGGTCACCCCGTCGGTGAAGAGCAGCAGCGTGGCGCCGCCGGGGAACGCGAACTCCTGGACCAGGTCCGGCCAGACGCCGAGGTCGTCCATGCCGAGAGGCAGCGCGGCCACCTTCGGATCGGCGGTGCTCAGACGGCCGTCCTCGTAGAGCAGCAGCGGCGACGGGTGGCCGCGGTTGAGCAGACGCAGCGAGCTCGCGTCGGCCGGACCGCCGGCCGGGTGCACCTCGGCCAGGACGACCGTGGTGAAGCCCTCGTACGGCTCCAGCTCCTCCTGCCGAGCGCTCTCGCGGCGCAGCGCCCCCTCCAGTCGCCGGGCGAGCCCGTCCAGCGTCGCCTCCTGCTCGGCCGCCTCCCGGAACGAGCCGATGAGGATCGCCACCGCTTCGACGGCGCCCAGCCCCTTGCCCCGTACGTCCCCGACGATCAGGCGCACCCCGTACGGGGTGTCCTGCACGGCGTAGAGGTCGCCGCCGATGCTGGCCTCGGCGTGGGCGGCCTCGTAGCGCGCGGCGACGTCGAAGCCGCCGATCCGCTCGGCGGGGTCGGGCAGGACGGCACGCTGGGCGGCCTCCGCGATGGTGCGCGCCGAGGCGAGGCGCCGGTCGCCCAGGCGCACGACACGGTTGATGAGCAGGGCGAGCACGGCGACCGTGAAGACCGTGACGAGCTCGGTGACCGACTCGATGTCGGTGAGCCGCGTGTCGTACAGGCGCAGGGCGAGCACGGTGAGCACGCTCGCCCCACCCGTGAGGGCCGTGACCCCGAGCGAGAAGAACGGGGCGGCCACGAGCGGGGCGGCCGAGAAGAAGGGGGAGCCCGTGAAGGGGGGCGGCGTCATGAGGTCGAAGACGGCGCCGCCGATGATCAGCAGAACCGGGACCCAGCGGATGACCCGGGCGCTGGGACGGCGGGCTCCACCGAGGCGGCGAGGTCCCTCGACATGCGTCCCCACCTGCTGACTCCTGCCCATCCGTGCCGGGCGCGGCGACCTGTCCGAGCGCGCGCCACTTCCACCCTCGCCGGGTGGGGCGCCGTACGCGAATCGGGCGGGTCGGCGGGGCGCGACACACCCCGGACCGGACGCGCGACGTGCCCAGGACCGGAGTGCACCGAAAGGCACCGGATGGGCTGGAAGCCCCATCATTGCGGCTTTGGAGTTAACTTCGTAGATATGAACACCGCAGCGAAGCCCTGGGCGGGTCGCATCCTGCTCGTGCCGGTGCTGGCGGTCGTCGCCGTCGCTCTCGTACTGGTGGCCGTCATGGCACCCGGGGCGCGAGCCGCGGACGGGCTCGACAGCGCCGCGAACGCCCTGAGCAAGGGCCCTGTGTACGTCGATCCGCGGGCGAGGGACCAGCTTCCGCCTCCGGCCGCGGACGCTCTGGCGGACAAGATCAAGAAGGCGGACAAGCCGGTGTTCGTCGCCGTGCTGCCGGCCGCCAAGGAATTCAACCCGCCGACCCTGCTCCAGGACCTGCGGAACAAGACCGGGATCACCGGTGTCTACGCGGTCGCGCTGGGCGACCGGTTCGACGCCGGGGCCGACTCCTCCGTGATGTCCCGCAACGCGGTCGACAACCTCAGCGGCTCCGTGGAGCGCTCGTCCCCCGGCGATGTACAGGCCATGGTCGAGTCCTTCGTCGACGACGCCCTGCCGCAGGCGAGCGGCCACGCCCCGGACACCTGGAGCGGCGGCTCCGCCACGGACACCGGGACGGACACCTCCCCCTCCACCCGGGTCGGCCCGCTCGGGCTCCTGGCCACGCTCGGCGTGCTGATCGCGGCCGTCGGCGGTGGCGCGCTGCTGGTCGGCAGCCGGAACCGGCGGCGCCGGGCCGAGCGGGAGCGTGCGCAGCTGGCGACGCTCCGCCCCGTCGTCGACGAGGACATCACCGCCTTCGGCGAGGAGGTCGAGCGGATCGACTTCGACCCTTCGGCCCCGGAGACCACGGACGCGATGCGCGAGGACTACGCCGCGGCACTGGACTCGTACGACAAGGCCAAGGCCGCGATGGACCGCGCGCGGCGCCCCGGTGACGTCCGCGGCGTGACCGAGGCCCTGGAGGACGGCCGGTTCTCGCTGGCCACGCTCGAGGCGCGGCGGGACGGCAGGCCGCTGCCCGACCGCCGGCCGCCGTGCTTCTTCGATCCACGGCACGGCCCGTCCGTCTCGGACGGGCGGTGGGCCCCGCCGGGCGGCGAGGAGCGGACCGTCCCGGTCTGCGCGGCGGACGCGGCGCGGCTGGAGGACGGCGAGGAGCCGATGGGGCGCGAGGTGCAGACGGCACAGGGCCCTAAGCCCTACTGGGACGCAGGACCGGCGTACGGGCCGTGGGCCTACGGCTACTACGGCGGCGGGATCCTGCCCGGCCTCCTGGTCGGCACGCTGCTGGGCAGCCTGATGACGAGTCCGGCGTACGCGTACGACGGCAGCGGGTACGGCGACGGCGGCGGGGACTACGGAGGCGGCGACTACTCCGGTTCCGACTTCGGCGGAGGTGACTTCGGCGGAGGATTCGGAGGCGGCGACTTCGGCGGCGGAGGGTTCTGAGGCCGGGGCGGCGCGGTTCCGACGTGGCGCGCGGCGCCGGGACGGCAGGGGTCAGGGTCCCGGCGCCGTGCCGCCTCAGGACCGTGGCTCCGTGACGCACGGGCGTCACAACGCGTCGACCGCGCTCACCTTCCACCCACCGTCCGCCTGCTGCAGCGTCATCCGCACCCGGTTGAGGTCCAGGCGCGGCCCGGAGACCTGGGTGGAGTTGGTGACCTGGTTCATGAACAGCAGCACCACGACCTTGTCCGGAGACGCGGACACCACCGACGCCGCCGGTGCGTCACCGGACGAGGGCGTCGCCACCGTGGCCTTGACCACCCCGTGGTAGCGCTTCGCGGTGGGCGCGACCACGGACTTCGTGGTCTTGCCGTACTTCTCGCGGAAGGGCCCGGTGAGATGGGACTTCGCCGCGGCGAAGTCCCGCTCGAGGTGCCGGTAGTCGTACGACAGGATCTCGGGCGCCGCCTTGCGCGCGGCGGCCAGCGCCTCCGTACGGGCGCTGTCGGTGCGCCCGGCGTCCCGGTACTCCCAGCCGAGGACGGCCGTGGCGATCAGCGCCGCGACGGCGAACAGGGCCAGGCCGCCGCTCAGCAGGGCGGAACGGCGTTCGCGTCGCGGCCGGGCCGCGACGCCGTCGTCGTCCGGGGCGGACGGGACGGACAGGGCGGAGTCCTCGGTCTCCGCCTCGTGCCCCTCGGCCGCGGGCTCGTCGGCCGCGGGCTCGTCGCCGGTCACGGTGCCGGCGCCGCGCGGCGGCACGGCCCCGGGCTCCCGCTCCGCGGGCCGCTGCGCCTTCTCGGCCCGCCGGGCCGCGGCGCGGGCGGCCGCGGCGACGGTACGCGAACGCTGGGTGCCGCTTCCGGCACCTCGTACGGACAGCTTCGTCACGGTGTCTCCTCCCGGGCCGTCTCTTTCGGGCCGCACGTCACAGGTCACGGATTTCGGGTCACGGTCACGGGTCAGCCGACGAACTCGACGTCGGAGGTCAGCCAGCGCCCGCCCTCGCGCACGAGGTCGAGCTGCAGCCGGTAGTTGCGGGCCTGCCCCTTGGGCGCGGCGGTGTTGCTGACCTTGCTGTCGCCCACGACCAGGACGCGCGCGGAGCTCTCGTCGGCCGTGATGATCCCGGCCTCCAGCACCTGCCCCTGGGACACCGACTTGTTGGCCGCGACCAGCTTGGTCAGCTGCTTGTTCTGCTGGGCGAACTGCTTCTTGAACTCGCCGGTCGCGCCCTGAAGGACATGGCGGCTGTCGCGGGCGTAGTGCCGGTAGTCGAGCGAGGTGAAATTGAGCACCGACTGGCGTGCGGCGGCGAGGACCTGCTGACGGCGCAGCTCGTTCTGGTGGTGCTGGTACTTCTCCACACCGAAGTAGCCGGCGAGGGCGGCCAGCAGGATGCCGGCCGCGGCCAGTGCCGCCGGCAGCGCCCTGCTCCGTCCAGCCGTACGGGCGACCCGGGCCGCCAGGCGGAGCGGTGGCCCGCCGGCGCGGGCCAGAAGCCGGGGCGTCATGTCATCGGTCCCATCGGTCCCACGAGCAGCCATTGCCACGAGTCCCTTCCGAACACGGTCTGTTCTCCGCCGGTCGAGCCGATCGCGACGGTCTGTCCCTGCGGCCCGGTGGCCAGGCCGGATGCGGGGTCGTAGGGCGCCACGTACGACGCCCGGTCCGCCCCGCTCCCCCCGCCCGAACCGGCCTTGGGGGCGTTCTGCGCACCGCGGACGGTGGTCCCGCTGCCGCGCGGGGCGGTGCAGCGGGCCGAGGTGTTGGCCGGCTGCTCGCGGGTGTCCGAGGGGGCGCGGTGGCGGGTGTTGTAGCCCTGCCGGCACGACGGCGGGTCGTCGGCGTTGAGGACCATGCCGAAGTGCGAGGTGCCGTCCCCCGGGAGCACGGTGAAGCTGCCCGCGACGGCGACCGGGAAGGTCACCAGCGTCTGCTCCAGACCGGGGAGGCGGGCGGCGGTGACCTGGCCGCCGCTGATCAGGTTGCCGAGCAGCACCGGCAGGGTCCTGCGGTTGGCCTTCAGCAGCGAGTCCAGCTCGTGCGGGGCGGAGGCACCGCCGTCCACCAGGCCGCGCAGATCGCCGTCGCTGTCCTTCAACTGCCCGCTCAGATCGGCCAGATCGCGGGAGAAGGACTTGATGGCCGAGCCCTTGTCGACCTGCGTCTTGAGGACCTGCTGGGAGTCCTCGATCAGGGAGATCGTCTGCGGGAGCGAGTCGCTCGCCTCCTCGACCAGGGCGTTGCCCGAGTCGACCAGACGGCTCAGATGGGGTCCCGTGCCGGCGAAGGCGTCGCCCAGTTCGTCGACGGTGACGCGCAGTTCCTTCTTGTCGACCGACTCCACCAGCCGGTCGAGACCGAGGATGAGCTCGGTCGTCGGCAGTGGCGTCCGGGTGTCCCGGCGCGCGATGGTGCTGCCGTCCTCCAGGTAGCGGCCGGTCCCGGCGCGCGGCTGGAGGTCGACGTACTGCTCGCCCACTGCGGAGCGGTTCGCCACCACGGCCAGGGTGTCGGAGGGGATGCGGGGGCCGTCCTTGATGCGCAGTTCCACCGAGACGCCGTCCCGCCCGTCCAGGTTCAGGTCGCCGACCCGGCCCACCGGCACGCCGCGGTAGGTAACTTCGGCACCGGAGTAGATGCCGCCGGAGTCGGCGAAGTCGGCGTTCACGGTGTAGTCGCGGTCGAAGAGGCGGTCGGAGAGACCGGCGTACTCCGCGCCGACGTAGGAGACGCCCACGGCGGTGACGGCGGCGAAGGCCAGGAGCTGGGCCTTGACCGTACGGGTGATCACGACAGCATCCCCTTCGTCAGCAGCTCGGCGAGAGCCATGTCGAGACCGCCGGGGTACGCAGGGGCCCCGGCGCCGTAGGAGCGGTACGCGGCCTGGGTGCCGGTGCAGACCGGCGGGCACAGCACGTCGCCGCCGGACGGTTCCGGGGCCGGGTCCTTCTCCCCGCCGCCGTCCTGTTTCCCCGCGCAGCCGGCAGTGGGCAGGCAGGGCAGGGAGGACGGCTCGGCCAGACCGGGAAGGCCGGGCAGGTCGGGCAGTTCCGGTACCTCGGGCGTACCGGGCTTGTTCCTGCCTCCGTCCCCGCCGCCCGGGGCGCCGGGCTTCTTCGGCTCGTCGGTGAGGTTGCCGTAGAGGCTGTTCAGGTCGAGGTCGGCGGTGATGTGGAGGTTGGTGTAGTCGCCCTTGATCGCGTCGGCGGCGTTCCGCGGGAACGGGTACGTCGTCAGCATCTCCAGCGCGTTGGGCAGGTCGTTGCCCGCGGCGTTGAGCCTGCCGAGGACCGGTTGCAGATTCCGCAGGTCGGCGACCACGTCGTCCCGTGACGTGTTGACCACGTGCGTGCCGACCTTCCTGAGCTTCGACAGGCTCCGCAGCATCTTCGTGAGGTTGCGGCGCTGGTCGGCCAGGACCTTCAGGGCGGGCGGCAGGGTGTCGACGGCCTTCCCGATCGTGGCCTTCTCGGTGCGCAGCCGCTTGGCCAGCCGGTCGACGCCCTTGATCGCGCGGACGATCTCCGAGCGCTGGGTGTCCAGGCCGCCGAGGAAGGTGTCCAGCTCGGTGAGCAGGTTCTTCACCCGGTCCTCGCGGCCCTTCAGCGTGTGGTTCAACTCCTTGGTGATGGTGTGGAGTTGGGCTACGCCGCCGCCGTTGAGCAGGGCGGAGAGGGCCGAGAGCACTTCCTCGATCTCGGGCGTCCGGTCGCTGCGGGAGACGGGGATCCGGTCGCCGTCCGCGAGCGTGCCCACGGACCGGACGCCGGTGGGGCGGGACAGCGCGACGTACTTCTCTCCGAGGACGCTGGTCTGGCGCAGTTCGGCCACCGCGTTCTCCGGCAGCTTCACATGGTCGGCGACCCGCAGGCGCACCCGGGCGTGCCAGCCCGTCAGTTCCACCTTCTCGACCGAGCCGACGGTGACGTTGTTGACCTTCACGGCCGACTGCGGCACCAGGTCCAGGACGTCCTTGAACTCGACGGTGACGCGGTACGCGTCGTCGCCCGAGGCCGCGCCGCCCGGGAGGGAGACGTCGTAGAGGCCCTTGAACTCACAGCCGGAGAGCAGCACCGCGCCGAGCGCCGCCCACAGGGCCGCGGTGCGCCGGGCGCCTGCCGCGAGGCGGGCCGTCCGCCGGGCGGGTCCGCGCGTCGCCGCGCGCCGGGCGGTCATGCGCGCGCTCCCAGGATGCCGCCGAGCGTCCTGTCCACCGAGGCGGTCCTGGCGGCCCCGGTCAGGGGGTCGGCGGCCGGCAGCTCCGGCAGGGAGTCGAAGAGCTCCCGCAGTTCCCCGCAGTCCGACTTCTGCCCGGTGGACTTGAGCAGGGCGCAGACCAGACTGCCGGTGTCCTGCGGCTGGTCGGCGTTGTTCCGGGTGTCGAGCGTGCCGGACGCGGGGTTGTAGGCGTTCGCCAGATTGCCGATGCCCGCCGGTGCGACGTCCATCAGCTCCTCCAGCGCACCGCGCTGCTCGACCAGTACGCGCGTCACCTCGCTGAGACCCTTCACGTTCGAGGTCAGGGACTTGTTGTTGCCGCGGACGAAGGCGGCCACGTCCTTGAGGGCGACGGCCAGGTGCTTGAGGGCGGCCGCCAGGTCCTTGCGTTCGCCGGAGAGCTGTTCGGCGACGCCCGCCAGGTTGTCGTTGAACGTCCGCACGCTCCGGTCGTCGGATGCGAGCGCCGCGGTGAAGACCTGGAGGTTCCGCACCGTTCCGAACAGGTCCTTGCGGCCGTCGGACAGGGTGGAGACGGCGAGCGAGAGGTCCTTGACGGTCCGGTGCAGCTTTCCGCCCTGCCCCTCGAGGTTGTCGGCGCTGACGCCCAGGAGCCGGGACAGCGAGCCGTCCTTGTTGGCCCCGCGCGGGCCGAGCGCGTCGGCGGTGGTGTTGAGGCTGTCGAAGACGCGGTCCAGTTCGACAGGGACGGCGGTCCTCCGCAGGGGGATGACGCCGCCGCTCCGCATCTGGGGACCGCTGCGGTAGACGGGCAGGAGCTGGACGTAACGGTCGCTGACCACCGAGGAGTTGACGATCGCGGCCTGCGCGTCGGCGGGCACCTTGCGGCCGGACTCGTACTCCAGCTCCACCCGGACGCGCTCACCCTGCGGGGTGATCTTCTTGACCTCGCCGATCCGGATGCCCAGGACCCGGACGTCGGAGCCGGGGTAGATGCCGACGGTGCGCGGGAAGTACGCGGTCACGCGGACCGGGTCCGGCTTCGGCCAGAGCACCACGACGAGCGAGGCGATCAGGGCCAGGGCCAGGACCAGCGCGAGGCGGCGCACGGTGCTCCGGCGCTTCGCCGCGATCCTCATGGAGGCCCTCATCGTGATCCTCCCAGGGGTGACTGCACGGAGCCGCCGCCGCGGGGCGAGGCGGGGACCGCGACGAGGTTCTGGATGTAGCTGTCGAACCAGCGGCCGTTGCCGAGGGTGTTGGTGAAGACGCGGGCGTAAGGGGCCAGCATCTTGACGCTGCGGTTCAGGCTCTTCTCGTTGCGCCGCAACATCTCGACCACGGTGTTGAGCCGGGTCAGCGCCGGCCCGATCTGCTTCCGGTTGTCCTCGACCAGGCCGGAGAGCTGGACGCCGAGGGTCGTGGCGTTGACCAGCAGGGTGTGAATGACCTTGCGCCGCTTGCTGATCTCCTCGAAGAGCGCGCCACCGTCCTTGATGAGCTTGGTCAGTTCGTCGGAGCGGTTCGAGAGGACTCCGGTGACGCCGTTGGCGCGCTTGAGCAAGTCGCCCAGCTTCTTGTCGCGCGAGGCGACGGTCCGGGACAGCCGGGAGAGTCCGTCGATCGACGCCTTGACCTCGGCGGGCGAGTCCTTGAACGTCTTCGAGACGGTGTCGAGCGCGGTCGCGAGCCGCTTGGTGTCGATCTTCTCGGTCGTGGTGGTGAGGTCGCTGAACGCCTCCACGACGTCGTACGCCGAGACCGTACGGTTCAGCGGGATGCGGCCGCCGGGCTCGAGCTGTCCCGGGCCCTTCGGTTCCAGGGCGAGGTACTTGGCGCCGAGGATCGTCTTGATGCGGATGGCGGCGCCGGTCCTGGTGCCGAACTCCGGGTCGCCCTTGACCCGGAAGCTGACCTTCACGTGGTCGCCTTCCAGCTCGACGTCGTCGACCTTGCCGACCTTCACCCCGGCGATGCGGACCTCGTCGCCGGACTTCAGGCCGCCCGCCTCGGAGAACGCGGCGCTGTAGCTCTCGCCGTCGCCGATCAGCGGAAGGCTGTCGACGTTGAACGCCGCGGTGACCAGCAGGCCGAGCGTGACGAGGCCGGCGGCGCCGATCGTCACGGGGTTGCGTTCGCGGAAGGGGATCACCGGCCGCACCTCGCCTGGTCGACGTGGAGCCGGGGTGTGATCACCTTCGCGGTGTCCGGCAGGACCACCCGTCCGTCGAAGTCGCACAGGTAGAAGTTGAACCAGGAGCCGTAACTGCCGGTGGCGGTCAGCTTGTTGAGCTTGCGCGGCAGCCGTTGCAGGACGCCCTCCACGGTCTTCTCGTTCTTGTTGAGCGTTCCGGTGAGCCGGGACAGCTCGGCGATGTCCGACTTCAGCGCCGGGCGTCCCTCCTCCAGCAGCCCGGACGTCGCGCCGGACAGGTCGCTGATGCCGACGAGGGAGGAGCCGATCGCCTTGCGGTCGGCGGACAGTCCGGAGATGACCCGCTGGAGCTGCTTCAGGAGCCCTGAGAAGCGGGTGCTGCGCTTGTCCAGCGTTCCCAGGACCTCGTTGAGGTTGCCGACGACCGAGCCGATGAGCTTGTCGCGGTCGGCGAGGGTGGTCGTGAGCGACGCGGTGTGCGCGAGCAGGCTGTTGATGGTGCCGCCCTCGCCCTGGAGGGTCTTGATGATCTCCAGCGCGAGCTGGTTGACGTCCTTCGGGCTCAGGGCGGCGAACAGCGGCTTGAAGCCGTTCAGCAGGGCGTTGAGGTCTAGCGCGGGCTGCGTCCTGGACTGCGGGATCGTGGCGCCGGGCTTCATCGTGTCCTTGCCCCCGGCGCCCTCGGTCAGCGCGACGTACCGCTGTCCCACGAGATTGCGGTAGCGGATGACGGCGCCGGTGGAGTCGAGCAGCGACCGTTCCCGGGAGACGCTGAAGGTGACTTCGGCCCGGGTGCGGTCCTTGATGGCGATGGACTCGACCTCGCCGACCCTGACGCCGGCGACGCGGACGTCGTCGCCGTCCTCCAGGCCGGTGACGTCGCTGAACACCGCCTTGTACGTGTCGGACGAGGTGAACTGGATGTTGACGATGGTCGCCGCGAGCAGGGCCGTCGCCACGAGCGTGACCACGGCGAAGAGCGAGAACTTGATGAGCGGCGCGGCCGTCTCCCGTGCCTTCATGCGACGCTCACCGCCGTCCCGCGGGCCATCGGGCCGAAGAGCAGGGTCGCCACGGCGGGGACCCGGTCGGCGGGGACGCCCATGACGGGGGCGACGAGCGAGCCGACGAGCCGCTGCTCGGCCTCCGTGGCGGTCACCCGGACCGGCGGGGCGGGCGTGGACGCCGAACCGGAGCCCTTCGTACCGTCGTTGAGCTTGATCCCGGGGGCGGGCACATGCGGGTTCGGCAGGCCGCGGCAGTTCGGTCCCGAGCGTTCGGCGTAGCGCGGTTCCTCACCGGGGCGGTAGGCGGACCGGGGCAGGGCGACCTCCAGGGTGATGTGCATCTTTCCGCCCTCGAAGACCTGCTCGGCCAGCGGCTCGGACTTGACCAGACCGCGCAGCAGGCACGGGTACTCGGGCGAGTAGCGGGCGAGCAGCGCGAGGGTGGGACGGGAGACACGGGCCAGGCCGATGAGCCGGTCGGCGTTCTCGTCGAGCACGTCCTCGGCGGTGCCGGCGAAGGTGGTGGTGCCGGTGAGGGCCGAGGCCAGGGCGTCCTTCTTCTCGACGACCGTCCGGCTCGTGGTGATCGTGTTCCGGAGGGTCCTCATCAGGTCGGGCGCGGCGTCGGCGTAGATCTCGGCGGTGTCGGCGAAGCGGGAGATGTCCTTCTTGATGGCGGGCATGTGCGGGTTGAGGCGGTGGAGATAGCGCTCCACGCGGACGAGGTTGCGGCCGATCTCGTCACCGCGCCCGTCGAGCGCGGTGGCGAACGCCGACAGCGTGGCGTTGAGCTTGCCGGGCTGGACCGAGCGGAGCAGCGGCAGCAGATCGTCCATCAGCTTCTGCAGTTCGATGCCGGCGCGGGTCCGGTCCTGGGTGATGACGTCCCCGGCCCGGATGGGCCGATCGGAACTGCCCTCGGGGACGACGAGATCGACGAACTTCTCGCCGAACAGCGTCTTGGGCAGCAGCCGGGCGTGGACGTCCGCGGGGATGCGGTCCGCGTGCTCGGGCTTGAGGTCGATGTCGAGCGTCGCCTTCTCGCCGTCGGCCGTGACCTCCCGGACCTCGCCGACGATCAGGCCGCGCAGCTTCACATCGGCCGCGGGCTCCAGCTGGTTGCCGATCGTGCCGGCGCGGAGGGTGATGGGCACTGCGGCGGTGAACGCCTTCTCGTAGACGGCGACGGACAGGGCGAGGAGCAGCCCGATGACGGTGAGGAAGACGAGGCCGTAGAGGCGCAGGCGGGGCGCGGCCGGAACGATGCGCACCGGCGCGGGGGCGGCCTGCGCCGGGGCCTTCGGGGCGGGCTTGCGTGTCAGCGTCGGCATCGGCTACCCCGCGATCCGTACGGTGGTGGTCGCTCCCCAGATCGCCAGGCTGAGGAAGAAGTCGAGGATGTTGATGGCGACGATGGAGGTGCGCACGGCCCGGCCGACGGCGACACCGACGCCCGCGGGACCGCCCTTGGCGTAGTAGCCGTAGTAGCAGTGGACGAGGATGATCACGACGGCGAAGACGATCACCTTGCCGAAGGACCACAGCACGTCGACGGGCGGCAGGTACTGCTGGAAGTAGTGGTCGTAGGTGCCGGCCGACTGTCCGTAGTAGCCGGTCGTGATGGTGCGGGCGGCGAAGTAGGAGGAGAGCAGCCCGATCACGTACAGCGGGATGACGGCGACGAAGCCGGCGATCATCCGCGTGGTGACCAGGAAGGGCAGCGAGGGGACGCCCATCACCTCCAGCGCGTCGACCTCCTCGCTGATCCGCATCGCGCCGAGCTGGGCGGTGAATCCGGCTCCGACCGTGGCGGAGAGGGCCAGGCCGGAGACGAGCGGTGCGATCTCACGGGTGTTGAAGTAGGCGGACAGGAACGCCACGAAGTTGGACGTCCCGAGCTGGTTGAGCGCCGCGTATCCCTGGAGGCCGACTTCTGTGCCGGTGAAGAAGGACAGGAACGCGATGACGCCGACGGTGCCGCCGATGACCGCCAGTGCACCGCGGCCGAAGCTCACTTCGGCCAGCAGGCGCAGGACCTCCTTCTTGTAGCGGCGGAGCGTGCGGCCGGTCCAGGCGAGGGAGCGGCCGTAGAAGGTGAGCTGACCGCCCAGCTCCTCGAGGGAGCGGAGCGGAGGCCCGAGGAAACGTTCCGACAAAGACATCCGCTAACCCCTCTGCGGAACGACTTGGAAGTAGACCGCCGTCAGCACGAAGTTGGCGACGAACAGCAACATGAAGGTGATGACCACCGACTGGTTCACGGCGTCGCCGACCCCTTTGGGCCCTCCCTTGGCGTTGAGGCCCTTGTACGAGGCGACGACGGCGGCGATCGCCCCGAACACCAGCGCTTTCAGCTCCGCCCAGTAGAGATCGGGGAGTTGGGCGAGGGTGGTGAAGGAGGCCAGATAGGCGCCAGGGGTCCCGTTCTGCAGAATGACGTTGAAGAAGTAGCCGCCGGCGACGCCGACCACCGAGACCAGCCCGTTGAGCAGGACGGCGACGCCCATCGAGGCGACCACACGGGGCACGACCAGCCGGTGGATCGGATCGATGCCGAGCACTTCCATGGCGTCGATCTCCTCACGGATCTTCCGCGCCCCGAGGTCCGCGCAGATCGCGGAGCCTCCGGCGCCCGCGATGAGCAGCGCCGTCACGATCGGCGAGGCCTCCCGCAGCACGGCGAGGACCGAAGCAGCGCCGGAGAACGACTGCGCTCCCAACTGCCGTGTCAGGCTGCCGATCTGGAGGGCGATGACCGCGCCGAAGGGGATGGAGACCAACGCCGTCGGCAGGATGGTGACGCTGGCGATGAACCAGGACTGCTGGATGCACTCGCGGATCTCGAACGGCCGGCGCGGCAGGGTGCGCAGCACGTCCAGGGCGAGCGAGAACAAACTCCCGGTGTGCCGGAGGGCGTTCGTGGGCGACAGGCTCATATGCGGTGCACCCCCGAAATGTGCACGGTTTCCTCCTGGCGCAGCTTCCGGATCCGGTCCACCTGCCCTTCGTCCTCGGCGATCTCGTTCCAGCGGGGCGAGCGGACGATGCCCGGGCTGGGCAGCAGGCGGGGGACGGAGCCCGTGCCGGTGGCGCCCTTGCCGCCCTGCGGGCCGCGGTGGGTGCCCGCGTCCAGCTCGGCCAGCTCCTGCTCGACCTGGGCGGCGTCCTTCTCCTCGGCCATTCCGATCGGGCCCTGCATCCGGCCGCCCAAGAACTGCCGGACCACCGGCTCGTCGCTGACGAGCAGGTCCTCCCGGGGGCCGAACATCACCAGCTCGCGGCGGAAGAGCAGCCCGATGTTGTCCGGGACCTGCCGGGCGGAGGCGATGTCGTGCGTGACGATCAGGAACGTCGCGTCGATCTGCGCGTTGAGGTCGACGATGAGCTGGTTGAGGTAGGCGACGCGTACGGGGTCGAGTCCGGAGTCGGGCTCGTCGAAGAGGATGATCTCCGGGTCGAGCACCAGGGCCCGCGCGAGGCCGGCCCGCTTGCGCATACCGCCGGAGATCTCCCCGGGCAGCTTGCCCTCGGCCCCCAGCAGGCCGACCATCTCCATCTTCTCGAGCACGATCTTCTTGATCTGGCTCTCGGACTTGCGGGTGTGCTCGCGCAGCGGGAAGGCGATGTTGTCGTAGAGGTCCATCGAGCCGAAGAGCGCGCCGTCCTGGAAGAGGACGCCGAACAGCTTGCGGACCTCGTAGAGGTCGTGCTCACGCAGCCGCGTGATGTCCTTTCCCGCGATGTGGATCGAGCCGCGGTCCGGTTTGAGCAGGCCGACCAGTGTTTTGAGGAACACGGATTTGCCCGTGCCGGACGGACCCAGCAGGACGGAGATCTCCCCCGCGGGGAGAGTCAGTGACACGTCCTGCCAAATGACCTGGTGACCGAAGGATTTGGTCAACCCTTCCACACAGATCTCGACGCCCATCCGGTCCGCCCTTCCGCCCAGGGAGCAGCACTGTCATCTGCTCTACGGCGGCGGGCGCCGCGTCCGTCGCGCGGATTCCGGATTTTTTTACCGGCGCGTCAAGCGGCTGTGATCAGGGCCTGACGAGCGTGTGCATCAGGGCTGGACGGCGGTGGGCAGCGCGTCGTCGGGGAGCGTGCCGGAGGGCGCCTCGGAGGCGGCGTCGCCGAGCCCGGCCGAAGGCTCGGCCGAAATGCCGGTGGACGGCAGGGCCGCCTCGCCGAGTTCGGACAGGTCCGTGAGGTCGGACGAGCCGGACGGCACCGCCGGGACCGATGGGGCCTCGACGCCGCCGGAACCCGCCGGGACGCGGGGCACCTCGGGCAGCCCCGGCAGGGACGCGGAGGGAGCCGACGGCACGGCCCGGATCACGGACGGGATGCCGAGGTCCGACGGCACGCCGGGCACGGACGGCACGGCCAGCCCCGGCAGCGTCACCGCCTGCGGCAGCATTCCCCGCACGTCCGCGGTCAGCCCGCCGAGCCCCACACCGCCGTTCCTCGACGGAACGGCCGAGGCACCGGAGGAGACGGCGGAGACGTCCTGCCCGCCGTCGCCCGGCCGGTCGGGGCTGCCGGTGGACGGCCGCGAGGGCCCGGACCCGTCCTCCATGAACGGCCGCTCGATCACCGCGAAGCCGAGCACGGCCAGGGTCGCGGCGGTGGACACCACGGTCGCCGCCTGTGCGGTGGAACCGGCCCGCGGCCGCCCCCGCCCCAACAGCCACAGCACGAGCCCGAGCGTCCCGGCGAGGGAGTTGCGCATCGTCCTGCGGGCCCGGGCGAGCAGCGACTCGACGGTGCGATAGCTCAGGCCCATCGTGCGGGCGACCTGGTCGACGTCGAGATCCTCCGACTTCAGCCACAGCGCCTCGGCCTGCCGGGCAGGCAGGTCACCGCTCCGGCCGGCCAGCCAGATCGCCTCCGCGCGGTCGCAGACCACGTCCTCGACGGGCGCGGGCGGCGGGGCGGCGAGCGTCGAGCGACTGCCCACCTGCGCTTCCCGGTTGATCTGCCGGTACCGGTCGACGCAGAGGCGCATCGTCACGGTCGTCAGCCAGGCGCCGAGCCGGTCGTCGTCGATGTGGGGGTTCTCCATCGCACGCAGCATGGCCTCGTGCACCGCGTCCTCGGCGTCCTCGACGCTCATGGACCGGCGGCGCGCCACCTTCAGCAGCTCCTCGCGATGGCTCCACATCCGCGCCCAGCGCTCGTCCGAGCTGCCCTGGGAGCTACCGGTGTGTGCGGCGTGAGTGTTCGCCTTCATCGGGATCCCTCACACGTCTCAGATGGACCGCGGCCCCCGGAAGCGCCGCCTCCGCTCAGGAGGGCGCCGAGATTACCCCCGGGTACCCCCTGGTGGGAATGGCCCCGACGTCCCGGGCGGTACTCATCCGCATCCCGGAGCGATGCCCGTTGCCGTCCCGGAGCGATGCTCGTTGGCGTCCCGGAGCGATGCCCGTTGCCGTCCCGGAGCAGTGCTCGTACGGGTACGGGAGCAGTGCTCGTACGGGTCCCGGAACGCTGCCCGTACGGGCGGGGTCCGGGGCCGGGCCCGGTCCCCGGACCACGGCGGCGGGGCCGCAGCCTGAAGGCTTGCGGCCCCGCCTTCTCACACGCTGCGCAGTGCCGTCGCCGTCACTTGCTGCTGGCGGTGGAGCTGCTGCTCAGCGACCCCGCGGGGCACGAGAGGCAGGAGATGGTGCTCGCACTGCCGAGGGTCGCCCCGGCGGAGTGCGCTTCGGGCAGCACCTCGAGCTCCGGGAGCTCCTGTTCCAGCATCAGGTCCAGTTCCTGCATGGTCGTTCTCCTTTGCCTGAGTTGAGAGTGATACGTCTGCCCGTGCCGTCCCGGGTCGGGGACGGGACGTCCGGCGGGATCACGGGCCGAGGCCCGTCGCCCCCGGGAGATCAGCCCCCGGAGCTGACCGTCGACGCCGTGCCGTACGTCATCACCGGGCACGACGCCGAGCCGATGCACGACGCGCTGGCCAGGGTCGAGCCCGGGGCATGGGCGTCGGGGAGCACCTCCAGTTCGGGGGCCTCCTGCTCCAGGTGGAGGTCCAGCTCGGTCATGCGGTGTGTCCTTCCGTGGAGGAGGTCCGGCCCCTCACCGGGCCGGACGCGAACGCGGCGGCCGCCGCGCCGTGTCGGCGCACCGCCCAGGGCGGATGCGCGGCGGCCCCGGTCAGGCCGTGCTGGCGGTGCCGGCCGTTCCGAAGCACCCTGCGGGGCAGGAGAACGAACCAGCCGTGCTGATCGAGGCCGCGCAGTTCGCGGCGGAGGCGGTGTCCGGGAGCACCTCGAGCTCGGGTGCTTCGTGCTCCAGGTGGAGGTCCAGCTCGGTCATGGGGTGATTCCTTTCGTGGGGGTGCTCCGGCCCCTCACAGGGCCGGAGTCGGCGCGGCGGATCCGCGCCTGGTCGGAGATCCGCCCCGGGTAGGGGGCGGATGTGCCGCGGGTCAGCCGTTCGAGCTGACGCACGCGGCGCACGCGAAGCACCCCGCGGGCGTGGAGATGGTGCTGCCCGTGGAGACGGACGCGGCGGTGGAGATGCCCGCGGAGGTCGTGTCGGGCAGGACCTCGAGCTCGGGCGGCTCCAGTTCGAGGTGCAGGTCGAGGTCGGTCATCGGCAGATTCCTTCCGTGAGGGACGTCCGTACCGCGAGGGGTCCGGAGGCGGTGCGGAGGGACCGCACCGGGTCGTGGGGGCCGCCGCGCGGCGGTGGTGGGGTCGGTGCCTGCGCGGCGGCCCTTCCGAGCACGGCCTCCTCCAGGGGAAGGAAGCCGAGCCGGTTCAGGGTCATGTGGACCTGCATCAGCAGCAGGCGGGAGGCGACGGCACCGGGGTCGGCGCGCATCGCGCGGCTGACGCCTTCGGCGAGGGTCCGGCCGAGCGCGATCGCCGCGGCGGAGAGGGCGGATGCCCCGGGGGCCGCCGCGGCGGGGCCGGCGTCCTCGCTCAGCCTGCGCCGCCAGCGGGCCGCCGTCTTCTCGGCCTGCACCATCAGGGCGGGGGCGCCGGCGAGTGGTCCCGTCCAGTGCTGCCAGTGCAGCCGCCAGAAGCGCTCGCGCTGCGCGGTGCCCAGGTCGCCGAGGCAGCCGCGCATCACGTCGACGGCGACGCGGGCCCGCGCCGCGCGGTCGCCGCCCGTACGCATGACGGCCTCCAGGGACAGCTCGCTGCTCTGCTGGAACAGCTCCTCGGCGATGTCGACCGCGGCCGGGGACCCGTAGTAGTCGTGCTCGCGCCCGTACAGGCCGAAGCTCAGGCGGCGTTGGCCGGTCCCGGGCAGGACCGACTCGGCCATCGGGTGCAGCCGTTCGACCGCCTCCTGGGCCGGTGGCCTGCGGGCGTGCTCGACCCAGAGCCTGCGGCCCGCGGCGTAGCAGTCGTCGAGTGCGCCGGGTGCGCCGCGGAAGCGCAGCCGCAGGTGCGGGCCGCTCAGGTCGGCGTAGCGGACGAAGAACCAGCGCCGGATGCCGAGGCGCCCGGCCTCGTGGAGCCAGCTCGGCACCAGCGTCGTCAGCAGCAGTTCGCCGTCGGCGTGGTTCCTGTGGTGGATCCGGGCGTAGAGCCATTCCTGGGCGGGCACTTACGAGCCTCCTCGGTCTTCGGTGATGCGGGCGAAGTGCAGGACGTGCTCGGTGGCGCGGGCCCCGCCGCCACCGGTTCCGCCGTCCCCCGTCCCGCAGGTCCCGGTCCCGTCTCCGCCGGCGTGCCCGGTGCGCGCGGGCAGGCACTCGGAGAAGACCAGGCGGTGCGTTCCGGCGCTCATCGCCAGGTGGGCCAGGGCCTCCAGGCCGATCGGGGAGGCGAGCGCCAGCCACAGCGGCTTGCGGGTCCGGTCGTCCCGCTGCGGCACGTCCGTCTCGGCTCGTACGTACGCCTCGGTCGGCAGCCCGCGCTCCCGCCGCCACCGGTCCATCCGTTCCAGGAAGTCGGCCAGGCCCTCACCGGAGTCGCGGCGCGGCACCTTCGCCGCGTGCACCCGCCAGCGTGCGCGGCGGACGACGACACCGGCCACGGTGCGGCGCGGGAGATGCCCCGCTCTGCCTGCCGCCGCGAGCGCGCCCGGCACGGCGGCGTCCGCCAGGTCGACAGGCACCTGCCAGGGATCGGCCAGCACGGTGAGCGCCCGCATCGGCCCGGCGATCAGATGCTGGGGCACGGTCCCCAGATAGACCGGGGCCACCACCGCCCCGTCGGCGGCGCGGAGTTCGAGCGCGCCCCGTACGGGGTCGTGGACGAGTGCCAGCTCCTCGACCGCCGTGCCGGGTCCCCACTGCCGGGTGGCGGTGGGCCAGTGCAGCGCGGGCAGGAGTCCGGTGCTGTCGGCCTGCAGGGGGTTCGCGTCCCGCGCCGGGACGAACTCCAGCAGCCGCGCCTCGGGGTAGAGCGTCCGCAGCCAGGTGCGCAGCCGGTCGCCCAGCCCGGCGCACCGCTCTTCGTCCGTCCGCTGGCCGCCCTCGGTCCCGTCGGCCGGCCCGTCGTCCCCGGGGCCGTCGTCGCCGTCGGCCGGGCCGTGCCACCGGGCCGCGTCCGCACCGCCGTCCCCGTCGAAGAGGCGGTGGAACCGCGCGAGCAGACCGCCCGTACCGGTGCTCAACTGGTTGGCCACCAGGACCGGTTCGCCGCCGGGGCCGCCGTCCTCCGCGATCTGGCAGAGCACGGACACGGACGGACGGCAGCTCGACCGGCCGGGACGGACGACGCGTGCACCTCTGACGGTCCGGTCCAGCCTCAGCGCGTACGGCCACCCGGACCGCTCCAACTCCGCACAGAATCCGTACACATCGGGGCAGACGCCGCCCGCGCCGTACCGCTCGACGAACGTCTCCACCATCGACCGGTAGACGGGCGACAGCTCCAGGCCGCCGCAGGCGAGGTCCGCGAACCGCCGCAGCGCCTCGCGCTGCGCGGGTCCCGGACGGGGCGCGTCGGCCGTGGAGGTGCGGTCCTCGTAGACGGCGGTCACGGCGGTGACGGGCCAGCCGTCGGCGGCGCCGAGTTCGCCCAGGGCCGACCGCAGCCCGGTGTCCACCTCGGCCAGGGCGTCCGACCGGTGCTCGGCGTCCGCCTCCGGCAGCGCCTCCAGCGCGGCGCCCACGCGGGCCAGTGACCGGCCCGCTCCCCGGGCGCGCTGGTCGGTCGAGCGGGCCAGCCGGGCGGTGAGCCAGTCGAGCAACTCGCCTTGCGGGCACGGGTCGTCGATGCCGACGGCACCGCTCTCCAGAAGGCGGGCCAGCCGCCGTCCGCTCAGCCGGTCCGGCTCCATGACAGGAGCCACGGGACCGGCGCCGTCCCGGATGTCGACGGTCTCGCCGTCCGACCACCCGAACCCGTCCCCGGCGTGCAGCCGGGGCTCGGCGATCCGGGCGAGCGCCGCGTCCGCGTCGTCCTCGCGCAAGGAGCCGTTGACGCGCCAGTCCAGATGTTCGCGGACGCCCTTGCGGTGACCGGCCGAGCGCAGCAGCACCTGGAGGATCAGCGGATGCAGGCCGACCCTCACCCGGCCGCGGTCCGCAGCGCGTTCGGCGGCGAGTTCGGTGAAGGAGGAGAGCGGGCTGGTCTTCAGCGCGGCCCGCACCACGTACCGGTACGCGGTGAGCCGTTCGCCGCGGCTCAGGCGCCCGGCCGCCGCGCCCCGGGAACTGCGGTGGAACACCGGTGAGACCAGCGCCAGGCCGTTCGCCAGCGCCGGGACACCGAGCAGCTCCCGCAGACGGGTCCGCTCACGGCTCTCCGTCGCCTCGGCCGCGGCGCGCAGGTCCGCGCGCAGCGACCGCAGTTCGGCCGCGCGGCGCGTCCACCGGTCCAGCGGGGCGGTGTCCGTACCGGGCAGCCGGTCGCGGACCGCGGCGAGCAGCTCCGGTCCGACGTCCAGCGGCCGTGCCGCATGGGCGGCGCGGCGCCAGGCGAGGACCGCGCGCCGGGCTCCGGGGGACGGCATGTGCGGTACGGCATCGTGCAGCAGATCGGTCACATCGGTGGCCAGCGCGGTCAGTTCGGCCGTCGCGTCCGTGATGCCGTCGAGGAGACCGGCGACGACGGGTGCGGTGAACGGGTCGACGGCGGCGGCGGGGAGCCCGGCGACCCGCGTCATCGACGGGCCCTCGACCAGGGCGTGGTGGGGGGTGGGGGTCATCGCGTTCACCCGGCCACGGCGGTGAGGACGGCGCGCAGCAACAGAGCGGCGACGAGGGCGGCGTAGGCGAGGCAGACCAGTCCGAACGCCACGTAGCGCAGGCGGGCGGCGCGGCCGCGGGTGGCCAGCCAGCTCGGCGCGGGCTGCCGCAGGACCAGGCATCGCAGGACGGTGAACGACCGGGCCCGCAGGTTGACGGCGCCCAGTCCCGCCTCCAGTGCCTGGTAACCGTCCGTCGGCAGCAGCGGGTTGAGGTTGGCGAGGAGGAACGTGACCTGCAGCAGCACCAGGACTCCCAGGGCAGCTCCGGCCTGCCCGCCGGTCTCCCGCGCGAGCAGGGCGCAGCAGCCGAGCCACAGCACGTCGGAGGCGACACCGGCCAGAGCGATGGCGACCCGGGACCCGCGGCCGGGCAGGCGGTAGGCGTCGGTGCGGTCCACATAGGCGGCCGGCACCACGTAGAAGAGCAGGCCGATGCCGATCTCGCGGACCGGTATGCCGTGGTAGCGGCAGATGACGGCGTGCCAGAGCTCGTGAACGACCGTCTGGGTCAGGAGGATTGCGGCCACCAGCGCCCAGCCCCAGGTCAGCCCGGCGGGGGCGAACCGTTCGACGGCGTGCGGCGCGGAGAGCACCGACCAGCCGGCGGCCAGGGAGAGCAGCGCGGCGGTCCCCCACAGCACGGCGAGGACCTTCGGTGCCCGGCGCAGCGCGTGCGCCACCGGGTCGAGCAGGACCGACACCCGCCCCGTGATCAGCGCCTTGCGCGGCATGTGGCTGCGGCGGGCGAAGCGCACGGCGGCCGAACGGCGGCCGGGGGTGGGCGGGACGGTGAGCAGTCCCGCCGCGCGCAGCTCGTCGAGGAAGTCGGTCAGGATCCGCCCGGAGGCCGTGTCGCCGCCGCCCTCCCCCAGCGCTCGTACGGTGAACTCGCGGCCGGTCATCGTGCCGTCGAGGGCGCGGAGGATCGCCGCGCCGCTGCGGGACAGCCGGGTGTAGTGGCCGGTCTCGGCGTCGAACGCGACCAGTTCGTGGTTGATCCCCTCGACGATCTCCACACCCGGGCGGATCGCCGGGGACTCGGTGTCCAGCCAGGACCGGTCCGGCTCGCCGGTCGCACGGTGCCGCCCGCGCTGGGCGGTTCCGCCGGTCACCGGGCCGCTCCCGTTCCGGTCGCGGGCAGCACGGCATCGGTCGCGGGCCGCGCGGCATCGGTCGCGGCGGGGCGCACGGCGTCCACCGGTCGCCCTCCGGACACGGGCGGCGCGGCGTCCACCGGGTCGCCCAGGGCGAGTCCGAGCAACTGGGCACGGCGGAAGCCGTCGATGCCCAGTTCCGTCCGGCCCGCCGAGCTGAGAACCCCCGCGAAGACCGTGCCCGCCGCGCCTTCGGACAGCCCCGCGAGCCATACGGCGTGGGCGAAGGCGGCGCCGCGGGCGAGCAGCAGCCGGTGGCCGTGGGTGCCGTACCGGTCCACCGCCGCGGCCAGGTCCCCGAGCACCACGATCACCACGGGGGCCTCGGCGAACTCCAGTTGCAGCACCAGGTCGCGCACGGGCGGCGGATCGTACGGCTGCGGGGCCAGTTCGCCGGTGGCCGGGGCGTAGTGGTGGTAGCCCGCCGCGACTCCGTCGACGCGCTGGGCCAGCACCGCCGCCACGGGCGACGGCAGCTCGGGGAAGGCGGGCCCCCACCACTGCCGGTCCTGCTCGGACGCGTGGCGCAGAGCCCGCAGCAGCCGCGCTCCGTCGAAGGCGCCGCTCGCCCACTGGCGTACGGCGGCGCGCGCCCGCAGCGCGCCGACCGCGTCGCCCGGGAGGGCGGGCGGAACCACGGACGGTGCGGTGCGGCCGGTGCCGGGGCGGCTGCTCCGCCGCTGTGGGGAGGAGAGGAGCAGGTCCTCCGTGAGCCGGTTCAGATCGATCAGCGGCATGATCCGCTCCTCGGGTCGCAGGTGAGGTGGACGGCCGCGGTGATCAGCGGAGGCCCGCCCGTGCCGAGCAGCCGCTCGCGGTACGCGTGCCAGGGGCCGGGGTCCAGCAGGCGGCAGGCCAGCCCGGTCCGGTCGGCGACGACGGCGAGCTGGGCCAGGGCGCAGCCGGTGTCGAGGGTGCCGACGCGGTAGGAGAACGCCCCGTACTTGCGGGCGACCCGCCCGGTCTCGGCCGCGTAGAGGAGGTGGACGCGGGGCCCCTCCCCCGCGGCGCCCGCGTGCGCGACCGCGTCCGTCAGGTGCTCGGTGTGGGGGTGCATCGCGGTGAGCGCGTGGTCGGCGGCGTCGTAGAAGTAGACACCGTCGGGGATCCCGGGGCAGTCCTGGATCAGCGGAAAGGCGTGCGGCGAACCGAGGTTGCCGCCGGTCGGCGCCCAGCGGGCCACGCGGCCCGGCTCGGCGGACTCCGGGCGGTCCTGCCCGGTGCGGAGTCCGGCGGTGAACCGCAGGACGGCGGCGAGGAGTTCGGGCCAGCCACGTCCGTCGTCACCCGGCCCGTCGTCCCGCAGCGCGTCGAGGGGCACGTCGGGCAGCGGGATCCGCGGGTTGCCCGGGTACCGCAGCCGCTCGTACTGCAGGCCGACGTTCTCCGGGCGGAAGTGGTGTTGGTGCGCCTTGGGGTTGACCAGGTGGCGGGGCGGGAAGCCGACGGCGTACTCGTAGTGCAGCGGCCCCGCGTCGGGGAGCTGCTCCGGCTCGGCGGCGGCCGAGGGATAGCAGGTGGTGCAGTCCGGCTCGGGCGTCAGCTTGTACGTGGCCGTGGTGAACGCGTCGAGATCGACGTCGAGTTGGCCTCCGAGCGAGACGGCCGGCTCGTTGCGCAGCAGCAGCGCGCGCAGCTCCTCCGCCACGAGCCCGGCAGCGACGACCGAGCGCGGGGTGCGCCCCGACCCGGCGACCCAGTCCAGCGGGTCGGGCACCGGCCGGACGGCGGCGACCGCGCACGCGAGGCAGGCGGTCGCGGACGGATCCACGAACGGTCCCACCCGGACGCGCCCGGCGTGCTCGTCCGCGAGCAACACCCGTACGCCGCCGTCCGCGTACGCCTCCAGGACCGCGTCGGCCACCATCTCCGGGGCGGAGAGGTCGAGGACCACGACCGCCCCGTCCGGCGCGTCCGCGGCATCCGCTCCGTCGAAGACGGCGACATCGGTGAGGCCCAGATCGGCGAGCGCGTCCCGCAGGGGCTCGCGCCATCCGGTGCGCACGGCGAGGCGTACGACGGCCTGGGCGGCGGCCCGCCGCACGTGGCTGGAGTGCGGGAAGACCCGGCTGCAGTCCAGCGTCCGGGACATCCAGACGGCCGCAGGACCGGAAGGGCCGGGCCCGGGGGCGGGCTCGACGGCGGTGTCGGCGTCCTCCAGCAGACCGGCGAAGTACAGGGCAGCCACGGCCTTGCGGACGACGGCCGGACTCCATCCCGTCTCGCGCGCCAGCGCGTCCAGGTCCCGGCTGCCGTCGAGCAGCGGGAACAGATCGCCGCGCAGCGCCCCGGCCGAACCGCCGCGCAGATACTGCCGTTCGGCCGCGCCGTCGATGATCACGCCGTCCGCGGTCTCGACGACGTGAAGGCCGCGGCAGAGCTGCGGACGCACGGGCATCCGGAACTGGGGGTCGCCGAGGACGGCACGGCTCACCGCGGCGGCCGGCAGTCCGCGCCGGGCCGGTGCGGCGGGCTGCTCCTGCGGGACGGCATCCGGCCGAGCGGCTGAAGTCCCGTGTCGCTCCGGGGCGTTGAGCGCGTCGACGGCGTTCATCGGTGGCCTCCCCCGGCCGCGGCGGACAGCAGGTCCGCCGCCAGGTGCTCCCACCCGTCGTCGGGATGGGGCGGAGTGCCGCAGTCGGCGCAGCCGTGGACGCGTACGACGGTGTCCGCGACGAGGGACCGGGACAGCACGTCGTAGAAGAGGACGAGTCCCGCCCGGTGTCCGGAGGCCGGGTCCTCCTGGTCGACGACGTCAAGGGCGAGGCCCGCGGCGATCCTGGCCTGGGCGTCGGTGAAGCCCGAGACGCCGTGGTCCGCAGCGGACGCGAGGGACGCGCGCAGGGCGGCAGCACCGGTGGAGGCGCGGTCGTGCTGGGCGCGGCGCCTGATGTAGCAGTCGTGGCAGGGGCCTTGGCCGGGCACGATCAGCGGGCCGACCCGGATGACCGGGTACTCGTGGACGACCGGCAGCCACGGCGTACGGCATGCCTGGTGCAGGCGTGCCACCTCGTGCAGCAGGGTCGCCTCCAGACGCCAGGTGGCGACCAGGCGCAGCGGCGTGTGCGGCCAGGCGGCGGGCTGGAGCCCGGCGAGGTCGGCGCGCTGGGACGGACTGCCGGTCATGTGCTCGACATGGCGGGCGACCCGCTCCCCGAACTCCCCGGTCCACAGCACATGCATCGGTGCGGTCGTGATGGGCATGGTGGCGGTGTCTCCTAGGCGAAGGGCTGGGGGTCCGGGTTGAGTTCCGGCTCCGGGTGGCTGACCAGACCCATCGCGGTGGGCGCCGCGTAAAGGCGGGGGTGGTCCAGGTAGCGGTTGCGGTGCACGAAGGAGAGGGGCATCAGCTGCGGGACGATCACCCGGACCGAGCGGAAACCGACGTCGTGCGCCTCCTCGGTGGTCAGCTCGACGGCGATGGTCTCGGCGCCGATCGCCGCCAACCGCTGGACCAGCCAGTCGAGCCGGCGGGCCGGAGTGCCGTGCGGAGCGACGGGCAGGTCCGAGAGGCGCCGGGTCGGGCGGGGGCGGCGCAGCAGGAAGTCGAAAGCGTCGCGCTTCTCGGGACGGCCCATGTGCAGCGCACCGTGCAGCACGCTGGTGAAGTCCCGCGGGTCGTCCGGTACGTCGTGCCGGCTCTGCAGCGCGATCCGCGACGAGGCCGCCTCCCGGTAGATCTTGCGCACCACGTCGACCGGGTCGGGGCCGCTCGCACACATCACGAGCTGGCCGAGAGCCGGGTTGTGATCGCTGAGCACGACCGCGTAGACCGTGGGGACGCCGATGTCCGATGTGGCGTCGAAGAAGCGGTACTCGACGAACCCGTCCCGCAGCCGGCTCTGCTCATCGCGCAGCGCGGGCTCCCCGCGGACGTCGATCTCCGGCAACTCCAGGCGCTGGAGCCAGGTCAGCGCGATGGCGTCGCGTTCGACGGCCTCGCAGATGCCGCCCGCCAGGGCGAGGTGGAGGTCGGAGTGGATGGCGCAGCCGGTGGAGATGGGGTTGGCGATGCGCTCGCCGATGGCCTGGTGATGGGTGAACAGCCAGACGTAGGAGACCGGGACCCACACGGGGCGGCTGCGGGTGAGCGACCAGCCGCGCACCCACCGCTGGGGCAGTGAGGTGTCGGGGCGGATCAGCCAGGCGTCGCCGTCGTCGAGTTCGGCGGGAGAGCAGCGGGGCAGGGCGTGCAGGTCGACGGCCTCGTCGTCGAGTTCGTCGGCGGTGGCCCAGCGCACCAGCTCCGGCTGGTAGAAGGAGTTGGTGTAGCGCTCCAGGGCTTCGGCGAGGCTGATCAGCCGGGCGCGCTCGGGGTCCGTCCCGCCGCCCGCTCCGTCGAGTCCGTCGGGCTGGGCGGGGCGGGCGCCCCACAGCAGGGTCGGGTCGCCGATGGCGGAGACGTAGACGGCGTACTCGGGCTCGCCGGGGAGCGGGGACAGGCGGTGCACGCCCTTGACGGGGCGAACGGCCGGGCCCACCAGACGTTCCAGCCGGCGCAGCGCACCGAGGCCGTCCTCCGCGGGGGACGACGACGCCTCCTTGCGCCCGCCTATGACCGGAGTTGTTCCGGTCGCACCTGTTTCCACCATTGGCCTGCTCCTGACCGGGCTGCTGCGATGTGCGTCACAGAGAACGGGATGGGAAGCGGGCCGTCATCACACGTCACGGGTGAACTTGAGCCGAACGGACAGGGGTGCCACGGGTGATGGGCGACGGGAAAAGGTGATACCCGCCGGTTCGGGGGAGCGAGGACCGGGAGCGAGGACCGGGGCGGGACCGCGGCGGACGGATCGCGCCCTCGGACGGACACAGGTCACGCCCCCATGGATACGGGGGTGTTGAGCGGTAGTGGGACGGCGGATGCCGGAGGGTACCCGGCTCGGCGCGGCTGCCCCTCAGACGAGGCCCATGCGGCGGGCCGCCTCCACGGCGTCCCGGCGCCGGCAGACACGCAGCTTGCGGTAGATACCCTTCACCTGCGTCTTCACGGTGTTGGGGGAGACACGGCGCTGCGCCGCGATCTCGTCCAGGGTCAGCTGGCCGGTCAGCAGCCGCAGGACCGCGTACTCGCTGGCCGTGAGCTGCTGCCCGTACTCGGCCCCCACCGCCGCGGCCTGCGGGGCCGGTTGAGGGCCGGCGCCCGGAACGTCGCCGTACGGGACGGTGCGGACACCCGTGGCCGGAGCACCGCCGTACGGGGTGGCATCACCCGCTCTGTCCTCTCCCGCGGCGTTCTCACCCGTTCCGTCGTCACCCGTTCCGTTGTTCCCCGTTCCGTCCTCGGTCGCAGCGCCGGTGACGTCCCCCGGCACACCGTCCGGCGCGAGCACCGGTCGGGAAGGCGACGGCAGCGCTTCGACGACCGGCCGCGACGGCCGGACGTCGACGGCCGACCTCGGAGGACGGGCACCAGCCGTGGACGGACCGGCCGTGGACGGACCGGCCGGACCGGTCGTGGACAGACCTGCCGCCGAGGCCAGCCGGTCGGCCTGGTCGGCCATGTCGTGCGCGACGTACCACTCCCAGGCCGCTCGCTGCACCGCGGCCACTTCGGCGGCACCGTGCCGTTCCATCAACTCGCGGAAGAGGACCTGCCGGATGAGCGGATGGTGCCGGTAGGTCCACTCGTCCTGCCGGATCAGCAGATCGTGCTGGGCGGACAGCGAGCGCAGGACGCGGCTGGCGTCCGCCCGTCCCGTGATGGCCCGCACCAGGGACGAGTGCAGCCGGTGCACCACGCTCGTCCGGAGCAGCAACTCCTGGTCCTCCGGCGGCATCGGCTCGACCAGCTCCCGCAGCAGGAAGTCCGAGCAGAGCCGGATCACCTTCGACCAGCCCTCGAGGCAGGTCTGGTAGTCCCCGTCCTGGGTACGGGTGACGGCGGCGAGCTTCAGCGCCAGCGCCCACCCTCCCGACGTCCGCAGGAGTTTGGCCGTCTTCTCCGGGCTCAGGCGCGCGCCCGCGCGGGCGAACAGCGCGTCGACCTCCTCGTGCGTGAAGGCGAGGTCGGATCCGCGAACCTCGGCCATCTCGCCGGCCGCCCGCAACTTGTGGAGGGGCAGGTCGGGTTCGCGGCGGGAGGCCAGCAACACCCGCAGACCGTCGGGCGCGTGGCGGATCAGCTGCAGGACGGCGACACGCGCCGGCCCCGGTCGCAGCTCGTGGAAGTCGTCGAGGACCAGCACGATCGGGGTGCTCAGCGATGCGCTGATGGCGTTGACCAGGGCGGGGACGGTGCGTTCGCGGGCGAAGACCATGGCGGGGTCGTCGGCGCCCCAGTAGTCGAGAACCGCGGTGCCCGCCTGCCAGAGCGCTCCCACGAGGTGGGTGAACAGCCGGTCCGGGTCGTTGTCCTCCTCGTCGAGGGCCAGCCACGCCAGCGGTCCCGGGAGCCGGTCGGAGGAGTGGACCCAGGAGGCCAGCAGCGCGCTCTTACCGGTGCCGGGCGGGCCCACGATCATCGTGAGGCGCCGCCGCACGCCCTCGTCGAGCAGCTCGAACAGCCGGGTCCGCTGGACCAGCGGGCCCGTCCGGGGAGGTACCAGCCGGGTGGATATCACCAAGTCGGCGGTCTCCTCGTACGCGTCGCCCTCCATCAAGTGACCCGCGGCCATCCATTGCTTCCCTTCGGCTCCTGCGGAACGCCTCGTGTGCACGGCAGTTCCACCCCCACCGCTGCGCCCTCCTCGATGCGGCCGGGTCGCCGGCCGAGGGAGAGTGACGACGACCCGTACGGGCAGGGCCCTGCCCGTACGACTCGTCACCCGTGGAAGGTGACGCGTGCGCCCCCGAGACGACCGCCACTATGCCTACGGGAGAGCGCCCGCGGACGGCAAATCGCCAGGGTTGCAGAGCGCTCTCACACGCTTACGGAGCGAGGCCCCCCGCCAACACGGCGGAGGACCCACGGAATTGCGTCTTCCCTGATCAGAGACCCGGGCAGGGCGCAAGAACGGATTCGGCCACGATCGTTCCCGACCGGGATCCGACGCCCGCGCCACGGGCCATGTCTAGATGTCTCATACCCGGCGGACCGCACCGGCGGACCGGCTCACCGACCGCCGATACGGACGCACCGCACCGGGTGACGGAACCGTCTCACCCCTCTGACGGGGTGAGGACGACGAAGTCCGCGCCGCTGGGGTCGACACAGACGGCGAGCCGTCCGACACCCTCCGCGTCCTCCGGTCCCATCTGCAGACTGCCGCCGTGCTCGGCGACCTTGGTGACCGTCGCGTCGCAGTCCGCGACCTCGAAGACCGGGTGCCAGTACGGGCGCCCGCCGTTGAGCCGCAGGGCGTCCTCGGGCATCTCGATCATGCCGCCCTGCATCCGCTCCTCGCCGCCCTCGGAGGGGCTGATGAGCGAGTACGTGTCGGTGCCGCCGGGCAGCGGGATGTCCTGGTTGTGCCAGCCGAAGAGGTCGGCGTAGAACCGCTTCGCGGCCGGCATGTCGGTGGTGTAGAGCTCGGTCCACGACAGGCTGCCCGGCTCGTTCACCACGTCCAGGCCCTGACTCTTCCGCGGCTCCCACACGGCGAACTGCCCGCCCTGCGGGTCGCTGAACTGAGCCATCCGCCCTTCTTCCTCGGCATCCATCGGGGCGACCCGGACGGTGCCACCCGCGCGCTCCACGGCCTGGGTCGCGGCATCGGCGTCGGGGGTGTTGAAGTAGATCATCCACGCGGAACGGGCCCCTTGCTCGGTCAGCGGCCCCACGGCGCCCGCGATCCTGTCGCCCACCTTGAAGACGCCGTAGCCCGGCTCGTCCCCCATGGGCTGGAAGTCCCAGTCGAACACCGAGTGGTAGAAGTCGGCCGCGGCACCGGGGTCGGGGGCGCCGAGATCCAGCCAGCAGGGAGATCCGACGACGTAGTCAGTGCTGATCATGGCGATTCCCTTCGCAGATCCCTGATGACTTCAGCGTGACACCGGGCAGGGGCGGGCGCGCGTCGGCAGCGGGACGGAGGGCCCGCGGCGGTCGCGCTGCCCGTAGTGATCGCCGCCCCGATGCGGGGCCGACGCGGGGGCCGACGCGGTCGCCGCTCCCATGCGCTGGGGGCGCGGTCCGATGCGGCCGCCGCCCCGATGCGCCGAGGGGGCGCGGTCCGGCCGGGCACACCACTCCGCCGCGCCGTCGCGCCCCCGGCCGCGACGACGGTCGCGGTGCGAGGGTGATGAGCCATGCGCGCTGCCTACGTCGAAACCCTCGGCCCGCCCGAGGCGATCCGGTACGGGGAACTCCCCGTGCCGCGCCCGGGCCCCACGGACGTCCTGGTCGACGTCCTGGCCACGCCCGTCAACCCCGTGGACACCCTGATCCGTTCCGGGGCGTTCGCGACCCCGATCCCCTTCCCCTTCGTCGTGGGCCGCGACGCCGTGGGGACGGTCGCGGCGGCCGGTGAGGGGGCACCTGGCTTCTCGGCCGGGGACCGGGTGTGGTGCAACAGCCTGGGCCACGAGGGCCGCCAGGGCGCGGCGGCCGAGCAGGTCGTGGTGGCGGCCGACCGCCTCTACCGCCTGCCCGGCGGGGTGGAACCGGAGACCGCCGCCGCGATGGCGCACCCGGGCGTCACCGCGTATCTGGCCCTGTTCACCCACGGACGGCTCGGCCCCGGTGAGACGGTGCTCATCGGCGGGGCGGCGGGAAACGTCGGCAGTGCCGCGGTGGTCCTGGCCGCCCGTGCGGGCGCACGGGTCGTCGCCACGGCGCGGCGGGAGGACGCGGACCACTGCAGGTCGCTGGGCGCGGTCGCGGTCCTCGACTACCGCGACCCCGAACTGCCGCACCGGATCGGCGAATTCACGCCGGAGGGCGTGGACGTCCTCCTGGACACCTCCGGCATGAACGACCTGCCCACGGCGGTCGGCCTGCTCGCCGGCCGTGGCCGGATCGTGCTCATGTCCGGCTTCGGTTCGCGCCCCGTCCTGCCGGCGGGACCGCTCTACTCGGCTGACCGGTCGGTGGTCGGCTTCGCGATCTCGAACGCGACGACGGCCGAACTCGCCGATGCCGCCGCGGTGATGAACGGCCTCCTCGCCTCGGGCGACCTCCGTCCGCGGGCCGTCGAGACGGCCCCGCTGAGGGACACGGCAGAGGCGCACCGGCGGATGGAGGAGGGCCTGCTGCGGGGGAAGCGACTGGTCCTGCTGCCGTAGAAGCCCGCTGCGGCGCCGGCGCCGTCGAGGGACCTGCGGACCGGGGACCGGGGACCGGGGACCGGGGACGAGCCCGCCCGAATCACCCTGTGAGCGCGGCCACAGACACCGCTCCGACCAGCACGTCCGCACCGCGTGGCCGGTGAGAGCGGACGAGGCCGCCTCGCCGGACCGTCCCGCCGCGGCACGACGGGACGATGGAGAACGTGAGCGGAGTGGTCCCCGCTCCCAGCGCCCCCACCGTCGTGGGCCCGCATCGCAGCGATGCACACGCAGAGCTTGCGCGCACGCACACGCAAGCTCATTGCGTGCATGCACACATACCACCCGGAGAGGCGCACACCATGTCGTCCCAGGACGCATCCAGGACGCTCGCCATGACCGGCGCACGGCCCGGCTGACACCGGCCCTGTACCGCCCGAACCCCACCCGCACCTATCGCACTCCGTACCGCCCCGCCGACACAGCGCCGTGCGGCAGAACCTCTCAGCCCAGATCACCATGATCGGAAAGGTCCCGCCATGCCATCCCGTCACTCCGTCCTCATCACCGGCGCGAGCAGCGGTTTCGGCCATCTGACCGCGCTCGCCCTGGCGGAGCGCGGACACCGCGTGTACGCCTCCATGCGCGAGCTGACCGGACGCAACGCCGGCGCCTCCGCCCAGCTGCTGGAGCAGGCCTCCCAGAAGGGCTGGGACCTGCACACCGTCGAACTCGACGTCACCGACGACGCGTCGATCGCCGCCGCCGTCGAACGCGTCCTGGACCTCGGCGACTTGGACGTCGTCATCAACAACGCGGGCGCCACCAGCTCCGGCCTGCTGGAGTCCTTCACGGCCGAGCAGGTCGAGTCCGTCCTCCGCCTCAACGCCCTCGGGGCGATCCGCGTCAACCGCGCCGTCCTCCCCCACATGCGCAGCCGGGGCGATGGCCTCCTCGTCCATGTGACCAGCGGCTCGGGCCGCCTGATCCTGCCCTACTTCGGCCCGTACACGGCCGCCAAGTTCGCACTCGAGGCCATCGCCGAGACCTACCGCTACGAACTGCGGCCGCTCGGCATCGACTCGGTCATCGTCGAACCGGCGGCCTACGCCACCGAACTGGGCAACAACGCCCTGCGGGCCGACGACGACGCGCACGTCGACGCGTACGGGGAGACCGGCACGAGGCTGCGGTCCGTCCTCACCGCGCTGAGCGGCACCCCGGAATCGGTCGGCGGCCCCGGGCCCCAGGAGGTCGTGGACGCGATCGTCACCCTGGTGGAGACGGAGCAGGGCCGACGCCCGCTGCGCACCGCGGTCGGCGCCACGGTGGAACCGCTGCTGAACCGCATCAACCAGGCCGCGGCGGACACGCAGCGCGACGCCCTGACACTGATGGGCCTCGCCGACCTGACGGCCTGAGTCCCGCCGCGAGCCTTCGCCGCGGACGCGAGCGGCACCGCACCCGAAGGTCGGGTGCGGTGCCGCTCGGTCAATCCGTCAGGCCGTCAGGCGTTCAGCCGAGAACCGTTCCGAAGTGGGCCTTCTTGTACGGCGCGGAGATGTCCTGGGCGCCGAAGGCGAAGGACGACGTGGCGGTGAGGCCCGTCTTCGTGCCGCGCAGCAGCCAGGCAGCGCCGTTCTCGCCGTTCTCCGCGGGGGAGCCTGCGGCAAGGTCGGGGTGGCCGTTGCCGTCGACGTCGAGGAGCGCGGTGCTCTGGCCGAAACGGTCCTCCTTCTCGGCGACTCCGGGGATCCCCGCGGTGTTCTGGTGGAAGACCTGGGCGCCGGTGCCCGTCAGGCCGGAGGCGCTGCCATGCAGGAGCGCGACCGAACCGGCGTCGGCGATGCCGCCCACATCCTCGCCCGGGATGCCGAGGGCGACGTCGGCGAACCCGTCACCCGTGACGTCCTCGACGGAGATCGCGGCACCGAGCTGGTCGCCTTCCTCCTCGGCGCCGGGGAAGCCGGGCATGTTCTGGTCGAAGGTCTGCTCGTTGTCGTCGGACAGGCCGGAGGACGAACCCCAGGCGACCCGTGCCTTGCCGTTCCAGTCGTCGCCGCCGACCACGACGTCGTCGAACCCGTCACCGTTCACGTCACCGACACCGGTGCCCGCCGCGCCGCCCGCGGTGTCGCCGGGTGCCCGCTCCTCGGTGAAGCCCGAACCGCCGCCGTAGAGCAGGCGGTTGCCCCAGGTGCCGTCGCCCGTGTAGTGCCACTGGACGATGTCGTCCTTGCCGTCACCGTTGATGTCGCCGACGTGACCTGCCTCGACCGGGCCGGTGATCGATTCGGGTCCGTCCTCGCAGCCGCCGTGGGTGACGCAGGAGGCGTCGTCCGCCTCGTAGCCCCACCACTCGGACTTGTCCATGATGTTGAGCACCTTCGCCGGCTTCCCGGCGCGGGATATGGGGCCCTTCCACAGGGTGGCGGGGGCACCCATGGGGTCGTCGCCGCCGATGGCCTGGTCGGAGAAGAGCGCGAGGTCCGGGGTGTCGTCGCCGTCGAAGTCGCCGATCTGCGGCGCTCCCCCGTACTTGGCGAGGTTCGTGCCGCCGGTCAGGCCCGAGGCGGAGCCCCACAGGATGACCGAGCCCTCCTTGCCGCCCGCGATCACGAGGTCGCTGTAGCCGTCCTTGTCCAGATCACCCTTGGTGAACGTGGACCCGAACTGCTGGTTGGCGGTCGCGGAGCCGGGGACTCCGCTGGTGGAGCGGCTGACGATCTTCTTGTGCGCGGTGGAGAGCCCGTCGGCCGAGCCGTACATGACGGCCACATGGCCCGCGCCGGTCTTGTTCGAGACCGTGGCGTCCGGGGCGCCTACGACCAGGTCCGCGAAACCGTCCCCGTTGAAGTCGTCCCGGGCCTCCGCCGACCCGTTGGCGGCCTGCGCCGTGGCCCCCGTGAGGGCCCAGACACCAGCTCCGCCGGCGAGCAGCGCCGCCGTGGCCAGGGACACGGTCAACCGCGCGGAACGAGTTCTCCGTCGTGCTCGGGACATACAGACAGGCCCTTCGAATCGGTCCGGTACGGCGCGGAGTGCGCCGCGTTCACCGAGTGCGACTCGAAACAGGCGTTACCAGTTGTACGTCCGGATGTGAGGGATTGGTAACCATCGATGCCGGTGGCGCCCTCACGACGGGAGGGACCCTCGTACGGCGGCACGATCGGGCCGCTACTTCCCCGTGAACGCTTCGACCTCGCACTTGTCGAGCCACTCGTACGTGTCCTGGGGAGGCAATCCGTCCTCCAGCGCGAGCATGCCGTCGTCATCGGCCGTCGCCTTGATGCCGTGGGAGTTCAGGCACTTCAGCCACGTGTCCGCCTTCTCCCGGTAATCCGGATCGATCCTGGCGGACCGCCACGACAGCATCTCGGGTTCCTTCTGCCCGCACTTCTTCTGACCTTCCGGGAACTTCGGGTCCTTGTCGGCGTCTTCGATGCCGCTGTAGTCACCGTCCCTGTTCTTCCCCACCTTGACTCCCTCCTTCGCCAGGCACTCGTAGTACACGTCCCAGAGCCTGCTGTGCTCCTCATCGGAGGCGTCTCCCCTCAGGAGGGGCCGCTCTTCCTTTTCCGTCGCTGCCGGCTTCTTCTTGCCCTCGGCACCCTTCTTGGGACTCGTCACGCTCGCGACGCCCTTCGACTCTTCGTCCTTGGCGGAATCGGACCCCTCTCCGCACGCCCCGAGAAGGAGCGTTGCCGTGAGCGCGGTGGCGGTCGCGAGCAGGCGCGTTGCGCGGGGCGAACGGGATGTGTCAGCAGTGCGCATGGTGTGAACCTCTCTTGTGGTGTGGAGTCCGGTCGGGTGCCGGTATCGGTGAAATCGGGTGGGCATACGGGGCGGGCCGTCCGGTCGGGCCGTGTCAGGCCGAGGCCAGCGCCGCGGTCGGGGACAGCCGGGAGGCACGGATCGCCGGGTACACGCCGGCGACGACACCCACGAGCACCGCGCCGCAGAGCCCACTGCTCACCGCGGTGACCGGAATGACCGGCGGCCAGCCCTTGTACGCCGCGTAACCCACGGTGCCGAGGATGCCGAGGGTGATCCCGGCGAGGCCGCCGAGGCCGGACAGTGCGATCGATTCGGTGAGGAACTGGCCCCGGATCTGCCCCCGGTTGGCGCCCAGCGCGCGGCGCAGACCGATCTCACGGCGGCGTTCCAGTACGGATATGACCATGGTGTTGGCGACGCCGATGCCGCCGACCAGCAGCGCGACTCCGGCCAGGCCGATGAACAGCCCCGAGAACGTGGCCTCGGTGGAGCGCTTCGCGGCCAGGGCGTCCGACGGCCGGGTGACCCGCACCTCGCTCGGGGACTGCGGGCTGATCGTGGCGGGCAGCACCGCGTGCACGTCCTCCATCGCCGGCTCCTCCGCCCGGAGGAACATCTGCGTCGGCCGGCGGTCGAAGCCGAGGTCACTCTGCGCCGCCTTCCAGCCGACCAGAACGGAGCGGTCGATGTCCGGTGCCAGGGGAACGGCTCGCAGGATCCCGATGACGCTGAACCACCTGTCGTTGATCAGCACAAGCGGCGGCGGATCGCCGGGGCGCAGATCGCGGAAGCCCAGACGGGCCGCGGCGACCGAGCCGAGGACGGTGGTGGGTAACCGCCCGGTGGCCTTGGAGAGATAACGGCCGGAGCGGACCTGCGCGTTGATCACCTCCGGCAGGTTCTGCTGAGCCGCGAGCACCGTCAGCCCGGCGGTGTCGAGGCGGCTGTTCCGGTCGGTACGCCGCACCTCCGCATGGGTGTTGGCCACCGCGGTCACCGCGGTGACGGGTCCGATGCGTTTCACCATCGCGACCGATTCGCGCGGGAACGAGACCGGTTCGGCGCCCGGAAGGCTGGAATCCGCGATCGCCTGCAAACGGTCGGTGCCAAGAGCCGTCAGCTCCGCGTTCAGAGCCTTCTGACTGGAAGCCGGGATCCCGGTGACCACGATCATGGTGGCGATGCCGATGGAGATGCCGAGGGCCGACAGCGCCGCCCGCATCCGCCGGGTGCGGATGCCGGTCAGGCCGATGCGCAGCAGATCGGCGGGCGAGAGGCGAACGGGCCGGTGCAGTGGGGTCGTTGTGGACCGGCGCCGGCCGCGTGCCGACGGACGCAGGCCGCGTACGGACCGGAGCCACCCGCGTACCGACCGGAGCCGGCCGGGTGCCCGCCGGCGCACTCGCGTGCCGCGACGCCACGGGACCCCCGTCACGGCGCGACCCCGACGGCGCCGCTCCTGTCGCGGACGGAGTCCCCGCGGGCGGTGGTATCGGTGACGATGCGGCCGTCCTGGATCTCCACCCTCCGTGGCAGTCGCGCGGCGATGTCCCGGTCGTGGGTGATGATCGCGATCGTGGTCCCCTCCTCGTTGAGCTGGGTGAGCAGTTCCAGCACGGCCCGTCCGTTGGCGGTGTCCAGCGCGCCCGTCGGCTCGTCCGCGAGGACGAGCGTGGGTGCATGGACGAGAGCCCGTGCGATGGCCACCCGCTGCCGTTCGCCACCGGAGAGTTCGTGCGGCCGGTGACCGGCCCGGTGGGCGAGGCCGACCCGCTCCAGCGCGGCGAGCGCCAGCGACCGGCGCTGCCTCCTCGGCACCCCGGCGTAGAGCAGGCCGGTGGCCACGTTCTCGGTGGCGGTCAGCCCGTCGGAGAGGTGGAACTGCTGGAAGACGAAGCCGAGCCAGCGTCCCCGCAGCGCGGAGAGCTGACGGTCGGGCAGGGTGGTGACGTCCTGACCGGCGATCACGACGGTGCCGCCGGTCGGCCGGTCCAGGGTGCCCATGATGTTCAGCAGGGTGGACTTGCCCGAGCCGGACGGCCCGACGATGCCCAGGAGTTCGCCGTTCCGTATCTCCAGGGAGACCCCGTCCAGAGCCTTGACCCCGCCGGGGTACTCGACCACGGCGTCACGGACCGACAGGACCGGGGTGTGCACGGCCGTCACGACGGCGCCACCACCCGGGTGCCCTCCGCGATCCCGTCCCCCGTGACCTCGGCCATCCCCTTGGCGATCAGCCCGGTCTCGACGGCGACCACCCGCCCTCCCGCGATCTGCACCCCGTAGCCGCCCTCGCGGAGCGCGAGCAGCGCGGTGACCGGAACGGCGAGCACCCCGTCCCGGGACTCCGAGACGAAGTCCACCTGGACCGGGCCCGAGTCGAGCTTCCTCACCTGGTCCGGGTCCGTGAACGAGACGGTGACGGTCACCTTCGGCTCTCCGGGGCCGTCGTCCTCCTGCGCTTCGGCTCCGGTGCCGACGCCGGTCACCTTGCCGGCGGCCGAGTCGCCGTCCGGGAGTCGTACGGTCACCGGGTCGCCGCGTTCGACGGAGCCCCGCTCCGAGACGTCCACCGGTACGGTCACGGCCTTGGCGGTCGAGGTCACCCGCAGCAGCGGCTCGGAGACCGGGTCGCCCACCTGGGCACTGGCGCCGTCCACCCGGACCGCGCCCCTGGTGACCGCCACGTCACCGGGTTCGATCACACCGGTGGCCCGCACGCCGCGGGAGGTCTGCCAGCGTTCGATCGCGCGTTTCAGAGCGGAAGTGAGGACACCGTCACCGGACTTGACCTTCACCTGCTCGCTCACAGCGGCCTTGCGTGCCGGAGTCCCGGCACCCTCCGCCCCGTTCCCCTCCCCGGCCGGGTCACGCTCCGATCCGCTTGCGGAGGCCTGAGGGTCAGGGCTTCCTTCGCCGGATGTTCCCGCGTCGGCTCCGCGTGAAGTCCCTTGGGGCGAGGCGGGCTTGGACGGGACCGCGTCCTGGTCCTTCTCCCCGTCCGCCGGCCCCGCGCCTCCCTCCGGTCCCCCGTCTCCCGCCGGTCCTCCGCCGTCCGCCGGTCCTCCGCCGTCCGCCGGTCCCGCGCCGTCCGCCGGTTCCTCGCCGTCCTCCGGAGCGGTGACGCTGACGACCTGTCCCGGCGAGGGCTGGGCTCCGGTGTCGTACCCCAGCGCCCGTAGGTTGTCGACGATCACCTTCACGTCCCGCCCGACCGTGTTGCGGCCCGCGATACGCCGGTAGAGCGGCACGGTGCCGTAGAAGACCGGCACCTCGCGGTCGTCCACGCGGTACAGCGCCTTGCCCCGGGACACCGTGGTCCCCTCGGAGGCCAGCCACGTCACGATGCCGTCCCCGGAACCCTTGACGGTCCGCGGCTCGCCGTAGCCGAGTTGGCCGTCCAGCGTCCGGCTGTCGGACAGATCGGTCCGTACGACCTCGACCGTCTTCGCCTTCTGCTCCGCCTTGGAGGGAACCGAGCGGCCGCCCTCCCCCCACGGCACCCCCACCGCGATTCCGGCACCGGCCAGAGCCATCGCGAGCACGGCACCGGCGATCCGGACACGGCGCCCCTTCGGCGCACCGGCGTTGGCGACGGCGGGCTCCTCGTCCGTCCCCCTGACGGGCTCCCCTCCCGGGCGGATCACCGGGCGGATCACCGGGCGAACCCCGCGGCGGGCAGGCCAAGGGCCCCCGCTGCCGCGCCGCCGGAAGGGTGGCCGTCGACGCGTGCGCGGTCCCGGACGGGACGGCACACGACCGGCGCGGTGGTTCGAGACATGAGGCGGATCATGCAGACGACTCCAGAGTGACGCGGGCGGACCGCCGTGAACTCGTACGCATCCCGCGGTCGGAGGCGGTCACGGGCGAGCCCGGGGGCCCGACTTCGGGTACGGCCCCGACGATGCCGCACCGGCATCAGAGCGCTTTCAGCGAGATGTATCGGGATTGTCAGGACGGCGGGCCCGCCCGGAACACCGGCTTATAGTCGCCGCCATGAGCGCACAGATCCTGGTCGCCGAGGACGACGTCAGACAGGCACAAGTCCTGCGGATGTATCTGGAGTCGGAGGGTCACGACGCGGTGGTCGTGCACGACGGACGCTCGGCGATCGACGCCGTCCGCCGGCTCCGCCCGGACCTGCTCGTCCTGGACGTGATGATGCCGAAGGTCGACGGCCTCGACGTGTGCCGGATCCTGCGTCAGGAGTCGGCCGTTCCGGTCCTGATGCTCACCGCCAGCTCCAGCGAGGACGACCTCCTGCTCGGCCTCGACCTCGGCGCCGACGACTACATGACCAAGCCCTACAGCCCACGCGAGTTGATGGCCAGGGTCCGGACCCTGCTGCGCCGCATCGAACGCACCGCGCGACCGGACGACGGCGTCCTGCGCGTGGGCGCGATATCGGTGGACCCGCTCCGGCACGAGGTGCGGGGTGCGTCCGGGGAACTGGTCACCTGCACCCGTGGGGAGTTCACGATCCTGTCGGCCATGGCAGCCGAACCAGGCCGGGTGTTCACCCGCAAGCAGCTCCTGGAACGCACCCGCGGCTGGGACGTCTCCTCGACCGACCGCACCGTCGACATGTACGTCATGAACCTGCGCAAGAAGCTGGAACTCGACCCGCGCCGCCCCACGCATCTCCTCACCGTCTACGGGGTCGGCTACAAGCTGACGCCAGGACCCGACCCCGTCGGCACCTGACGTGCCCCGCTCCGGAGTTCCGCTGCGCACCAGCCTCTTCGCCCGGCTGCTCGCCGCGTCCCTGCTGGTCGCGCTCTGCTCCGTGGCCGCGACCACCTGGCTCGCCGTCACCACCACGACACGGGCGATCAGCACGGAACAGGGGCGGTCGTCGAAGGCCGATGCCCGCATCTACGACGCCCTCATCGGCTACGCGGCCACGCACACCGACTGGGGCGGGGTGCAGGACGTCGTGTCCGAGCTCGCGGAGGGGACCGGCAGGGCGATCACCCTCACCACCACCTCCCGTACCCGCATCGCGAGTTCGGAATCGACCATGCGCCTCCCGGCCAAGCCGTCCGCCTCCGTCGACCCGCTGCGACTCGACCCGGTCCTGTCCGACGAGAGCATCGGCCCGATCGACCCGCGGGCGGTGGGCCCGTTCCTCCTGGAGGCCAAGGACCGGGAGCTCATACGGGCGATGGCGCGCAGGACCAGCCACTGCCTCGCCACCAGGCACATTTCCACCAGGACCGTCCGCCTGCCCAGCGGGCGTACCACGGTCCAGGTCACCGGTGGTGCCGACGACGAGGACTCCGGAATGATCCCGGTCCCCACGCCGGAACCCGACGGCCGGCCGAGCATCGGGAACTGCGGTCTCGACCTGCTCAAGGAGCCCCTGCCGCAGGAGAAGCGACCCCTCTCCAAGGTTGCCGAACGGGCTTCGGAGTGCCTGAAGCAGCAGGCCAGACCGCCCGTCGTGGTCTTCGCCGACTTCTCCTGGCGCTTCCGTTCGGACGGAGCCTCGGAGAACTCCGACCGCGCCGCGCAGGAGTGCGTGAACGAGGGCCGCCGAGCACAACTGCGGCCCCATGTCTCCCCTTCCGCGCTGCTGTTCGTCTCCGATCGCGAACATCCGGACACGACGGCCATCGATCTCTCGACGGCGAACACCGCTCGGATCGCGGGCGCCGCGGGCATCGTCCTCACCGTCACCTGCGCCGTGACCGTCCTGCTGGGCATGCGGCTGGTCCGCCCGCTGCGCGCCCTGATCACGGCCGCCCGGCGCCCGGCGGACGAGACGGTACGGGTCCCGGTGCTGACCAAGGACGAGATCGGCAACGTCGCCGCGGCCTTCAACGACCTCGCCGAGCGCAGGGAGACGCTGGAGCGGCAGCGCAGGGCCATGGTCAGCGACGTGGCGCACGAGTTGAGGAGCCCGCTGACCAACATCCGCAGCTGGCTGGAGGCGGCCCAGGACGGCCTGACCCCGGCCGATGATCAGTTGCTCGCGCTCCTGCTGGACGAGGCGCTGCTGCTCCAGCACATCATCGACGATCTGCGCGACCTCGCCGCGGCCGAGGCCGGAAGCCTCGTCCTGCACCGCGAACCGCTGTCCGTCCGTCAGGTCCTGGAGCAGGTGGCGGTGGCGCACCACGGGGCCGCCGGGCCGGCCGGGGTCGAGCTGACCATCGAGGCCGCCGAGGAACTCGAGGTGCACGCCGACCCGGTGCGGCTGCGCCAGGTGATCAGCAACCTCGTCTCCAACGCGATCCGGCACACCCCGAACGGGGGTCGCGTCGTCCTCCGGTCCCGCGTGGAGGACGGCGAACTGCTCGTGGAGGTCGCCGACTCCGGAAGCGGCATCGAGCCGGAGGATCTGCCGTACGTCTTCGACCGCTTCTGGCGAGCGGACAAGTCCCGCAACCGCCAGACCGGCGGCAGCGGCCTCGGCCTGGCCATCACGCGCAAGCTGTCCGAGGCGCACGACGGATCGGTCTCGGTGATCAGCACGACGGGCACGGGCTCGGTGTTCACGGTCCGGCTGCCGCACGGCGATGCCGGATGAACCAGGCATCGCTGAACGGGCCCGGCGCCGCAGCATCCTCGTACGAATACGCAGCGAGTCGCCCTCAGGATGACGACCAGGGCAGCGGATCAGGACGCCTGAACCACCACCACCCGTGTGACGCGCACGCCGCCTTCTCGCCGAGCAGGAGTCTGATGACCAGTCCTTGGGTGTCCTCCACGGTGTGTGCGGCGAAGATGCTGTCCAGTTGCTGGAGAGCGGAGTGAAGGGCTTGAGCCGACTGAGGCGGCAGGTGACCGTGGAGCGCTTCGAGACCGTCCCTGGCCTCAAGCCGTTCCCGGTAGAGATCCGATGGGCACCAACCGGATCCGGACCAGCCGGAGGCGAGATGGTGTACGAGTTTCTCCCAGGCTGCGAGTCGGGTACGCGCGTACCAGGTGGGGCTCTCTGAACCCTCCCCTTGTGCTGGGATGTTCTGCTCGCCGACGACGGGCGGCACAGGGGCATCGAGCTGTGCAGCGATCCTGTCGGTCAACGGCGTGGCGATGCGCAGCTCGCGGACGACTTCCGGGATGCGCGTCACCTGAGCAGCGGGCAGTTGCTGTACGGGAGCTTCCACGGCTTCCACGGTGTACACGGGGTTCTCCTCGTCCGAGACGAGGAGCCGTGCGCGTGCGAACCGTCCCTCAGGTGTGGCGACCCAGTACGCGCTGGGCGGCTCTTCCTCGGCGGAGAAGAGGACAGCGGCGTGAGTCCAGGCGGCCAACTGTGCTGCCATGTCCGCTTCGGAGGGGTGCTGGGGCGCCTGGTCCTGGACGTAAACGTCCAGCGACCACACGAGGTCCCCTCGTACGGCGGTGTATTCGCACGAGACCAGGGCGTCCCAGTTACGCCCGTCTGGATCCCCGTACGCGTCGGCCACGTCCACCTCCGGCGCGGGAACGCCCAGAATGGCCGACAGCGCCGGCCCGAGCCGTTCGAGGGTGGCTTCGTGGGTCACCAGGATGTTGTAGGTCATGGGTGGATCCCGTGGTAGATCTTCAATGCCTTCTGGACTGCTTCGGGATTGTTCACGAATCTGGGATTCTTCGTGAGCTGCGGCGCCGCGGACAGATCGCCTTTGGCACGGGTCACCTGTTGGAGCGCGGCGTACTCGTTGCGGTCAAGGCTCACAATGCCAGGGCCACGGTCGGGGTAGACCGTCCCGTTTTCCTCCACACCATAGGAACGGCCATTGATCTCATAGCGCCCAGTCGCGTTGTTGTACGGGGCACGGCCGCGGGCGATGTCACTGATGTCTTGCGCCACCTGCCGCTCGTTCCCACGCAGAATGACGCTGTTCCGTGCCTTGACTTCACCGTGGCCAGACCCCGAGACCGTATGCCTCGAATGCGGGTAGCGCAGATTTTTTCCGGCCCCCGGCCCCGGAACATCTTCGGCTACCTGCCAGGGCCCCCTCCCGGGCCCGGTTCCAGAGGTCCCGCCGCTGGTCCCGGACGAATTCGACGAGTCGCTGCCGCTCGATTCGTTGCCACCATCACCGTGCTGGGCGCCCCGTGCCATGAGGAGAACACCAGCAGTGCCCAGTGCGGCGGCTTGGGCAGCTTCCACGGTCACCGCGCTTGCCACCATGCCGCCTCCGGCAAGGGCAAGTCCGCCGGGCGGGAACAGCATGATCAGGGCAGCGAGAGCGAGGAGGGTGAGAGCGATGCCCGCGTACAGTTCGAGGTTCTCCAGGGCTGCCAGGAGCATCGCCAGCGGTTCGACAGCTTCGCCGTCGAGCGGGGTGCCCCCGTGGTGGGCAACGAGGAGCAGAGCTGTGGTGAGGGCCGCTCCCACGGCGGCGAACACCCGTAGCCGGAGCAAGGCTTGAGGCTCCGCGAGTGGTTGGCGTGATGTGACCGACCAGGACCGCAGCAGGAGCACGAGTTGGACGAGCATCCACACGAGGCCGGCCATTCCGAACCAGAGGAGCAGGCGTGGGCCGTTGCCACTGGTGAAGATCTCCTGGAGGTCTTTGGTCGCGGTGAACGACCCGATGCCGAGGAAAACCAACGACGGCGCCATGAGGACGAGGGGCATGACCAGGAGCGGCCAGCGGCGGCGCCTCGGAGAGCATGCACGAGCTGCTTTGAGATCGGCTCGTATTCGCGCCGTGTCCCAGGCAGCCCCGTGGTTGCTCGCATCCATGCGCGTCGCGGTGTCGGCCACTGCCTGGTGGAGGGCCTCAAGCCGATCAGCGCGGGTACGTCCGGCGGCGTAGAGGAGTGCCCTGCGCATACGGGCGAAACGCAGCGCGATCAACATCGTCAACGGGAAGCACCACGTACCGAACCCAGCGAGAACCTCGCTCCCTGAGCGACCGGCTCGCTCGGCATGCAGGAGCACTGCGGGCATGGCCTGCTTACCCCGCCGCAAGTGACCGAAGTCGAGGGCCATGGCAAGAGCCAGGCAGCCCAAAGGCACATAGGCGACCATGTCGTCGGCGGTGCCGAGCAGGGAGGTTGCCCAGCCCGGTGGGTGGGCGCCCCGACGGCCAACGTAGTTCACCAGCGTGTGGTGACCCGTCGCGTACACGATCGGCAGCAAACCGACCAGCCGACGGTAGCTCCCGCCCCGCAGGAGCAGCCCGACACCGAACGCTCCGGTAGCGCCCCAGGCGAGGTGAAGGCTGGTGCCCAGACTCGGTTCGGTGAAACTGATGTCCAGGCTGCCCAGCGAGGCGGGCAGCCAGGTGGTCAGCACGGTGTGCCAGTCGGGTATGTAGGTGGAGTTCAAGCTCAGCCCACCCGACAGCATCCACCCGCCCCGCGGGTACTCGCTCGCCCGTTGGGCGTCCAGAAGATGACTCAGGAGGACTTCGTACAGTCCGAGTCCGGCGCCCGTGGCAGCCCCGAGGACGACATAGTCGGCGAGGCCCAGTTGGTAGCGGATCTTGATGTTGAGACCGGCGACTAACAGGGGCGCGAGCTTGGCCAGTTCCTCCACTGCGGGGACAAGGGTGTATGCCCCCTGTCCCATGGCCTCCGTCAGCGGTTGTGTGGCGCTCGACGCGATGGAATGGGCATAGCCAAGTTCGATGAGGGCGGCGACGACTCCGCTGCCGTAGACACCGACGGCGACGGCGAGAAGGACAGTCGACAGACGCAGCGATCGCACAGGAGTTGCGATCAAAGCCAGTTGCAGCACCCCGTAGATCGCCGCTGCAACCATGACGATCGACACACAAGCCCCCGCTTGGCCACGGCATCACGGACAGGAATCACGACACTACAAGGTGAGCCATTGAGTGCCGCCAAGAGGCTCAAGGGTGGCCGGCTGGACGAGGCACTGCTGCTCCAGCACGTCGTCGACCTCCGAGTTCACGGTCCGGCTGCCGCGCGGGGCGGCTGAGGCAGCCGGTTCTCACGGACCACCGCCCGCACGACGTCAGTCGCCCCGCCGCGCACTTCGACCGCGTCTGCTTCCGCTGCCCTACGGGCTCGGTGGAGTTGAGGAGGTTCTGGCTAGCGCGCCGGCCGGAAGCGGACGTCGAGCTCCGCGTTCGGAGGGCCGTCGTGGACGCGCTCGAGACGCACGGGTACGCCGCCGGGATTGTCGAACAGCCGGATTCCGTCGCCGAGCAGGACCGGCGCGATGTGCAGGTCGATCTCGTCGATCAGGCCGCGCTCGATCAGCTGGGCTCCGATCGAGGGCGAGTGCACCTCGACGTTCTTGCCGCCCGCGGCGTCCAGCGCGATCCGTACGGCCTCGGCGACGTCGCAGCTGAGGAATGTGACGTCGTCGGCCGGGACGGCGTCCTCCGGGTGGTGGGTGAGGATGAAGATCGCGCCCTGCCAGAGGTCGCCGCCGCCGTAGGGGCGGGCCCCGGGAAACGCGTCCCAGCCGTCGCGGCCTCCGAGCACGGCGCCGGTGGTCGCGGCGTACTCCTCGACCAGCCCGGGCCTGCCGGAGATCCCGGACATCCAGTCCATCGCGTGATGCGGCCCGGCGACGAAACCGTCGAGCGACATCGTGAAGTGCCAGAGCACCTTGCCGGCCGCGGTCTGCGGTTCTGGGTGCGGTGTCGTGTCCATACACGGTGAGACGACACCGGGCGGCGGAACTCATCGGTGCGTCCGCATCTGCGGCACCCGCAGATCGGCTGACCCTGGCGCGTATGCGAAAAGCCCAGCTCAGACACTGTCTGAGCTGGGCTTCGGTGGAGCCGCCTAGGGGAGTCGAACCCCTGACCTACGCATTACGAGTGCGTCGCTCTGGCCGACTGAGCTAAGGCGGCGGGCTGCGGATGCGCCTGGTCCCGCGGTGCGTGACCTGGTGCCGCAACGGCGCCAAGTCTACACATTCAGCCGGGGTGCCTCGCACCCCGGCCGGGGCGGTGAGGGCCACTGCAGGGCGGTATAGGAGCTATGTCCCGAATATCGCCCACGGCCCGCGCCGCACCCCCTACGTGCAGCGCGTGCCGTCCTTCGGAGCCTTGCCCTCCAGCAGATAGGTGTTGATCGTCGAGTCGACGCAGTCGCTGCCGCGCCCGTACGCCGTGTGCCCGTCGCCCTCGTAGGTCAGGAGCGTGCCCGAGCCGAGCTGCCCGGCCAGGGCCTGTGCCCAGCGGTACGGGGTCGCCGGGTCGCGGGTCGTGCCGACCACCACGATCGGGGCCGCGCCCTTCGCCTCGATGCGGCTCGGACGGCCGGTCGCCTCGACCGGCCAGTACGTGCAGTTCATCGCCGCCCACGCCAGGCCCGTGCCGAAGACCGGGGACGCCTTGCGGAAGGACGCCAGCGCCTTGCGCACATCGTCCGGACCGCCGAACGCGGCAGGCAGGTCCAGGCAGTTGACGGCCGGGTTGGCGAACATCAGGTTCTCGTAGGAGCCGTCGGCGTCGCGCTCGTAGTAGAGGTCGGCCAGGCGCAGCAGCCCGGCGCCGTCGCCGTCCATCGCCGACTGCAGGGCACTGCGCAGCTCGGTCCAGGCGCCCTCGTCGTACATCGCCGCGATCACGGCCGTCGTCGCCAGGGATTCGCCCAGCTTGCGGTCCTCGTCCGTGGGGACGGGCTCCTTGTCCAGCTCGGTGAAGAAAGCCTGCAGGCGCTTGCCTGCGTCCTTCGCCGTGCCCTTGCCGAGCGGGCAGTCCTCGCGGCGTACGCAGTCCTCCGCGAACGCCGTGAAGGCGGTCTCGAAGCCCGCCGTCTGGTCGCGGTTCATGGTCAGGGCGGGCAGGGAGGGGTCCATCGCCCCGTCCAGGACGAGACGGCCGGCGCGCGACGGATACAGCCCGGCGTACGTGGCGCCGAGGAACGTCCCGTACGAGGCGCCGACATACGTCAGCTTCTTGTCGCCGAGGGCGCCGCGCAGCACGTCCATGTCCCGGGCCGCCTCGATCGTCGAGACATGGCCGAGGACCGAGCCCGAGCGGTCCCGGCAGCCGGCCGCGAAGTCCTTGAAGGTCGAGACGAGTTCATCGACCTCCTTCCGGTCGTCGGGCGTCTGGTCGACCTGGGTGAAGGCGTCCATCTGCGAGTCGGACAGGCATGTGACGGGCGCGCTGCGGGCGACGCCGCGCGGGTCGACGGCCACCATGTCGTACCGCGCCCGCACCGGCTCCGGGTAGCCGATACCGGCGTAGCTCTGCAGGTACCCGATCGCGGAGCCGCCCGGTCCGCCCGGGTTCACCAGCAGGGAGCCGAGCCGCTTGCCCGGGCCGGTCGCCGTCCGGCGCGAGACGGCGAGCTTGACGTCCCGGCCCTCGCCCGGATTCACGTAGTCCATGGGCACCTTGAGGGTGCTGCACTCGAACCCTTCGATGCCGCATTCGCGCCAGCGCAGCTTCTGGTCGTAGTACGACGTGAGCCCGGCGGGCACGCCCGCGGGCAGCGGCTGCAGGACGGATACGGCGTCGGCCTTCTTCTGCGGCTGGCGGTTCGCCGCTTTGGGCGACGCGGACGAGCCCGACGACGAACTCCCGGAGGAACAGCCGGACATCAGAAGGCCCGCGACCGCGAGGACGGTCCAGGAGGTGCGGAGCAGACGACTGGGTTCCATGCGGCGATCCCTCGTTCAGTTCTTCGCGTGGGGTGTTCGGAGCGTATCCGTCCGGACACCGTCCATGCGTGGTCCGTCGTCCTCGTACGGGTGAGAGCGTGTCCGGGGCGCCACGGCGCGCGGGCGCCTGCCGTCCCGCACGCGTCATCCCTCGCGGAGGGCCATCGTCATGGCCTCCACCGCCAGCAGCGGCGCGACATTGCTGTCCAGCGCCTCGCGGCAGGCGAGCACCGCCTCGATGCGGCGGAGGCTGCGCTCCGGGGTGGACGAGCGGGCGATGCGCTGGAGGTCGTCACGCATTTCGGTGTTGGCGACGGCGACGGCGGAGCCGAGCTGGAGGGCGAGGACGTCGCGGTAGAAGCCGGTGAGATCGGTGAGCGCCAGGTCGAGGCTGTCGCGCTGGGTCCGGGTGGCGCGCCTCTTCTGCCGGTCCTGCAGTTCCTTCATCGCGCCCGCGGTGCCGCGCGGGAGGCGGCCGCCGGTCCCGGACGCCGCTCCCAGTGCCGCCCGCAGCTCCTCGGTCTCCTTCGCGTCGACCTCCTCCGCCATCTGCTTGGCGTCCTCGGCGGCGGCGTCGACCAGCTCCTGGGCAGCCTTCAGACAGGCGCCGACGTCATCGACGCGCAGCGGCAGGCGGAGCACGGAGGCGCGGCGGCTGCGCGCCCGCTCGTCCGTGGCGAGCCGGCGGGCCCGGCCGATGTGGCCCTGCGTGGCAGCCGCGGCGGCCCTGGCCACCTCGGGTTCGATGCCGTCGCGCCGCATCAGGACGTCGGCGACGGCCTCCACCGACGGCGTACGGAGCGTGAGATGGCGGCAGCGGGAGCGGATCGTGGGCAGCACGTCCTCGACGGAGGGCGCGCAGAGCAACCAGACCGTACGGGGCGCGGGCTCCTCAACGGCCTTCAGCAGCACATTGGCCGCGCCCTCGGTGAGACGGTCGGAGTCCTCGAGGACGATCACCTGCCAGCGGCCGTTCGCGGGCGAGAGCTGGGCGCGGCGTACGAGCTCGCGGGTCTCCTTCACACCGATCGACAGCACATCGGTCCTGACCACCTCGACGTCGGCATGGGTGCCGACGAGGGCGGTGTGGCAGCCCTCGCAGAACCCGCAGCCGGGGGCGCCGCCGAGCGCGCGGTCCGGGCTGACGCACTGCAGCGCGGCGGCGAAGGCCCTGGCGGCGGTCGGTCCGCCGGAGCCGGGCGGTCCGGTGAACAGCCAGGCGTGGGTCATCTTCGACGACCCGCGCTCCTCGGCGGAGTCGTCCTGCGGTGCGGGGGTCAGGTCGAGCGCCGTGCCGCTCTCCGCCTCCGCCTCGGCGGTGACGATGGCGTCGGCATCCCGGGCGGCGGCGGTGAGTTGCCCGGTCAGCCGCTCCTGCCCGACGACGTCGTCCCATACCGCCATGACTGCCCCTCGCCCCTGCCTGCCGATGCTGTCCGTGCCTGCGCTCGTGCCGTTACGCGCATGCGCTGTTGCATGCGTGTGCCGTTCCTCGTCCGGTGACGCGCGCGGTCGTCCCCGGCGGCACCCATTGTGGTCCACGGGACCGACAACCGGCGACGTCCGCCCCCGCCCCGCCGGTGACACGCCCGCCGGGATGTCACGCCCGCCGGGATGTCACGTCTGCCGGATGTCAGAAGACGGAGAGGCCCGTGAGCGTCGTGAACCGGTCGAGCGCCGCGACCCCCGCCACCGAGTTCCCGCGCGAGTCCAGCCCAGGGCTCCACACCGCGAGCGTGCACAGCCCGGGGATGACGGCGATGATGCCGCCGCCGACGCCGCTCTTGCCGGGCAGCCCCACCCGGTACGCGAAGTCGCCCGCCGCGTCGTACGTCCCGCAGGTGAGCATCACGGCGTTGATCCGCTTGGCCTCGCTGAGGGACAGCAGCCGCGAGTGGTCGGTCCGTACCCCGTGACGGGCCAGGAAGAGCCCGGCGGTCGCGAGGTCGGCGCAGCTCAGTGCGATCGAGCACTGCCAGAAGTAGTGGTGCAGCACGGTCGGTACGGGATTGCGCATGTTGCCGTAGCTCGCCATGAAGTGGGCGAGGGCGGCGTTGCGGTCGCTGTGCGCGAACTCCGACTCCGCCACCTCCGCGTCGAAGCCGAGCTCCGGATTGCCGCTCTCCTCGCGCAGGAACTCGAGCAGTTCGCTGCTCGCGTCGCCGGTCAGGCTGTGCAGGTGGTCGGTGACGACGAGGGCGCCCGCGTTGATGAACGGGTTGCGCGGTATCCCCTGCTCCTGCTCGAGCTGGACGAGGGAGTTGAACGGGTTGCCGGACGGTTCACGGCCGACGTGCGCCCAGAGGTCCTCGCCTCCCCGGGCCAGCGTGAGCGCCAGGGTGAAGACCTTGGTGATCGACTGGGCGGAGAACGGCTCGTGCCAGTCCCCCACGCCGTGGACCTGCCCGTCGATGCCGGCGACGGCCATACCGAAACGGCGGGGATCCACCGATGCCAGAGCCGGTATGTACTCGGCGGGGCGGCCGCCACCGATCTGCGGTGCGACGTCCTCCGCCACCTGCTCCAGGATTTTCCGGTAGTCCAGCGCGGCTCGGCTCACGGCCTCATTTTCCATCGCGCGACGGCGGGGCGGCACGGCGGGCCGCGGCGCCGCGCCAGACCTAGGGGAACGCCTAGGACCTGCGGGAACGCCGAACGCCCGGGGCGTGGTGCCGTGCCCCGGGCGTCAGGCGTTCCGTTCCGCGTCAGCGGCCCCTGCGGCGGCCGTTGCTGTCGTCCTCCTCCTCGCGGGGGCCGAGCAGTTCGTCGGCCAGGCTCGGGAGGTCGTCGAGCGGCGTCTCCTCGGCCCACTCCGAGCGGCGGCGACGGGGGCGGTCCCCGGAGGCCGGGTCGACCTGGGGCATCTCGCGCGTCCGCTCGGCCTCGCGCGGGGCCGGAGGCTCCGCTGCGCCGTCCTCGTCCCGGAAGAGCCACGGCGGTACGCGGTCGGCCGGGTCCCCCGAACGCTCCTGCCCGCCCGCGGCGTCCTCGGGCCGTACCGGCGGGAGGACCGCCGTCTCGTCCGCGCTCCCCGGGGCCGGGGGCTTCGGCAGGACGGCCGTCTCCTCGGCGTCCGAGCCCTTGCCCTGCCCGGTGCCGCCCTGCGGCTCGTCCGAGCGGACGGGCCGCAGCACCGCCGTCTCGTCGTCGCTCCTGGAGGGCCGCTCGCCGGAGGCACCGGCGTCCTTACGGTCCACCCGCGGGGTCGGAACGGTCTGCGCGGGGTCGGCGGGAATCTGACCCGGCCCGCCCTGGTCCCCGCGGTCGCTCTCGCCGCCCGGAACCGGCGTCTCCACCGTCGGATCCTCGTCCGCCGCCCGGGACTTGGCCGCGGCCGCGGCGGCCGCGGCGGCCTCCGCCTCCAGGCGCGCCTCCTCCGCCCGCAGCAGGGCTTCCTCCGCCTTGCGCTGCTTCTCCTGGCGGCGGACCTCGGCCTCTTCTCGCAGCCGGGCCTCTTCCTCGGCCCTGCGGCGCAGCCGCTCCTGCTCGGCCCTGCGTGCGGCCTCCTCGGCCTCACGCCGCTTGCGCTCCTCCTCGGCGGCCTTGCGGGCCTCCTCGGCGCGCAGCCGCGCCTCCTCCGCCTGACGCTCCTCCTCGAGGCGGCGCGCCTCCTCGGCCTCGCGGCGCTTGCGCTCCTCCTCCTCGGCGCGCAGGCGGGCGAGCTGTTCCTGGCGCTCGCGTTCCAGGCGCTCCTCCTCGGCCTTGCGCGCGGCCTCCTCGGCCTCACGCCGCTTCCGCTCCTCCTCGGCGGCCTTGCGGGCCTGCTCGCGGGCCTCGATCTCGGCCTCGGACAGCGGCAGCATCTGGTCGAGCCGGTGCCGTACGACGGTGGTGACCGCCTCCGGCTCCTGCCCCGCGTCGACGACGAGGTAGCGGGCCGGGTCGGCGGCGGCGAGCGTCAGGAAACCGGCGCGCACCCGGGCGTGGAACTCGGGCGGCTCGGACTCCAGCCGGTCGGGCGCCTCGGTGAACCGCTCGCGCGCGGTCTCCGGCGCGACGTCCAGCAGCACCGTCAGATGCGGGACGAGGCCGTCCGTCGCCCAGCGCGAGATCCGGGCGATCTCGGTCGGCGACAGGTCACGGCCGGCGCCCTGGTAGGCGACGGAGGAGTCGATGTACCGGTCGGAGAGCACGACGGCGCCGCGTTCGAGAGCGGGCCGCACGACCGTGTCGACGTGCTCGGCGCGGTCCGCGGCGTAGAGCAGGGCCTCCGAGCGGTGGGAGAGACCGGCGCTGGAGACGTCGAGGAGGATCGAGCGCAGCCGCTTGCCGATGGCCGTCGCACCCGGCTCGCGGGTGACGACCACCTCGTGGCCCTTGGCGCGGATCCACTCGGCGAGCACCTCGACCTGGGTGGACTTCCCGGCGCCGTCACCGCCTTCGACGGCGATGAAGAAGCCGGTGGCGGCCGGTGCCTGCTCGGGCTCCCCGCCGCGCAGCGCCTCGCGCAGGTCGCGGCGGAGCGGCACACCGGAGCGGTCGTCCGTCTTGCCGAGGACGAGCACCGCGAGGGGGAGCAGCAGCGCACCGACGAGCATGAGCGTGAACGCGGCGCCGCCGTGCGCGAAGACGAAGTCCTCGCCGGCGAGCCGGTGCGGCCCGATCGCCGCGGCGAGCAGCGGGGCGGCGATCGCCCCGAGCCCGACGAAGACGCGGACGACCGCGTGCAGATGCTCGGTCGTACGGAACTGGCGGCCCTCCTCGGTCTCCTGGTCGAGCAGGGTGTGGCCGGTGTGGGCGGCGACGCCCGCGGACGCACCCGCGATCAGCGTGACCAGCAGCACCGTCGTGGCGTCGGGGACCAGCCCGGCGACGAGCAGCGCGAGACCGGTGAGGGCGGTCGCGATCGCCAGCAGCCGGCGCCGGGAGAGCGCGGGCAGCACGCGCGGGGCCAGCCGGATGCCCGCGACCGTGCCGGCGGTCAGCCCGAGGACGAGCAGCGCGAAGAGCACCGGCCCGCCGTCCAGGTCGTCCGCGTGCAGCGCGGAGACGGCGACGGCGGAGGCGATGGCCGCGGCCACGGCCGCGCAGGTGAGGACGAGCAGCGGGACGGCGCCCGTACGGCCCTTCTCCGCGGTCGATCCGGTCCGGGGGCGGCGCAGTCCCTCGAGGGGAGAGCGCGGCCGGGGCGTCGCCCCGCCGGGCAGCTCGATGAACCAGAGCACCGACACGGACGCGGCGAAGAGACCGGAGGCGACGTACGAACCCAGGGCCGCCTGGTGCAGGTCGAACCACTCGATCCCGGCGGCCAGCAGCTTCCCGAGCAGCGTGACGACGACGAGTCCGGCGGCGGCGATCGGCAGGGTGACGAACGTCGTACGCAGCCAGAGGCGGCGCAGTGCGTCGCCGTGGTCGGGCAGCGGGCGGATCGCGGCGCCCTCGGCGGGAGGTGCGGGCAGCAGGGCGGGAGCGGCGCCGTCCTTGGCGACGGTCCAGAAGCGCTCGGCGACCCCGCCGACGAAGACGGAGACGAGAAGGATGGAGAGGGCGTTGTCGGGGGTCCAGTCGATCCACAGCGGCGCGACGACGAGGAGCAGGAGCCGCGCCACGTCCGCGCCGATCATGGTCCAGCGCCGGTCGAGCGGTCCGCCTTCACGGCGCCCGGAGCGCCCCGCTCCGGAAGACCCTGAGGACGCCGAGGACGACGCTGCTCGTCCCTTCTCCTTCCCCGGCGCGGTCAGCGACGACAGGGGTCCGAGAAGGACGGCCCCGAAGAGGACGGTGGCGACGAGTCGTGCCCCGAAGACAGCGGCGACGGCGAATGCGGCACCGCGATAGCCGCCCCCGAAGGAGCCCTCCGCGACTGCCGCCTGAAGCGACAGAAGGAGGAGCACCAGCAGACCGAGAGCGTCTCCGATACCTCCGACGAACTGTGCACTCCACAGTCGTCGCAGCGGGGGGAAACGCAGCAGGGCGCGTACGGCGCGCTCGCGTGAATCTGCGGCAAGGGCGTCGGATGTGGGGGTCACGACCGTTGGCTGCTCGGCTCGCGTCATCCCGTCAGCCTATCGGTCGTGGCCGAATCCCTGACGGCCCCTCCCGAACATGTGCCCGTACGCGGTGCCCGCCCGGCGTCAGCTGCCCGGCGGGCCCGGAATCCCTCAGTCCTCGTTCTCCACGGGAGCCTTGGCCGTGGCGGTCTTCTTCGCCGCGCTGCTGGCGGCCGCCGTGGCCTTCTTCGTCGTCGTCTTCTTGGCGGTCGTCTTCTTCGCCGTCGTCTTCTTGGCCGCGGCCTTCTTCGCCGGAGCCTTCTTCGCGGCGGTCTTCTTGGCCGTCTTCTTCGCGGTCTTCTTGGCCGGGCCCTTGGCGCGCTTCTCCGCCAGCAGCTCGTAGCCGCGCTCCGGGGTGATCGTCTCGACGTCGTCGTCCCGGCGCAGCGTCGCGTTCGTCTCGCCGTCCGTGACGTACGGGCCGAAGCGGCCGTCCTTCACGACGACCGGGCGCTCGCTGACCGGGTCGGTGCCCAGCTCCTTCAGCGGCGGCTTGGCCGCGGCACGACCGCGCTGCTTGGGCTGCGCGTAGATCGCCAGCGCCTGCTCCACCGTGATGGTGAAGAGCTGCTCCTCGCTCTCCAGCGACCGCGAGTCCGTCCCCTTCTTCAGGTACGGGCCGTAGCGGCCGTTCTGGGCGGTGATGTCGTTGCCCGACTCGGGGTCGGTGCCGACGACGCGCGGCAGCGACATCAGCTTGAGGGCGTCCTCCAGCGTCACCGTATCGAGCGACATCGACTTCAGGAGTGACGCCGTCCGCGGCTTGACCGCGTTCTTGCCGGTCTTCGGGGTGCCCTCGGGCAGGACCTCGGTGACGTACGGGCCGTAGCGGCCGTCCTTGGCGACGATCGCGCGGCCGGTCTCCGGGTCGGCGCCCAGCTCGCGCTCCCCGCTGGGCTTGGCGAGCAGTTCCTTCGCCAGCTCGACGGTCAGCTCGTCCGGCGGCAGGTCGTCGGGGACGTCCGCACGCTGCCCCGGCTCGCCCTCGGTCTCCGACGGCTTCTCGACGTACGGGCCGTAGCGGCCGACGCGCAGCAGAATGCCCTCGCCGACCGGGAACGAGGACACCTCGCGGGCGTCGATCGCACCGAGGTCGGTGACCAGTTCCTTGAGGCCGCCGAGGTGGTCGCCGTCGCCGTTCCCCGCCTCGGCGGCAGCGCCCGCGGCGCTCTCGTCCGAGCCGAAGTAGAAGCGCCGCAGCCACGGCACGGCCTGGGCCTCGCCCCGCGCGATGCGGTCGAGGTCGTCCTCCATCTTCGCGGTGAAGTCGTAGTCGACGAGCCGGCCGAAGTGCTTCTCCAGCAGGCCGACGACGGCGAAGGAGAGGAAGGAGGGGACGAGCGCGGTGCCCTTCTTGAAGACATAGCCGCGGTCGAGGATGGTGCCGATGATCGACGCGTACGTGGACGGACGGCCGATCTCCCGCTCCTCCAGCTCCTTGACCAGGCTGGCCTCGGTGTAGCGGGCGGGGGGCTTGGTGGCGTGGCCGTCGGCGGTGATCTCCTGGGCGGACAGCGGGTCGCCCTCGGAGACCTGCGGCAGCCGGCGCTCGCGGTCGTCCAGCTCCGCGTTCGGGTCGTCGGCGCCCTCCACATAGGCCTTCATGAAGCCGTGGAAGGTGATGATCTTGCCCGAGGCGGAGAACTCGGCGTCACGGCCGTCGCTCGCCCGGCCGCCGACCTTGACGGTCACGGACTGGCCGACGGCGTCCTTCATCTGGGAGGCGACGGTGCGCTTCCAGATCAGCTCGTAGAGCCGGAACTGGTCGCCGGTCAGGCCGGTCTCGGCCGGGGTGCGGAAACGATCACCCGAAGGCCGGATCGCCTCGTGCGCCTCCTGCGCGTTCTTGACCTTGCCCGCGTACAGCCGCGGCTTCTCCGGCAGGTAGTCCGAGCCGTAGAGCTGCGTGACCTGCGCACGGGCCGCCGCGACGGCCGTGTCCGACAGCGTCGTGGAGTCCGTACGCATATAGGTGATGAAGCCGTTCTCGTACAGCTTCTGGGCGACCTGCATGGTCGACTTCGCGCCGAAGCCGAGCTTCCGCGAGGCCTCCTGCTGGAGCGTGGTCGTACGGAACGGGGCGTACGGCGAGCGGCGGTACGGCTTGGACTCGACCGAGCGGACGGAGAACGCCGTGTCCTGCAGGGCGTCGGCGAGCGCCCGCGCGGTGGCCTCGTCCAGGTGCAGCACCTGGGAGCCGCCCTCCCGTCGCCCACCACCGCCCTCAACGGACGCTTCGCGCAGCCCATTCTTGAGCTGCCCGTTCGCGCCGAAGTCGCGGCCCTGTGCGATACGGCGGCCGTCGACGGTGGTCAGACGGGCCGAGAAGGTGCCGGGGTCGGTGGCGTCACCGGCGCGGCCGGTGGCGAAGGACCCGGTCAGGTCCCAGTACTCGGCGGAGCGGAAGGCGATGCGCTCGCGCTCCCGCTCGACGACGAGCCGGGTCGCCACGGACTGGACGCGGCCCGCCGAGAGCCGCGGCATGACCTTCTTCCACAGCACGGGCGAGACCTCGTAGCCGTAGAGACGGTCGAGGATGCGGCGGGTCTCCTGGGCGTCGACCAGGAGCTGGTTCAGCTCGCGCGGATTGGCGACGGCCTCGCGGATGGCGTCCTTGGTGATCTCGTGGAAGACCATCCGGCGGACGGGGACCTTGGGCTTGAGGACCTGCTGGAGATGCCAGGCGATGGCCTCGCCCTCGCGGTCCTCATCGGTGGCGAGGAAGAGTTCGTCGGACTCCGCCAGCAGCTCCTTGAGCTTGCTGACCTGGCTCTTCTTGTCGGCGTTGACGACGTAGATCGGTTCGAAGTCCTGATCCACATTGACACCGAGCCGTGCCCAGGACTCGCCCTTGTACTTGGCCGGGACCTCGGCCGCGCCGTTGGGCAGATCGCGGATGTGCCCGACGCTGGCCTCGACGACATAACCCGGGCCCAGATAGCCCTTGATCGTCTTGGCCTTGGCGGGCGACTCGACGATGACGAGTCGACGGCCGCCGTTCGCGGTCTCGCTGGTCGGGGACACCTTCGCTCTTCTCTCCGGTCGACGCCTGGATGGTCTGGGGCACTGCGCTGACGCTGCGGAGTGTGACGGTACCTCCCGGCCCCGTGTCAAACGGGAAAAGCCCGCAACGCCACTCGAACGGTAACCCGACAAGCGTCCTGTCTGCCGCCCGGACCGAAACCTGGCGGGCGTCTGCTGGCAGGATGGCCCGCGGCCGTACTCACCGGCCACGCCCGAAAACCAGTTCCGCTCTCCATCATCGGGGGTTCTCGTGTCCGATCAGTATCCCTACGGTCCACCGCCGAACCCGCAGAACGGCGGATACGGCTACCCGCACGGCGGCCAGCCCGGCCCGGGGCAGTCGCCGTACGGCGGTGCCGCGCCCGGTTACGGCTATCCGCAGGGAGCCGCCGGCGGCGGCTACTCCGACCCCAACGCGCCCTTCGGATACGACCCTTACGGTCGTCCCTACTCCGACAAGTCGAAGATCGTCGCGGGTGTGCTGCAGCTCTTCCTCGGCACCTTCGGCATAGGCCGGTTCTACCTCGGCCACGTCGGCCTCGCCCTCGGCCAGCTCTTCACCTGCGGTGGCCTCGGCATCTGGGCGCTGATCGACGGCATCGTGCTGCTGACGAGCAACAACACCACCGATCAGCAGGGGCGCATCCTGCGTGGCTGACCAGCCGCGCACCGGCGGTGGCGCCGGGATCACGGCCGCGACCCGGACGGGATCCGTCCGGGCAGCGGCCGCGCGCGCGTTCAGGCATCCGGCCGCGCCGCCGCTCGTCCTCCTGCTGGCGGGCGCGGCGGCCGCGGTCCATCTGTGGGACCGGAACCCTCACGAATCCGGCCACCTCCTCCCGCGCTGCCCTTTCAACTGGGCGACGGGCATGCTCTGCCCGGCCTGCGGCGGCACGCGCATGGCGTACGACCTGATGCACGGCAGGATCGGCGCCGCTTTCCACGACAACGCCCTGCTTCTGCTGCTCGGGGTACCGGCCGCGGCGTATCTGTGCGGGCGCTGGCTGCGCGACGGGCTGCGGGGGCGGCGCTACCGGCCGACGCTGGGGCCGCGGGGCACCGCCGCCGTCCTCGGCACGGCCGTGGCCTGGGCCGTCACCCGCAATCTGATCGGCTGACGAGGACCGGCCTGGCGTCGGTCGCCCGCTGGCGTCGGTCGCCCGTGGCGGTCGCGGAGGGCAACCGGACAGGGGCGCAGAAAGCTCGGTGCCATCGGGCCGAACGGCTGACAGATCCTCCGCGGCGGCCTCCGCACGCGCGAATTCGCCTCGCGAGATCACCACTTGATCACGATCGCTGACACCCGGCAACCGAATCTCCGGACTCGGAGTCCTTTTCTGCACTGCCGCCCCACGGGCCCGCCGCCGCGGGATCCGCCGGGCGGCAGACGTCCCCGGAATGAAGATCCACGAGGAGCACTCTCCGTGTCCTACCCTTCCCAGCCTCCGTCCGCCGGCGCCCCGTACGGTGTCGCGCCCAACGGGCAGCCGTACTCCGAGAAGTCCAAGATCGTGGCCGGCCTGCTGCAGCTCTTCCTGGGCGGCCTCGGCATCGGCCGTTTCTACACCGGCCACACCGGCATGGCGATCGCCCAGCTGCTCACCTGCGGTGGCCTCGGCGTCTGGTCGCTGATCGACGCGATCATCTTCCTCGTCAGCGACACCCGCACCGACAAGGACGGCCGTCTGCTGCGGAGCTGACCTGGGCGTCGCGTCCCACGGACGAAGCACGGGCCCGCGTTCCGGATCTCCGGGGCGCGGGCCCGTGCCGTCGGAGCACGGGGCCGCCTTCAGCCCACGGTCACGCCTCGGCGGCCGCGTCGCGCGCCGGGTCGCCCGCCGGGTCCGCGACCGGGTCGAGGAAGCCCTGCTCGACCAGCAGCCGGATCGACTCGGGCGTACGGTCGCGCAGCAGCACCGGGTCCTCGCCGACGAGCTGGGCGATGGCGTCGAGGATGCGGCCCGCGGTCAGCGTCCCGTCGCACACGCCCGCGAAGCCCGCGCCCACGGTGTCGACCCGCGTCGCCCGCCGCATCCCGCGGTTCTGGCGCAGCACGACGTGCTCGGGGTCCTCCGCCCCCGGCAGCCCGACCTGCTCCTGGACCACCTCGTCCGCGAGCCGGAAGCGGCCGGCGAGCAGCGCCGCGTCGTCCGTGTCACGCAGGAAGTCCTGGCGCTCGAAGTGGCTGTGCACCCAGGCGCCGAGGGGCTGTTCGACCGGGTGCGGCCACTCCTCGGTGACCACGGAGGGGCGGTCGGCGCCGGACTTGCGCAGCGTGATCCACCCGAAGCCGACGCCCCGGGCCTTACGGGCCTCGAACTCGTCCAGCCAGGCGTCGTAGCGGGCGGCGTACTCGGCCGGGTCGCCCCGGTGGTCGCCCGCGTCCCGGAGCCACAGCTCCGCGTACTGCGCCACGTCCTGCACCTCGCGCTGCACGATCCAGGCGTCGCAGCCGGCGGGCACCCAGGACGCCAGCCGTTCGCGCCAGTCCTCACCCTCGATGTGCTGCCAGTTGGCGAGGAGCTGCAGGTATCCGCCGTCGGCGAGGTGATCGGCCGACCGCTGGACGAGCGCCCGGCACAGGTCGTCGCCGCCCATCCCGCCGTCGCGGTAGGTCAGGCGCGCACCGGGCGAGATGACGAACGGCGGGTTGGAGACGATCAGGTCGTACCCCTCGTCGCCCGCGACCGGGTCGTAGAGCGAGCCCTCGCGCAGGTCCGCCGCGGGCGCCCCGGAGAGGGCGAGGGTGAGGCGCGCGAAGCCGAGGGCGCGCGGATTGACGTCGGTGGCCGTGACCCGGGTGGCGTGCTGGGCGGCGTGCAGCGCCTGGATGCCGGAGCCGGTTCCGAGGTCGAGCGCCCGGGCGACGGGGGTGCGGACGGTGATGCCGGCCAGGGTCGTGGACGCCCCGCCGACGCCGAGGACGAGCTGGGAACGGTCCACGCCCGTCATCCCGGTCGTGCCCGCGCCGATGCCCCCGGCGCCCCCGACCGCACAGCCGAGATCGGAGACGATCCACCAGTCCTGGCCCTCCGGCCCGCTGTACGGGCGCACGTCGACGCTCGCTCGCACCTCCTCACCGTGCTGCACCAGCCATCCGTCGGCCACGCAGTCCTCGACGGGCAGCGCCGTGCGCGCCCGCTCGTACGGGACGGCGGCCTGCAGCAGGAACAGCCGGACCAGCGACTCCAGCGGCGAGTCACCGCGGGTCGCCCGCAGCGCCGGCACCGTCTCGCTGCGGGCGAGGGCGGCGTACGCGGGCGCGCCGAGCAGGTCGAGCAACCCGTCGGCGGTGAAGGCAGCGGATTGCAGCGCCTCGCGCAGCCGGGAGGTGCGGTCGGCGTCGGGCGTGGGGAGGGTCTGCGTACTCACCGCATCATTGTCGGGCCTGCGGGCACGGGCCCGCGCACGCCGGGCCAGGACCGGACGGTCAGGACCCCTTGGTGGGCGTCGCGGCGGCGGGGCGCTTGCAGCCGGACTGCTTGCTCATCGCCGTGCCGATCTCGCCGGACTGCAGCTTCTTGATCGCATCGTCCCCGACCTTGTTGACCTTGCCGAGTTCCTCGGCAACGCCCTTGAGGCCCTCGGCGAAGTCGGCCTGGTCCTTGGTCTTGAGCTTGTCGACCGAGTCCTTGAGGTCGGCGTACGCCTTGGAGGTGGCGTCGAGCTCCTTGACCGCGTCCGACTGGACCTTCTCGCCGCCGTCGACCGGCGGGACGCCGGCGTTCTCGACGGAGTCGGACATGGCCGCGTAGGCGGCGGAGATCTCCTGGAAGGCGGCCGAGTCGGCCTTCTTGATGTCCGCGGGCTTGCCGTCGGCTGCGGTGGACGTGATCGACTCGTTCGCCTTGGTGATCTTCGTGAGCTGAGGCTGGACCTCGTCACAGACCTTCTTGGCGTAGCCGTCGACCTCGCCGTTGTCGTCACTGCAGCCCGAGAGCGCCATCAGCAGGGCCGCGCCACCCGAGAGTGCGGTCACAAGCTTCTTGTTCACGATCGGTCCCTTCCGTGGCCTACGGCCCCGGAACATACACGGCGGGGCGGGTGCCGCGCCCCTGGGCACAGCACCCGCCCCGCCCGGCGAACGACCCTCGGGCCACCCGCCGAACCGACCGAAAACGCCTGGTCAGCTAGGAGACCACGGCCGGGTCACCGGTGGTGTCACTGGCCTGGTTCTCGGCCTTGCCGGAGTTGCCTTCATCACTCACGGCGATGCCGCGCCGCTTGGAGACGTAGACCGCTCCGACGATGATCGCGATGGAGAGCAGCGCCACCACGACACGGACGCCGACGCTGGCGTCGTCGCCGTAGCTGAACTGCACCACCGCGGGGGCGATCAGCAGCGCCACCAGGTTCATGACCTTGAGAAGCGGGTTGATCGCCGGTCCTGCGGTGTCCTTGAACGGGTCGCCGACGGTGTCGCCGATGACCGTCGCCGCGTGGGCCTCGCTGCCCTTGCCGCCGTGGTGGCCGTCCTCGACCAGCTTCTTCGCGTTGTCCCAGGCACCGCCCGAGTTGGCGAGGAAGACGGCCATGAGGGTGCCGGTGCCGATCGCGCCCGCGAGGTACGAGCCGAGGGCGCCGACGCCGAGGGTGAAGCCGACGGTGATCGGGGCGAGGACCGCGAGAAGGCCCGGGGTGGCCAGCTCGCGCAGCGCGTCCTTGGTGCAGATGTCGACGACGCGGCCGTACTCCGGCGTCTCGGTGTAGTCCATGATCCCGGGCTTCTCGCGGAACTGCCGACGGACCTCGTAGACGACCGAACCGGCCGACCGCGACACGGCGTTGATCGCCAGCCCCGAGAAGAGGAAGACGACCGCCGCGCCGAGGATGAGGCCGACGAGGTTGTTCGGCTGCGAGATGTCCAGGCTCAGGCCGAGCTCCCCCGCCTTGGCATCCACATCCGCGACCGCCGTGGCGATCGCGTCCCGGTACGAACCGAAGAGGGCGGCCGCGGCGAGGACGGCCGTCGCGATGGCGATGCCCTTGGTGATCGCCTTGGTGGTGTTGCCGACCGCGTCGAGGTCGGTGAGCACCTGGGCGCCGGCGCCCTGGACGTCACCGGACATCTCCGCGATGCCCTGCGCGTTGTCGGAGACCGGGCCGAAGGTGTCCATCGCGACGATGACGCCGACGGTGGTCAGCAGACCCGTACCGGCGAGGGCCACGGCGAACAGCGCGAGCATGATCGACGTACCGCCGAGCAGGAACGCGCCGTACACGCTGAGACCGATCAGCACCGCCGAGTACACGGCGGACTCCAGACCGATGGAGATACCCGCCAGCACGACGGTCGCGGGGCCGGTCAGCGAGGTCTTGCCGATGTCCCTGACGGGGCGCCGGTTCGTCTCGGTGAAGTAGCCCGTGAGCTGCTGGATCAGGGCGGCCAGGACGATGCCGATCGCGACGGCGACGAGCGCCAGCAGCCGGGGGTCGCCGTCGTGGGCCGCGATGGCCGAGTCGGTGACGCCCTTCAGGTCCGCGTAGGACGAGGGGAGGTAGGCGTAGACGGCACCGGCCACCAGCACCAGGGAGATCACCGCGGAGATGAAGAAACCACGGTTGATCGCGGTCATGCCGCTGCGGTCGGAGCGCCGCGGGGCGACCGCGAAGATACCGATCATCGCGGTGACCACACCGATCGCCGGAACGAGCAGCGGGAAGGCGAGCCCGGAGTCGCCGAAGGCGACCTTGCCGAGGATCAGCGCGGCGACGAGCGTCACGGCGTACGACTCGAAGAGGTCGGCCGCCATACCGGCGCAGTCACCGACGTTGTCGCCCACGTTGTCCGCGATGGTGGCGGCGTTGCGCGGGTCGTCCTCGGGGATGCCCTGCTCGACCTTGCCGACGAGGTCGGCGCCGACGTCCGCGGCCTTGGTGAAGATGCCGCCGCCGACACGCATGAACATGGCGATCAGCGCCGCGCCCAGACCGAAGCCCTCGAGCACCTTGGGTGCGTCGGCCGCGTAGACCAGCACGACGCAGGAGGCGCCGAGGAGACCGAGGCCCACCGTGAACATGCCGACCACGCCGCCCGTGCGGAACGCGATCTTCATGGCCTTGTGGGACACATCGGTGAGGTCCTTGGCCGGCTCGCCCTCGGCGGGGGTCGCCTCACGCGCGGCCGCCGCGACACGCACATTGCTGCGCACCGCCAGCCACATGCCGATGTATCCGGTCGCCGCGGAGAAGGCGGCACCGATGAGGAAGAACGCGGAACGCCCTGCGCGCTGCGTCCAGTTGTCCGCGGGAAGCAGCATGAGCAGGAAGAACACCACCACGGCGAAGATGCCGAGTGTGCGCAGCTGCCGGGCCAGATAGGCATTCGCGCCTTCCTGGACGGCCGCGGCGATCTTTTTCATGCTGTCGGTGCCTTCGCCCGCGGCGAGCACCTGGCGTACCAGCACCACGGCGACGGCGATCGCCGCGATCGCCACCGCCGCGATGACCAGCACAATCAGGCGATTTCCGCTGGTCAGAACGGCGGCTGCGAGTGATGAGGTGTGGTCCTGCTGTAGAGGGGTGAAGGGCCCCGCCATTCGTCCTCCTTGACGTTTGGCACATGGGCGCGCGCAGCCAGTCCTTGCGACTCCTTGTGACAAGAACAGCCGCCACGCTCAGGCGTCCTGAGCTCAAGATGTGGACGGATTCTAGGGAGGGGGACTAGATCAAAAAAGGGCGCGACAAGGGGAATTCGCCGAGACCGGTGAACGGACCAGCGAAGATCAAATAAGCGGCCCTCACAGAATTCACCAGGACGAAGGAAAGTGATCAACGTGCTGACGCCAGGGAAATGATCTACGGAATCACCGGAAAAGGATCTACGACCCGTATGACCGGCCTGATCAGAGCGGTGACGAGGGGGCGCACGGCGGTGCGCGACGGGGGCACGAAGGCGGCGCGTCACCCCGCTGACGGAGGCCACCCGAGCTCCGGATGGCGGCCGTTCGGTGACGGACGGGACGGCCGCGAGCGCTGAGGACGGAGGGTGCAGGAGGGCCGGATGTTGTCGGAGCACCGGGGATGACCCGTGACCCGCGGTGAGCGCGTGCGGCTCGGCCGCCTGTGGGAGGACGCTGGGGGGCCTGGCGGTGTAGCGGGGCGTACGGACAGCAGTGGGGCACCGGGGCGGCGCAGAGGCAGAGGCCCCGGGCCGTACGGACGGACGCCTGCGCGGCGGTGTCCCGGAGCGGCAGGTGTGCGGGGGCGGCGGAGGCCGCGAGCTAGCCGACCGCCGGGCAGCCGGGGGTGTCGCGTACGGACAGCGGCGGGGGCCGGGACCAGGGCCGCAGAGGAGCGCGGACGGCTACACGGCGGAAGCCGGCGGAGGCTGCGGGCGTCGGACGGCTGCACAGCGGGGCGCGCGGCTGCCGAGCCACGTCGCGTACGGGACGGCTGCGGGCCGGGGCCACGTCGGCGTACGGACGGCTGCGCGGGCCGGGGCCACGGACGGCGAACGACTCACCGCCCCGCGCGCACCCGTACGCGTACACGACAAACCCGCCACTCGGCGTTGTCGCCGATCGGCGGGTTGTGTGCGACCGATGGTGCTCGCGGACGGCTGTGACGCGAGCAGTGCCCGCATCGCCGCGTGAGCCGCAAGGCGAACCCCGCGACCCCGCCGCTCCCTCTACGGGAGCGAGTCCGGCGTCGTCGGCCAGCTCATGCGGATGAGACCGCCGACTTCCCCGGCGGTCACTTCCACGTCGTCGACGAGGCCGCTGATGACAGCGAGCCCCATCTCGTCCTCCTCCTCGGCGGAGCCGTCCTCCGCGGGCGGTTCGCCGTTGTGGGAAGCGGGCGCCGCACTTATCGCGTGCGGCGCCTCGTCACCCACCTCGATGGAGAACTTCTTCTCGTCCTCGATCAGCACGACCTTGACCGGGGCGGACAGGGCGTTGCTCTGGTGAAGACTCACGGCCCGTGTACAGGCCTCACCGACAGCGAGGCGCACCTCGTCCAGCACGGCCTCGTCGACTCCCGCCCTGCGCGCGACCGCGGCCGCCACCAGGCGCGCGGTTCTGACGTGCTCGGGCAGAGCGCTGAACAGCAGCTCAACGGTGGCCATGCCATCCCCCTCGATCGTGCGGGCTTGCTTCTCAAGGGGGGCCGGGCAGAGCCCGGAGCCCCCCGGTGACTCCCGTACGGGTGACGTCGTCAGTCGGTGGCGGCGACGGCGTCGTCGACCGAGGTGTGAATCGGGAACACCTTGGTCAGACCCGTAATACGGAAGATCTTGAGAATGCGCTCCTGGTTGCAGACCAGGCGGAGCGAGCCCTCATGGGCACGCACCCGCTTCAGGCCACCGACCAGCACGCCGAGCCCGGTGGAGTCGAGGAAGTCGACGCCCTCCATGTCGACGACGAGGTGGTAGCTACCGTCGTTGACGAGCTCGACAAGCTGCTCGCGCAGCTTGGGCGCGGTGTATACATCAATCTCGCCACCGACCTCGACGACCGTGCGGTCGCCAACGGTCCGGGTCGACAGGGACAGGTCCACGGATCCTCCAGCAGCTTGCATCGAGCGGTCGCCCCCCATGGATCGGCAGCCGCGATGGCATTCAATCACTTACCAGCAGGCGTGCACGACGCCTTCAGCCCATTGTCCGTCACGCCAGTGACACACTCGTTGCCGATGGCCGACATTCAACTCCCGCACGGCGCGGGCCTGCGCCCATCCCCGCGCTCGGTCCTGGACCGGCTTGCCGCTGGGGCCGATCGGGCTGCGCGCATCACTCATACGGAGCACTTGCCCCCGCGTGCAGGCCGTCATGCGGACTGGCCGACGGAGATCCGAAAGGAAGTCACCGAGGCCATCGGGCGCGCCGGAATCGGACAGCCCTGGGAGCACCAGGCGCGTACGGTCGAACACGCACTGCGCGGCGAATCCGTCGTGGTCGCCACCGGGACGGCCTCCGGCAAGTCCCTCGCCTACCTGACGCCGGTCCTCAGCAGCCTCCTGGACGGCTCGGAAGCCCCCAACGGGCGCGGTACGACGGCCCTCTATCTCGCGCCGACCAAGGCGCTCGCCGCCGACCAGCGACGTGCCGTCTCCGAACTGGCCGCCCCGCTCGGCAGCGGCGTACGCCCCGCGGTGTACGACGGGGACACGCCCGTCGAGGAGCGCGAGTGGGTGCGTCAGTACGCGAACTACGTGCTCACCAACCCCGACATGCTCCACCGGGGCATCCTCCCCGCCCACCCCCGCTGGTCCTCCTTCCTGCGCGCCCTGCGCTACATCGTGATCGACGAGTGCCACACCTACCGCGGTGTCTTCGGATCCCATGTGGCGCACGTGCTGCGCCGGCTGCGGCGCCTCTGCGCCCGCTACGGCTCGGACCCCGTCTTCGTCCTCGCCTCCGCCACGTCCGCCGACCCCGCACAGGCCGCGACGCGCCTCACCGGTGTCCCCGTGGCCGAGGTCACCGACGACGCGTCGCCCCGCGGCGAGGTGGTGTTCGCCCTCTGGGAACCGCCCCTGACCGAGCTTCACGGCGAGCAGGGCGCCCCTGTGCGGCGCACCGCCACGGCCGAGGCCGCGGACCTGCTCACGGACCTCGCCGTCCAGGGCGTCCGCTCAGTGGCCTTCGTGCGCTCGCGGCGCGGCGCCGAGTTGATGGCCCTGATCGCCCAGGAGCGACTGGCCGCCGTGGACCGCTCGCTGCCCGCGCGTGTCGCGGCCTACCGAGGCGGCTACCTCCCCGCGGAACGCCGCGCTCTGGAGCGGGCACTGCACTCGGGCGAACTGCTGGGCCTGGCCGCCACCACGGCGCTGGAACTGGGCGTGGACGTCTCCGGCCTCGACGCCGTACTCCTCGCCGGGTACCCGGGCACGCGGGCGTCCCTGTGGCAGCAGGCAGGCAGGGCGGGCCGCTCGGGGCAAGGAGCCCTCGCCGTGCTGGTGGCCCGCGACGACCCGCTGGACACCTATCTGGTCCACCACCCCGACGCGCTCTTCCGCCGACCAGTCGAATCCACCGTGCTCGATCCCGACAACCCGTACGTTCTCGCCCCCCATCTGTGCGCGGCCGCCGCCGAGCTGCCGCTGACGGAGGCCGATCTGGCACTCTTCGGGCCGGAGGCCCCGGACCTCGTTCCGCAGCTCGAGCAGCGGAAGCTGCTGCGCCGCCGCACCTCCGGCGGGAACACCGCCTGGCACTGGCCACGCCGCGAGCGGGCCGCCGACCTCACCGACATCCGCGGAGCGGGCGGCACGCCCGTCCAGGTCGTCGAGGCGGCCACCGGCCGACTGCTGGGCACGGTCGACGCGTCAGCCGCCCACTCGGCGGTCCACGACGGCGCGGTCCACCTCCACCAGGGCCGGACCTACCTGGTGAAGAGCCTCGACCTGGAGGACTCGGTGGCCCTCGTCGAGGAGGCGAACCCGCCGTACTCGACCACCGCCCGCGACACCACCGCCATCTCCGTCCTGGAGACCACGACGGAGATTCCGTGGGGCGACTCACGCCTGTGCTTCGGCTCGGTCGAGGTCACCAACCAAGTCGTCTCCTTCCTGCGCCGGAAACTGATCACGGGTGAGGTCCTGGGCGAGTCGAAGCTCGACCTCCCGCCCCGGACCCTGCGCACGCGCGCCGTGTGGTGGACCGTCACCGAGGACCAGCTCGACACCGCGCGGGTGGCCCCCGAACAGCTCGGAGGCGCCCTGCATGCCGCCGAGCACGCATCGATCGGCATCCTCCCGCTCTTCGCCACCTGCGACCGCTGGGACATCGGCGGCGTCTCCGTGCCCCTGCACCCGGACACCCTCCTGCCCACGGTCTTCGTCTACGACGGCCACCCGGGAGGGGCGGGCTTCGCCGAGCGGGCGTTTCACACCGCTCAGCGATGGCTCCGCGCCACCCGCGAAGCCATCGCCTCGTGCGAGTGCGACGCGGGCTGCCCGTCGTGCATCCAGTCCCCGAAGTGCGGCAACGGCAACGAACCGCTCAACAAGCGAGCCGCCGTCCGTCTTCTCACCACCCTCCTTTCGGACGCGTCCCCGGAGACACCGGCTGGTGCGGAAGGCGAGGGGCTGGGTACGGAGGACCAAACCCCAGACGCACCAACGCGGGAATGAGCTCCCTGGCGGCGCTCCACCTGCCGGGCGACAGGGCCGTGGCTGGCCCCGACTGCGAGTCCCGAAGTGCCGGTTTCGACTGCCCGAACTCGTAGTTCCCAACTGCGGGATCGCACAGCCTGATCCCGAACTTCCGGTCCCGGTCCACCTATTCACGGTCTGCCTGCCCAGGAGGGTGAGGTGCCCTCACGGTCGGAGCGGCCCAGCAATCGGAGTGGGCAACTCCTCGCCGGTCACCCCTCGCTGGCCTCATGGGTGCAGTCCCTACAGGAGGCGTCCTTCGCGTCGGGCGGATCCCGGCCCTCAGCCGTCCCCGGCCCGTGCGATGCGCCCGGATCGATGTCCCGAGCGGCAGGGCCCGCCCGCGCACGTACGCGCGAAGCGAACGGGCCCGACACTGCCTCTGCCGTGAGGTCGGCAATCTCACCGATGATCGCGCAGCGCACCACCCTGGCGCCCTGAGCCGCCGCGACACGCCTCGCCTCGTCGCACGCCGGCGACTGCCCCTTCAGGGCATGGTCGGCGGCTGCGAGAGCAGCCAAGTCCGCTGCTCCGCCTGCCCGGTGGCGCGCCACGACGACCTGGCCGAGGCTGAGGATCACCGCGAACACCGCACAGAGCGCGGTTGCCAGCACAGCCGTCCAGACGGTGGCGGAGCCCCGGTCGGGGGAACGTGCGCAGCGTCCCGCTGACCCACGGGCGCGCACGGAACCGTCCTGGGCCGCGAACCTCCCCATGCGCCCGCCCAGATGCCTCTGCCTCCTCATCGATTCACGCCGTCTCATCGGGCCGCCTCTCCCGTGTCTTCCGCTAGGGCGGCGGCCTCGGCGTGCAGCCGGACCGACAGGGGCCCCGGCCCTGCCGTAGCCGCCTCGACCCGTACATGCACGAGTCCGCCCTCACGCCGGATGGCCACTTCCGCCCCGCGCGGCGCAGCCGATCGGGCGGCGGCGACGGCAGCCGCCCTCGGCTCCGACCGCGCCGCAGCCCTCGCCCCGGCCCGGGCCGCGTCCACGCACTGAATCTGGGACGCCGCCGCCATCAGCCCCCAGATCAGGACCACAGCGAACAACGCCAGGGCCGGCAGCGCCACTGCCGCCTCCGCCGTGACATATCCGCGATCGGATCCGCCCCGCCGCCCCGGACGACTTGAGCACCCAGCGCGGCCGCCTCGGCCTGAGCGCCTAGAACTGGGCATCGAGGGCTTTCCCGATGACTGACTCCAACGCGGCGGACACCGTCCCGCTCGTCACCACCTTGTAGAGGACGGCGGCGAATCCACAGGCCGCGACCGTCCCGACCGCGTACTCGGCCGTGGTCATCCCAGCCTCCCGCTCCCGCCGAACCCCGAACCGAGCTCGCACCCAGGCACCGATCTTCGTGAACATCCCAACCCCCATGTGTCCTGCTGCTCGTACTGCTCATTGCTGCTTCGTGCGCTTCCGTAAGGCCCGCCGACCGCCCTCCCCTTCGCTGCTACGCCATTCGCTGCTCCGCCGGCCGTCAGCCGTCAGCCGCCGCTCAGCAGCCCGCTCGTGAGTCCGAGCAGGACAGGTGCGACGCCCACGGTCAGAAAGGCGGGGAGGAAGCACAGCCCCAACGGCCCGGTGGCCAGGACCGCCGCACGGCGCGCCCTCGCGGTGGCCGCTCGCGCCTGCTCGGCCCGGCAGTCTGCGGCCAGTCGGCTCACCGGCTCCACGGCAGGGACGCCCGCAGCCGTGGACCGCTCCAGGCAACGCGCCAACCCCCGGGCCCCAGGGAGATCGCCCAACCTCCCCCAGGCGGAGGCAGGTTCGCCGCCGAGCCGCAACTCGGCCGCGGCCTGCGCGAGGCGTTCTCCGACAGGGCCGCCCATCGACGCCCCCACCACAGCGGCCGCTTCGCGTGGTCCGGCACCGGCAGCCATGCAGGCCACCAACAGGTCCGCGGCCAGCGGAAGGTGCTCCCGCACGGCGGCACTCTCGTCCGGCCCGCCGCCGTTCGTTCGCTGCTTCCACCACTTCCGTATGCCGAAGGCGGCGACGAGCCCCGCGATGCAGCCGGGGACCCCACCGACCAGCACGAATACGGTCACCCATGCCGCCACCGGCGGCCACCGGTCCCGCAGGCCCGCCGGGCCTCCCGCGCTCAATCGCCCCAGTCGGCCGCGGACGATCTGCCGTAGCCGGGAAGGCGGTTCCGGCGCATCCAGCAGAGCCGCCAGCCTCCGGCGGGAGAGCCGCTCCCTCTGCATTCCGCATATCGCCGCGTACAGACAGGCCACTGCCACGACAACCGCCGCAGTTGCCCCCAGGCTGTGGACAAACTCCCTCATCCCGCCTCCCTTCGAGCTGTTCCGGTAGCGGACCTCACGATGTGTGCCGTCCAGGTCAGCCCCGCGCCTTCGAGGACGACGCCCAGCGCCAGGCACGCCCAGCCCGCCGGGGTGTGGAGCAGGACGCGCAACGGCTCCGCTCCCAGCGCGCTGCCCATCAGCAGCCCGAAGGCCGGAAGCAGGGCGAGCAGCACAGCGGTGGATCTCGTACCGGCGAGCTGCGCGTGCAGTTCCTCGCGCTGCTCCCGTTCCGCGCGGAGCGCGGTGGCCACGCGTTCGAGCCCGGCCGCCAGTCCGGCTCCCCCGTCCGCCGCGACCTGCCAACAGGCCGCGACGCCGATCAGGCCCTCCGCGCCCGGCCGCCGGGCCGCCTTCCGCAGCGCCTGCGGCACATCCCCGCCGAAACGTGCCGCCGCTCGCAGCGACGCCTCCGCCCCGCCGTTCAGACCCGCAGCCGCTTCGTACAGCGCAGCGTTCGGCTGCTGCCCGGCTCTCAACTCGCCCGCCACGACGGCGCACAGCTCGATCACCTCGGTGGCCGTGCGCTCGTGGACGCGTCGGCGCTCCCTGCCACGCAGCCACCGCCGCACAACGGGCAGCGCCGCCGGAGCGGCAAGCAGGGGCAGCAGGGATTCGCCGAGCAGTGCGAGCGCCACCCCCGCGGGGAGGCACCACAACTCGAGCCCGATCCGCCCGCCCCACCGGGCCTGCCACCTCGCCAGCAGTCGAGCAACTGCCGTCCCCCACCAAGGAGTACGCGCCTCCCTGCCGGAGGCCGCCCCGGCCCCCGTGGCGTCGGCGAAGAGCAGGCGCGCCCTGCGCAGGTCCGGATCGCGCCGGGACAGCGCCCACACGGCGAGGCCGGCGCAGAGTGCTGCCGCATAGGCAGGGGCTGCTTCAACTCCCGTGCCACCGGCTGTCAGTCCACTGCTCCCGGTCACGGCGCACCCCCGCTCCGCGCACACAGGCCCTCCAACCGGGCCCACCCCTGCTCCTTCAGGAATCCACTCGCGCCCCACGACGCCGCCGGCACCGTTCTGACGAACCCGGCCCCGTCCCGGGCGAGCACATGCACCTCCGCAATGCGACGGCGCCCCGTCCGGTCCCGTACGAGATGGATCACCGCGGACAGAGCGGCCGCCAACTGGCTGTGCAGCGCTGCCCGGTCGAGGCCGGCGGTCGAGCCGAGTGCTTCGAGTCGCGCGGGCACATCCGCGGCGGCATTCGCGTGCACGGTCCCGCATCCGCCCTCATGGCCGGTGTTGAGCGCCATCAGCAGGTCCAGGACCTCGGGCCCCCTGACCTCACCGACCACCAGCCGGTCGGGCCGCATGCGCAGCGCCTGCCGCACCAGGTCCCGCAGCGTGACGCGCCCGGTGCCCTCCTGGTTCGCCGGGCGCGCTTCGAGCCGCACCACATGCGGATGGTCGGGCCGCAACTCCGCTGAGTCCTCGGCCAGAACGATCCGCTCCTCCCGGCCGACGAGGCCCAGCAGGGTGCTGAGGAGCGTGGTCTTGCCGGAGCCCGTCCCGCCGCTGATGAGGAACGACAGCCGCGCGTCCAGCATCGCCGCGAGCAGCCGTTCGCCTCCCGGCGGCACCGTGCCGGCGGCGACGAGCTCGGCCAGGCCGAAGGCACGTGGCCGCACCACCCGCAAGGACAGGCAGGTGGAGCCGACGGCCACCGGGGGCAGCACCGCGTGCAGCCGTGTCCCGTCCGGCAGTCGGGCGTCCACCCACGGCCGGGCGTCGTCCAGCCTCCGCCCCGCGACGGCTGCGAGACGCTGCGCCAGCCTGCGGACGGCACCGGCGTCGGGGAAGCGCACGTCCGTGCGCTCCAGGCCGAGACCACGGTCCACCCACACCTGATCCGGCGCGGTGACGAGGACGTCGGTGACGTCCGGAGCGGCGAGCAGAGGCTCCAGCGGACCGCTGCCGACCAGCTCCGACCGCAGCCGGGTGACCACACCGAGCACCTCGGCGTCGCCCAGGAGCCGCCCCTGCTCCCGTAACACGGCGGCCACACGCGCCGGTGTGGGTTCGGCGCCGGTCTCCACGAGCCGGGACCGTACGGCGTCCACCAGCTTCGGCGACAGGGCGGCACCCGCAGGACTCGTCACGCTCATCCCGTCACACCCCTGCCCAGGCCGGTCGCGCTTCCCGCGGAGGCCCTCCGGGAGCGCTCGCCACCCGTGGCCGAGGCGGCACCCGCATCCGGCAGAGCCTGCGCCCAGAACCGCGAGCTGAACGTCGCGAGCGGCCCCTTCACATTGCTCCCGGGAGGAGCACCGGCACCGAAGGCGCCCAACAGACCCGGCTCCGCTGCAAGTTCACCCGCGAGGGGCAGGTCCAGCAGCCGCGCGATCTCCTCGTCGTCGAGCCCGGAACCGCACGGGCCACGCACCACGACCCGCAGATCCCGCACCACCAGCCCCACCGAGGACGCCACCCGATGCGCCGCAGCGACGGCCCGCAACTCGGCGGGCACCACGAGAAGCCCGACGTCGAGCTGGGTGAGGGCTTCGGCCACCCCGTCATCCACCCGGCGGGGCAGATCGACGACCACGGCCCCGCCGCGCCGTCGGGCGGCGGACAGGACCGCACGCATCGCCTCCGGCGGAACCACGACCGACTCGCCGCGATCCCAGCTCAGGACGCGAAGCGAGTGCAGTTCGGGCAGCGATTCCTCCAGTGCCCCGCCGCCCACCCGGCCTCGTGATTCGGCGAAGGCAGGCCACCGCAGGCCCTCTGCCGCCTCGCCGCCCAGCAGGACGTCGAGACCGCCTCCCAGCGGATCGCCGTCGATGAGCATCGTGCGCCGCCCCGAGCGGGCCGCGCCGAGGGCGAGCGCGCAGGCCAGCGTGCTCGCGCCGGCCCCACCGCGCCCGCCGATCACGCCCACGGTCACGGCCTGGCGGCCGACGCCCTCCGCAGCGTCGGCGATCCGGTCCACGAGCCACGCCTCGGCATCGGGGAGATGCAGCACATGGTCCGCCCCGATGCCCACGGCCTGCCGCCAGACCTCGTGATCGTCGAGGTCCCGGCCGATGAGCAGCACCCCTTCCCGGCGCACCGCGCCGTGCAGCCGGTGCACCGCGTCGTCCCCGACCAGGACCAGCGGCGCCCCCTCCCACCGCCCTCGCTCCGCGGGCATCCCCGGAGCGACCTCCGGCTCCGCGCCCGCCGCCGCGCACAGGCGCAGCAGATCGTCGAGCAGTCCCTCGTCCTCCGTGACGATCAACGGCCGGCCCGGCTGTGCGCCTGCGACCTGCCGCGGATCGGATGGTGTGGATCCCGTCACGGTCCCCGTCCCCTCTCACTTGCACTCTCGCACCGCGAACTCCGCGGGGAATCACCGTGCAGCGAGCCGTGAAATCGTGGGGATCTTGGTCAAATACTGTGGACAACTCGTTGGTTGTGAATAACCCGCTCACCTGTCCCGGCGACTCCCCTTGCGCACCCTCGCGGTCACGCTCCGTGACATGTCAGGGTGATCGACGACAGCGGCCACGACGGGCGCGGAAGGGCGGCGAGATCAGCGATGGACGGCGAAAATGCGTCCGGACATGCGACGACCCCCGCCGGGGGGGAGAGCGGGGGTCGTCCCCACGGCCGACTCGGGGGGGGAGGAGCCGGACCGGGTTAGCACGGTCGCGAACGATCCGTGACTTCCATGGTGTACCCGAGAGCCTTCTCAGGCAAACCCACGCGCCACAGCTTACGCCGAATGGCGGGCGCCTATGCTCACCCTCGTGGAAAACCACTCCTTGCCGCGCACAGCCGCCTTCTTCGACCTCGACAAGACGGTCATTGCTAAGTCGAGCACGCTGACCTTCAGCAAGTCCTTCTACCAAGGCGGCCTGATCAACCGCAGGGCCGTACTGCGCACTGCTTATACGCAGTTCGTCTATCTCATCGGCGGCGCCGACCACGATCAGACGGAGCGGATGCGCCAGTACCTCTCCGACCTGTGCCGCGGCTGGAACGTCCAGCAGGTGCGGGAGATAGTGGCGGAGACCCTGCACGAGCTGATCGACCCGATCATCCACGACGAGGCTGCCTCGCTCATCGAGGAGCACCACACCGCAGGCCGCGACGTGGTGATTGTCAGCACATCGGGCGCGGAGGTGGTCGAGCCGATCGGCGAATTGCTCGGCGCCGACCGCGTGGTCGCCACCCGCATGGTCGTCGAGGACGGCCGCTTCACGGGCGAGATCGCGTACTACTGCTACGGCCCGACCAAGGCGGAGGCCATCGCCGAACTGGCCGAGAGCGAGGGCTACGACCTCTCGCGCTGCTACGCGTACAGCGATTCGGTGACGGATGTGCCGATGCTCGAGGCCGTCGGCCATCCGCATGCCGTCAACCCGGACAAGGGACTGCGGCGCGAGGCCGCCGCCCGCGAGTGGCCGGTGCTCACCTTCAACCGTCCGGTCCGGCTGAAGCAGCGGGTGCCGTCGCTGTCCATGCCGCCCCGCCCTTATCTGGCCGTCGCGGCGGCCGTGGGTGCGGCCGTCGCGACGGCCGGTCTCGTCTGGTACGCGAGCCGTCGCCGCGCCGCCTATGCCCGTATTTGAAGTTAAAAGTAAAGATCTGTAGGCGGCCCTTCCGCTTAATCTGCGGCAGGAGTACAAAGAACGTAACGGCCCGCGAGACCAGGGATATCCGTGAGGATCTTCCCGTTGACGCACCAAGGCCCCACGGACCGCGCATGGAAGTCGGGCACCCACGCGACGCCGACCCGTCGAATACGGGCCAGCCGCACCAGGTGACGGGCAAAGTCCCGACCTGATGGGCAAATATCGAGCACGCACTGGTAACCGGACGGACATGCCAGCGGCGGTACCAATTGGTACCGCCGCAACTCTGTTTCAGGAATCACCGATTCCGGTGCCGGGCGTCCCGCACAGCGGGCCTCACTGCCGCCCACCGCCCCTGCCGGCCGTCCTGACACGGGCAACAGCCCTGGCTCAGGCGGCACCCCGCTGCAACGCCTCGCACACCGCCGTGCTCTCCCGGACCCCCAGCTCCACCGCGCGCCCACAGTGCGTGATCCACCGCACCATCCCCTCCGGCGTACCGGACGCGTAGCCCTCGAGCGCCGCGAGGTACGCCGCGGAGCCCAGCTCCGCATGCCCGACCTCCGCCGGGCAGATCGACTTGGGGTCCAGTCCGCTGCCCACGAGGACGATGCGCTCCGCGGCCCGCGCGACCAGTCCGTTGGACGACGCGAACGGCCGCAGCGCCAGCAGCTCTCCGTGCACGACGGCCGCCGTGACGAGCGCGGGCGCCTCCGTCCCGGCGAGCAGCAGATCCGCCAGTCCTTCCAGGCGGCCGGCCACCTCACCGGCATCCGGAAGCGGAAGCGTCACGAGCGGTTCATCGACCTGCTCGCCCGCCTGCCGCGGCCGGCCCACGGTGTCGTCCGGCGCCGCCCCGCCCTCCGCGACCAGGTGCAGCCGGGCCAGCGCCCGTACCGGGGACTGCCGCCAGACACCGAGCAACTGGCCCGCCTCGGCCGTCAGCCGCAGCGCCGCCCCAACCGTCCTCGGCTCGCCCTCGCCACCGAAGTCGCTGCGGCGGCGCACCTCTTCGAGTGCCCAGTCGGCGCCCGACAGCGCCGCCGAACCGCGTGCTCCGCGCAGCGCCGCCTCCGAGGTGACCTCGTTGCTGCGGCGGCGCATCACCCGGTGGCCGTAGACCCGGTCCACGGCTTTGCGCACGGAGTCGACGGAGTCGGCCACGCCCGGAAGACCGGCCAGAGTGGCGAGCGGATCGGCATTCGTACCCATGGGCAGGAGCCTACGCACCCTGCGGACCTGCCCCTCGAAGGAGTGGTCTTCCTCACGGAGATCACTTGTCGCGGGCGGAGGGCGGCCTAGTCTAGGTGAACATGAAGATCGCTTTCGTAGGGAAGGGCGGCAGCGGCAAGACCACGCTGTCCTCACTGTTCATCCGCCACCTCGCCGCCTCGGGCGTCCCGGTCATGGCCGTGGACGCGGACATCAACCAGCACTTGGGCCCCGCCCTCGGCCTCGATGAGGACGAGGCGGCGAAGCTGCCCGCCATGGGCGCCCGGCTTCCCTTGATCAAGGACTATCTGCGCGGCACGAATCCGCGGATCGCGTCCGCCGACACCATGATCAAGACGACCCCGCCGGGCGAGGGCTCCCGGCTGCTGCGGCTCCGTGAGGCCAACCCCGTCTACGCGGCCTGCGCCCGCCCGTTGGACCTCGAGGGCGGCACCGACGTCCGCTTGATGGCGACCGGCCCCTTCACCGAATCCGACCTCGGCGTCGCCTGCTACCACTCCAAGGTCGGAGCGGTCGAGCTCTGCCTGAACCACCTGGTCGACGGCCGGGACGAGTACGTCGTCGTCGACATGACCGCCGGCTCCGACTCCTTCGCCTCCGGGATGTTCACCCGCTTCGACACGACCTTCCTGGTGGCCGAGCCGACCCGTAAGGGCGTCGCCGTCTACCGCCAGTACAAGGCGTACGCCCGCGACTTCGGCGTCTCGCTGCACGTGGTCGGCAACAAGGTGCAGGGGCCGGACGACGTCGACTTCCTCCGCGAGGAGGTGGGCGATGACCTGCTCGTCACCTTCGGGCACTCCGACTGGGTGCGCGCGATGGAGAAGGGCCGGCCGCCGCGCTTCGACACCCTGGAGCCCGCCAACCGCGCGGCGCTGCGCACCCTGTTCGAGACGGCCGACGCGTCGTACGAGCGGCGGGACTGGGAGCGCTACACCCGTCAGATGGTCCACTTCCATCTGAAGAACGCGGAGAGCTGGGGCAACGAGAAGACGGGTGCCGACCTGGCGGCCCAGGTCGACCCCGCCTTCACGCTGGGCGAGGGTTCCGCCGCGCAGCGGACGCCCGCGTCTAGTCCCGCTCCTCAGCCCGCTTGACCGATGGCCGGGACTTCCGGGCCGGCGTGTCCTTGGCCGGACGCGTCCCCGCCGAACGGACCGCGACCGCCTGGGCCTCGACCGGCAGCCACTTGATCGCCGAACGGGACTTCGCCGGTGCCTTCCCGGCCTCGTGTGCCCGGGCCTCGCCCTTGGCCTTGGCCTTGCCCTTGGCCTTCGACGGCTCGTGCTGCCCCGAAGTCCTGTCCCCGGTGCCTTTCTCGGCCTTGGCGGCGCCCCGCTCCTCCGGCGAGCGGGGACGGTCGGACAGGCCGTGCGGTGACGATTTGGCCTTGGGCGTCGGCCCCTTGCCCGACGACCGCCCCGGCGACCGCTCGGTGACGGACGACGTGGCGCCCGCGGGCGCGACCGGGCGGTCGGACATGAAGAGGTCCCATCCCTCCGCCGGCTCCTCGCCGACCTCGAGGGAGCGCAGCCGCGCGAGGACGGCGGGGTCCTGTGCGTCCATCCAGTCGCTGAGCTGCTTGAACGTCACGCAGCGCACGCCGTCCCTGCGGCACACCCGCTTGATGGTGTCCTCCACGGCACGCATGTAGGTGCCGCCGTTCCAGGACTCGAAGTGGTTGCCGATGAACAGCGGGGCACGGTTGCCGTTGTAGGCCCGGTCGAAGGCGCGCAGGAGTCCGTCGCGCATCTGCTTGCCCCACACCTTGTGCCGCGACGGCTCGCCCTTGGTCGTCCCCGACTGGTTGGCGAGGAAGTTGTAGTCCATCGACAGCGTCTCGAACTTGCGCCCGGGGAAGGGGACTTCCTGCAGGGGGAAGTTCCAGATGCCGTTGATCTTGCCGGGCCAGACCTGACGGCCGCCGGAAGAGCTCGCGTCGTAGCGGAAGCCCATCTTCTTGGCCGCGGGGATCAGGTTCTTCTGCCCCTCGAGGCAGGGCGCACGGCCGCCGACCAACTCCTTGCTGTAGTCGAAGGGAAGCGGCGCCTGCTTCTTCAGGCCGGTGTTGGTCCGCCAGCGCTTCACGAACTGTTCCGCCTGCTCGATCTCGCTCTTCCACTCCTCGGACGACCAGGTTCCGACGCCGCCGTTGGGCCCGCAGAAGTGGCCGTTGAAGTGGGTGCCGATCTCGTTGCCCTCGAGCCAGGCGAGGCGCAGCTGTTCCACGGTGTCGCGGATGCCCTTGACGTCGTTGAAGCCGATGTCGGACGAGCCGCGCTCGTGCTGGGGCGGGGCGTAGATCTCGCGCTTCTCGTGCGGCAGCACGTAGACGCCGCTGAGGAAGTAGGTCATGCGCGCGTCGTATTTCTTGCCGACCTCGCGGAAGTGCGAGAAGAGCTTCTGGCTGTCCTCGCCCGCGCCGTCCCAGGAGAACACCACGAACTGCGGGGGCCGTTCACCTGGCCGCAGCTTGCTGACCGCGGGCTGGAGGGGCTGGCGTCCGGTGTCGGCCGTGGATCCGTCGCCGATCAGCCGGACTTTGGATGCGGCCGCCCCCTTGGGTACGGAGAAACGTTTCTGCTCGTCGCTCCGGTCCCGCTTGGCGACGACACCACCGGAGCAACTGCTGACCGCCAGGGCCATCGCCGACGTGGCGACACCCAGGAGCACCTTCTTCGGGGCTGCCATAGCACCTCTCCTCCTTGTCCGTGCGGACATCACCGCGACACACCGTCGCATGACCGAGACGGAGGATTTGTACGACAGGCTGAAGAACATACATATTCACTCTATTGACGTAACTCCAGGGCATTTTGACCCTCATGCACACTTTTACTCTTTACTTTGCGTTACGATTCTTTTACCGAGTGTTGAGGATTGCCATCCCGCCGCTGCATGCCGTGACCCACGGCCGCCTGATCGCGACCGCGCCGCCCCGGAGGAGACGGGAACCATGTCTGCCTGCTCGCCCACGCCCCTCGACGGCCCCAGTCCCGTGCACCGCTCCGCGCGGACGCACGGGCCCACCCCGACCGAAACGAAATCCGGTCCGCCGCCGCGGAGTTCGTCCTTCGGCTTTCGTATGCGGAGGCCCGGCGGCCGCTTCCCGGTCCACCCCGCCGATGTCTCGGCCTCGATCACGGTCTTCCTCATCGCCCTGCCGCTCTCGCTCGGAATCGCGCTGGCCACGGGCGCCCCGCTCCAGGCGGGACTGGTCGCGGCCGCGGTCGGCGGCATCGTGGCGGGTCTGCTCGGCGGAGCACCGCTCCAGGTCAGCGGACCGGCCGCCGGCCTCACGCTGGTCACTGCGGACCTGATCCATCTGTACGGGTGGCGCACCACATGTGCCCTCACCGTGATCGCCGGGGTCTCCCAAGTCGCCCTGGGGTGGGCGCGGGTGGCCAGATCGGCGCTGGCGGTCAGCCCGGCCATCGTGCACGGCATGCTGGCGGGCATCGGGGCCACCATCGCCCTCGCCCAGCTCCATGTCGTGCTCGGCGACAGCCCGCAGAGTTCGGCGATCGCCAACGCCATGGCGCTACCCGGCCAGTTGGCGAACCCGCACCCGGCCGCGCTGTCGGTCAGCGTGCTCACCGTGGCGACGCTGCTGCTCTGGCCGCGGCTGCCCGGGACTTGGGGCCGGGTCCTGCGTACGGCACCGGCGGCCCTCGCGGCCGTCGCGCTCGCGACGGCGTGCTCGGTCGTGGCGGGTCTGCACCTGCCGCAGGTCGAGCTGCCCTCCTGGCGCAGCCATGCGCTGCCCGAGGCGCCCCACGGAGCCGTACTGGGGATGATCGCCGCGGTTCTGACGGTCACGCTGGTGGCGAGCGTGGAGTCGCTGCTGTCCGCCGTGGCCGTCGACAAGATGACGGCGGCGCGGAAGGGAGCAGCCGACGTACGGGTGCCGCGCGCCCATCTGGACCGGGAGTTGAGGGGCCAGGGCGCGGCGAACATCGTGTCGGGACTCCTGGGAGGGCTGCCCATCACGGGTGTCGCCGTCCGCAGCACGGCGAACGTCTCGGCCGGTGCGGTCAGCCGCGCCTCGACCGTGATGCACGGCGTCTGGGTGCTGCTCGCCGCCGGGCTGCTGGTGAGCGTGCTGGAGCTGATCCCGCTGGCCGTACTCGCCGCGCTGGTCATGGTGGTCGGCGTGCAGATGGTCAAGCTCACGCACATCCGCACGGTCCGGCGTCACCGCGAGGTCCTGGTGTACGCGGCGACGGTGACGGGTGTCGTCCTGCTCGGCGTCCTGGAGGGCGTGGCGGTGGGCATCGCCGTCGCGGTGGCGGTGGCGCTGCACCGGCTGGCGCACACCCGTATCACGGTCGAGGAGCAGGACGGGGGTGCGTACCGGGTGCTGGTGCGGGGGCAGTTGACGTTCCTGGCGGTGCCGCGGCTGAGCCGGGTCCTGGGCCAGGTGCCGGACGGAGCGCGCGCGGTGGTCGAGCTGCACGGCTCGTTCATGGACCACGCGGCGTACGAGACCCTGCAGGGCTGGCAGGACGCGCACGCCGCGCACGGCGGTGCGGTCGAGATCACCGGCCGGGGGCGCCGGATCGCGGAGCCGGCCTCCGCGGCCGCGCACAGCTGCCGGCCCTGGACCCCGTGGCGCAACCACTCCTGTACGCAGCCCCCGGCGGCGACCGGGTCCGAGGGCGAGGGGAGCCGTGAGGGGAACCGTCAACTCGCCAGCGGGCTCAGCGCGTTCCAGCGGAACACCGCTCCCCTGGTCCGTGAGGAGCTGGCCCGCCTGGCGCGGGAAGGCCAGAGCCCGTCTCAGCTCTTCCTGACCTGTGCGGACTCCCGGCTGGTCACCAGCATGATCACGTCCAGTGGTCCGGGCGACCTCTTCACCGTGCGGAACGTGGGGAATCTCGTGCCACCGCCCGCGGCGGGGTCCGGGGCGACCGGCGCGGCTGTCGTGGTGCAGGGCGGAGACGACTCGGTGGGCGCGGCGATCGAGTTCGCGGTCGACGTCCTGGAGGTCCGCAGCATCACGGTGTGCGGCCACTCCGGCTGCGGCGCGATGAAGGCGCTCCTCGGCGCGATGCCGGACGACCGCGGGACATCGCTGGGCCGCTGGCTGCGGCACGGCCTGCCCAGCCTGGAACGGCTGACCGGCAGGCAGGGGACGCCGGGTCCCCGGATCGCCGGCCGGGATGCGACCGACCGCGTCGAGGAGCTGTGCCTGGCAAATGTCGTGCAGCAGCTCGAGCACCTGGCCGCGCACGAGTCGGTGGCGAACCGGCTGGCCGACGGTTCGCTGGAGCTGCACGGGATGTACTTCCACGTCGGCGAGGCGCAGGCCTATCTGCTCGACGAGAGCGGTGAGGTCTTCGCCCCCGTCGCGGCGACGCCGCCGGAGCCGGCGGAGGACGTCGCACGGGCATGATCGAACCGGCGCGTCCCTCGCTCACCTGGAATGTCAACAGGTCTAAACCAATTTATCCGGAAACCCTTGTCACCTGGCCCACTGACTGATGAGCTATGGCGTGGGAACAAGTCACCCCGGGATTGGGAGATGCCGTGAGCAACGAGAGCCTGGCCAACCTGTTGAAGGAGGAGCGGCGGTTCGCCCCGCCCGCCGGTCTCGCCTCCGCAGCGAATGTCACCGCGGAGGCGTACGAACGGGCCAAGGCTGATCGGCTGGGCTTCTGGGCCGAGCAGGCGCGCCGGCTGACCTGGGCCACCGAACCCACCGAGACCGTCGACTGGTCGAACCCGCCCTTCGCCAAGTGGTTCGCCGACGGCAGGCTCAACGTCGCGTACAACTGCGTCGACCGGCACGTGGAGAACGGCCTCGGGGACCGGGTCGCCATCCACTTCGAGGGGGAGCCGGGCGACACCCGCACCCTCACGTACGCCGAGCTCCAGCGCGAGGTCTCCCAGGCCGCGGGCGCCCTGACCGAGCTGGGCGTCCAGGCCGGTGACCGGGTCGCGATCTATCTGCCCATGATCCCGGAGGCGGTCGTGGCGATGCTGGCGTGCGCCCGCATCGGCGCCCCGCACTCCGTCGTCTTCGGCGGGTTCTCCGCGGACGCGCTCGCCACCCGCATCCAGGACGCCGACGCCCGCGTCGTCATCACCGCGGACGGCGGCCACCGCCGCGGCAAGCCCTCCGCGCTCAAGCCGGCCGTGGACGAGGCCCTGACCCGCCCCGGCACGGAGAACGTGCGCAACGTCCTCGTCGTCCGCCGCACCGGCCAGGACGTGGAGTGGACCGAGGGCCGCGACGTGTGGTGGCACGAGACGGTGGGGCGTCAGCCCGAGCAGCACACGCCCGAGGCGTTCGACGCCGAGCACCCGCTGTTCATCCTCTACACCTCCGGCACCACGGGTAAGCCGAAGGGCATCCTGCACACCACCGGCGGCTACCTCACCCAGACCTCGTACACCCACCACGCCGTCTTCGACCTCAAGCCCGAGTCGGACGTCTACTGGTGCACCGCGGACGTCGGTTGGGTGACCGGCCACTCGTACATCGTCTACGGCCCGCTCTCCAACGGTGCGACGCAGGTCCTCTACGAGGGCACCCCGGACACCCCGCACCAGGGCCGCTGGTGGGAGATCGTGCAGAAGTACGGGGTGACGATCCTCTACACCGCCCCCACCGCGATCCGCGCCTGCATGAAGTGGGGCGACGACATCCCGGCCAAGTTCGACCTCGGCAGCCTTCGCGTCCTGGGGTCGGTGGGCGAGCCGATCAACCCCGAGGCCTGGATCTGGTACCGCAAGAACATCGGCGGGGACAGGACTCCCGTCGTCGACACGTGGTGGCAGACCGAGACCGGCGCGATCATGATCAGCCCGCTGCCGGGGGTCACCGAGACCAAGCCCGGTTCGGCCCAGATCCCGCTGCCCGGCATCGCCGCGACCGTCGTCGACGACGAGGCCCGCGAGGTGCCCGACGGCGGTGGCGGGTACCTGGTCCTGACCGAGCCGTGGCCGTCGATGCTCCGCACCATCTGGGGCGACGACGAGCGGTACAAGGACACGTACTGGTCCCGGTTCGAGGACCGGTACTTCGCGGGCGACGGGGCCAAGAAGGACGACGACGGCGACATCTGGCTGCTCGGCCGGGTCGACGACGTGATGCTCGTCTCCGGCCACAACATCTCGACCACCGAGGTCGAGTCGGCGCTCGTCTCGCATCCGAAGGTCGCCGAGGCCGCGGTCGTCGGCGCGACCGACCCGCAGACCACCCAGGCGATCGTCGCCTTCGTGATCCTGCGCGGTACGGCCTCCGAGGACGAGGGGCTGGTCGAGGAGCTGCGCGCCCATGTCGCCAAGGCGCTCGGCCCGATCGCCAAGCCCAAGCGGATCCTGCCGGTGGCCGAGCTGCCCAAGACCCGTTCCGGCAAGATCATGCGGCGTCTGCTGCGCGATGTGGCCGAGAACCGCACGCTCGGCGATGTCACCACGCTCACGGACTCCTCCGTGATGGAGCTGATCCAGAGCAAGCTCCCGTCGGCTGCCAGCGAGGACTGACGGGGAGACGGGCCCGGGGACGGTCGTCACGGCCGGTGAGGGGCGCTCCGCCGTCGCGGAGCGCCCCTCACCCGTTCCGGCTAAGCTGAGCGGCAGTCGCGTCAGAGTTGCGACAAGAAGACAGGGTGTGCCGGGAAGTCTGGTCGGCAGGTGCTCGCGTCGTGTCCCGGCTCGAGGGCCTTCGCAGTCCCCGACCGGAGGATGAACCCCGTGGCCGCGCCCCAGACCCGCAAGTTCCTCGGCCGTCTCCCGCTCCCCGAGCGGACGTTCGTGGCGGAGGCGCTGCGGGCCGAGACCGTCGGCGGAGTTCTCCTGCTGACCGCCGCCGTCGCCGCCCTGATCCTCGCGAACACCCCGCTCAGCGGAGTGTACGAGGACGTCCGGGACTTCAGCTTCGGCCCGGAGGCGCTGCATCTCCACCTCTCGGTCGAGTCCTGGGCGCAGGACGGTCTCCTGACCGTCTTCTTCTTCGTCGCCGGTATCGAGCTGAAGCGCGAACTGGTCGCCGGTGAACTGCGCGACCCGAAAGCCGCCGCGCTCCCGGTCGTCGCGGCGGTGTGCGGCATGGCCGCCCCGGCGCTGGTCTACGCGGCCGTCAACGCGGGCAGCGGCGGGGACTTGGGCGGCTGGGCGGTACCGACCGCCACCGACATCGCGTTCGCGCTCGCCGTCCTCGCGGTCATCGGCACCTCCCTCCCGTCCGCGCTGCGCGCCTTCCTGCTCACCCTCGCCGTCGTGGACGACCTGTTCGCGATCCTGATCATCGCGGTGTTCTTCTCCACGGAGATCCACTTCCTGCCGCTCGGCCTCGCGCTGGCGGGCCTGGTCCTCTTCTGGTTCCTGCAGCGCAAGGGCGTCCGCGGGTGGTACGTCCATGTGCCGCTGGCCCTGGTCATCTGGGGTCTGATGCACGCCAGCGGGGTGCACGCGACCGTCGCCGGTGTCGCGATGGGCCTGATGCTGCGCTGCACGGTCAGGGAGGGCGAGAAGCAGTCGCCGGCGGAACACATCGAGCACCTCGTACGGCCGTTGTCGGCGGGCATCGCTGTGCCGCTGTTCGCCCTGTTCGCGGCTGGAGTGACGGTCTCGGGGGACGCCCTGGCGGACGTCTTCACCACACCCGCGCCGCTGGGCGTCGTCCTCGGCCTCGTCGCCGGCAAGACCATCGGCGTCTTCGGCGGCTCCTGGCTCGCCGCACGCTTCACCCGGGCCGAGCTGAACGAGGACCTTGAGTGGGCCGACGTGCTCGCCGTCGCCGCGCTCGCCGGTATCGGCTTCACGGTCGCGCTCCTCATCGGCGACCTCGCCTTCACCGACGACCCCGTCCTCGCCGACGAGGTCAAGGCGGCGGTGCTCACGGGTTCCCTCATCGCGGCGCTGCTGGCGACCGTGCTGCTCAAGCTCCGCAACGTCAAGTACCGCAAGCTGTACGAGGACGAGGAGCGCGACGAGGACCACGACGGCATCCCCGACATCTACGAGATGGACAACCCGGAGTACCACCTGCGGATGGCCGCCATCCACGAGGCGAAGGCCGCGGAACACCGCCGCCTTGCCGAAGCGGCCGCCGACCGAGGCACGAACGACGGCGGTCCGGCATGATCTGAGGGCGACCGGCCGTCCGGCACACTCGACGGAGCGAGCGGCCCCGGGCCCTGTGTACGCCAGCAGGGCCGGCAGAGCGGGCAACGGAAGCAGCGCAGGCAACGGAGAAGAGAAGAGGGATACAGCGATGAGCGCAGTCGAGCAGGACGGCGACCGCAGCCTCGGCCGGCTGGTGGCCCAGGCGACAGCCGATCTGTCCGCCCTGGTGCACGACGAGATCGCCCTGGCGAAGGCGGAGATCCGCCAGGACGTCAAACGCGCCGGCATCGGAGGCGGAGCGATCACGGCGGCCGGGATCCTGGCGCTGTTCGCCCTGCCGGTGCTGAGCTTCGCCGCCGCGTACGGCATCCACAATCTGGGCCTCGGGCTGGCCTGGTCGTTCCTGATCGTGGGCGCGGCGTATCTGCTCATCGCGGCGGTGCTGGGGCTCTTCGCCGTCGCCAAGTTCAAGAAGGTGAAGAAGCCGGAGAAGTCGATCGCCTCGGCCAAGGAGACGGCCGCGGTCCTGCAGCACGTACGGCCGCACCCCCGCCCGGTGGACGGCGGCCGCCCCGCCGACGCGACTGTGACACGCTCATCCGTATGACCGTCCCCGAAACCCCAGCCTCGGTCGTTCGGCCCGACGGCCCCTGGACCCACCGGAACGTGGCCGCCAACGGCGCCCGCTTCCATATCGCCGAGGCCGGCGACGGCCCGCTGGTGCTGCTGCTGCACGGCTTCCCGCAGTTCTGGTGGACCTGGCGGGACCAGCTCACCGCGCTCGCCGACGCCGGCTTCCGCGCCGTGGCCATGGACCTGCGCGGGGTGGGCGGCAGCGACCGCACACCCCGCGGTTACGACCCGGCGAACCTCGCCCTCGACGTCACCGGAGTGATCCGCTCCCTCGGCGAGCCCGACGCGGCGCTCGTCGGCCACGACCTGGGCGGCTATCTCGCGTGGACGGCGGCGGCGATGCGGCCGAAGCTCGTCCGGCGGCTCGCGGTCTGCTCGATGCCGCACCCGCGGCGCTGGCGTTCGGCCATGCTCGGCGACGCCCGTCAGACGGCGGCGGGCAGCCACATCTGGGGCTTCCAGCGGCCGTGGATCCCCGAGCGGCGGCTGACGGCGGACGGCTCGGCGCTGGTCGGACAGCTCATCCAGGAGTGGTCCGGTCCCCGCCCGCCCGAGGCGGAGGCGCTGGACGTCTACCGGCGGGCGATGAGTATCCCGTCGACGGCGCACTGCTCGATCGAGCCGTACCGGTGGATGGTGCGGTCGCTGGCCCGGCCGGACGGAATCCAGTTCAACCGGCGCATGAAGCGGCCCGTCCGCGTACCGACGCTCCATCTGCACGGGTCGCTCGACCCGGTGATGCGGACGCGGAGCGCTGCCGGGTCAGGGCAGTACGTCGAGGCGCCCTACCGGTGGCGCCTGTTCGACGGGCTCGGGCACTTCCCTCACGAGGAGGACCCCGTCGCGTTCTCGGCCGAGCTCATCAACTGGCTGAAGGATCCCGAGCCGGATCGCTGACGGCAGCTCAGATCGCGTCCGGGGGCCGTTGCGGGACAGCCCCGGACGCCGCTGTCGTACACCCTTCCTACGAACGCCAATTGCCGCGCGCATAGGCCGATTGGCGGTCCGTGAGGCGGTTACCGACCCTCCGTCACGGGCACGCTTCCTGGTATGGGTTGGACGCACGACTCCCATGACGCAGGGAGTACGGGGGCCTCTCCCCGGGACACCACAGTTCGCAGCCGCCGCGCCTCCGCCGCGCGCACAGCCCCCAAGGGGGTGATCGTCGCGGGACGCCCCGGCCGGGTTTCCGATCTTCAGCTAGGCATTCCGCGCATTCTCCGTCGTCGCGCCCGCTGGGTGTCGGCGCGGCTGCGCCATCCACGCGGCTGAGCCGCTCTTTCTCCGGATCACGGCGCGTCTCCGGGTCGCACACAGCGGTCCGGATCGCGTCGCGTTCCGGGATCGCATCCTGTTCCCGGAACACATCCCGCTCCGGGCGGCACGGCGTCACGGGTCGCTGTTCGCGTTCGGGGCCGCACGGCGTCACGGACCGCTTCGCGTTCCGGATCGCCTTGCTCGCTCCGGACACCAGGACCTGACGCGCCGGCTCGCCTGTACGGGGCCGGGTCTGACGCGCCGGCTCGCCGGTACGGGGGCTTGGGCCCGACGCGCGGGCTCGCCGGTACGGGGCGGGGCACGGCTACAGCGCGCACCCCTGGCTGTCCACCTGGCGCTTGGCCGTACGGCCCTTGACGATGTCCTCGCGCACCTCGTCGGCGGTCAGGGCGTACCCGGTGTTGGCGTCGTCGAGCGACTTGGCGAACACCACGCCGTAGACGCGACCGTCGGGAGTCAGCAGCGGTCCACCCGAGTTGCCCTGCCGGACGGTGGCGTAGAGGGAGTACACGTCGCGGCTGACCGTGCCGCGGTGGTAGATGTCCGGGCCGCTGGCGTCGATGCGTCCGCGGATGCGGGCGGCGCGGACGTCGAACGCGCCGTTCTCCGGGAACCCGGCGACGATCGCGCTGTCGCCCGTGCCGGCGTCGCGCTGGGTGAACTGCAGGGCAGGGGCGCGGAGGCCGGGGACGTCGAGGACGGCGATGTCGCGCTCCCAGTCGTAGAGCACGACCTGGGCGTCGTAGAGCTTGCCCTCGCCGCCGATCTGCACGGTCGGCTCCTCGACTCCGCCGACCACGTGCGCGTTGGTCATGACGCGGTTCGGCGAGAAGACGAATCCGGTGCCCTCCAGGACCTTGCCGCAGCTCCGGGCGGTGCCGAGGACCTTCACGATGCTGCGCTGGGCGCGGGTGGCGACCGGGCTGGTGGCCAGCTTGGGGTCGGGCGGAGCGACCGAGGTGATGGGCTCGTTGGAGAACGGGCTGAAGACCTGCGGGAAGCCGTTCTGCGCGAGGGCGGAGCTGAAGTCCGCGAACCAGGTGTTGGCCTCGCCGGGGATCACCTGCGATACGCCCAGCAGGATCTTGGAGTTGCGGACCTCCTTGCCGAGCGTGGGCAACGAGGTGCCGGCGAGGGCCGAACCGATGAGCCAGGCCACGAGCAGCATCGCGACGACGTTGACCAGGGCGCCGCCCGTCGCGTCGAGCGCGCGGGCCGGGGACCAAGTGATGTACCGGCGGAGCTTGTTGCCCAGATGTGTGGTGAACGCCTGGCCGACCGACGCGCAGACGATCACCACGACGACCGCCGCGACCGCGGCACCCGTACCCGGCGTCGCCTCGTCCGTGACCTGATCCCAGATCACGGGCAGGAGGTAGACGGCGACCAGACCGCCGCCGATGAAGCCGATCACGGACAGGATGCCGACCACGAAGCCTTGCCGGTAACCGACAATGGCGAACCACACGGCGGCGAGCAACAGAAGGATGTCCAGCACGTTCACCGAGATACCGTCTCATGCGCTCCAGTCGAGCGGGACGTGCTTGGTGCGGTCCCAGGGGCGTTCCCAGCCGGAGTAGTGGAGCAGGCGGTCGATCACACCGGCCGTGAAACCCCAGACCAGGGCATCGCGGACGAGGAACGCGGGGCCCTTGTGGCCACTCGGGTGCGTGGTGACCGCGCGGTTGGCCGGGTCCGTGAGTTCCGCCACTGGCACGGTGAACACCCGGGCCGTTTCGGCCGGATCGACCGGAGAGACCGGCGACGGCGCGCGCCACCAGCCGAGGACCGGGGTCACGACGAAGCCGCTCACCGGGATGTAGAGCTGCGGCAGGACGCCGAATATCTGGACGCCCGAGGGGTCGAGGCCGGTCTCCTCCCATGCCTCGCGGAGCGCCGCGCGCAGCGGTCCGACGGTCCGCGGATCGCCGTCCTCCGGATCGAGGGCGCCGCCGGGGAAGGACGGCTGGCCCGCGTGGGAGCGGAGGGTCCCGGCACGCTCCATGAGGAGCAACTCGGGGCGGTGGCCGTTCGCGGCCCCGGCGGCCTGGTCCGGCCCGCCGGTCGCGGCGGTCGCGGCGGTCGTGCCCTGGTCCGCCCCGCCGGTCGCGGCGGTCGTGCCCGTGCCCGGCCCGCCGGTCGCGGCGCCTGCGCCCGGCCCGCCGTCGCCGAAGAGGATCAGGACGGCGGAGGCGCGGCCTCCGGAGTCGGGCGGCAGAAAACGGCTGAGCTGTTCCGGCTCCACGGTCTCGGCGGCGCGTACGACCGGGTCCAGCCAGGTGGGCAGCCCCTCGGTGCTGACGGTGATCTCGCCGCCGAAGGCTCCGGAGAGCCCGGCGGACGCCCCGAAGGTCTCCTGGGGACGGCTCATGCGGCCCCCAGCGGCAGGGCGGGCTTGCCCGGGTAGTCGGACGGGGGCTTCAGCCGCTGCCCGGGGGCGCCGCCCAGCTCGTACTTCAGCAGTTTCCTCGCCTTCTCCGGGTCGGTCTCGCCTTCGCCGTACGCGGGGCAGAGCGGCGCGATGGGGCACGCGCCGCAGGCGGGTTTGCGGGAGTGGCAGACGCGGCGGCCGTGGAAGATGATCCGGTGCGACAGCATCGTCCAGTCGCTCTTCGGGAAGAGCGCGGCGATCTCGGCCTCGACCTTGTCCGGGTCCTCCTGCTCGGTCCACTTCCAGCGGCGGACGAGCCGGCCGAAGTGGGTGTCCACGGTCAGGCCGGGGACACCGAAGGCATTGCCCAGCACCACGTTCGCCGTCTTGCGGCCCACACCGGGCAGCGTGACCAGGTCCTCCAGGCGCCCCGGCACCTCACCGCCGAAGTTGTCCCGCAGGGCCGTGGAGAGGCCGATCAGCGACTTCGCCTTGGCGCGGAAGAAGCCGGTGGGCCGGATGATCTGCTCCAGCTCCTCCGGATTCGCCGCCGCCATGTCCTCGGGGGCCGGATAGACGGCGAAAAGGTCCGGGGTCGTCTGATTGACCCGGAGGTCGGTGGTCTGGGCGGAGAGGACGGTCGCGACCAGGAGCTGGAAAGGGTTCTCGAAATCCAGCTCGGGGTGGGCGTAGGGGTAGAGATCCGCCAGCTCGCGATTGATTCTGCGCGCCCTCCGGACGAGCGCGAGCCGGGACTCCGGTTTGGGTTTTGCGCTTTTCGCTACTTTTCTTCCCTTGGCAGGCTCGTGTTCGCCCACAGCGGAATTCCGCGACGCGCTCACCCGTACGGCCCCCTTGCCCTGTGCTCTCACCGGCGTATTGGACACCCGGCCAGCGTAAGGCCCGGCACCGACAAACGGCCTGGCCGCCGGAAATCCGCACCCCGATCGGACCCCTGCCGTATGGCTTCCGCAGGGCATGCGCCACACTTGTGTTTGATCACACAGTTTTACCGTCCGGCATCATGGGGACGACGGTCCCCTGTGCATGTCGACAAGGAGAGATCTCGTGGACGACGTTCTGCGGCGCGCCCCGCTGTTCGCGGCGCTCGATGAAGAGCAGGCCGCTGAGCTGCGCGCCTCGATGAGCGAGGCCACCCTGGCCCGCGGCGACGCCTTGTTCCACGAAGGTGACCCGGGCGACCGCCTGTATGTGGTCACCGAGGGCAAGGTCAAGCTTCACCGCACCTCCCCCGACGGCCGCGAGAACATGCTCGCGGTCCTCGGCCCTGGTGAGCTCATCGGCGAGCTCTCCCTCTTCGACCCCGGCCCCCGTACGGCCACGGCCAGCGCGCTCACCGAGGTGAAGCTGCTCGGCCTGGGCCACGGCGACCTCCAGCCGTGGCTGAACGCACGGCCCGAGGTGGCCACCGCGCTCCTTCGCGCCGTGGCACGCCGTCTGCGCCGGACCAACGACTCGATGTCCGACCTGGTCTTCTCCGACGTGCCCGGCCGCGTCGCGAAGGCCCTGCTCGACCTCTCCCGCCGCTTCGGCGTGCAGTCGGAGGAAGGCATCCACGTCGTCCACGACCTGACCCAGGAGGAGCTGGCACAACTCGTCGGCGCCTCCCGCGAGACGGTCAACAAGGCGCTCGCGGACTTCGCGGGCCGCGGTTGGCTGCGCCTGGAGGCGCGGGCCGTGATCCTGCTCGACGTGGAGCGGCTGGCCAAGCGCTCGCGCTGACCGCACCGCTCTCGCGCCCGTATCGCGAGAAGGGGCCCCACCGCCTGGTGGGATGGCCGCTACGGGCTTCTGGCTGCTGGTCGCCGCGACCCCGCGGACCCGGCTGCTCGCCCTGACGCCCGCGAGGACGGGCGTCAGG